>JAJZJX010000041.1 GCA_021850985.1 bacterium
GGATTGAATCCTACTTCGGTTGCTTTTTCTCCTGCCGGAGCTCCGGTAAAATATTTCTATGTATCATCCGGTAAGAGAAATAAAATATATGTATATAAAGAAAAAAACTTTGCTTTAGTAAAAAAAATTAAAACTTTATCAGATCCGTCTTCCGTAGCTTTAACCCCCGACGGAATGATGTTATTTGTAGTAAATTATCAAAATATGGCCGTAACTATATATAATGCCGTTCATTTTAATCATATCAAAACTATTAATATGCCTGCCGGGCCTATTAACGCAGCGGTCGCTCCGGACGGCAGCGCAGCTTTGGTAACGGTAACACGTGCGGCAAGCGCGGCTTTTATAAGAATAAAGAAAACAAATACGGTTTATGCCAAAATGGGTCCGGCTTCTCCGGTTACGGTAGGTCAGGCTCCTTCCGGCGTTCAGGGTCAAACGCCTGCCGAAGCGGCAACAGCAATAACGGCACCGTCACCGGCTCCCGCTTATACGGCTCCTCCGTCAAATTACGTTCCTCAGCCTTTCGGTAAACTTGCCACTGTTTATACCGGCAAAGGGCCGACTGCGGAAGCTATAACCCCGGACGGAAGATATCTTTACGTAATAAATACTCAGGCATCGACATTGAGCATTATAAATATTTCAAAAGATGAAGTCGTTAAAACAGTTAAAGTAGGGAATTATCCGTCAGCCGTCAGAATTTCGCCGGACGGACATTATTGTTTCGTAGTTAATTCGGGTTCAAACACCGTAACTATAATTTCTACGGGAAATTACTATTGATTAAAAGAAATCTTTTTATATTTTTTAAAGCTTTACCGTTTATTTTATATATACTTTTAACTCAAAAAAGGTTTGTTATTTTTGGAGGCAGGAGGACTTTAAGTCAAAAATATCACTTAAAGTCCGCGAAATGGCTGACGCGCATTATTGCTTCATTAGGACCTACCTTTATTAAACTGGCTCAAGTTATTTCTACTCGAGCCGATTTTTTGCCTCCTGCTTATTTAGATGCTTTATCTACCCTGCAGGATGAAGTACCGCCTGTTTCTTTTACTAAAATTAAGCCGATAATCGAAAAAGATTTTGGGAAAAACATTGACGAAATATTTGAAAAATTTAACACAAATCCCCTTGCCGCGGCATCGGTAGCTCAGGTGTATTCCGCGGTTTATAAAAGTAAAGACGTTATAGTCAAAGTAATAAGGCCCGATATCGAAAAAAACGTTTCTATAGATATAAAAACCTTAAAGAGCGTATTAAATATATTAAAAATATTTTTTCCGCAAAATAAATCTATTCATTCCATTTCGACGGTTTTAAGAGAGTTCGGTGTTACTATTTACGAAGAAATGGATTTAAATCATGAAGCAAAAAATATAAAAGAATTTAAGAAAATCGAAAAAGAATTAGGCTTTATTATAATACCGGAAACATATCCTGAATTAACTTCAAAAAATGTTTTGGTTATGGATTTTCATATAGGCACTAAAATAACTAACTTTAAGAAAATTAAGGAATTCGGTCTCGAGCCTAAAAAGATAATAGACAAACTTATAGAATTTTATATTTATCAGGCTTTAGTAGCAGGAGTAGTTCACGCCGACCCTCATCCGGGCAATATCTTGGTAAACGAAAAAGGAAAAATAGTTATGCTGGACTTCGGGCTTGTCATTCATATGTCCGAAGATACTAAGCAAAATCTTATAAAAGCCGTGCTCGCCGGAGTAAGGGAAGATATTCCGGGAATAATAGATGCGTATTATGCGCTCGGCATTATCAATAAAGAAGTTTCGCGGCAGCTTTTAGAAAGCATGGCGGCTAAATTATACAAAGTTTTAAGCCAGAAAGATATTTCCGGCAAAAAGATACAAGTTATAATAACTGAAATAATGAAGAGTTTTTATGCTTTCCCCTTCGAGCTTCCGCAAAATTTAGTATATATATTTAAAACGGCGGCTCTGCTTGAAGGCATAGGAACCGCTTATAACCCATCTTATAACTTAGTAAAAGATATTATTCCGGTAGCTAAAAGATATATAAAACAAACGGAACTAGGGAAAACTTTTTCTCCGGTATCTTTTATTAAAAACGGATTTAACCAGATTAAAGAATTTTTTAACGACACCAGAAGGCTTATGCATGCCGCCTATTCCGAAAATTTCAGGGTTAAAATACATCCTACAAATATATCCGCTCTCGAGAATTTTTTAATCCACGTCATAAAAAGATTAATTGCCGCCGTTACGGGAGGTTTTATAGGAATAATATCCGCGCTTATATTTATTGAATATAAAAATATTTATCTTCTTATAGCCGGTTTAACGGTTTCCGCATTTATAGTATTTCTGTCGATAGCGTTTCCTATAAAAACAACATACGGTTATTCGACCCTTCTTGACGTATTCAGGCATGGAAACGACGAATGAAAGGGGAGCATAAAGCGTATGAAAACAGGTAAAAAAATAAGAAATATAGGGGCGATTATTTTAGCGGGCGGCTTGGGGACAAGGATGAAATCCGAAAATCCTAAGGCGCTTTCAGTTTTATTGGAAAATCCGCTCATATTTTATGCTATAAAATCTTTGATACTGACTGAAGATAAATTTAATGCCGGATCAATTGCCGAAACAAAGGTAAAATTAGATAAAATAGTTACTGTAATAGGACATAAAGGAGATTTGGTAAAAAACTATATAGAAAATGAAAAAAGATTTAAGATTAAAGGCCTGTCCTTTGATTTTGCCTTACAGGAAAAATATCTCGGAACCGGAGACGCGGTTAAAAAAGGGCTTGAAGTTTTTAAGGACGATGCGGAAGAAACGGACGTAATTATTTTGCCTTGCGATATGCCCTTGATAACCGATGAAACGTTTGCCGAAACCGTGAAATTTCATATATTAAATAATGCCGATTTAACGGTCTTGTCTGTAGATGCCAAAAATCCCTATTCATACGGCAGAATTTTAAGGGACAAAAATGGCAGCATTAAAAAAATAGTGGAAGAGAAAGAGTTATGCGATTATCCTAAAAAAACAGCGCTTATAAAAGAAGTCAATTCGGGAGTTTACGTCGTAAAACTTAATCTTTTAAAGCAGTTTATTAATAGTATTAAACCTGATAACAGAAAAAAGGAGTTTTATTTTACCGATATAGTCGATATATTTTACGGCGCCGGATTAAAAACTTTATGTTTTAAAGCAGGCGACGAAGATGAATGCGCAGGCGTTAATTCTAAATACGATCTTCTTAATGCGCAAAAAATTATGCAGAAAAGACTGATTAAAAATTTTATCGAAAAAGGCGTCGATTTTGTATCCGACGAAAACGTTTATATAGGTTATAACGTTGAAATAGGCGAGGAATCCGTTGTGTATCCAGGCGTTTTTATTTCCGGAAAGACGAATATAATGAAAAAAGTCGTTTTAGAAAAAGGATGCGTAATAAAAGATTCCCGTATTATGGAAAATGCATCGATAAAGAGCTACAGCGTTATAGAAAATGCGGTCATAATGAATAGCGCCCAAATCGGCCCTTTTGCAAGAATTAGGCCGGAAACAAAAATATCGGAAGGCGCAAAAATAGGCAATTTCGTAGAGGTTAAAAAATCTTCCATAGGCAGAAATTCCAAAGCGTCTCATCTGAGTTATATAGGGGATTCCGTTATAGGCGAAAACGTCAACGTAGGCGCAGGCGTCATAACATGTAATTACGACGGAGAAAAAAAGCATATTACGGAAATTGAAGACGGATGTTTTATAGGCTCCGATTCTCAGCTTGTTGCGCCGGTTAAGATCGGCAAAAATTCATACGTCGGTTCCGGAACTACGGTAACTAAAAACGTTCCCGAAGGCGCGCTTGCAATTTCCAGAGTGCCCCAAAAAAATATCGAAGGCTGGGCATCTAAAAAGCAAGCGGCAAGAAAGACTAAAAAAGATTGAAAATTTTAAAAAGAAAACTTTAAGATCTTAAGCAGTCTTACTTATTTTAAAAAAGTACAATAGGGAGATTTAAGGGCATGTGCGGTATAATAGGTTTTTCAAGCGGCGGTAATGCCGGTTATAATCAGGGAAACTGCGAAAGTTCGATAGATATAGTTTTAAACGGGCTTAAAAGTTTGGAATACAGAGGTTACGATTCTTCGGGCGTTGCATATTACGATGAAACCGAAAATAAAATAAAATCGATTAAAAAATCTGGTAAGCTAGTTAATCTTTCAGCCGAATTAAGCTGTATTAAACCCGTTAAATCTAATATTGCGATAGGTCATATAAGGTGGGCGACGCACGGCAAGCCTACCGACGTTAATGCTCATCCTCATTCAGACTGTTCCGGAAACATAGCGATAGTGCATAACGGAATAATTGAAAATTATGCCGTTTTAAAAAATAAGCTTATCGTTAAAGGGCATAAATTTATTACTCCTACCGATTCAGAAGTAATTGCCCATTTAATTGAAGATTATATGAAAAGCGGAGCTAAAACTTTTTACGAAGCCGTCAGACTCGCTTCGCTGGATCTTTCAGGCGCTTTTGCTTTTTTGGCGATGAATGCGGATGAAAAGAGCATATGCGCCGTAAAATACGGGCCGCCTTTAGTTATGGTAAATAAAGATAAAGAAATTTATTTTGCAAGCGACGTTTCTCCGCTTATTCAGTATTCCGACGAAGTTATATATTTAAAAAATTCGGAAATAGCATATTTTAAAGACGGCTTGCTTAAATTGACTGATTTTAAAGGCAAAACGCTGAATAAAACCGTTACGAAAATAGACTGGGATGCGTCGAGGGCGGTTAAAACCGGCTTTTCCCATTTTATGCAGAAAGAAATATTCGAACAGCCTTCATGTCTTTTGGATGCTTTTTCTTCCCGCATAGTTTCGATAAAAAACAGCTCCGACTCTTTTTTTTCCGGATTTAAAATTATGCTGGAAGACGTAAGATTAACTAAAAAAGATATAGATAAAGCGGGCAGAATAATTATTACGGCTTGCGGTTCTTCTTATTACGCCGGTCTAGTAATTAAATATATAACCGAAACGCTATGCGGAATTCCAGTAATAGTAGAATACGGTTCAGAGTTCAGGTATGAAAATTTTCCGGTTTCAAAAAACGATATTTTTATCGGTATTTCGCAATCGGGCGAAACTGCCGACACTAACAGCGCACTTGAAATTGCTAAAGAAAAAAAAGCCGGCATACTTTCCATAACCAACGTCCCAGGCTCTCAGATAACTACAATGTCCGACAAAGGGGTAATATATACGCATGCCGGTCCCGAGATAGGCGTCGCTTCTACTAAGGCGTTTACGACCCAGATAATGTGCGGGCTGCTTTTAGCTTTGCGCATTAAAGAGATCAAAGACGCGGCTGCCGTCGCCGGAAAAAATTTGCACGGCGTTAATTTTTTCGATGAAATCGTTAATCTTCCAAAGAAAGCTGAACAAATTTTATTTTTAAACGATTCGATAAAAGAAATTGCTAAAAAATATTATAAAAATACAAATTTTTTATATCTCGGCAGAGGAATATTGTATCCGATAGCTCTTGAAGGCGCTTTAAAATTAAAAGAAATTTCATACATTCATGCTGAAGGCTATCCTGCCGGAGAAATGAAACACGGGCCTATAGCGCTTGTCGACGAAAACATGCCGGTGCTGTTTCTTTTGTCGAACAATATGCTTGCGCCTAAAACAATATCGAATATAGAAGAAATAAAAGCCAGGGGCGGTAAAGTCATAGCGGTTGCCGATTACGAACCTGATATAGACGGAATATCGGATATTATCAAAATACCGACAACAGTCGAAGTTTTAAGCCCTATACTTTATACTATCCCGCTGCAAATTCTGGCATATCATATAGCCGCGCTTAAAGGCACGGATATAGACCAGCCGAGAAACCTTGCAAAAAGCGTGACCGTGGAGTAAAATATAACCGTGAACAATATACAGGAAACGGATTATCTATCCGGACTAAACGAAGAACAGCTAAAAGCCGTAACTCACGTGGACGGTCCGCTTTTAATACTTGCAGGGGCGGGTTCCGGAAAGACAAGAGTTATAACTTTAAGAGCCGTCCATCTTATAAAAA
This sequence comes from bacterium, assembly GCA_021850985.1. Classification (GTDB taxonomy): domain Bacteria; phylum SZUA-79; class SZUA-79; order Acidulodesulfobacterales; family Acidulodesulfobacteraceae; genus Acidulodesulfobacterium_A. The sequence goes on from JAJZJX010000041.1 coordinate 6,096, forward strand.
CCGGCAAAGCAAAGCCTTATAATATACTGGGCGTGACGTTTACCAACAAAGCGGCCCGCGAAATGAAAGAGAGAATAAAAAAAGCTCTTAAATATAAAGAGCAGGATGAATTTTTCGGTTACGAAGAGTATTCAGAGGCTAATAATGCCGGTATGCGCGTTAACGGCGCCGTTCAAGGACTGCCGGAATTTTCTACTTTCCATTCGTTCTGTTTGAAACTCCTTAGAAGGCATGCCGATTTAGTCGGCTATGAAAGGTCGTTTGTAGTTTTCGACGAAGACGATTCGGGGAAAGTGATTTCTAAAATTATAAAGTCGTTAAATTTAAACGAAAAAATCGTAACGCCGTCTAAAGTGAAATATTTTATAGAAAAAAATAAAAATTCTTTTATTACTCCGGATGAATCTTTCGGCAGCGTAAGGGCATGGGAGAAAGATTATGCCGTGATATATTCCGAATATGCAAAAAAGCTTAAAGAAAGCAATGCAATGGATTTTAACGACCTTTTGTTTAACGCAGTAAAACTCCTGCGCGATAATCCCGCCGTTCTTGAACGTTATTCAAATCTTTACAAATATATTATGGTCGACGAATTTCAAGATACTAATTATATACAGGACAAGCTTATTAAGCTTCTTGCGCAGAAACATCAAAATATATGCGTAGTCGGAGACGACGACCAGTCTATATACAGTTTCAGGGGCGCTACTATAGATAATATTCTTAGTTTTGAAAAAACTTACGCAGGCTGTTCGGTCATAAAACTTGAAAAAAATTACCGTTCTACCAAAAACATTCTAAATGCCGCATCCGCTTTGGTAAAAGGTAATAAGCTGAGAAAGGATAAAACTTTAAAGACCGATAAAAAAGGCGGCGGCAGTATAATAACTATCTATCAGGCAAATAACGATTATTCGGAAAGCTATTATATAGCAAAAGAGATAAGGCGGCTTATAAGGGAGGACGGATATTCAAATAAAGACATAGCTATATTATACAGGGCGAATTCGCAGTCGAGAGTTATAGAAGACAGGCTGCTAAAAGAAAGCATAAGGTATAATATATACGGCGGATTAAAGTTTTACCAGAGAAAAGAGATAAAAGATATTTTGTCTTTTATAAGGTTTGCCGTTAATCCTAGAGACGCAGTCAGTTTTGAAAGAAGCATCCAGTGCGTTCCGACCGGAGCCGGCGAAAAAACTATTAAAAATATGCAGGATATAGCCGCTAAAAACGGATACGATATTTTAAAAGCCTTAAAAAACGGGCTGTTTTCGTCGATAAGGGGACTTGGCAATATGCAGATACAAAGCATTTTAAGCGCAGATTCCGTCGCAGAGGCTTCAGCCGTCGATTCAAATTCTTCCGGCATAGCAAACTATTTTGATGTTGTATTGAAAATAAGGCATATGATAGAATCTGCAACTTCTTATTCCAAAGAGAAGACAGATTTGGATATTGAAATAAAAACAGGGGATAAACTAGCGGATATAATAAATTTTACCTATAAAAATTCCGGTTACGAGAGTATGCTTAAAGCAGGAGTAGCAAAGGCAAACGAACTTGACGGAAACAGAATAGAAAATATAGAAGAGTTAATTAACGCCGCGCACGATTTTGACGATATAACCGAATTTTTAGACCAGAGCGCAATAAACGACACCAAAGAAGAGCCTAATTCCGAGTACGGCTCCGATATAACGAAGGTGTCTCTAATGACTCTGCACAGCGCAAAAGGGCTTGAATTTCCGGTAGTTTTTATAGCCGGACTCGAGGAACATCTTTTTCCTCACATAAGGTCTTTGGATAACGAAATGTCTTTGGAAGAAGAAAGAAGATTGTGCTATGTAGGCATAACCCGCGCCAAAGAAAAACTTTATCTTACATGGGCAAAAAGAAGGCGTTCCGGAAAAGATTATAAATATAATATGCCTTCAAGGTTTTTAAGAGAAATACCGGAAGAATTAATAGAAGAAATAATAGATACTTACGAATATTATTAATATAAAGCTGGATAAAACCGACTTATTGTCATTGCAGGCATATCTTTTATATAGCAAAAGATGGAAGCAATCCTTTGCCGGTTTGCAAAATAGAATGCGAGATTGGTTAGCTGCGACGGACTTCGTCCGCAATGACTGTTAATTAAATAACAATAACATCGTTGACTTTTCGGTAAAAAGGAGGTTTATAGAATGGATATATATCACGTTATGAAACTCGCAAAATTAGATTTAAACGAAGAAGAATCGTCTCATTTTGCTTCGGAACTCAATAAAATTCTCGGATATATAGATATGATACAGTCTGCCGACGTCTCAAAAATTGAAGGCATTCTTGATGAACTTGATTACGACCGGTTAATTTCAAATGAAGGTTTAAACGAAAAATTTTATAAAGACTGCCGCATCGACGAGTGCAAAACGGACGGTACGTTCGATTTTGAAATAGTAAAATCTAATGCGCCGAGCTTTGAAGTGCAAACTGCCGGTTTAGGCTTGGAAGACTCTATAGCCGAATCGGGTTTTTTCGTCGTGCCGCAGGTTATAGAATAGGAAAAGTTGCCAGATTTTGTTTTCCGCATACGGTACGACAATTAACATATAAAGTTGTTTTAGTGTCCAATTTGTTACAGGGCAGAATTGAATTCCGCCCTGTATTCAGATAATCCGGCACCTTTTTCATGAAAGGTTTCCGTAGATATTTTGGGTAAAATATAAAGAAAATAAAATTAAGAGGACAGCAAAACATGGACGATTTATGCAGGTTGACTATAAGCGAACTTGCCGGTCTTTTAAAACAAAAGGAAATTAAAAGTATAGATATCCTTAATTCCTACATAAAAAGAATAGAAGCATTAGAACCGGATATTTCCGCTTATCTTTATAACGACTTTGAAGAAGCCGCAAAAAATGCGGAAGCCGCTGATAAAATTATATCTTCCGGTTCCGAATATCCGGCGCTTACCGGAATACCTCTTTCTATAAAAGATATTTTTTTGATAAAAGGCAAAAAAACCACATGCGCTTCAAAAATATTAGATAATTTTATAAGTCCTTACGATTCTACAGTGGTAAGGAAACTTAAAGAAAATAATTATGTTTTCTTAGGCAAAACCAATCTCGACGAATTTGCAATGGGTTCATCTACCGAAAACAGCGCATACAAAATAACAAAGAATCCCTACGATTTAAACAGGGTTCCCGGCGGTTCAAGCGGCGGTTCCGCCGCTTCTGTTGCGGCCGATTTATGCGCCGGTTCTTTCGGAACCGATACCGGAGGTTCCGTAAGACAGCCCGCCGCTCTTTGCGGAGTGGTCGGATTAAAGCCCACGTACGGCTTGATTTCAAGATACGGAATAATAGCTTTCAGTTCCTCTTTGGATCAGGCGGGTATTCTATCCAAAGACGTTACGGATGCTGCTTTAATGCTTGAGGCTGTTGTAGGTTTCGACGAAAACGACCAGACAACGAGAAAATTTAACTTTAAAAAATATGCCGAAATTGTTAAAAAAGCCGATAAATCCATATTGAAAGGATTAAATATAGGAATTCCGGCAGAATTTTTTTCCGACGGTTTAGACCCCGAAATAAATTCAAAAGTTTCGGAAGTAAAGGTTTTATTGAAAGACTTAGGTGCAAACATAGTCGATATATCCCTTCCGGACACCAAATATTCGGTATCCGCATACTACATAACCGCCACGAGCGAGGCAAGCTCGAATCTCGAAAGATACGACGGCATAAGATACGGATACAGATATAACAAAAAAGACAGCGATGGAATACAAAGCTTAGACGACCTCTACAGAAAATCTCGTGAAGCCGGATTCGGCAACGAGGTTAAAAGACGCATAATACTGGGAACTTTTGCGCTTTCGGCGGGTTATTACGACGCTTATTATAAAAAAGCTTCCTTAGTCAGAAAACTTATTATAAAAAATTATAAAGATGCGTTTGCAA
>JAJZJX010000042.1 GCA_021850985.1 bacterium
CGTTTTTTTTCCCTGCAAGCAGATGCATCATAATGCGCGTTTTTAAAATAAATTTTTTCCCTTTATAAAGATCCGTTATATCCTCTTTTTTTAAAGAAGTGTCGGCTTTGGCTGCTTTCAGCGCGGCGATTACCGTTTCTTCAGACTTTTTAAATCTGCCTTGATATTCGGCGATTTCTCCGCCGCCGTTCGGATTTGGAAATATCTCCTTAACGCCGAGATAATATATCCATCCGCAATAAGAATAATCCCTCAAACCTCCTATAGCCTCTTTAACGTCCGGTTCAAGAAGAAAAATGTCGTTGTCGGTCATAACATTGATAAGCCGCCTTTTTCTTAAGCTCTTCATTATTTCTTTTAAAAAAATTAATTTTCCTTCTATATTTTTAAAATCAGATATAAATTTATCGAATAACGGCTTGTTGCCGGCTATGTATCTTGCGTTTATAAAAGACGTATATGTATTTAGATCGCTGTTCATAAGTTCTACGGCTTCGGCGCATGTCATTACGCTCTGGGCAAGATCTACTCCCGCATCCCAGAATAAATAAAAAAAATCCTTTAAATCTCTTGCAGAATCCTCTCTGCTTAATCCGTCTTCCGTTAAAATCATTATATCTATATCCGAATAAGGGCATAATTCTAAGTTTGAATAACTGCCTCCTGCTATTACGCAATAATCGCCTCTCCCTTTAATAAGGGAAAAAGCTTCGATAACAACAGAATCGTAAAATAAAGAAATTTCCTTTGCGGTATGAAAAGAATCGTAATTAAGAAGATCGTCTTTTAAAAGAGCATATTTATATTTTATTTTTTGTTTTAATTCAGTTGACGTAATCATAACAGTCATTATGTTTTATCTCCATTATTCCGTTAATATATTATTAATAATCTATTTATAATATATTACACTAATATAAATTATAAATTTATCCGGACTCATATATTTAATTCCTTTATTCAATGCGTCTATTAATTTAATTGAAAAATCCAAATTATTTAAAATTAATTTTTTGACGATGATAATATTGTTAATGATAGTATAATAATTATACAATTATTTATGCTATAATATCTTTAAAAAAACAAAAAAATTATATACAACTAAATTGAAATGTTTAACGTCATATTAATTTTTTTTCGTAAGTTAAAAATATTAACTAATCAGCATAAATCCGACTTAATAAGGATTTTTGTTTTTCTTATAGCTATACTTTTAATTTTTTCTTATTTATTCAGCCGTTACGAAAAAATATCTTTTTTTAAATCGTTTTACTGGGCGGTTACGACCGCCACCACCGTAGGTTACGGCGACGTTACGCCGACAAACGACATCGGAAGAATTATCGCTATGGGTTTAATGATTGCCGGAATAGGAATTTTAGGCCTTTTTTTAGCGACGGTGTCTTCTATTATGTTTGAATTTAAAATAGGGAGGATATTCGGAACCGTGGAAAGCCATATTTTTAAGGAGCATATTGTTATACTTGGTTACAGCAGTTTAATAAAATCATCGTTGAAAGATATTATGGAAACAAAAGATAACGTAACCCTTGTGGCAAATATCGAAAAATCGCCTGATAGCAGCGGCAAATTAATATTTATAAAAGGCGATATTACCGATGAAAAAACTGTCGCAAAAGCTCATTTGGACAAAGCTAAACTGTGCATCATTTCGGACGAAGACGACTCAAATTCTTTAATAGCCGGTATAAACGTAAGAACGCAATATAAAAATACTTATATAATCGCGTTAATTTTTAAAAAAGAAACCGAAAGGGCTTTCAGGGAAATCGGCATAAACGAAGTATTTTCATCGGGTTCATTCTCGAGCAGGGTACTGGTTAAATCCATAGAGTTTAAAGGTGCTTCCAAATTTTTTAACCAGCTTTTAGACGAAAATTTTAAAGAAGGTCTTATAGAAAAAGACTTGCCCAGAAATTTAGAAAATAAAGAATTCATAGAAGTTATAAAGTTTTTTAAGGAAAACAAAGACGAAATTGCCGTCGGGATAAAGAGGAAGGAACAGATTATTATAAATCCCGAAAAAACTTTTGCGGCGGCGGCAGGCGACAAAGTTATGCTGATAGGCAAAAAAAGCTGACTTAACGGGCAAATTGCAGGCGGAAACAGATAGAAAATATAATTTGTACTTTTTTTATGTTTATGAATTTTAAAATAATAATATAAACTGCATGAATAGAAAATTTATTTTAATCTTTTCTTGTCCGGATAAAAAAGGAATAGTGGCAGCAGTTTCAAAAGTCCTTTTTGAAAACGATGCAAACATAGTAGAATCAAACCAGCATTCTGCCAAGTCCGTTTCAAATCCTCATTTTTATATGAGAATAGTATTTGAACTGGATAGTCTTTCTGACGAAAAAAATATTGCAAATATAAAAATAAAATTAAACGAGCTTAGCAATATATTCGACATAAAATATCAATTAAACGCAGTTTCTGTTAAAAAAAACGCCGCAGTTTTCGTTTCCAAAGAAGACCATTGTCTTTACGAATTATTGTGGCAGACAAGTTCGGGCGATATTTTTTTAAATATAAGCTGTATATTTTCAAATCACAAAACACTGTCGTCCGTCGCAAATTTTTATAATGTACCGTTTATATATATTCCTTCAGATTTTAACGTTTCAAATAATAATAACTGTGATGCCGTTAATGCTGCTGATGATTCTAATAACGACCTTAAACTTAAACAGGAACAATTTATTTTAAACGAAATAGTAAAATACGATATAGATTTTATTATACTTGCCAAATATATGAGAATTTTGTCGTCAGGTTTTATTAATTTATGCAATAAAAAGATAATAAACATTCATCATTCCTTTCTGCCGTCGTTTCCTGGAGCCAAGCCTTATCTTCAGGCATACGAAAAAGGCGTAAAGATAATCGGTGCAACAGCCCATTTCGTTAATGAAAAATTAGACGACGGACCTATAATAGAACAGGACGTAATAAGGATTAACCACGAAGACGATGCGGAAGAACTTAAAAAGAAAGGGAAAATTATCGAAAGAATGGTCTTGGCAAGAGCTGTAAAATTTTTCGTCGAGGACAGAATAATACAATACGGCAATAAAACGATTGTTTTTGCTTAAACGGCTTCCGGCACTTTTTATTTTTTATTTTATTTATTTAAAATAATCTATAAATAATGTCTTTTTCAGGATAGTGCTTTATATTTCTTGTTGCTATTTTATATTTTTTAACTATAGCAGAGGCGGCAATTAAACAATCGACCGTTGTTAAGCTTATGCCGGTTTTTCTATATTTCTTAAATAATTCTGTGCCTTTCCGAGCTATAGCATAATCTATGAATTCAATATTGAATGCTTTTATAAAATTATCGGTATCTTCTCTTTCTTTTTCTTTCATTCCCGCATATAACTCATAAACGGACAATATGCTTAAATACGCTGCGTCGCTGCCCCACAACCCGTTAATAAATTTTTTCGCATATTCTAAGCCTCTTAAGTAATCGATAGCAATATCGGTATCAATGATTATCTTCTGCATAGTTTCTATTCTTTTCCTCCCTTAGCTCATTGACGATATCTATGCTTTCTTCTTTTCTTTTTTCCCATGAGCCAAAACTCAGATTAGCTTTTTCTATACAGTTTTTTCTAAGATATTCTTCGATAGCGGCTGCGGCTACCGAACTGAAATTGTCCGAGATATTTTTAGTCGCTTCATATAAATCCTGAGAAATTGTTATAGATTTTTTTGTAAGTCCCATTTTAACCTCCTGTATCTGTATAGTAAGATTGTTTATACTACTAAATTATGCTACTAAATTAGAGTATATCACAAAAATTAAATATTTTAAAGGGGTTGAAATTTATATTTTTTCATTCCCGCTAAAGCGGGAATCCAGATTCATACAGTATTAATTAAGAGAATAAATAAATCTGACACCATTATTTGGATACGGTTTTCCGGTTTTCGTTATTATTCGCGACACCTTTATTTGTTGACAGATATGCGGCAACTATAATAAAATAAAAAATATACAAATAATGAAAAACGGAGTATTTTATTATGGAAATGGTTAAAAAAGAGATTATTCAATTTATACAATCATTGCCGGACGATATAAATATAAATGATATAATGGACGAACTTTATTTTAAACTTCAGGTAGATAATGGACTAAAAGAGCTTGAAGAGGGCAAGTCAATTCCCCATGATGATGTCGAGCAAAAATTTAAAGAAAAATGGCTGCAAAAATAAGGTGGTCTATACGTGCAGTTTCAAATCTTGAAGAAATATATAATTATATTTCAAAGGATTCTAAAAATTACGCCAACTTTTTTATAAAAAATATACTTTCCGCAATTAAAAATATTCCTGATTTCCCAAATAAAGGAAGAATTGTTCCTGAGTATAAGGATAAAAATTTAAGAGAGTTAATTTTTAAAAATTACAGGATAGTTTATAGAATTCAAAATAGCATAATTGAAATAGCAGCAATATGTCATGGTTCCAAACCTTTATAAAATAAGACAAGTTCTAAAACAATAGTTGCTCCTTTATGCGCATAACATTAATGCGAATGCGTTTTAAATTTTCAGGCGGCTGTAGGAGATAAAATAAATCAGATACGGTTTCAGCCGGTTTCAGTTTCCATATAAACTTATTACTGCGGATTTGCGACGGTTACGGAAACCCCGCCGGATTGCGAATACGACGGTCCGTTAGGCGCCTGCGCAGTTATCGTAATATTGATATTGCAGTTATATACCTTGGTCGCCGGATTCTGATTGCAGGCAGATGACGTAGGCGGCGGGTTATTTCCGCCTCCTCCACCGCCGTTTCCTCCGCCCCCGCAGCCGCTTAAAGAAACCGCTACGCTAAAAACTAATGCCGGTAATATTATTAGCAATCGGATACGATGTCGTCCCAGTTCCATTTGTAACCTCTTCATATAATATATTATTACTCACGCAGAAAACTACAAGCTGTTGGTTTGCCGTTCCGGTTATATTCTGGTAAAAAGCCGCCTCGTCGCATACCGGCTGACCCGTTCCTCCGCAGGCTGAAGTCTGTCCAGGCATATTAGCGGTAACAATCGGCAGGTTCCCTGAGGTCGCCGGATTAATAGAATTCGATAATTTGCAGTGATAGTTGCCAGAAGGACTGATAGACGCCGTAGGCATAACCGCACCTGTCATGCTCCTCCTTATCGCCGCCATCGCATACGTCATCGAATTGTTTGAATGAAGATACTGCTCATTCGTTACGTAATCGCTCACTCCCCAAATCACGACTTCGTACAGCCCTATGGACAGAATGCCGATAAGCAGTATCGTCATAACTAATTCGATAAGCGTAAACCCGCTTACTTTCTTTATAATATTCAAATTTTCCAATTTTATTTTCATAAAATTTTTCTTCATCAAATACTCTTTCTTGGGAAAAACAAAAACAAATAATTAATAATCCGCATAAACGGTGGAAATAGTTACGAACGGATAACTTGCCGGAGCGGCGGGACAGCCTCCGCCCGCATTTGCGGCAAACCAGCCGGTTTGGACTACAGTCTGTATGAAATTGGTCGAACTTCCGTTAATAGTTCCGTTTCCGTTAGCATCGGTGAAATCAACGTTGCTTGCCGTTATCTTTGTGTAAAAACATTCGTTGTTTATAGGAGCTGGGGTCTCTTGAGGAGGCGCGAAATTAGACAGATTAGGATTTGAAGAAGTGGTTATCCACGGCGAAGACCCTGACCCAACGCCGTTTAAAAACGCGCTGCACACTCCGCTAATCGGCGTCCCCCCGTCCCTGCAGTAATTAATCGCCGCTATTGTCTGTTTCGCTATATTCATTGCCGTTTCCTCGTTTACAATATTTACGCTCTTTGCAGAACCTGCGATAAAACTTTCGGTTATGGCACCCATAGCCAGCCCGATTATGATAATCGTAAACACTATTTCTATAAGGCTGAATCCTTTTTTACCTGCCTTAACTATATTAACCGTCCCGCACAATTTACCCGTCTTATTCCGTTTTTCTACATTCCGCCTTTCGTTCCGCCCTATTTTATCCATTTTTATAATCGTAATCATTATAATATTAATTTATTGAATTTTTATTAATTATATCTCAATTTTAAATAAATGTAAAAATGTTAAACATCACTAAAATTGCGGATATAAGAATGTAAGTTCGATATAATAAAGAGATTATGAATGAAAAGGAAGGAAAAGGCGTCAGATTTTATTTTTCCTTGACAATTTTATTTTTCCTTTTTCTATTTTTTTTAAAATATTATATAATAATTCATTTCTGTATTTAAAAATATAACAATAAACATCATTAATATAAACAAGAACGAAAAAATATGAATGAAATAAGCACGAGTAAAATTAAAAAGGCTTTTACCGAAAATAAATCACTTAAAGCCCTCGGCATCGTATTCGGCGATATAGGAACCAGCCCTATATATACTATTGCCGTTATTTTTACATACCTTAAGGTTACAGGAACCAATGTACTCGGAGTAGTGTCGCTTATAATATGGACGCTGACGCTTTTAGTTACCGTCCAATACGTCTGGTTTGCAATGGGCATCAGCGAAAGAAACGAAGGCGGCACTATAATACTTAAGAATATTATAGAGAAATATATTAAGTCCGCCCGCGAAATTGCTTTCATAACCGTAATATCTTACATTGCACTGTCGCTTCTCATAGGTGATTCGGTTATTACTCCTGCTATAAGTATATTAAGCGCCGTAGAAGGTATAAGTCTTATTCCTTTTTTTAAAAATATAACGACTGACACGGTAATTTTAATTTCGATCATAATAACGATAGGGTTATTCTGGTATCAGCATAAAGGCACGGAAAAAGTGGCAAATATTTTCAGTCCCGTAATGTTGTTGTGGTTTATAGTTATCGGCGCTTCAGGCATTTTATCGCTTTTGCATATGCCCCAGATATTTTTAAAGGTTATAAATCCTTATTACGCTTTAAGATTTTTATTCAACGGCAATATTTCGGCAAACCGTTTAATAGCCCACGGAATTATTTCTTTATTCGTACTTTCGGACGTAATTCTTTCTGCTACCGGCGGTGAAGCCTTGTATGCCGACATGGGTCATATCGGGAGAAAACCTATTACCAAAGCATGGGTGCTAGTATTTATCGCTCTTATTTTTAACTACATCGGTCAGGGAGCTTTCCTGCTTATGCATAAAACCAAGACCGATGCTTTTTTTATGATGCTTTACTCGCAGTCGCACCTTTTTTATATGCCTATTCTTATTTTAAGTATTGCGGCTACGATAATAGCGTCTCAGGCGGTTATAAGCGGAATATTTTCCATAGTTTACCAGCTCATTAACAACAGAATCATCCCGTTGTTAAAAATAAACTATAACTCCAGCGAAATTCAGTCGCAGATATATATAAGTTTTGCAAACTGGTTTTTGTTCGTAAGCGTTTTGGCGGCAATACTGATATTCAGGACGTCTAATAACCTTGCCATGGCATACGGACTTGCAGTCAGCGGAACGATGACTTTTACGGGAATTTTAATAAATATACATTTCTTCCATAAAAAAAGATATTTTATGCTGTTAATTTCTCTTTTGACAACTTTTGCAGACATAATGTTTTTGACTTCCAACCTTTTGTATAAGACTTTGCAGGGCGGGTATTTTGCTTTGATAATCGCAACGATACCTTTTGCAATAATTATGATATACACAAAGGGACAAAAAAGACTGCATTCTATTTATCAAATGACGGATTTTAATATATTTTTAAAAGAATATGAATTTAGATATAATAATTTTTCAAGGCTTGAAGGGACATCGCTTTTTTTCGCAAGTATGTCAAATAAAGTGTCACCTTATATTATTAAAACAATGTTCAGCAATAACATTATCTATGAAAGAAATATTTTCGTTTCTATAGAAAGAACGGATAAACCATACGGTATCGACAGCACGCTGAAAAACGAAGTATCTCCCGGACTCAGCCAGTTTCTTATAAGGGCAGGCTACTCGGAAGTAGTGGATGTTGAAGCCATACTGAAAAAATATAATATCGACGAAACGGTTATATTTTACGGGTTCGAGGAAATAGTAAGCAATAACGTATTCTGGAAGATATTCGCGCTGATTAAAAAATTATCCCCTTCATTCGTTAGGTTCTATAAACTTCCTGCCGAAAAGGTCAACGGCGTAATGGTAAGGGTGAAGATGTAACGTAAGAATTAACCTTGACGAACTGTTAGTTTTATAAATACGGCTAAATTAAGAAGAGATTAGGGGTGAGCTTAGCTGGACTCCGTCAGCTGGCACTCACAATGACTGCTTGGAGAAAAAGGTGTTAGTCTATTTTTCTATAATACGGGCTGCCGATTTATATTTTCGCAGTATCTTTTATATCTTTATATTTATAATGTCTGTAAATAATAACCCCTATTGAAATTATTACGGCAAACATGCTAAGCACTTGAGATACCCTTATGCTGTTTCCGAGCCATAAACTGTCTATTCTTGTGCCTTCCGTAAAAAATCTCGTAGTGCCGTACCATATTAAATAACCTATTAATATTGTACCTGCTACTTTCGGTTTTTTTCTCGAAAGCCACATTAAAAAAATAAAACCTAAAAAATCTGGAACTGATTCGTAAAAAAAAGAAGGCTCAAAATGAGAATACATAGTCAAATTTTTAGGATAAGCAGTTTGAAAAGGATATCCCCATAATCCAAATACTAAATGTTTAGGCGTATATGCATTTACAGGACGCAAAGCTTTAGCTATGGGAAGCCCCCACTTGACAGGATAGCCGAAAGCCTGCTGGTCGATAAAATTTCCCCATCTGCCAATCGCCTGTCCCAAAAGAAGACTCGGTGCAAGCATGTCTATATATCGCCATATATTAAGCTTTTTAATGCGGGTATATAAATAAAGCGTTAAAAGTCCGCCTATCTCTCCGCCGTAAATTGCCAGCCCTCCCTGCCAAATATAAAAAATACTCATAGGATTATTTGCGTAATAACCCCAGGCAAAAACCACATAATAAAGGCGTGCAAAAATGATCGAAACCGGTATGGCGAAAACCATGATATTAATTATATTTTCGGGATCCTCGCCCCAAGACTTAGCCCTAAAATAAGCAATAGCTATACCCACTATAAAGCCTATTCCGATTAAAATTCCGTACCAGTGAACGGGAAGGGGTCCTATATGAACTATCGGATTAGGCGCATACCAGTTGTTAAAATTAAACATAATATATTTATATCCTCTTTAATTTTTCCATTTAATTTTTTAAAATTATCGGTAATTTATTTTTAAACAGATTTTATTTAATAGATTTTGCAAAAGCGTATGTTCTTTCGAAATACTCGTTGTTTAAGCTGTTAATGGTTACCATGCCGGCTCCTGAATTTTCCTGTATAAACTTACCGTGGCCTATATATATTCCTACATGGGAAATATAGGATGCATAAGTTCTGAAGAACAAAAGGTCGCCGGGTTTTAATTTATTTTTTGGAACGTACTTGCCTAATCTTGCCTGTTCAGCCGCCGTTCTCGGTAAATCTATGCCCATCTTTTCAAAAACATGCTGTGCAAATCCTGAGCAGTCCATGCCTGAGCGTGTAGTGCCTCCCCATACATAAGGTACGCCTTGATATTTATAAGCTATATCCACGATTTTTTTTCCGATATTTAAATTATCTATGCCGTCCGTCTTTTTACCTGCGGATTCGCTGCCGTTCAAAGAACACCTTTTTGAATTAACTACTTTAAAAGTTGCCACTTGATAACCGGTTTTTTTAGAAATGTTTTTATTTCCGTAATAATCGTATTTATTCGCGCTAACATCTTTATTATCTGCAACTTTGTAAGAGGTTTTTTTAACATAGCTTTCAGGAACTACGAGTACGGCTCCCGTTCTTATTACGTTTGAATAAAGATGATTAAGTTTCCTAAGTTCTGCAATAGAAGTGCCGTATTTCTGGGCTATTAAAGAAAGGGTGTCGCCGAATTGAACGGTATAATGACCGT
>JAJZJX010000013.1 GCA_021850985.1 bacterium
ATTTCGGCGGGAAGCGGAAAATTCGGCGCATTCCTTGGTACCCTGTTATTTCCGTTCTTAATGGTCGCCTTTAAAGTTAAAGGAACATTCTTGATACTTGCGGTAATTGCTATTTTAGGAGCGATACTTACCACGGTTGCTTTGCCGGAAACGAAAGAAATGTCGTTAAGAGAAGTTGCTCAAGAAGACAAATACTTAGATGAAGATAAAATATCGGTGCCGGATTCCGCAATACCTCATAAAGCTTAATTTTATATGATATAATTAATATATATAATAATATATGCTATATAAGCGTAAGAAAATTATTAAAATAAATTATTAAAATTTAATTAAGTTAAGACGAATGAACGAATGAAGTATTCAAAAGCGGATACGCATATTCATACAAGCTATAGCGACGGAAATAATTCGCCGGAAGATATCGTCGAGGCGGCGGCGGGTAAACTTAGCGTAATCGCCGTTACAGACCATAACAGGATTAAAGGCGCTTTTAAAGCGAAAGAATATGCCTTAAAAAACAGTTTTCTTGAAGTTGACGTTATTATCGGCGAAGAGATATCTACTAAAAACGGTCATATAGTAGGTCTTTTTTTAGAAAACAAGATAATACCCGGTAAGACGGCTCAGGAAACTATCGACGAAATACATTCGCAAGGGGGGCTGGCAATAGCCCCCCATCCTTATTATTTCGTTTCTTATGCGGAAAAAGGCTATCAGCCGGTCAGAAAACTTTTAAACGAGTTAGATTTCGATGCGATAGAAGTTATTAATAATTCCAGCACTTTTTCGGTTTTTTCCAATGCGGCGGCTTCTTTGGCAAACGTCTCCATAGGGCTTCCCCAGCTCGGAGTAAGCGACGCCCACAGAAGCGATTTTATAGGCAAAGGCTATACCGGTTTTTACGGAAAAACAGCCTTAGATTTAAGGTCGCAGATAAAAGAGAACAAAACCACCGCCCATTTCAACCGTTATTCCTTCCAAGAGTTTAAAATAAATACCTTCCAGTCTGCAAAATCTTTTTATGTTTATTTCTTCGGAAATAAACATAGCGGCAAAGACGCTGCATAACTAAATGTTAAATGTAAGTTTAGCGCTCTTTTAATAATGCTCTTAGAGTAAATATCTGTTTAAAAATAATTATTTCGCTATAACACGACCTAAATATAAACCTTAATCTTGTAATAGAAAGTTTTTAGATTTTTATTTTGTTCGGATACACAAAAATGTAAGAAAAAGGTGTCTGATTTTATTTTTATAAAATTCTCTTGCAAAAAAATTAATCTGACACCTTTTTTTGCTATTGCAGGACTAAGGATAAATTATAAAAATTGAATAAATACAAAATATTTGATAAAGTAAAACTATTTTAAAAAATATATCTGGAGTTTCTTAATTGATATCTGAGAATAAAAGCTACCTTAATTGCGTTCACTGCGGAAAATGTCTGCCGGTCTGTCCTTCTTACAATATCGGTTACAACGAATTTTTAAGTCCGAGGGGCAGAGTGCGCATAGTTTTAACCGATTATGCCGACGGTATTCCTTTAAGAGCAGGTAAAGTTAGGGAATCTATGTCAGCCTGTCTTCTGTGCGGAAGATGCGAACAGGTATGTCCGAACGATGTTAATATAGTAGAACTTGTCGCGAACGAAAAAATAAAACTGTATGAGTTTGCGAAAAAAAGTTTTTCTTCCGATAAATTGGCATTAAATATTCTTAAAAATAAAAGAGAAATTTTATTAAGAACCGCCTTAAAAATTGCAAATATTCCTTTCTTAAAAAAATTGTCCGGCAGAAATTCTCCCATGCCGGAAGGCAAATCTTTTATCGGCAGCAGGGACCATATATTTAATGCCGATACAGCCGTTATGCTATCTCCGTCAGGCAACCACCCCGCCCTTCGGGCTCCCCTCCTTGAAAGGAGGGGAGTTAATGACGGTAAAAATATTTTTAAAGTCGGTTATTTCAGCGGATGTGTTTTTAACGGCGTATATCCGCAGATATCTATAGATACCGTAGCCTCCTTGACTAAAAACGGAGTCGAAGTCTTTGTGCCCAAAATGCAGGGATGCTGCGGTCTGCCTTTTATATCGAGCGGCGACTTAAAGTCGTTTAAAGAGCTTGCCGTCAATAACGCTTTGTCTTTTAAAGGCAAAAAATTAGATTATATAGTAACGTCATGCGCTTCTTGTTCCTATTCTATAAATAAGCTTTATCCCAAGTATTTTAACGAAAACGACGAAAATTTAGCCGAAATTTTGGATTTTTCAAAAAAATTAACCGGCATCTGGTCTTTTTTTAACGAACTCAAAAAGCACGGTATAGAGATAAAAAAAGGAAAATTGGATAATGAAACCGAAGCGGTATTCCATATTCCGTGCCATCTTTCAAATATGCCTGATTTTAAACCGGCTTCGACTTATGAAAAATTAATAGGGGAACCCGGTTTAATTGCGGATAATATTGCAGGGTTAAAATTAAAGCCGTTAAAATATAACTATTGCTGCGGCAATGGCGGAATGTTTAACGTCAGGCATTACGATTTATCCAAAAAAATTACGAAACGAAAATTTGAAGAGATTAAAGAAGCGGCTCCGCAGGAAATATTAACGTCGTGCTCAGGATGTATGTTTTCTTTAAAAGATCAGGGCGGAATTTTAAAGCATAGCCAAGCTATTCCCGTAAGCCATTTAATAAGTATTTATGCACGCAGTTTAACCGTCGAAAAATAATTTTGTGCTGCAGCCCTCCTATAATTCAGATATCTACAGGCTCTATGCATTTAAGTCTGCAGGGAGAAAAATGATTTTATTGCTGCGGCAAAGGAAAATGGCGCGGATTAATCAGCATAGTTACGGCATCTTTCGCCTTTTTTATCTCTACGGGGAGCGTGCCTGCAAGTTCCCCGTCGCACTGATAATATATTAATTTATCCGTAGAATCGTTCTGCGAAGTTATAATTACCCCAGCTTCTTTTGTATAAAAATCGGGATTGTTTGAATATTTTTTATAAAATATCAATGATTTTAATATAGAAAAAATTACGTCTGCAGTTCCGTCGGCATTTTTTACCGTCCTTATATGAAATTTATCGTCTAAAGGCGAATTATTCGGAAATATTTTAAAAGGGCCCCCGTAATAGCGTATATTTGAAACGACAATTTCTTTAGCGCAGGTAATTTTTTCATTATTTTTTTCCATATATAAATCGTAAAATTTATATTTTTTCGTCACTTTTATTATGTTTAAAATATAACTTATATATTTCGAAGAATTATTATACATTCTCCTTTTGCTTTTCTTGATTTTTTCTTCCATGTTTTTAACAACGAAAGCATCAAGTCCAATGCCGGTCATGGCGAAAAAAAATCTTTCGTTTGCACGCCCTAAACCTATTTTGACGGGTTTATATATGTTTAGGATTTCAGGAAGAGCTTTTTTTAAAGAATGCGGAGTTTTATTTTCCATTGCAAAAAGATTAACCGTGCCCATAGGTAAATGAGCTATAGGAATTTCCGAATATACCAGGGTGTTTATAACGTAGTTTAAACTTCCGTCTCCGCCTGCTACTAGAACCGCATCGTAAGAGTTTTCGATGCTTTCTTTTTCTACCGAGGTTTCCAATATATTCAGGGTATCTGCCGAAATATTTTTAAGGTTAAAAAAACTTAATATGTAAGATAGTTTTTTTTCCGAAAAACGGCCGGATTTCGGATTATAAATAATTAATACTTTTTTGAAATTCATATTGTTTAATTTTATTAAATGTATAGATTATTTGCAACGGTTCAATGATCAATTTGTGACGATTCCAGAATTAAATTCTGTCATTGTATTTGCAAATTTGACTTTATTACAATGCTCTATTATAATGTAAATGAGTAAAAGTAATAAAAATACAACTAAATATAACGGTTAAAGATATTCAATTCGGAGTTTGTATGCACCATACCAATACCAATATTTTTGATAAAAAAGTGTATATACCGTATATGTCGGATGCGGCATACGCTTTAAGCGCCGCATTTAGAAGATGCGGAGTAGATTCCGCGGTTATGGACGAACCGGACGAGTCCACTCTTGATTTCGGACTTAAGTTTACTAACGGAAACGAATGTATGCCTTGTTTCGTTACTACCGGAGATATTATTAAAGTTATAGAAAAACCAGATTTCGACGCAAAGAAATCGGCTTTTTTTATGCCGACTTCGCCTGGACCGTGTAAATTCGGCCAATATAACAGATTGCACGAGATGGTTCTCGATAATCTCGGCTATACGGACGTCGAATTCGTCGTTCCCAGCGCTAAAAAATCTTATACGGATTTTATAGGCGACAAAGCTACGCTCTTTAGAAGGGTCGCATGGCAGGGCTGCGTAGCCGTAGATACTCTTGAAAAAGCTTTGTATAGGGTGAGACCTTATGAGATTACAAAAGGCGATGCGGTTTCCGTTTATAGGGAATGTATAAATATTGTAGTAGAGGCAACCGAGAAAGGCAGAGACATTTACGATACTATGGCGGTATGCGCCAAAAAATTCGAAAGGATCCCAAGAAAAGACGAAGACAGGCCTCTCATAGGTATAGTCGGCGAAATATTTTTAAGGCTTAACAAGTTTACCAACAATTTTACGATAGAAAAGGTTGAAGCTCTCGGAGGCGAAGTTTCGGTAGTCCCGACGTATAAATGGATAACTTTTACTACCTACGAATATGCCGTAAACGCTTTAAGAAGCAGGAAAGTAAAAGATATTTTTTTAAGTTTTTTAGTTAATTATTACCAGAGAAAAGACGAAACCGGCATGTTTAAACCTTTCAAAAAACTGCTGAGAAACCATAAAGAAACCAGCATAAAAGATATACTTTCTTATTCAAGAAAATACCTTGATTTGTCGCTTGGAGGCGAAGCCATTCTTACCGTGGGAGAATCGGTAGATTTTGCAAAAAAAGGATATTCAGGCGTAATAAGCATTCATCCTTTTCATTGTATGCCGGGTTCCATAGTTCAGATAGTATCTAAAAAATTTAGAGAAGACCTTAATAATTTTCCGTGGATAAATTTATGGTTCGACGGACAGGAAAGTACTAATTTAATGCTAAGGCTTGAAGCATTTATGCATCAGGCAAGACAGTGGAAGGGGGTCAAAAATGAATTGCAGGAAGCCGCATAAATTTAATAAATTATTGTTAGTTTTTTTATTATCCTTAATTTTAAATTTATGTATAAGCGGAAGTTTTTTAGTCAAATACGCAATAGCATATAATTCAGACAGTTCTACGGTCGAGCGCATTTTCAACGGAATTAAATCCGGTGTCGTTCATATAGAAGTTTTAGGCTATGCACGGCTTAAAAACGGTGCTATTATGCCGGAAGAAGATATAGGCACAGGATTTTTTATAAACAAAAACGGCGATATACTTACCAATTTTCATGTTATAGGCAATGCGGGCAAGATATTTATCAGTTTTCTTAAATATAAAAATATAAGGGCAAGCATCGTAGGAACCGACCCTATGTCGGATATTGCGGTTATACATATAAATCCGGCCGGTAAAATTATAAATCCTTTAACTTTAGGCGATTCAAACGATCTTAGGGTAGGCGAAAGAGTAATTGCGGTTGGTAATCCGTATAATCTTTATCAGACCGTTACGACCGGAATCGTCAGCGGCTTAAAACGGTCTTTGTTCTTTCCTTCGGCAAGATTTTACGGGAATATAATTCAGACCGATGCAGCTATTAACCCGGGAAATTCAGGAGGACCGCTCGTAGATTACAGAGGACGCGTTATAGGTATAAACACGGCAAAACTCGCTAACAACGCCCAGAATATAGGCTTTGCCATTCCTATCGACCTTGCTAAAAGAGATATACCTGAATTAATAAAGTTTGGCAGAGTTATCCGCCCTTGGCTTGGAATTGAAGCTATAAAGTTAACTAAAAGCGTTGCTATTCTGCTAGGTATAAAACATGTCGATAAAGGATTGCTTATCGAAAAAGTATTTCCTAACAGCCCGGCTTCTATAGCAGGTTTGGTTGCGGGCAATAAAATTATAGCCATGAAAAACATTAATTATATAATAGGCGGGGACATAATAACAAGATTGAACGGCAGAAAAGTCTATTCTTTTTCGCGTCTCGAAGAACTTATAAGTTCATTCCTGCCGGGGCAGATTATTACGCTTAAAATTCACAAAGGAAATACGGTTAAATTTGTTAAAGTCAGATTATCGAGCGTACCTTCGGGTTTATCCTGATACATAAATAAAATAGAGGTTTAGTTAATGTTTTTGACTGAAAAGAAAGATATACAAGAAATAGACGAAGCTTTAAAGAAATATAAAAAAATCGGCGTCGTGGGCTGTGCTTCCTGCGCCTCGGTCTGCCTTACGGGCGGCAGCAGGGAAGTGAAGGAAATGAAAAAACACTTAGAGGCTTCGGGAAAAGAGGTTACGTTTACTATATCGATCGACGAACCGTGCGATAAAAGAGTATTGAAAGAAGATATACGTTTCGTAGAAGACGAGCTTAAAGAAACCGAAGCAGTAGTCGTTTTATCCTGCGGAACGGGCGTGCAGACGATAGGAGAGTTCACGCAAAAGAAGGTAATTTCGGGAACGGACAGCAAGTATATAGCGCAGACTGAACACATAGGAGAATATTACGCTTTATGCGGTGGATGCGACGTATGCAGATTGAATTTTACCGGAGGAGTCTGCACCGTTACTTTATGTCCGAAAGGCCTTCTAAACGGTCCTTGCGAAGGGCATAACGGCAATAATTGCGAAGTTTTCGAAGACAAAGAGTGCGTATTCGTAAAATCTTACGAGATGCTGAAAAAATATTCCGAAGAAGACAATCTTAATAAAATTTTTGAACCCAGAGATTACGGACATTCTGCTGCAAGAACAAAAATTTAATTTATCTGAAATATAAATATACGTATGCAAATTATACCGCAAATTGAAACTCCGGTAAGCAAAAACTACTCCGTTTTTGAAGAAAATTTAATTAAATTATTAAACGCTATCAAAAACAATACTCAAAACAATACGGGGACGTATAATTCCTTACCTCAGATAATTATAGAACAAAATTTCGGTTTTAACGCTTTATTATTATGCAGGGATTTAAAAGAAAAACATAAAATTAAAACCGCATACGCTTTTAACATGAGAGATAAAAACAGGATATCTCTTTTATCCGATTTAATTACGCTTAAGCAGATCGGCTTAAAAGACATAATAGTTTTTGAAGGAGTTCATCCGTTAAAAACCGAATTTAAATCGGCAAAACCCGTTTACGATATCGATATACTCGGACTCGGTTTAATGTTAAAAAGAGGACTGATGAACGATATTCAGGCAGATTTATTTAATTTTGGAGCGGTAATAGGATCATCCGCCCCGGTCGATTTTTTAAAGGCAAAAAAACTTATAGATATAGGAGCGGATAGTTTTTTTATTAATTACGGCGGAGTAAATCCGGACGAAAGCATGATAAAATATATAAAGTCAAAAAATAAAAAATTGTTTTTAAACGTTAAAGAATTAAGCATAAAAGGTTCTTTAAACGATTTTATCAAATCGATAGACAATTTCGGTTTTGACGGCGTTATAATTAAAATTACGGACGAAAATTTAAATGTTTTTACCCGAAAATAAAGAAAGAATTAGAAAAAATGGCGAAAAGCAATCTATTCGTAAACGGTTCTGAAGGCGATAAGGCTATAGTATTAGGAAACGAAGCTATTGCGCGCGGTGCTTTGGAAGCAGGCATAGGATACGCTTCGATGTACCCCGGCACCCCAGCCTCCGAAATTATCGCAGTCTTGGATAAAAATAAAAAGTATGTCGAAAATTTATATACGGAATTCAGCCTTAACGAGCATATATCCCTACACGGCGCAATAGGCGCTTCATGGTCGGGCATAAGATCGCTTTGCGCCATGAAAAACGTAGGGTTAAACGTTGCAAGCGAACCGGCGCAGTTTTTAGCTTATACCGGAGTAAAAGCCGGTTTAGTCCTTGCTATAGGATCCGATCCAGGCGCGCCGAGCAGTTCTAACGAGCAGGACGACAGATGGTATAGCCTGCATACTTATATGCCGGTTATGGAGCCTTCAAATATACAGGAAGCAAAAGATTTTACAAAAGATGCTTTCGACGTGTCCGAAGAATTTTCTTTCGGAATCGTTTTAATGGCGCCGTCCCGCCTGTGCCATAACGCAGGAGCCCTCCTGTTTGGAAATATAAGGGATAGAAGCAATATTAAAGGGAATTTTAAAAAAGATCCCGAAAATTATTTAAACCTTTTCAGCCTTGCCGTTAAAAATCATGCCAAATATCTTGAAAGAAACGAATTATTAAAAAAATATCTTATCGAGTCGAAATTTAATAAAACCGTTAACGACGGTTCGTCTAAAATTGGCTTTATATCTTCGGGGGTTATTTACGCGCATTTAATGGAAACTTTTGATATATTGGGCGTATATGACCATAAAATATTAAAATTAGGTTTTTCTTTTCCTATATCCGACGAACTGATTAAAAGATTTTTCGAAGGGCTCGAAAAAGTAGTCATAGTCGAAGAAGCAGAAGGTTTTTTGGAATTTCAGATTAAAAAAATTGCTTATGAAATAGGTTTTAAAGGCAATATATACGGCAAAGAATTTTTTAGCAGAACGGGCGAGCTTACATTAGACGATGTTATTTCAGGCGTTAGTAAATTTCTTGAAAAACCTCTGCCTGCGTCTTTCGATTTTGCCGTTAAAAAAGACAGAGAGCTATCCGATAAACTGCCTCAAAGGTCCGGAACATTCTGTATAGGCTGTCCGCACCGCTCAACTTTTTATTCAATTCTTAAAGCCGTCGGATTCTCAAATACCGAAGAAAAAGAAAGAGACGTCGTTATAGCCGGCGACATAGGCTGTTATACGCTGGGACTTTTGCCGCCGTATAATGCCATGGATTTTTTAACCTGCATGAATGCAGGGCTCAGCATAGGCCAAGCTATAAGCAATTTCGACAAAAGCAAAAAAGTTATAGCCTTAGTCGGCGATTCCACTTTTTATCATTCCGGAATTCCGGTTTTGCTAAATGCGGTTCAGAACGGAGCGGATATTCTTTATATTATTTTAGATAACAGCTGGACGGCTATGACCGGACATCAGAAGACTCCGACCACGCAAAAAGATATAGACGGCAAACCGTTGCAAAACGTTTTAAATTTAAAAGATTTAATAAAATCTTTGGGAGTTTCTTACGTTAAAAGCTTAGATCCTAACAGCGTTAAGAGATTTTCCTCACAGATTAAAAGCGCTCTTAAAGAACCGGGCGTAAAAGTTTTAATAGCTAAAAGAGAATGTATTTTGCAGGAGATTAGAAGAAATAAAAGCCTGCTTAAAAATGGCGCTAATGCTGCGGAAACAGGTGAATCTTTATACGAAATTCAAAAATCCCGATGCGTAAAATGCAATGAATGTTTCGTAGAACTTGCCTGTCCGGCGATTATTCTAAAAAAAGACGAAGATACCGGCGGCGATTATTACTATATAGATCCGGCTTCTTGCGTAAAATGCGGAGTATGTTATGAAATATGTCCTAACAGCGCAATACGCAAAGTAGAATTTGATATAAAATCGGAGTTTAAGTTAGACGGTAAACCGTTAGAAATAACGGTATAACAATTTGTGACGAGGACCGACGAATTGAATTCTGACGCCGTAGTTAAATAAGAGGAAAAGGTGTCAGATTTTATTTTCCGCATGCGCAAAGATTAATTAACATGAAATTTATTATCGGAAAATTAATCTGACACCTTTTCCTGATAACAGTATAATAATTGTAAAATATGAAAAAATTTAATATAGCGATAGTAGGTTTGGGCGGACAGGGCATCATCACAATGGGAACGGTGATGAAAAATGCCGCACTGAACTCGGATTTGCAGGATGTTTCCGGTTCCGAAAGAAGGGGCGGAGCTCAAAGAGAAGGCTACGTAGAAACTTTCGTTAAATATATTTTTTACGAAAATATAGAGGAAATGAATAATCCTAGAAAAAATATGCACTCGCCTATGATAGAATCAGGAGGAGCAAATGCTTTGATATCTTTAGAACCGTTAGAAACTTTGAGAGGTATAAAATACTTAAACAAAGATTCGATAGTTATTTTTAACAAAACCCCTTATATTCCTATAAGCGTAAGAATGGGCAAGACTAAATATCCGGAAATATCATTTATAGTTTCGGAATTGCAAAAAGTTACAAAACATATATATTATTACGATATTGACGCTATTTCGTTAGAAAAATTTAATTCTTTAACGCAAAAAAATATAATCGCTTTAGGCATATTGTTTGCAAAAGCCGAAATCCCTATAAGCAGAACCGCCGTTGAGAGCATTCTTGCTCAAGGTAAGGGCGCAGAAAATAATCTAAAGGCCTTTGAGTTAGGGCTAAATCTTTAAAAATTGCTAAAAATACATTAATCTTGTAATAAAAAAAATTTTGATTAAATGCGTCATTGCGAGGAGCGAAAGCGACGAAGCAATCTCATGAAAGATAAAAACGAATTAACCAAATTGATTAAAGACATAAATTTTTTTGTTAACGATAATAAAGAAAGTTTTGTCTTTACTTCGGTTTCGTCAGATCTTGCCAATAAAACATCCGAAATGATAAATTATAATACCAATACCAATACGAATACTGATATGGCCGATGCAATAATAGATGAATGCGCCGGCGCTTGTCAAAACAATTTCAATTCAAACCAGGATAAAAATCAGGACCAATATTCAATAAATAATAATGTTTCTTATTCTAAGACCGAGGCATTGAATTATTTAAAAACAACAAAAATAAATCAATGCACAAAATGCGCATTGAGCAAAACGAGAAAAAATATAGTTTTCGGCGAGGGAAACCCTGAGAGCAGGCTTATGTTCATAGGAGAAGCTCCCGGAGCCGAAGAAGATAATACCGGAAGACCTTTTGTAGGCAGGGCGGGGCAGCTTCTTACAAAAATAATAGAATCCATAAATCTCAAAAGAGAAGAAGTTTATATCGCCAATATTATAAAATGCAGGCCTCCGGAAAACAGGAACCCTATGGAAGACGAGATAGCTTCATGCGCGCCTTTTCTTAAAGAACAGATAGCTATCATAAGACCGGAGATAATCTGTACTCTCGGAAAATTTTCAACCGAATTTATAATAGGTGAAGGCAAAGGTTCTATATCTTCGGTCAGAGGAAAAACTTATAATTATGGCGGAATAACGGTTATTCCTACTTATCATCCCTCTTATTTACTTAGGAACCCTTCCGCAAAAAAAGAGACATGGGAAGATATGAAAAAAATCAGGGAATTGTATTTTAAATAAATGTGATATAATATAAATATAATATAAATTAATAATAATAGGTCTAATGGTTTATTTTGCGGATTTTCTAATATTTATAGCTTTTATGCTTGTTATAACCGATTTTTTTGCCATGAGTTATGGCGTTTTTACAAGCGCCGGCGCCATACTTTTCGTTATAGGCACTATAATTCTATTTTATATAGTGCATAACGTACCGATATTTTTCATAAGAATCGTCCTTCCTACTTATGTTACCCTCACGATTTTCGTCTCAATTTTTGCTTATCTCGGATATAAAGCATATAAAACGAAAGTGAAAACCGGCGAGTCTCTTTTATTAAATCAAACCGGCGAAATCGTTTCGGACGTAAATCCGAATAAAGACGGCAAAATCTTAATTAACGGCGAATTGTGGACGGCTTATTCCGATTATACAATATTGAAAGGAAACAAAGTTACGGTAATCAAAGTTGACGGAAAGCTGAGGCTTAAAGTTAAACCTGAAGAAGCCTAAAATACAAATCTTTAACTCAATCAATATAATTAGAATCCGGTTATTTTGCCGGTATTTGAATATTATATAACTATAATTTAAAAGGAGAATAAAATGGGAGACAGCGCAATTTTTTTTGCGGTCATTATAATAGTCGCAATTATCGTTATTTTAAATGCGGTAAGAATAATAGCGGAATATGACAGAGCTGTAATATTCAGACTCGGCAGAGCCATAAAAGTTAAGGGTCCCGGTTTAATTCTTCTTTGGCCTGTAATAGACAGAATGGTAAGAGTGACCTTAAGGATAATTACTCTTGATGTTCCTCCGCAGGATGTTATAACTAAAGATAACGTTACTTTAAAAATAAGCGCGGTTGTTTATTACAAAGTAATAGATCCGCTGAATGCTATAGTGCAGGTTTATGATTATAACTATGCAGTATCTCAGCTTGCGCAGACCACTTTAAGAAGCGTTTGTGGCGAGGGAGAATTAGACAAGCTTTTATCGGAAAGAGAAAAAATAAATATGGAGATTCAGGATATATTGGATAAGCATACAGGTTCTTGGGGCATTAAAGTTACGGTAGTGGAGCTTAAGCAGATAGACCTTCCTCAGGATATGCAAAGAGCCATGGCAAGACAGGCTGAGGCTGAAAGAGACAGAAGGGCAAAGATAATTAACGCCGACGGCGAATTTCAGGCGGCGCAAAGATTAAGCGACGCGGCTAAAATTATAGCGGAAAATCCGATGGCTCTTCAGTTAAGATATTTGCAGACTTTAAACGAAATTTCTTCTACCAATAATACTACCATGATAATGCCTATACCGTTAGACATTATAAGGGAAGTAGGTAAAAGCTTAAACGGAAATGCTCAAAAATAATAAATATTGTAAACATTTAATATTAAATATAAATATAATTGAGAAGGAGGTATTAATTATGGAATTAGGAATGATAGGACTCGGAAAGATGGGGATGAACATGGTTTTCAGGCTGCTTGAAGGCGGACACAAAGTTGTTGTTTTCAACAGAACCTTATCTAAAGAAGAAATAGCCATAAACAAAGGCGCCGTCGGTTCAAATTCCATTAAGGAATTCGTTTCGAAATTAACGGCTCCAAGAATAATTTGGCTCATGGTTCCGGCAGGTCAGCCTACCGACGATATGCTTAACGAAGTTTTACAATACACGCAAAACGGAGATATAGTTATAGACGGCGGGAATTCCTACTATAAAGATTCAATAAGAAGAGCGAAAGTATGCGCAGATAAAAATATTAAGTTTATGGATTGCGGCACTAGCGGCGGCATATGGGGATTAAAAAACGGCTACTGTTCGATGATAGGGGGCGACGAAGACACCTTTAAACACTGCGAACCCATATTTAAAACGCTTGCTCCTGAAAACGGCTACATGCATACCGGACAGCACGGCGCCGGACATTTTGTTAAAATGGTTCATAACGCTATAGAATACGGCATGATGGAAGCATACGCCGAGGGTTTTGAAATTATGAAAGCCAGCGATTTCGATATAGACCTTACGAAAGTTTCCGATTTATGGAATCACGCATCCGTTGTTCGTTCATGGTTATTAGAGCTTGCGCATAACGCCCTAAAAGAAGACCCAGAGCTTAACGGGCTTAAACCTATAGTAGACGATTCGGGCGAAGGAAGATGGACGCTTCAAGAAGCTATAGATAGAGCCGTTCCAGCCCCTGTACTTGCCGATTCCGTTTTTATGCGTTTCAGGTCGAGGCAGGAAAATTCATTTGCCGCAAGAATGCTTTCCGCTTTGAGGCATCAGTTCGGCGGACATCCTATACATAAGTAAAAAATATTAAGTTGAAAAATAAATATAAAAATAAAAGAAATTAGAGGTTTATATGTTTATAGACGTAAGTATGGAAATAACGGACGGCATGCTGCACTGGCCGAGCGATCCCGCTATAGAGATAGACAATTATTCTCAGATAAAAAAAGGGGCTGCGGCAAACAACAGTAAAATTACCTGCGGCGTTCATACAGGGACGCATATAGATGCGCCAAAGCATTTTGTTGACGATGGAATCGGAATAGACAAACTTGACCTAAATAAGCTTATCGGTAATTGCAGGGTAATAGAAGTGCCGCCCGGCGTTTCTCCTATATCTAAAGAATTTATAGAACCTTTGGATATTAAAAAAGGCGACAGGCTGCTTTTTAAAACAAAAAATTCGGAATGGATAAACAGCGGAGATAAAAATTTTCATACCGATTATGTCTGCGTAAATCCGGAAGCGTCAAAATATATGGTTGAAAAGGGCGTTGTACTTGTCGGGGTCGATTACCTTTCCGTAGAAGGCTACCATATAGGCCACGATACGCATGAAACTCTGCTGGGCGCAGAAGTAGTTGTTATAGAAGGACTTAATCTTTTTAACGTAGAACCTGGAGAATATTATTTGACTGCTCTTCCGGTAAAAATTAAAGATTCCAACGGAGCTCCCGCAAGAGTTATTTTGCAAAAATAAAATATATTATATTTACGGAGAAAAAATGGCAGATTTAAAACCGTCCATAATTGTAATTTTCGGCGCAAGCGGAGACCTTGCGCATATAAAAATCTTCCCTGCTCTATACAGTTTATGGGAGGAAGATTTTTTTCCTGAATCATTCGTTATAGCAGGATTTGCAAGAACAAAGATGAACGACGAAGAATTTAGAAAATCTATATTTGCTTCATTAAACAGCCATTGCAGAAAAAGGCCTATACAAGAAGAAGATTTTTTAAAGTTTTCAAAGCACATTTATTATCTGCCTTCATTATACGACAAAGTTGAAAGCTATACTGAATTAGGCAAATTTATAACTTCTAAAGCCGACGAATATAAAATACCAAAAAACATTGTATATTATCTTTCTACTCCTCCGAGTGTTTATAACGATGCTATAGAAGGTATAAAAAATGCCGATTTGGTTTCTGAAGGTTTTAAGGGCGAAGGTTTTTCTAAGATAGTTATCGAAAAACCTTTCGGATACGATTATAAAAGCGCAAAGGAACTTAACGAACATCTGCTGTCCGTGTTTAAAGAAGAAGACATATACAGGATAGATCATTATCTCGGAAAAGAAACGGTTCAAAATATTCTTGCGTTCAGATTTTCGAACGCGATTTTCGAACCTATTTGGAACAATAAATATATAGACCATGTTCAGATTTCAGCATTAGAATCTATAGGCGTAGGACTCAGGGCAGGTTATTTCGACAAATCAGGAACCATAAGAGATATGATGCAAAATCATATGATGCAGTTGCTTTCGTTAGTAGCTATAGAGCCGCCGGCTTTGTTCGATGCCGACGATATAAGGAACGAAAAGGTAAAATTGTTAAAAAGCGTAAGGCCGTTAAGTCTTAACGACGTTAAGAAATATACCGTCAGAGGGCAGTACGACAGGGGCGTAATAGACGGCAAACAGGTCGTGGGCTACAAGGAAGAAGAAGGCATAGCGGTTAATTCTATGACGGATACTTATGCGGCTATGAAACTATTCGTAGATAATTACAGATGGGCGGGAGTTCCTTTTTATTTAAGGGCTGGAAAAAGATTAAAGACGCATAAAACGGAAATAGCCGTTTATTTTAAAAAACTTCCTTACAGTTTATTTGCTAAAGCCGGTATAGAAAATATAAAACAGAATTCTATTATTATAACGATTCAGCCTAACGAAGGGATATCAATAAATATCGGCGCAAAAAAACCCGGTTTCGTTATGGATATAGAACCTGTCAATATGGTATTTAATTACAAGTCGTCCTTCAGGCTCTCACCGCCCGATGCTTATGAACGCTTAATATACGACGTTATACTTGGAGACCAGACCCTTTTTGCAAGATATGACGACATGCTTATAGCATGGCAGTTGATTACTTCTGTAATGAACGGTTGGGCAAAAATGGATCAACCAATATTTCCAAATTACGATGCGGGATCTTGGGGTCCTAAAGAGGCAGATGAACTTATAAACGCTGACGGCAGGGAATGGAATAACGTAGCGTAATAGTTATAATGGTGCCGGAATTGAATTCCGGCACCGTATTCTATTACAGCTCTTTTTTAACGAAATTATAGAGGTCTTCGGGGGATAAGCCGGCAAGTTTGTATAAATCTTCGGGTTTGCCGGATGAACTGTAAAATTTTGCTCCCATTTTTCTAAATTTTACGGATATTCCGTTTTCGGCAAGCATCGAACCTATAGCAGTACCCACCCCTGTTTTCACATTGTGATCTTCTATAGTCACAATAAAACCTGTTTTTGCGGCAAGTTTAAGGTCTTCTGCATCGATGTCGCTCGGACACGACACGTTTAATAGCATTGCATTTATGCCGTCTTTTTTAAGCATTTCCCAGCCTTTTAAAGCATGAGGCAGCATATTGCCGGTTGATATTATAGCAGCGTCTTTACCGTCTCTTATTACGTCCATTTTGCCGTATTTAAATGAATAATTTTCACCGAAAAACGGCTTACCGTTTTCATCCAGTATGACCGGAATTATAGATCTTCCCATTATGACCCCGAAATTTCCTTCATTGTGCGCTATATAGCGCGTTGCTCTGTCGGTCTGGTTTGGGTCTGCCGGCAATATAACTTTAAATCCGAATGTCGAGTTAAGAAGACCAAAGTAATCTATGCACTGGTGGGTTTTTCCGTCTTCGCCTACGTCTATTCCGCAATGTGTGCAGACTACCTTTAGGTTTGTATGGTTAATATCGTTTAATCTTTGCTGATTGTATGTTTCGTCCACGCCGAAAACGCCGAAATCCGCAAAGAAAGTCAGAATATTATCGGTCGAAATAGCTCCAGAAATTACCGCCGTATTATGTTCTTCGATTCCGGATTCAAAAAAATTATCCGGAAAAGCTTTTCTAAATGCTCCGGTTTTAACCGATCCTTCAAGATCGCAGTCGAATACCGCAAAGGGTATATTTTTTTGTCCGGCATTTTTTTCTTTATAAGTATTTGCGATATCGGCAAGAGCGTTGCCGAAAGCGGAACGGTTGTCGGTATTTTTTTCGCGCGTGTAAACTATTTTCTGTCCGTCGTCTTTTAATATTAAGAAATTATTATTTCTTTTCGTAAGAGGTTTTATGCTGAAACCGTTTTTCTTTTTAGCGATAATTTCTTCTAAATCGTCTTTTTCGCCCAACTCCGCAAGGGCTTTTTTACAGTCTTCAATATTAAGCGTAGCTCCGTGAAATTTAGCCTGATTTTCCATAAAGGAAACGCCTTTTCCCATAACGGTGTCAGCTATGATAGCTACCGGAGAATTAATTAAATGAGCCTGTTTTATCGCTTCGTAAATTTCATTAAAATTGTGACCGTTTATTTCTATAACAAAAAATCCGTCGGCTTTAAAATTCGCTTCTATATTATCAGGCATAACGTCAACCGTTTTACCGCCGATTTGAAGTCCGTTTTTATCGACTATTACGGTAAGATTGTCCAATTTATACTTGACCGCAAATCTTCTTGCTTCGCCTATCTGTCCTTTAGCCTGTTCTCCGTCGCCCATTACGCAATATATTTGGTTATTGTAACCGTGCAGCCTTGAACTTAACGCAAAACCGCAAGCCGCCGAAAGACCCTGTCCCAGGTTGCCCGTGTCCCATTCTACCCCGGGAACCGTTTTTTCAATATGCCCTTCAAACGGATAGCCGGCCGTTCTAAAAGATATAATTGCATCTTCGACGTCGAAGAAACCGTAATTTCCGAGAGCCGAATAAACACCGGGCGAGGTATGACCGTGGCTTACTATTATACGGTCTCTTTCCGGTTTAAAAGGGTTTTTGGGGTCTATGTCGCAAAAACCGTATAAAACTGCATAAATATCTATAGAAGACATAGAGCCGCCCGGATGCCCCGAAGATGCTATCGTAGTCATTTTTAAAATATCGGCGCGGCATTTTTTAGTAAAATCTTTTAAAAATTTTAGTTCGTTCTCTCCGAGTTTATCCGCTTCAAAATTTCTTTTTAATTCCATTATGCTTACCTCTTTTAAATATTAAAAATTTTAAAAATTGCAAAAAATAATAATTTGCCTATATACTTTCTATCCACATAAAAGTCTTATAGGTTAAATGTTAAATGTCTGCAGTGTTTTTTATCGACTGCAACAGTTTTTCGTAGGCGTCTTCGAAAGATTTTACTCCGTCGTTTTGAAGTTTTTCTCCGGCTTTGTTTAAATCAATTCCGAATTCCATAAGTTCGTTAACCGCTTTCAATGATTCGTCAAATTCCAATGAAGCCGTATCCGGCATTATATTGCCGTGATCCGCAATATGTTCTATGGTTTCGTCCGGCAGAGTGTTTACGGTATCTTTGCCTATGAACGGCTCTACGTATTTTAAATCGTAGTATGCCGGATTTTTTGTGCTCGTACTGGCAAATAAGAGTCTTTGCGGATTTGCGCCTTTCGATTTTAACGCCGAAAAATTTTCGCCGTTAAATATTTCGTTAAATTTATTAAAAATTATTTTTGAATTTGCAACGCCGGCTTTTCCGATTAAACCGGCAAGTTTCTCTTTTTTGGCAGGGTCGTTAGCCGCTTCGCGGGCGATTAAATCGTTAATCATTTTATCGACCAAAGTATCCACTCTGCTAATAAAAATACTTGCGACGGAATGTATGCCGGATACATTGTATCCGTTTGCATAAGCCGTCTTTAATCCTTTTATATAAGCATTTGCTACGTCAATGTAATGATTTAAAGAAAACATTAAAGTAACGTTAATGTTGATTCCCTTAGCTATAAGGGCGGGTATAATTTCTAAACCTTCTTTAGTAGCGGGTATTTTAATAAGGATGTTTTTTTCGTTAATAAGCGAAAAAATCCTCAGAGCTTCTTCCGTAGAAGTCTTGGCGTCAGTCGCTATGTCGGGAGAAACTTCAATGCTTACGAACCCGTCCTTGCCGCCGGATTTTTCGTAAACAGGCTTAAGTATTCGAGCTGCAGATTTTATATCTTCCCTTGTTATAGTGTCGTATATTTCAAAAGGAGTTAATTTTTCCGACGCAAGTTTTTTAATTTTGTCGGGATAGCCGCATTTTCCTGAATTAATAGATTTTTCAAATATGGAAGGATTTGACGTTATGCCGGTGATTATTTCGTTTTTAACTAATTTTTCGAGGTCGCCCGAATCTATCATGCATCTTGAAATATTATCTAACCAGGGACTTTGCCCGTATGAAAGCATTTTTTTAAAATTACCGTTCTTAGAAACGACGAAATCGACGTTCATTGCTCTATCCTCCTTATTGACTTTATATAAAATTTAATATTTTTTTTAGTGATTTTTAAAAAACAGCCAGTCTTCTGCACCGGCTTTGTCGAATTTTAAGAGCGTATACTTCCCTTTGAGTTTATGTCCTTTAAAATCCAGAACATATTTCTTTTTATCTTTTTTAACAAGAGTATATTCACCCTTGTCCCAAATCTTTACCTCGCCGGCTCCGTAGCGACCTTCCGGTATAACGCCTTCAAAGTTTGCATAAGCAAGAGGATGGTCTTCGACTTTTATCGATAGATTCTTTTTGCCCGATTCCAACGGCGGTTCTTTAGGCAAAGCAAAAGAAGTCAGCATGCCGTTTTCTTCTATTCTTAAATCCCAGTGAAGATGGCTTGCATGATGTTCGTGAACTACAAATATCATATTGATTAAATATTTGGATAAATCGTTATGTTAAATTATATCATAAAACAGTCGTTATAATATACTGAAATATACAAAAAAGAAAAGTTATGCAAGAATTTTAAGATTTTATTTTTAATTATTTTATATTATAATGGTAAAAATTAACAATTAAAATATATTTTTAATATATAAAAAATTCAAAAATGGCTGCAAAAAATTCAAATATCTGGAATGCTTTTTTAAGAATATATATAGGGCTGTTTTTTCTTTATGCGGTACACTTTAAGGTAAATCCAGAATTTTTCTCAAATTTTCATGTTAAACTTGCATATTTTGCAAATCATGACCCGCTATGGTTTTACGGCATATTTTTAAGCCGTATTGCCGTTCCAAATGCATTTTTATTTGCTATTTTAATAGTTATGGGCGAATTATTCGTCGGCATTTTTTTAACCGCGGGATTTCTTACGAGGTTAGCTTCGCTTATTGCAATATTTTTAAATTTAAACTATCTGTTTGCCATGTATTGGATCAGCCCTTCGGAATTAGGAATAAACATGACGTTTATAGTATGCGAATTAGTATTAATATTTACCGATTCGGGGAAAACTCTCGGTATCGACGCTTTGTTTTAAGCATAATAAATCAAATCCAAAAAATATATTTTAATTTAATCTAAAATTTGTTAAAATAATAAAATACTTTCTATTTTTATTCATGGTGGATGTAGCTCAGCTGGTAGAGCCCCGGATTGTGACTCCGGTGGTCGCAGGTTCAAAACCTGTCATCCACCCCATTTAAAACCGCATATTATATAAGGTTCTCCCGTTTCAATCTTTTATCATATTAAATCAAATATAGCCATTTTTTACCCATTTTTGTCTTTTTTATGGCGAGATTTTCACATAGGTGATATAATATCTTCATATGCTTAAAATGCTTGTAAAATATGAGGGTATGCCATGTCAATCGTAAAAAACGGCAAATATTACTTTTATGACTTCGTTTATGAAGGAAAAAGATACAGGAAAAGCTGTCGAACTACAGATAAAAAACTTGCCGAACAGATTGAAATATCAGTTAAAAACGACATAATTAAAAGAGAGCATAGCCTTCCTACGAATAAAAATAAAAATCTTTTATTTGAAACTGCATGGGAAAATTACTTGAAAAATAACGGGAATTCCGAAAAAGCCATAGAGCGTAAAATTATTGCCGCAAAACATTTTCTTCCATTCTTTAAAAACAAAATATTAACTGCAATAATGCCGCTTGACATTAAAAATTACCAGATTGAAAGAAAATTAGAATTGCTATCTTTAGAAAAAAATAAAAACAAAAAAGAATCGGAGATAAATTTTAGGTCGGTTAATTATGAAATTATAATAATTTCTAACTTCTTTAATTTTTGTATAGAAAGAGGATATGCCGAGAAAAATCCTGCGTCTAAAATAAAAAAACTTAACGAACTTAAAAGGCTTAAGACTTTATCTGATAATGATATAATGAAGCTAATAAACGGCACAACGAATAAATTAACTAAGGATTTAATAACTTTTTTAATTTACACCGGCTGCAGGAAAGGCGAAGCACTGAATTTAAAGTGGGATGACGTGGATTTACAGAACGATATCATCGCTATTAAGGGTACTAAAACCAAGTATGACAGATATATTCCAGCGTCTAAACCGTTAAAAGAATTATTAAGCAATATCGACAAGAAATCGGAATACGTTTTTTGCGATAAAACAGGAAAAAAATTAGATAATTTTAAGCGTTCCTTTCATACTGCCTGCAAGAATGCAGGATTAAAGGATTTAAGAATCCATGATTTACGCCATGTTTTTGCTTCAAAAATGGTTATGAACGGAACTTCGCTTTATATCACTGGTGAGCTGTTAGGACATAGAACAACGCAGATGACGAAACGGTATAGCCATTTGGTGCCGAGCACGCTTAAGAAGGCGGTTAATGACGTGTGGAAGATAAAAAAATAATTAATTAATTTTTATATTCAGGATATTTATTTAGATTTTTAATAATAAAATTAGATGTATCAATTAATCCTTTAGTCTTATTGCAATCGATATTTCCGAAATTTTCATAATCAACTTCTAATCTCGCACCACGCAACCTATTTAGCTTAGTCCCAATATTTTTATAAATTCTTTCTGGATTATTTTTATATTCATTTATAACAGCGCTATGCGCATCGTTTCGTGGAACTGAAATACCTGTTTTCGTAAGTAAGTTTCTAGCACTACAGAATGCCCCGTAATATGCACGACTTATTGCACAACGAAAGCTTGCTTCAGATAAATCTGAATGACTTTCAGCAAATTTTAGGAGTTCTTCGGAAAGTCGAGTATATAAAGACCAATCGAAACATTTAGCCATATTTATTTAATCTATCGTTACTTCAATTATATTTCTAATTTTATTTTCTACATCAAGCCAATAGTACTCATCAAAATTATCTAATAAATTAAGTGATTCGTTAAATGAAAGTTTTGTTTTAATTTTAACAAAAAGGTTTTCAAAATTTCTTTCATCGGGATCGGATAAATATTCTAATTTAACATTAACTAAATTATCTGCGAATATTTCCTTTATTGTATTATAAATTTCAATTAGAGGATTATAAACAAAATTATAATTCAATAAGAAATTTTTGATTTCCTTTGGATTCGCAAATTCATAAATATCCTCTATAACACATATCATTAGTGATACATAAGAATATTCTTGTCGGTCTAAAGTCACATCATTATTACTAAATTCCTTTTTTACTTGTCCTCTTTCTTGCTCAATGTCGTATATTGACATTGGCAAATAAGGATTATTATTATAAAAATCAGTAAGATTGGAAATTTGCATATTCATTTTATACCTCCAAAAGTTTCCCTACATTTGTCTGTAATACATGATTCAAAAGCCGTTTCAATTTTTTTGTGCGCATCTTCAAGCCATCCATCTAATTGGTCAAACGACACTCGTTCAGGTATAGACATAAAGTAACTAAGATCAAGTAAAACAGAAGAAACACCAGGTTTTTCTATAATGGAATTAAAATTTAAAACAAGCCGATTAATTTCTGAGGACGGAATAACCGCATTAATTTGAAATGTTTCTAAATTTTGGGGTAATTCTTTAGGAATAGAAGGATGGTAATTAAAATAATCATCAAGTTCAATTAGACCATCAAAACTAAACTTATTTATATATCTAAGGTCTATCCGATTTAATCCTTTAGGCCTTGTTATTTTTTTATAAATATTAAAATTTTTAATAATTAAAGGCTTGAAATATTCCCAACCTAAATATGGCTTGGTAATATTGATTGTTAAAATGTTTGGATTTATTTGGATTATTGGAGAATTATCTTTAGTAAAAAATTGCATAACAGATGCCATTTGTATTTTATGAGGTTGTTCCCTTTGGCTTTCAGGATGCATGAGAGGAACTGTGACATTAAGAGCATTTATTTGTCTTTTAATTGGGAATTCTTCTTTTATTTCATTATAAAAAGTACCGGGCACAGTATCGTCGTATGGATATTCTTTATCAGGTGCAAATAAAAATGCACATAGAGCTTCAATAATAGGTGGGTCATTATATTTTTTCATAATTTAATCATTAGTTTGCTTTTAATTTTATTAAATGTCAGTTCTTGCATTATTTAGAAAATGGGTTTAAAACATTCCTTTTTAATATATTTAACATAATTTAACGTTATTGTAAATATGTTTTTCAACAATAAAATATTTAAAAAACATTTCTATACTTCCTAAAATTATTTATCAATTTCGCAAAAGAATCCGGCTTATATTCATTAAAACCTTCCTCGTCAACAAAAATATAATCAAACGCCATCTTTTTCTGCGAATTATTTATGTCCTCGCACCATTGCTTAAGGCGTGCCATTTTTAAAGGAGTATCGAGGTCTTCAAGCCCCTTGGTTTCCACAATATAAATGTGCTTCCCATCAGTTTTTACGATAAAATCTGGGTAATAATCGGAAATATTTCCATTTGCGTTAACATAATCTATTTTGAAATGCACAGCCAGATAATTTTTTACATACGAAACGATATCGGGACATCTTTCCAAAAATGCAGCAAAAAGCAGTTCGAGATGGCTATCGCCGATAATTTTATTAAAAAGACTTTTTTGCGGCTTTATAAAGCCCTGGTCTTTGACGACGAACGGTCTTGTTTGCCTAAGTTTTATATAATCCCTTATTTCTGCACTGCCCTTATCGAGAATCGTTAAATCGTTTATCTTTTTAATAAAAGTCTCTACTATTATTTTTGTCGCTTCAAGTTCCGAAAGGTTCCTTAATGTGTTTAAATCGTCAATTTCTACCTGCCTATCGAACAGATACCTTGAAACAAATTCTTTCACCTTCCCGTATAGAACGTCGTATCCGCTTATTAACCTTAATTCGTGCATAATGACCTGCGTAAAATAGCCTATTGCATTTCTATAATCGGCAATTAAATCGGAACTTAGTATTATAGTATGGTTTATTTCTCCTGAAGTTATTTCTTTAAAAACTATTTCACGTTTTTCTTCTTCGCTGAATTGCTTATATTCAACGCGCTTGTTGCCGAAAGCAGACGGATTTAAGTCTTCTAATTGTTTGTATTCTCTGTAAATTCTTGGAGACATGACTGGTATTTCTATATCAAGCTTATCTATATCTTTTTTAACATTTTCATTATCAACTTCTATAATTATCGGAGCTTTTGGTTCCGTGCCCGCACCCATCGGTTTTCTCGTAAGTTCGACGCCTTCAGTCTGGATAGATTCTACGAATTCCATAAATGCGTCGGTTCCAACAACGCTAACGTATTCCGTGGCATCTGTGCCGGGATACATCCTTCTTAAACCTCTCCCTAATGTCTGTTCCGGCAAAATATTGCTTTTGGCGGCATAGGCGCGAAGCCCGACTATAGTTGTAACATTGCGCACGTCCCAGCCTTCTTTTAAAACAAGGACGGAAACTATGACTTTATACGGACTTTCCAAGCTGTCTATTTCGTTTGCAGCTTTTCTCAATCTATCAAGTTCTTCTTTACTCTTTCCGGTATCAGGTTCTGCAATTTCACCGTTATTTTTAGTGTGTATTACTAAAACGGCGCCTTTAAGGTCTGGATACCTGTTTTCAAGATAATCGGCAACATCGTCGCAGTTTATTGTATCATCCGTCATAATAAAAAGAATGGCTTTTTTGCCCAGCTTTTCATGTTCTATATACGCCTTGCGCCATTCTTCTATTCCTAAAGCTATATAATCTGAATATTTTTCGGTATATTTTGAACTTTTCTTTTCGGAAAGTTTTGCGCGGCTTGCGGAATCCGGTAAGACCGGATGCTTTACGACATCCTGATAAATAGCTTCCACCAGCGGATAATCAACAACGGTTTGTACGAAAATAGCACCGTTATTATGCTTAGGCGTTGCCGTAACATCTATCTGTAGTGATAGGAAATGCCCTTTCTGTTTTAAACGGTTATTAATATCTTCTATCGATTTAAACCATGCAAGACGGCTGTCGTGAATATGGTGGGCTTCGTCGTTAATTACTATTAATTCGTCAATTTCCCTGACTATAATTCCTAAGTCCACTTTTGAATCATTCGTTTTGCCGACCGGTCTTTTTCCCAGAAAATAGTCGTCGAGATTTTCATCGTTAAAACTCGCATCGATATCGTTTCCGGTATAGACTCTATGGATATTCGTAAGAAAGATATTTCCGGTTTTGCGGACAATGGAAACATTGTCCTGAATATGAATAGTTAGCTGAAAATCATCCTGCCAGTTTTGTCCTGCAAAACCGTTATTCGGCAATAGAGGGTCGTTCCAGAATATTTTTAATCCGTCAAAATCGGCGCGCAGCCTGTCTAAAACTATTATATTTGGAGCGATTATAAGAAAGTTGGTCGATAGTTTAGAGTCTTCTTCGTATAGCTTATGAAAATAGCACCAAGTAACTATAAGGCTCATTACTTTGGTTTTACCGCTTCCGGTAGCCATTTTTATAACTAATCTAAGCCAGTCTTCATCAAACATTCCGGTAGAAACAGCCTGCGAAGAATCATATTTTAAAAGGTCGTATTTATCTTTGACTTTTGTAACCTCATACAAATAAATAATAGTTTCTATAGCTTCCCTTTGGGCAAAGTAATATTTAAACTCGGTAGCGGTTCCGTCGGATTTTTCAATAATATGTCCGGTATTAAACCACCATTCTAATAATGATTTTGAAGTTGCACTTGCGCCGGCATAGAGGTTATCCCTCCAGTCTTTAACTTCCTTTCTAATTTTAGAAACGAGTGGCGGCAAAAGCTTCTCATAGCTTGTTTCCCGCAAAGACTCATCGGCGGGGAACCATCTGTATTCAGGATAGAGGACGTCATACGGAGATTTCGAAAAATTAGGATGGATTGCCATATTTTATTCCTTTATAAATCTAATTCGGTTATATAATTCAAACGGAAATCTCGAATACCTTCACAGTATCGTTCCCGAATATATCGACAACTTTTACCGCAATCTTATTCCTTCCTTTATTGCAGTCGTGATAAGGCGTTATAAGTTCTAATGACCTGTTCTTCTTAGTCCTAAAAGACTGCCATTCGTTTTCGAAGATATAATCGCCCGTCCATTTTTCTTCTATTTTACCCGTATCGAAGTTCTTAATTTTTATAATTTCACGCCGAGATTCAAAATTGAAATCGACGCTCCAGTAATCAATCCAGTCAGTCCAATTCTCAGTAAGTATTTCTTTAGTGATAATACCGTCTTTATCTTTATTTACCTTAATAATCTTGCCACTTTCGACAACTATTTTACTTTTGCCGTTTGAAAGCAAGGATGCTGCATTATCTACCGTATCCTGAGAATAATGAACGGAAAAATCCGTTAATTCGATAGCTATCTGGTTATTTTTTACGTGCGGTTTTACTTCTATGTAATTTACATCGTAAAATACAATCTGATTTTTCTCTATTGCTCTTTTATCGAAAACATCCCTCGGTATATATTTAAGCGCCAAATCAATTCCTTTAGCTCTTGCTTCTTCTTGAATACGCGGGAACAAGCCCATTTCAAATTCAAAAGCAAGGATATCTACTCGCGAAATTCTCTTTTCCTGACACTCAAGTATAACTTCTTCTACGAAAAGACGTGTTACCGGAAGATTTATCGGTCCGACAGTAACAAATCTACCGGCTTTTTTGCCTTGAAAACATTTAAAATTTTCAACCGTTTCCGATTTATAAGCCTTAAGTATGAGTAGAACGAAATCTTTTTCTTTTTGTTCGAGCTGTTTTTGGCGTTCTTCTTCTCGGAGATTCATATTGACGCCTATGTAATGCTGGCGTTCATATTTGCCGATATTTAATATTTCAAAAGCGCGAAAATCTTTTCCGCCAGTTTTTAGTTCCCGTTGAACCTGAATCATTCTTTTACGGGTTGTGTGTATTGCAAACTTGCCGAGGTCGGAACCTATCCATTTTCGACCAAGTTTTTCGGCCACGGCAAGGGTAGTACCAGAGCCGCAGAAGAAGTCTGCAACGATATCGTTTTCGTTGGAAGAAGCTTTAATTATACGCTCAAGAAGCGCTTCTGGTTTTTGAGTTGGATAATTAATATATTCACTTGAGACTACGCCCATTCCAGAAATATCATCCCAAATATTATCCGCAATAGATTCCTCTTTAACTTTATTGCCTATTTTTTCTCTATAATATTTAATACCTATTGAGCCTTGTGTAACCGAAAGAATACCGTTTTCTATAATAACTTTACCTCCTTTTGAAACATATATTCTATTTTCATTGTATAACTTAATAAGACTTTCATTTGAATACGAACCAGGGTCTGAAGTACGAAAATATCCTCTTTCATCTTTCATATACTTTGATTCAGCTTCTTCTATAGAAATATAATTTATTTTTTCAATTTTATTCCATAATCCATTTTCTGTTTTTGTGTATAATAAAATATAGTCTGCGCTATATGGCATATATTTGGCTTCAATTTTTCTTCCCCTAGGAATTTGTCTTCTCCAGGTTATTTCATTTCTAAAATTTTCTTTACCGAAAATTTCATCCAAAACTAAACGTATATAACTGTTTACTCTATAATCGCAATGCACATAAAGGCTTCCGTCTTCTGCTAATAAATCGCGCATTAATACAAGCCTTTCGTAAATCATAGCTATGAAACTGTCCGCCCCTTTGCCCCAGGTATCGCGATATGCGAGTTCTTCCAAAACGCTCGGCTTTTTGGTAAATGTTTCTTCCCCTATTTCTATATCCATTGAAAAATCGGCACCGACATCAAATGGGGGGTCAATATAAATAAGTTTTATTCCGCCGGCTTGTTCAATTTCATCCCGCATGGGGCCGTTTTTCAAACTGGAAAGAATAAGTTTATTATCGCCCCATATAAGCTTATCCGTCCAACCGGATTTTTGGCGTCCGCGTTCGTCAAATAGGGATAATTGCGATTTGGTATCTTCAGGCTTTTCAGGGCGGGGTTCATCTATTTGTTCGATAACCTGAAAAGGGAGAACTATATTCGATAAGCCCTCTGTTTTTCCGTTCCAGACAAGTT
Organism: bacterium; assembly: GCA_021850985.1. Lineage (GTDB taxonomy): Bacteria > SZUA-79 > SZUA-79 > Acidulodesulfobacterales > Acidulodesulfobacteraceae > Acidulodesulfobacterium_A. The sequence goes on from JAJZJX010000013.1 coordinate 28,165, forward strand.
CTACTTCTCTTTTATCGTCAAAAAGTAAAAACCGGTATTTATCCGGCAGAGGCATGTCTTTTTCAATAAGCTGGGATATTTCCCGTTTCTCAGAATCTGTGAGTTTCATTTATTCAATATTGTTTTTAATTATTTTCCTGTTCTTCAGTTCTCAAAAACTCTTCGATTTTTAAAAAAACATTATTAAACCCTTCAAAATCTTCTTTTGTTCCATTATTGCATAACCATTCACATAAATTTAGTTTTTCATCTTTATTTACTTCGTATTTCTCAGGCTCAGTTATATCTTTACCACGAATTTTTTTCGTAACTGAAGATGTAACATCTATAAATTTTGTATCTGCCCTCATTGCTTTTTCTAAAGTCGTTTTATCAAATAAGTTTTCAATCCCTTTTTTAATAGGGTTATTTTCGGTTATTGGAATAATTTTTTTTGATACTCTTCCTTTTTTATTATTGGGTTTATTCATATCGCAATCATATAATAATAATATATTTTGAGGAGTTATATCGCAATACTTTGAATCAAAGTATTTCCAAATATTATTAAGATTACCAAAACCACCTCCATCTTTTAAGTTAATTTGCTCAATAATATCTTGTTTTCCAAGCAATTCTGCCGCTTTTTTTAAATACTTAATATCGTAATCACCCTCTACAAAAACTACCGGTTTAACTATGATTGATATTATTTTTTTTAGTTCTTCATCGTATTGCTCTGTTTCCTTAAGGCTTTCATACGCATTTTCAAATTCCGAAAATCTTTCCGCTGTAATTTTATTCCCATAAGGCAGATTAATTATTTCAAAATTATCTGTTTCAAATATTTTTTCCATTCCTAAAAGAAAGAATGGGGCATGGGATGTTATTATAAATTGAATTTTAGGGAATAATTTAATCAGGTTTGGCAAAACATCCTTTTGCAAATTTATGTGCAAATGAATATCTATTTCATCGATAATAACTATTCCCTCTATTTCATTTAATGGTTTCCTTGAAGAATCAGAATGTCTTAGTATATTTAAAAACATATCCAGCATCATGGTTTCACCCAGGGAAAGATTATCTATTGAAGGTAGGAAAAGCATATTTTGGTTATTGTTGACTTCAGATATACTGACCCTGTAGCTTCCTCTTGGGCCTATAGATAGTTGAATATTTTCTTTTTTCTTAATTTTTCTTAATATTTCATTTACATTTGAAAATTTAATTTTAGCGTCTGCATCGTTAATAAAAAAGTCCAAAACTAAATCTAGCAGGAATGCCTTATTTTTTTGAAAAGTTTCTAAACTTTCAATTTCCTTCTGTAGATAATTCGCAAATCTAATATTATCAGTAAATTCATGTCTGCTGTTTATATTTTTATTTTTCCAGAACGGCTCTTCAAACCTATAGGCAGGAAGATAAAAATATGGTCCATTTATAAATTCTGATTCCAATGTTTTCTTCTGTTCCGCATTTAAATTTGAAGTTAATTTCTGATTATCTGTCCCCGGGTTGCTCAAAGGGAATAAACTAAAATCTTGAAATTTGTTGGCTATTTTTTGCTGTTCGAAATTACCATTTTTATCTAGATATTCATGTTTATCATTGCCCTGTATGAAACGCAAAGCCGCAAATCCATAATCTAAGCCTACTTTAACGTTTATTCCGCCAGAATATTTATAGAATGTGTAGCCAGTACCCATCTTAGGCAAAATATCATTAGAAAATAATTTATTAGCATATTCATATAAAGCGTCTATAATTGGAGAGAGAATTATTGTTTTACCGCTTCCATTTTCTCCTACGAAAATTATTGGTTTTGGATTTCCATTTTCATGGAATGGGAAGTCTATATTAAGTTCATCAAATGGCCCAATATTGTTAATCAAAATTTTCTTTAGATACATATATTTGTTTTTAAGATTTTATCTAAATGCAATTAAGTTTCTATAATTATTGAAAATTAAAATATTACCTTAATCCTGTGAAGTCGTGAATTATTCTCCGCAACATCGAATATACACTAAATATTATGGCGGTTATTCCCCATAAAATATTTGTGAAGTATTTATTTATATCCCTTATAATCCCCTAATCAAACCTTTGCTGGAAAAATATCCCCCATGTGAAAAATTTAAAACATTATACAGCCAAGAAAAAAGACCTTTTTCTTTTTGGCTGCCTTTTTAAATAATTAACAATAATTAAAAATATTTCCCTATAATCTGCGAATTATCCAATAGCCTTTAAATATAGGTATTTATTATATTATAATAATATATTATTAAATAATTCACAAGTTCAAAGTTTCATAATTGTCCGCCGTTAATCACCTATTATTTTATAATAAACGGCGGATTTTGTTTTAGTCTTTTTTGCAATAAAGGCAATAGATTTTCTTTCTATTAATGTTTCTATAAAATTATTAAAGTCTTTTTTAAGCATATGCGTATAACGCAGAAGTTTGCTTCTTTCAATAATCCCTCCGTTGTCTGCGATTATGTTTAAAATTTTATTCAGCGTCTCCTGGTTTTTATCTTTTATTAGTTTGTCGTAAACGGAATAAAGATATTTTTCAAGAATTAATTTTAACTGCATGGCGTATTCCATATCTTCTTTTCCGATAATTTTATCTTTGCGCATAACGCAGTAAACCATAGCTATTTTTATGATAAGCGTAAAAAGCCTCGTATGAAAACTTCCGTATATTTCAGACTGCCTTTTTTTAGACTCGTTTTCGCTGTAATAAAATTCCTCGTAAATTTGTTTAGCTTCCTCCGATAATTTTATCTCTCCTTCAACGCTTAAAAGTTCACCTAGTTCTTCGACTAAATTATTTGGCGGATTATTGCTTATTGGAAGCGCGATTTCTTTTTTATCCTGCTGGGCATAAAATATCGTAAACCTCTGCATAAAGCCGCTTTGTCTGTCTGCTTCTTTTATGTTTTCAGAAATCCAAGCGATAGTCGAAGCGCTTAATATATTAATTGCCGGTTCGTCTATCCTGTAAAGCTGTCCAGTTCCGTTAGGACCTTTGATTAATTTCTTTTGAGAAAAGCCGTCAAAAACATCCGTCAAAAATTCTTTAAATCCTTTGTTGTAGCTTTTCTCAAGCGACTTAAGCCAGCCGCCGAACTCTCCGTGAAAAAATGTTCCGTAAGGCCTATTTTGTGCAATCATATAAAACGCTTCGGGAGTGATATCGGAAGGGTAAATTAAAGAGCCGTCTTCCGTATCGAAGTGTTCAAGTATTTGTTTTAATACTCTTAAGACAGTGCTTTTTCTTCCTCCCGATTTCATAATCATCAGAATATACATATTCGGATATAATTTGCCGCCAGTCCATTTCATAAAAACATTTTTTTGCAAAATAGAAGAAATTGCGGTTAATCCTGCGGCGAATGCGAAAATATCGGGAGCGTCTGTTACCTTGTTGCAGTATTCAATAAAATGATATAAAAATGAACCTTGCGGAATTAAACTATATATGCTTGGGAAATCAAGAAGCCTTGCGCATTCCATTCTTTCCGGCAGATTTTTACCGCAATATTTTCCAAAAGACAGTTCGCAGTCCGATTCTTTCATAATAACCGGACAGAACGTCTTTTTTATTTCTTCCTGTTTTTTTATTAATATTGCCGATGACATTCTTAAACTCCTATGTTTTCTTTTAACACAAAAGCTTCGTTTAAGTCTTTTGCTTTAAAGTTTAGTTTATATATTGGGACGCTTTTAATCTGACTGATAATTCTATTTTCTGCTTCTTTGCCGCCTTCGTCGTTATCAAGAGCAAGGATTATATTTTTATAATTAGACAAGATTTCTAAAACAAATCCGTTAAGATTTTTTACCGAATTTAAAATTATTAAATCGTATAATCTATCTTTCATCTTTTCTGAGACTGTTAAACCATCAAACATTCCTTCGACTATGAAAACGAGATCCTTTTTGATATCTTTAGAGAATAAAGAATAGGCGCTTTTTCCGATATTCATTTTTATTTTTTTATTTCTTAAAGCGTATCCGCCCGAAGAATTTTGTATGCCTATAGCGGAATTTAGATAAGTCTTATTATTTTTAGTGACCGAATAATTTACCTGTTTAAGCCAATTCGGTATAAAATGAATAGCTCGGGAATGAAGATATGCAATTAGTTCAAAGTCTTTTATTTCCGTTACGGCGATTATTTCTATGCCGTTAGGCTTTAATCCTTTTTCTTTTTGGCTGCCAAAAGAAAAGTTTTTCTTGTCGTTATCTATTTCAGCATTTTCAATATTATTTAAAAATTTTATAGCGTCAATGTAGTTTAAACTCAAAGCATACATAACAAGGTCAATCCAACTGCCGCCTTTTCCGTTTCCAAAATCTTTCCATAGCCATTTGCCGTTACGTTTTTGGATTGAGATACTTGCAGTATTTTCATTACGGTAACTTGCCAAAGCCATTAATCTGTCTCCTGTTTTTTTGTATGGAAGGCCAAGTGCATTTAAAACCGTTTCTGCCTCGATAGTTTTTAGTTTTTCGGTATCTATCATAATACGCATGCGCGCCAACGAGCGCGCCTAAAATATTTATTTTTTAACTTTCACTACCCAACTGGTTTTTGCTTCTTTTTGATATCAAAAAGAAGTGGGGTTCGGTTTTTGAAATTTCTCTTATAGCTATTATTCCGAACGGGTCAATATTATTTGATATATTTTTCAATTTTTTTACCCAAGATACCTATTTGTTATTTCAATCCTTTCATGCCCAAGGTTACGCGATATTTCCTGCCGGATTTCTTTATCCATAGTTTGAAATTCCGATTTGGACAGTCCAGTCGTTTCCAGTATGCCGCCGAGCCATTCGCCTTTACTCTCGCCCGTCCTTGCCCTGCACTCGATATTACTATACCCTTTTAACTTCCACGCTTCCTTATAAGCCTCATGCGCCGTCCAGTGCCTTTCGCCGTGATAATGAAAATAGAGGTTAGTTTCTGCGCGGAAAGATTTTAACACATTGTTCGCAAAATTTCGTCCCTGCTTTATAGTGCCTATATTGAGATTTTTAAGATGATTTTCTTTTAAAAAAGCTCTTGCTTCCAAAAGCACAGTCTTTTGTTCGGCGTTTAATTTAATTTCTCTTTCGCGGCTGTTTTTGGAACCGTCGCCTTTTGCTGTGATTTTTAAAATATTTTCGGACAAGTCTTTATTTAGTAGTTTGATTTGGAGGCTCTCCCTTAATCTTAAATTAACCGATTGAATACTGACGGCATGCTTTAGCGCCGCATAACGCAAATCGTTTGTTTGTGCGTATCTTTCGTTAAGCCAAGTTTTAAATGCGGCGGCGGATTCTCTTGAATTTTCTTTATTTATTCCGTCTTTTTCGGATATGTTTCGAGATAATCCGAAGTCAGAAGCTTTAATAAAGTGCAAATCGTCTCTGCCTATATACCTAACGATATTATTTATACTTGAGATATAAGAATTTACGGTAGATAAAGACATAGTTCCCGATGAGACGTTATTTTTTAATCCTGCAATAATATCGTTAATGTGGGACTGCTCCATATCTTTTAAGGTTTTAATGCCCGTTTGAGATTTAATTTCTTTTAAAGTAGCGGAAAGTTTTTCGGCGGTAGAAGAACCACGTTTGATAAATTCAGATATTTCTTTTGATAAAAAAGATATTTTAGATTCGTTTTTTATGCTCATAGCTTTACCGCTCACTTTAAAACCTCGTTTTCGATATTTATTTTAAAGAACCTCTGGTAAATCTCTTTAATTACCAAAAAATATTTCCGGCGTGTTTCGTTTGATTTATTTAACATTTCTTTGGTATCAAAAAAATCTTTTACTACTTGCTTTTTGCGTATTCCGTCTGTGTGGAGTAAGTTTTGAGATTCGCAAAATGAAAAGAATTTAATAGCCGCCATGTCCCTGAATTTTTGGGTTTTAGGGGTATTCTGGTGCTTTTGCGCCAAGAATAGCCGGCGGTGCTGTTTGTAAAATTCTGTTAATTTGCCCATATTTATTTACCTTGATTTATTTTTTTATTTGTTCCGAATACGCCGTCACCGGATTTAAATACGAAACCTGTTTTCGCAATATGCGACGGAAGGCAAATCCGAACTTCGGAACCTATATATTGTGCTCGTGTCCGCTAATACCGCCGTTTAGGCGCAACTAACGAAATTATTCACGATTTTGCGGCTTTTTCTATGTGCCTAACATAGAGAAAGCCGCTTGAAAGTCCTTTAAAAAATCAACAGTATCAATGCGGACTGCGATTTTAAGATTGCGGACTTTCATTAAACTTACTTAAAAAACCGAATTAATCGGCTTTAGTTTTCTCGAAAAGTTTGAATAAAAACTACTTTAGATGTTTCTGCACGCTGTTTTTGTATTGCAAGCTGAGTAGAGCGCCGAATTTCTACATAAGAGGTCTGTTTTTATGAACTTAACGAACATCCGGGTAATCTTTTTAATCTACCTGCAGCCATAGACAATTACCATTCGATAAAATCTTGCGTTTGTCAAACGCAAGCGGGATTATCTGCAGTAAAAAATTATATTTTTTAATCATAGAATATTCTTACCTCGAAACTCTTCAAAACTATCCACTCTTTTTGAATCCAAAAATCTCTCTAAATCGGTTTTCCTAAAAAGAATTTTGCCTTTAAGCTTATAGAAGGCTATCTGCCGCGATGCGATGTATCTCCTGAGCGTTGTAGCTGAAACTCTTAAAAATGCGGCTGCTTCGTTTATTAATAAAATTTCTTTGTCCATGATTAATTAAGTCAACTATTAAATTACTTTACTTTTATTATATAGCATGTTTTTAAAATGTCAAGTAGAAAATTATTTGACTATTTGACACATTAAATTTAATTCTATATAATTAGTAAACTATGAACGATATAACCAAAAAATTAGAAGAAACTGACATCGATATAGATACCCCTAAATACATAAAACTCCCATTAAATTTTTATTCAATTCCTGAAATAAAGGCTTTAGACAACTACCCTGAAAAAGACAGGTTAATTGCATCATGGATTAAATTAGTGCTTTTTGTCGCTAAGCTTGATAACGATGGAAAATTACAGATAAAATCAAATAAAGCGATACACAAAAAAAACAATGTATTGGATCCCGGCAATCATCTTTTTCCAGTGTCAGTTGCGTTTCTTATTAAGATAGATAAGTCGAAAGAAGTGGAAGAAGAACGGAAATTTGCGCTGAGGGCTATAGATATTTTTTTTAAGGAAGGATTACTCGGGAGAAACGACAATCCCAAGGAACCCTACCTTTTCGTTAAGAATTGGAATGATACTTATAAGGCTACAAAACCAGGAAAGAAAACGGAATGGACTAAAGAACGTGTAGAAGAAATCCTAAAGGAAAACGATTATAATATGACAAAAGCGGCTAAGACTATCGGAAATACGAAACAGTTTATAAGTTTCCTGGCAAAAAAGTTCGGGATTAAAAAGCCGAGCAAGGCATAAGGTATGCATTCTGTATTCTATCCTTTAAAAATTTTCTATAGTTTGGAATTTATTTAAAAAGCTGATAAAATAATAACATAGCATATAGTTTTTAATTTATGATATAAAAGGTGATTTACTATGAGCATATCATTAACTATGCCGGAATTGAATATAAAAGAAGACGAATTAAAAATACTTCTTGCTTCCAAACTTTTGGAAGACGGGTTTGTATCGCTTGGAAAAGCCGCCGAAATAGCAGGATACTCCGAAAAGGTTTTTGCCGAGATACTTATACATAAAAAAGCTTTCCCTATAAAATATCAGGACATCAACTTATCGGAAGAACTTTCAAATGCCTGATAAAATAATTGTAGATACATCAGTCCTGATTGCGCTTGATAAAATAAACCTTTTGGAAGTCCTATGTAAAATATACGGAGAGATAATACTGCCGGAAGGCGTTGCTTTAGAATTCGGCAATATAGATTTGAACTGTTATAAATCCATTAAGGTCGATAGTCCTCTAGTTAACGTGCTGACAAACGATTTAAACCTAGGCAGCGGCGAATCGGAAGTTATTGCGCTTGCGTATGAAAGCAAAAACAGGGCGTTGATTGATGATTTAAGGGCACGTAAAATAGCCCGGCAATTAGGCATAGTTTTTAGCGGCAGCCTTGGGGTTTTACTTAGAGCAGAAAAATCCGGTTTTATTGATAGCGCTTACAAAAAAGCTTTAGAGCTAAGGAATAAAGGGTTTTACATATCCGACGGAATCATAGAAGATATAAAAAGACAGTAATAATCTTTATTATTTATGGCTTGATTTTCACATAGGCAAGTTTAATTAAGACAAAATTATTTAATAAAATAAATTACTTATGAAGCAAGAGCTTAGGATTGTGACTCCGGTGGTCGCAGGTTCAAAACCTGTCATCCACCCCATTTAAAACCGCAGTAAATAAACAATCCTGATAAAATTAATCTCCGGCGCAACTAATAAACTTTCCCGAGATATTTTTACTTGCTAATTATATCATATATGATATAATTAATTAAAGGATAAAAATGAAAAATAAGGTAGAGGTTTATAAAAAAGAAAACGGAAAGGAACCGATAATGGAATTTTTAATATCTCTGCCGGAAAAACATCGAGCAAAGGCTATTTGGGAAATAGAACTTTTAAGAGAATTCGGAACCGATTTAAAAGAACCCCATATTAAAGCCATAACGGGGAAAGAATACAAAGGCCTTTGGGAGCTCAGAATTAAATTTGCCGGTGATATATCGAGAATATTTTACTTTATGTCTGATAAAAATAATTTTATATTATTGCACGGTTTTGTGAAAAAAACCGAAAAGACTTCAAAGCGCGAGCTTGATACGGCATTGCGTTATATGGAAGATTATAAAAGGAGATTAAAAAATGAATAAGAAAATAACTACTTCTTGGGAAGATGTTAAAAAAGAGCTTTTGAAAGATTCTGCGACCTATAAGGAATATAAATCGCTCGAACCGGAATACAGGATAATAAGCCAGATGATAAAAATTAGAACCGAACAGGGTTTAACGCAAAAAGAACTGGCTGATAAAATAGGAACTAAGCAGAGCAATATAAGCAGGCTTGAAAGCGGAGAATATAATCCGTCATTGGAATTTTTAAAAAAAGTGGCAAAAGGATTAAATAAAGAACTCGTTGTTTCGTTAAACGGTTAAAAACCGCACGTATTTACGAAAGACCGTTCAATTCGAGACATTAAATAAAGGTGTCCGAATTGATATTTTTTTAAAAGAAGGTCTGATAGGAAGGAACGACAATCCAAAAGAACCCCATCTGTTCGTTAAAAACTTAAACGATATCTATAAGGCTTCAAAACCCGGCAAAAAACCGAATGGACTAAAGAGCGTGTAGAAGAAATTCTTAAGGAAAACGATTATAATATGTCGAAGGCGGCTAAGACTATCGGAAATACAAAACAATTTATCAGCTTTTTGGCAAAAAAGTTTGGAATTAAGAAGCCGAGTAAGGCATAAGAAGGCATGGAAGTCTATCCTTTAAAAAATTTTCTATAGTTTGGAATTTATTTAAAAAGCTGATAAAATAATAACATAATGCATATAGTTTTTTAATGCAAAATATAAAAGGTGATTTAATATGGCAAATGCGCATATCAAGGAAAATATATTGAATCAGGTGGATAAACTACCTTACGATATGCAGCTTCACGTTCTGGATTTTGCAAACTCGTTATCTCCAAAAGGCGTTAAAGGAGATAGTCTTTCCAAATTCAGAGGGTCTATTTCTTCCGATGATTTAAAACTGATAGAAAGCGCTATAATGGAAGGCTGCGAAAAGGTATTATTATATCCTTGTTTAATCTTGTTTTAATTACCAAGGACAAGCACTTTAAATTAGTCGATGATATTAAAATTGTCATGTTCTAAGTCCTTAATGTTTATGGCGTAATTTTCACAACTTAAAACCGAAACAAAAATAAGATATTATAAGCAATGTCCTATTCTTAGCATATGTCCCGATTTTACTAAGGATTATCCCATCTTATAAAACCGGCGTCCGATTTGTTTAATTCTTTTCGATAATATCGGTATGGTTTTTTGAAATTATCGTTTTAAGAAAAATTTCAAGCTATTTTTATTTATTATAGTATAATGGTATAATTAATTTAAGGGTATCTGTTTTGTCTAAAACATACTTTAATATAGGTTTTTATTAAAAATTTTATATTAATTAAAAATATAAATATACCGAGGATAAAAATGGAATTATCTGCTATAATGGAATCAAGGCGTGCTTACAGGTCGTTGGAAAAAACCGAAATAACGGAAAATCTTATAAAGACCCTTGCCGCATCTGCTTCGCTGTCGGCTTCCTGCTACAACCATCAGCCGTGGAAATTTGTGTTTGTTTATGAAGATACAGTTCTTAAAGAATTAAAAACCGCGCTTGCCAAAGGTAATGCCTGGGCGCAGAATGCATCTATGATAATAGCAGTTTTATCTAAAGAAACCGACGACTGCGTCCTTGATTATAGAAAATATTATCTTTTCGACACGGGAATGGCTACGGCGTTTCTTATCCTTAAAGCTACAGAACTCGGCTACGTTGCTCATCCTATTGCAGGTTATAATCCTGAAATAGTTAAAGGAGTCATAAAATCTCCTGAAGATATGGAAGTAGTAACTCTTATCATATTTGGCAAGCACAAAGAAGATATAGATCCGGTTTTAAACGAAAAACAGAGAAACGATGAAATTAAACGTCCGCAGCGCAAATCTTTCAGTGAATATGCCTGTCTTAACAAATATTGCTTGTAGCATTGGAAAGAGAAAGTAGATAAATTTCTATTGCAAGATTAAGAGATTTTAATAAACTTTATGCAAACCGCTTAAATAATGTTTTCAGATTTCTATTTAAATATTGAACTGTTTCATCCGGAAGCCGTAATGCCTAAAAGAGCTATCCAAGGCGATGCGGGGTTAGATCTATTCGTGTGTGAAAAGACTATACTTAAACCGAATGTTTTAATTTCGGCTCATACCGGGATTAAAATTGAATTTCCTGCCGGATATGCTGCGATTATTAAAGAAAAATCAGGTTTGGCTTTAAAAGAAATAGAAATTAAAGCGGGAGTTATAGACCATGAATACAGAGGCGAGATAATCGTTTTAACGAAAAATATGTCTAAAGACGTTATTACGTTACTGCCGGGTCAAAAAATAGCTCAGATGTTAATAGTCCCTGTATGGACTGGGGAACCCAATCTGGTTGCAAAAGTCGATGAAGATACGGTAAGAAAAGACGGCGGATTCGGTTCGACCGGTTTATAAATACAATAAATACAGTTAATTAAAAATTAAAATGGGGAAAAAACGCAGAGACGAGAAAGACGCAGGCGGTATTGAAAAAACAGGCGGCTTACCGCAATCTTTTTGAAAGAATAAAACCCGACGAAAAAGGAAAGATTATAGAAAATATTGATAAAAAAGAGATAAACCAGTATATAGAAGAAGAAAATTTCAAAAAAATAAAATTTTGCATGACAATAAAATTCCCGAAGTTTTTTAGAAGATTAGATAAATTCATACTATGCATAGCCGTTTCTACAAGCATAGTAGTCGCCGGGGTATCCGCCTATCTTTTATCTAATTTCGGAAACAGAATAATTAAATACGAAAGCGACATTACGGCTGAATATATTTCTAGGCAAACTTTTAATACGATGTTCCAGATTATGAAAAGGGGATGGAACGAAAAGCAGGTTATAGCTTTTATGAATGCTTTAAAAAAATCATCAAAAAATGAAAATATGGTTAAGACTTCAATATTTAGAGGTGCTATAGTAGATAAACAGTTCGGTAAAATTCCCCAGAGCAAAGAAAATTTTATAGTTAAAAAAGTTTTCAGAACTAAACAGCCCTTTCACGCTACTGTTAACGGAAATATCGTATATGCCTATCCTTTAAAAGATAAAAGCATATGTTTAAAATGCCATACTATGGCAAAAATAGGCGACGTAAACGGAGTTATAGAAGTATCTTACAGTCCGTCGCTATTAAGAAGCAAACTCGAAGGCTATTTTATACTTATTATATTTCTTATCTTTATCCTCCCCATAGCGGGAGGCGTTTTCGTAACGTTAATTTTAAGGCGTTCCATAAAAAACGGTATGGAGAGCATAAACAGCGCCGTCGAAAGCATTAAGAGCGTAAAAGATTTAAAAACTTTGGATACCAAGCTGATAGATTTAAAATTCGAAGAGTTTAATCAGATATATCAAGGTTTAAGCGGGCTTTCCGAAAAATTAAGGGATATAGCGGTAGATAAGGACGTTTTGGAATTTGAAATTAAACTGCTGGAGCGTTTCATTATTACGTCCGAAGTCGTTAAAGATTGGAAAGAGCACGTTTTCAACATGCTTAGCGAAATGAATAAGATCATTAAGGTTTATAACGTTTTTTCCATATTCGTAGAGGATGAAAGATCTATTGAAATAGAAGTCTTCTGGAAAGGAGAGCCTACGGATAAAACAAAAAAAATTTTCGACGAACTTATTTACCAAAACATTTATCATAACGGGCTAAGCGCTTTTATCGTACAGGGAATGGGAAAGCACGAAATATTCCACAACATATCGGATAAAAACGTTAAACTGCCAGACCTTAAAAAGGAAGATTTGATGGTCCAGACTAAAAAAATAATTCTCGAAGCTCCTCATATAGGCGGAATTGTAGGCATAGGCGTCCAGTCCGAAGATGAGATCGACGGTTTAAGGGGCCTCGTCATAAACAGCGTTCTTACGACATTATTGAATGTTATCGGTTCTATCAAAGCGATATATAAATATACTAAAGACTTAGAATATTACGCGACTAGGGACGGATTGACCAATCTTTACAACCAGCGCGTTTTTATGGAGTTTTTGCACTATGAGGTAGAAAGGGCAAAGAGGCATAATTCTTCTTTCGGCGTAGTATTTATCGACTTCGACAATTTTAAACTTATAAACGATATGTACGGGCACAACTTCGGCGATAAATTCTTAAAGGGTATTGCCGATATTTTGGAAAAAGACAAAAGAAACGAAGATATAGCCGCAAGATACGGCGGAGACGAATTCGTAATGATTCTTCCGGGAGCCGGAGAAGAACAGTCTTATATGATAGCAAATAAGATAAGAGAAAATATAAAGTCTTTTACGCTTAAAGATGCTATTACGGGAAAATTAGTCGGCGCTACGGTTTCTATAGGAATATCGATTTATCCCAATTCCGCCTCAGACGACAAAGACCTGTTTCTGCTAGCCGACAATATGATGTATAAGGCAAAAAAAGCCGGAAAAGATACCGTGTACATTGCCAAAGAGGAAGACGCGGTAGCCGCTTTTAAAGAAGTTTCCGAAAAAAGCAAAATGGTTATGGACGCTTTGGAAAAAGATATAATACTGCCGTATTTTCAGCCTATAATAGATATCAAAACCGGAAAACCCGCAGCCCACGAACTGCTTATGAGAATAAAATTAGAGTCTATTTCTTCCGAGGGGAATGAATCCTCCAAGATAATATCCGCCGGCGAATTTATAGAAATAGCAGAAAGCATAGGAATAGCCCACAAATTGGATTTGATACTTCTCGAAAAAGCTTTTAAAAAAATTAAAGACGAAAATTATTCCCTTGATATGTTCATCAATCTTTCCCCCAAATCTTTGATAGTTGCGGATTACGTCAAAACCGTAAAACAGCTGTCTTTAAAGTATAGGATAGATACTTCCAAAATAGTTTTCGAACTTACGGAAAGAGAGACGGTCAAAAATATCTCGCTTCTCGAAAAGTTCGTCGCAAATCTTAAATACGAAGGGTTTAGGTTTGCAGTGGACGATTTCGGTTCCGGTTTCAGTTCGTTTATGTATCTTAAAAGATTTCCGATAGATTTTCTCAAGATAGACGGCGAATTTATAATGGGTATCTTTGAAGATAAGATGGATAGGGCGGTCGTCGTCAGCTCTATTTCTATCGCAAAAGAAATGGGCATAAAAACTATCGCCGAGTTTATCGAAACTAAAGAGGTTCTTGACGAACTTAAAGAACTTAAAGTCGATTACGCACAAGGTTACTATACCGGAAAACCGGCTGAAAATTTTATAAAGTAAGAAATTATCAATTTAATCCTATTCTATCTTTTTATTGATATGCAGTCCGGCAGTTAATTCGGATTCTGCATTTAAATTTGTATTTAATTCAGAATTATCGGAATTTTCCGACGATTTTCTCAATGCTTTTTGTCTTATATGTTCTTCGAGTATTTCTTCGTTTTTTTTCTTTATTTCCATATATTCGAGGACGTCTTCGGCGTTAAACACCCATACTCTTCTTAAAAAATTTTCCATTTCGCGTCTTTCTTTATGTATTAAAGTTATTTTATCGATGAATTCCTGATATCCCATTTTTTTCTTTTTAAGTCCCGTTTTTTTTCTTTCGCGAAGTTTTCTTTTATCCAAAATAATTACCCCCTTTTTATTTTTTTTAATTAATATTATTATTATAAATTTAGGCGCATTTTTCATTTATATCATAAATTTAGTTAAAGAATTATGAAATTTTTGTTACAATTATGTTAAATTTTTGTTAAATTTATGTTACAAAATTCTTTGAAATATTTAAATAATAAGGCGTTGGCGGTTTTATGCAACCGCCGGTTTTAAACTTATTTTATTATTACGAAAATAAGTGTATAATAAAAAAAAATTAATATTATATGTACGGTTAAAATTATGAATTTAAATTATCCTTTCGTAAGACCAAGAAGGCTGCGCAACTCGCCTCAATTATTAAAATTAGTTCAAGAGACTAAATTAGACCCGTCAAAGTTTATTATGCCTTATTTCGTTTCTCACGGAAAAGGGATCAAAGAACCTATAGGCACTATGCCGGGCCAGTTTCGCTACTCTATAGACGAACTTTTAAAAGAACTTAAAAAAGTCGAAGATTTAAAAATAGGAGGCATACTTCTCTTCGGTATTCCGGAGCATAAAGACGAATTTGCGTCCGAGGCTTATTCGGATAACGGAATAATGCAGCAGACCTTGAAAGCCGTAAAAGACAGATATCCCGATATTTTAATTATTAACGACGTATGCATGTGCGATTATACTTCGCACGGCCATTGCGGAATAGTCGACGAAAAAGGATACGTTAAAAACGACGAAACATTAGAATACCTCGCGAAAATTAGCGTTTCTTACGCAAAAGCCGGTTCGGATATTATAGCCCCTTCGGACATGATGGACGGAAGGATAAGAAAAATAAGGGAATCTTTAGACGAAGAAGGCTTTGTAAATATACCTATAATGTCTTATTCTTCAAAATATGCTTCCGCATTTTACTCGCCTTTTAGAGATGCCGCCGACTGTTTCCCTAAATTCGGCAACAGAAAATCATATCAAATGGATCCGGCTAATTCCGACGAGGCGGTGCTGGAAACCGAGCTTGATTTGGAAGAAGGCGCGGATATCATTATGGTAAAACCGGCGCTAAGCTATCTGGATATAATTTACAAAATAAAACAGACTTTTAAAAGACCTCTTGCCGCTTATAACGTATCGGGAGAATATTCCATGATAAAAGCCGCCGCTAAGCTGGGTTATATCAATGAAGATCTTGCTGTTTTAGAAACGCTTACTTCTATGAAAAGGGCGGGCGCCGATATTATTATAACCTACTTTTCTCTTTATGCCGCAAAACTGATCGGATAAATTTCCGGATTTAATCGTACTGTTTATAGATATATAAAAAAATTTAACTATAAAATTTAAGGAGAAAACTAACCGATGAAAATATTGGTAACGGGCGGAGCTGGATTTATAGGCAGCCATATAGTCGATATGCTTGTGGATAACAATCATGAAGTTGCGATAATCGATAATCTTTCAAGCGGTTTCGAATATAACGTCAATATGGCTGCAAAATTAATACGGTCTGATATTAACGATTTTAACGGCATTGAAAAAATATTTTCGGAAGAAAAGCCGGATATAGTATATCATTTAGCGGCTCAGATAGACGTCAGGAAGTCCGTTGCCGACCCTATTTTCGATGCAAGGACCAATATTATGGCGACCATTAATTTAATTAAACTTTCTAACGATTTTAAGATTAAAAAGTTTATTTTTTCTTCAACCGGCGGAGCTATATACGGAGATACCGACGACAGGCCTACAAAAGAAACTCATGCGGAATGGCCGCTTTCTCCTTACGGCATAGCAAAGCTTACCGCCGATAAATTTTTAAATTTTTATTATGAAGTTTACGGATTAAAATATATTTCACTGCGTTACGGCAACGTATACGGTCCAAGGCAAAATCCCCACGGAGAAGCGGGAGTAGTCGCTATTTTTTTAAATAAAATGCTGAATAACGAGCAGCCGGTAATAAACGGAGACGGGGAGCAGACAAGAGATTACGTGTATGTTAAAGACGTTGCCGAAGCGAATATTTCAGCTCTTAAATATATTGATAAAGTCGGCATATATAATGTCGGAACTTCGACAGAAATCAGCGTTAACTCATTATTTGAGGAAATTAATAAAAATTTTAACAAAAGTTTTAAGCAGGTTCACGGTCCTGCTAAGCAGGGAGAACAGAAAACAAGCTGTTTAGATTTCGGAAAGATAGAAAAAGACCTTGGTTTTAAGCCTAAAGTAAATTTCGGCGAAGGTATTAAAATGACATATGAATGGTTTAAACAAAAAAAATGTTGACAAATTATTTAAAATTTTGTTATTATTAAAGTTTCTAAATATGCGGGGTTTTGGGAATTTTTTTGACTTGCTGGCGTAGCTCAATGGTAGAGCAGCTGATTTGTAATCAGCAGGTTGCGGGTTCGATTCCCATCGCCAGCTCCATATAATTTAGAAATAATTTTTTAAGACATTATTAAGATTTAAACAGATTTGGGCGTTAAGGAGAGGTGCCCGAGCGGCTAAAGGGAACAGACTGTAAATCTGTCGGCGCGAGTCTACGAAGGTTCGAATCCTTCCCTCTCCACCATTTAAGTTTATATATAAATATATTTCAATTTTATTTGTAATATTATTAAAATATGAAGTTAAGGTTGAAAATATTTTTTAATGCGGGAATAGCTCAGTTGGTAGAGCGTCAGCCTTCCAAGCTGAATGTCGCGGGTTCGAACCCCGTTTCCCGCTCCATTTTTTAAGATATGTTTATGGATGTATGCCCATGTAGCTCAGTGGTGGAGCACTTCCTTGGTAAGGAAGAGGCCATCGGTTCAATCCCGATCATGGGCTCCAATAAAAATAATTAAGAATATTTAAAAACGAATATTTTTTTCATAGGAGGAGAACTAAATGTCCAAAGAGAAATTCGACAGATCCAAGCCTCACGTCAACATAGGAACCATAGGTCACGTTGACCACGGCAAAACTACTTTAACTGCCGCCATCACAAAAGTTCTTGCAA
>JAJZJX010000043.1 GCA_021850985.1 bacterium
AAAAGAATTTTCCTAAACATAAACCCTATGTTCTGCAAAAACATTGTCTTTTATATATGTATTTTTTTTAAAGCTTTCTTTTATTGGGATTTTTTTATAGACGATAAAATAAAACCCGTCCATTTTTTGCGGATAAATATCGACTACTTTGTATCTTTTGCCGTCGCTGATTATGCATTCCGCCTCAAACTCTCTTATAGCAAATGCATAATCTTTTTTTGAATAATTACTTCTGAACCATCTTGCAAATTCTAAAACAACGTCGCCCCCATTTCTCATAACGCCCCCTGATTACGATTATTTTTTTTTAATATATTTTTTTCCTTTTAACTCTCCCACGTTTATTTGAAAGCTGAATTTTTCTTTCTTCTTTTCCTGAATGAACCTGTCTATATCTTCTTTATCGAATTTAATAGAACCGTCTATCCTGACAAAAGGTATTTCTTCTTTGGATACCATATCGTATAGTTTAGTTTTGCCTATGCCGAGTATTACCATTACATCTTTGAACGGTATTAGTCTTCTTTTTTCTTCTACCGTTTTTTGATTTTTAAGCTCGTTAATTTCCGAAATAATGACCTTAAACATCTGGCGCAACTCTTCTATTTCCTGACTTTCTTTCGGCAAATTGTTTAAATTCTCAAAATCTAAAGCCTGAGAAGAAATTTGAGCGTTAGTTTCCATTGGCATATTCCTTATTTTTCGTTATAATTCAGAATGTCTTCGTTACCTTCAATGATTATTTTTATTCTTTCTTTATTGCCTTTTTCTCTTTATAACTACGCCCTATTTCAACTATTTTGTATTGCCCTGAAATTAAATAATTAGCAATATAATTTTCAAGGCTACTACTTTCTTTTTCTATCTTTGGCTTAGTATTATCCATTTTTTATATATTCCTTTAAAATTCCAGACTTAACAATATATTTTAAGTGACTGACCTGAATTTTTAGAACCTTATTATCCGGATTCTTTTTTGAATTTTCTATTGCTTTCTTGTATTCCAAAACCGCCGCAACTATTTCAGGATTAATTGATTTTTTAGTTTGCATTTTTAGCGACCTCAAAATCCGGCGGAAATATTAAATCGTTTGCCGACAAATTCGTTCTTTTACAAATTTCTAAAGCTAATTTTCTTGACGGATATCTTTTGTAGGATAAAATGTGAAACAAATATGGAATGGTAATATTTAAATCATTTGCAAAATTGGTTATGGATATGCCATTTTGAATTAAATATTTTTTTAATGGATGTATTTCATTTTTTTTCATAGAGAATCTCCTTTTCAACTGTATGTATATATACTAATAGCATATGTAAATATTATCTAATCATTCTTTGTTTGTCAAGTAAAAAATTAACTTAATAAATTTTTCATTAACTTTCTGTCTATATAGCGAAGTTATATGTATATACTGTTAGACTATTGCATATTGAAAATTTTTAAGATATAAATAAAAAATGAAAAAAACGGAAGACTATAAAAAATATGACAAGGAATTCGGCGACAGACTACAATATTTAATACAACAAAAGAAAATTCCGCTAAATAAAATCAGCGAAGAAATCGGGGTAACAGATACGCTGATTTACGATTATAAGAAAGGGAAGAAGAGTTTATCTGCATACAGAATTAATAAAATTATAGATGCGTTAAATTTGTCAAGCGATGAAATATATTATTTATTTCAGGACGGCAAAAAACCGAAAAATATAAATGCTGTTTTCTGCTTACCTGAATCCCAAGCCAACGACTTAAATCTTGATAAATCAAAATATCAAACCATTCCCGTATATTCTTTCGCCGGAGCCGGAAAATTCATCAATTTAACAGAAATAGAACCGATAGATACCCTTTTAATACCTAAAGAATTTGTTAAGAAAAAATTGGCAGTAGTTAAAGTTATCGGTCCGAGCATGGAACCGTCTATTAAAGACGGCTCTTACGTGGGAATAGACTTAAGTTACAGGGAACTCGTATCCGGTTATATTTATTGCGTCAATTTGGACTATGAGGGCGCCTTAATAAAATACGTAATTAAAGGCAGGGAAGGCATAACGCTTAAATCCGAAAATCCAAAATTTAACGATATATTTATCAAAAAAGAAGAGATTGTCGACGGGGATCACTTTGTAATAGGCAGGGTCGTTTGGGTTTGGCAAAATTTATAAATTATACATTATAAATTATAACATAAGGGTATTTTATGTCTTTAAAACAATTCATAGCCGGCATACTCGGCATAGAAGATAACTCAGAAATATATTACAGTAAAGGTTATAATAAAGGCTATTCCGACGGTTACAACAAGGCTAAAAAAGAATTTGCCGAACAATATGAAGTAATAGACGAAGACAATCAGGACGATACGCAAAGCCGCAGTTTGACAGAAAAAGAAGAAAAGATATTTAAAAAGCTGAAAAGCTGGCGTTATTTAAAGGCTAAAAGATTTAACGTTGAGCCATATAAAATACTGCGTGATACCGAATTAATATCTGCAATAAAAGCAAAACCTCAAAATGTGGACGAACTGCTTAAAATAAGCGGTTTTGGAGAAAGAAACACTGCAAAATACGGAAAAGAACTTATCAGGATAATCAATACCAATAGCGATAAAAATTAATAGGGGTAAAAAAAATGAAAATTAATTTTAAAAATCTGTTTTTTTTATTTTTAATTATAACAATATCAAGCACTTTCCTCTATGGTTGCGCTTCTAATCCTCCAAAAATAGTACCTCCTTATTGTCCGAAAGGATACAATATTCATGACAAAATCATAGCAGGAATGAGTCATTTAATATGTATGAAAAAATCAAAGATTAATGTTTGCAACGTTAATAAAAAAATACCAGGTTTATATATGATTGGGTATGGGTATGGCAACAATATGTGTTCGATGGTCGTATCAACTCAAAAATGCCCCCACGGATATCATTATAATAGTAATGCTTTAAGTCGAAATGATGTTTGCGTAGCAAATGAAATAAAATGCATTTACGGTTATCCTACCGGCAGAGAAAACATAGAAAAATTTCCAGAAAGATGTCTTGACTCAAATAGAAATAAAGTTATCAAAGGGGTTAATTACACTTGTAAACAAGGACCTATTGCGGTTTCTTCAAACAGCAATTTATGGAAAGTCGACTGTAAAGCAAAAACTCACCCTGAATGCCCTGCCGGTTTTAGTCATTACAGCTTATTCGGCGGCGGGACTTGCGTGAAAAAGTTCCATCCGAAAAAAGCATGTCCTTCCGGATATAAAGCATATGTCAGCGATGACATGAATTTAGACGGAAGATGCGTAAAAATAACTAAAACAAAGTGCCCAAAGGGATCGGTCAAGCGCGGTTTTCAATGCATCGGAAAATAACATAAAAAGAGGGTTGAAACTATGTATTTAAAAGTCTTAAGCATCAGAAAAAACTACATAGAAGAAGACGAAGAAAAAATAAACAGATTTTTTGATTCCGTGCATGCTTTGAAGCCTGAAGTTTTTGATAACGGCGACAGGTGGTCTATTTTCGTATTTTACAAAGGAAAGGTTTCCGAAGAAGACAAAGAGAAAATAGAAGAGCTTGAAAGGGAATTAAAAAAACAGGAAAAAACGGAAAATAAAATTATCTTCGACCCTAATACTACCGACTTAACCGAAGAGGAAGAAAATCTTTTAGGAAAATTAAAAGAATGGAGAGAACAAAAGGCGTATCATTTCGGATATCCTTCATATTTTATCGCTCATAATTCGCATCTTATAACTATAACCAAAATTAAGCCTAAGACTCTTGAAGACTTTTTGCAAGTCAAAGGGTTGTCAAAGAAAACCATAGCTTTATTTGGTCAGGAACTAATAAACATAATTAATCAAAACTAATTTTGCATTGCAGACAAAAAACAAAAAAACGCTTTAAAGGGGGCGAAAAATGAACAAAATTATCAAAGCAATCAGGGAAACCGATTCAAGATTGTGCGAAAAGTATCCTTTTTACGAAAGGGTTGTTAATTTGTGGGGACTGGAGCAGAAATTCGACATTGCGTTAATCAAAAAATTTCCGTCGCTTTCTAAGCATTTTACGGACGAAATAACTATCAAAAGATTTTCAGATTCGCAAAGGGCGGAATTGCAAAAAATTAGAGTCAAAAAATAAACATAATTAAAGGGCTTTTTCGTAGAAATAAATATTATATTGCATAGCGTTCGTAATGCGGACAATAAACAATCTATTTTTGTATGCTTTAAGTTTAATTCAACGGGAAAATATAGTCAAATTTGTTCCCAATTAAACCCAACTATCTTATCTTTATAGTTACTATTATCTGCGTGGGTAATGGCAAGCAACTGTTCTGTTTTTGCAATATCAAGTATAACTTTAACTAAAGGTCTCGAAACATCAATGGGAATGGCAAATTCTGACGCCATGAAGTCTATAAAAGTTCTAATTTGAGGTAAACTAATATTGCAATAATCAGTTTTACTTCCTGTTTGACTCAACTGGACGGCACTTCTATATTTAGTAATCCAATTACTATTTGGAAAATCACACAATAACGGCCTTGAGTGATAAGGACAGTAAATAAGAATAGCCACTTTCAAGCCACTGTTTGAGAGATTTAGATAATTATCCCAAGCATCAGCTTCTATCTGTCCTGTATCCCATTGTAAGTCACGCAACGTATAACGCGGTGTGGTCGTAACCTTATATTCCAACAAGATAACAGGATCGGGTATACTACCGCCAGATTGTCCTATAATATAATCAGGGGTAAATCGGATATGCTTTGCTGTTTTTGTATATATACGTTTTATAACATTCTGCGTTTGCGCTGATATATGTGTCTCATATCCGTAGGGCTCATGGAAAATACGATATTGATTTTTGATGATTGTTGAGTTCCAATAATATGCCGAGATAATGCGCAACAGCTTATCTGCTTTACTATTACGATCTGAAAAACTCATCATTTATCCTTATAAAAAATTAATAAATATTCATGTACACGGTTCAATCTGAATTTATACGGATAACCTAGTGGACGGAGATTGTTGTATTCGCTACGCCTATCCCATATAATAATATCATCAAGCTGAAAACCTATACTCTCCATGCGGGTATAAATATCAGAATGAAGAGTGTAGAGTTTATCTTTTATCCGAATATCCATGACATTAACCACACAATAAGAACGTGGTCTGAGTACCGTATAAACGCCACGCATAATCACCATAAGGCTATCTAAAAATGCATGATATTCGTCGATGTTTCCCAAATCAGAATTATCCGTTCCGTAAAATCGAATATTCTTGTAATCCGCCGTTCTGTTGCGATTTAGAATGTTCCAGTAGGGCGGAGAAGTAACCACCATATCAACAGATTCATGCTTAACATATTTACATATATTAATTGCACTGTCATTAATTATTGTATATTGTTTCTTGAATTGTTCAAGCCTTGTTTCAGCTTTAATTATATATTCGCTATATATTTCAAAACCAATACCATCATGTCCAAGTTTGACTGCGGCTGATAACGTTGAGCCGGAGCCCAAAAACGGATCGAGGATAATGGCATTTTTTTTATTCAGAAATGACAAAATCAACCGCGATACCATCATTTCAGGAAAAGCCGCTGGGTGTTTAATAATTTTTTCTTCTTTACTTTTGGATAGGTCATTCCATACCGATATGGAGTTTTTGAGCCAATCTTTGCCATTGAGTTGATTTGCGCGCCTATCAGTATCAACAATACGTTTCTTTTTGATATTCTTAACATTGCTTATAGTAGCGTCTAATTGCTCTATTGTATTTACCATATGAAAAGTTATATCACAAGTTTTAAAAATTATCAAACTTTACAGTTTTACAGTTTTTTAAAAACAATTAATTCTCTACCCCGCCCTTTTAGGACGGGGTATTTTCTTTCTTGTATATTATCTTTCCGTTTTTAGTATCCTTTATTTCTTCTATATCTTCTTTAAAAATTTTGTATATTTCCCTTGCTATTTCAAGACTTTCTTCTTCAGATAATTCTATCTTGTCCGCAAAGCGGTTTTCTTTTTCTTCCTCTTTTTTTCCGAATAAATCAAGCTGCTGCATACCTATTTACCGCTTTTTGAAAAAATAGAACTCAACAAAGATTTGCTTTCCCTTTTTTCGTTTTCCATTACGGATAACTTTATCTCCCCCGCTCCCCTTAAATTTTCTACCCTGAATACCTTATTCCAAAACCTGTTATAAACGTCTCCGTTTTTAAAATAAAAGTCCGGCAGTATATTTTCGTTTTGCGGACAAATTACCGTGAAGCCTTTTTTTTCTGTATAAGCCGTCGAAATTATAATATCCGCCTCGCCAATTTCAGCGGTTAAATTTCCCGCTTTAATATCTTTAATATTAACTCTGTCTTTTTGAGACATTCTTTTTGCGACGTTTGCAAAATGCGGAAATAAAGAATCCAAATTATAATTCGATAAGAAAACCGCGTTGATTTTTTTAGACATTAAAAGCGCCATGTAAATTAAAAATTCAAGCGTGGCGCCGGAAACGGTATTGATATCTCCCTTTCTTAGCGGCATAAAGTCAGGAAATAAATAATCGGTTTTATCAAAAAAAGCCTTCATTTCTCTTGCTTCAAATACCGTTAATTCCGTTTTGTCCGCGGTGCGTTCTTCCTCTCCTATCCTCTCCATTAGTTCGTCTAAATCGTGGTCTTTTAGGTAGTCGCTTACGTCGCCGTGTTCTTCCAATTCATCGAATTTGACTACCTTGAAACTTTTAGCAACCTTGCTTAACGCCGAAGTCAGCTTATCCGTTCTTTTTCTTCCGGCCTCGTCGTTGTCTTCGAATACCGTTATATTTTTACCTTTAAAGTAAATATTGTAAGAATCTTCCCAGCTTTCCGCCCCGGTAGCGTTAGTCGTAAAAGCAACGTTTTTATCCGGCCAAACCGCCTTTAAACTGTCGCAGTCCTTTTCCCCTTCGCAAATATAGACGTTTTCAGCTAAAAGAACGTCTTTTAAATTATAAAGTATCAGCTTTGCGTTTCCTTTGCCCGTAAGCCTTTTTGCGCCTTCGTAGTGATAGAATAAGAACTTCTTTGAAACACGATCTTCGCCCTTAAAACGTTCCCAGCGTTCTTTTTCGTATAAAATTTTCCCGCTTTCGTCGTCGTAAATATAAACGGCCGTTTTTTTATCGAACTCTTTATCCATAGGCGGGGCTGCCTGTTTTTTAACCGGCGCTTTAACCGGTTTGTCCGGTTTGTCCGTATTGCGAACGGGGGCGGGGGGCGGCGTCAGAGCTTCTTCCATTCCGTCTGCTTCAGGATTATAGTCTTCCGCTTCGGGGTTTTCGTAATCCGGTTCTTTTTCGTTTTCCGTTTCCATATAATTTACCTCGTTATCCGCTTTAAAAGCGGCATCGTCTTTTTTGTCCGCAAATCGGACAACATCTTCTTTATTATTTTTAAGAGCCGGTTTTTCTTTAAAATTATCGGGCGGCTCTACCCCGTAGCCTTTTGCGATTTCTACCGCTTCCGGAAAATTAACCGATTCCATTTTTTCTATTAAATGGTAAATATTTCCTTTATGTCCGCAACCCCAGCAATACCACAAACCGTTATCGGGATTTATCGAAAAAGAAGGTGTTTTTTCCTCGTGGAACGGGCATAACGCAAAATAGTTTTTACCCTGCTTTTTTAGTTTTAAATATCTTTCCGCTACGTCTATGTATGACATTAATAAATCCCTTCCATTTTCTTACGTTTATTCTTTTCCTTTATGCTTTTTAAAATAATAGAACTCATGTCTTTTTTATGTCTAAGTCCCCAATACATCGAATATTCTATCGTATCTTTTGCGTGCATAAAGACCTCTAAGGATTTATGTTTTAATCCTATCCTCTGGACCCTCTTTCTTGCCTGATCGAAAATCTCGTAATCCCAAACCGGAGAAAACCAAATAATACCTTTAGAAACCGTTAGATTTAATCCCGTCCCGACGGTAACCGGATTAGCCAGAAGAATTTGAACCTTGCCGGATTTAAAATCGTCGATAGACTTCCCCGAATTTTGTCCGCCGTAAGCGGCCGCTATAGAAAAATATCCGTTAAAGGCTTTAATTATTTCTTCCATGTGATTTTTGAAGTAAGCAAAAACGATAACCCGCTCTCTGCCGAACTCCTCTTCGATGATTTCTTTTAAGGCTTCTATCTTTTTATTGTTTTTAGTTAAAGAAATAGAGCGCCCTGTATCGTCGTAAACGTAGCCGCTTGCCGCTTGCCAAAGCTTAGAAGTCTTAGCGGACGCTTCAGTATTGATGTTTGCGCTTTCTATCTGCGCCGACGTCTCGTTTTCTATTTTGTCGTAATTTCTTAAATGCTCAGGGTCTAATTCAACCTCTCTCCACAACGTTATGTTCTCCGGTAAATCTACGCAGTCTTCCGATTCAAACCTAATGGATTTAGCTACTACTTTTTCTTTTATAGCCCTCGCTCCGTCTTTCGTTATAAACCAGTCGAATTTTGTTTTATATGCGTGCTTATTTAAAAACTGCCAGTAGTTTACGCCTAAGGTTTTACCGCCGTCCATAAGGTAAAACTGGCTCCAGTATTCCAAAGGCGTATTCGGCGCCGGAAGACCTGATAAAATAAAAGTATATTCTACCGGCAAATATCTTTTTAATATCTCAAACCTTTTAGTTTTAA
>JAJZJX010000014.1 GCA_021850985.1 bacterium
AATTTGCCGACGTAACTTTAGAGTTTAAATATTTTTTCGTAAGAAAAGTTATGCTTGTAAGATATGCTTCCGCATATATTATGATGCCCGGAGGTTTCGGAACTTTAGACGAACTTTTTGAAACCGTGGAATTGATTCAGACTGGTAAAACAAAACCTTTTCCGGTAATTTTATACGGCTCGGACTATTGGAATGGATTAATAGACTGGATTAAAAGCAATACTTTAAAAAAATCTTATATTTCCGCGAAAGATTTTGATATAATTAAAATCATGGATGATCCGGACGAAATAACCGATTTTATTTTAAACTTTAATTTATAAATTAACATAAATAATTTATAAAAAATATTTTAATATATGATTAAAAACGACAAATGGATCGAAGAAAAGGCCAAAGAAGGTATGATAAGCCCTTTTGAAAACTCTCAGGTTAGAAACGGAGTTATATCCTACGGCGTTTCCTCTTTCGGTTACGATTTGCGGATATCTAACGAATTTAAAATATTTACTAACATTAATAATACCGTAGTCGATCCTAAAAACTTCGATTCAAAGTCTTTTATAGATTTAGTATCGGACGTCTGCATAGTTCCGCCTAATTCTTTTGCGCTCGGCAGATCGGTCGAATATTTTAAAATACCCAGAAACGTGGTTACCATATGTCTCGGAAAATCTACATATGCCAGATGCGGTATAGTAGTTAATGTTACGCCGTTCGAACCGGAATGGGAAGGATATGTTACTTTGGAGATATCCAACACCACGCCGCTTCCCGCTAAAATTTACGCCAATGAAGGTATTGCCCAGGTTCTTTTTTTTGAAGGCGAAGAACCCAGAGTGTCTTATAAAGACAAAAAAGGCAAATATCAGTCTCAGGTCGGCATAACCTTGCCGAAACTTTAAAATTTATTTTATAACCCTTTTTTTTATAAAATAAACCGACGCATAAAAAAATATTAGCGCAAATAATATAATTACCGACAAATAAGAAAATAACAAAACCGGATGGATTTTGCCTTCGTCAAGCATTCTCATTATGCTCACGGTGTAGTATAGCGGCATAATATAAACGAAATATCTGATTAAATAAGGCAGGGAAGAAACCGGATAAAATACGCCGGAGAATAAGAACATAGTAGATATTGCGATGGTAAAATAATAGGAAAAGAAGTCATACGACGGCGAAAACGACGTTATAAGCACCGATAGCGAAGAAAACAATACACCGTTTAGAACTATGACTACGGGTATAATAATAGCCGCAGGAGATATTATCCAGCCGAAAACCGCTCCGATTACCAATACGGCGGTTCCGCTCATAAAAGCTTTTGCCGTTCCCCAAAGAATTTCGCCGGAAACTATGTCTTCTATGCCTATCGGAGTAAGTAAAATTGCCTGATAAATACCGTTCGTAACCATTCTCGTATATGCGCCGAAAGTTGATTCGAATGCCGCCGCATACATAGAAGAAGAGGCAATTATTCCGGGAACTATATACTTAACGTAAGATATTCCGTTTATATTATGGATAAACCTGCCGATCCCTAATCCTAAAGCCGCAAGGTATAAAAGCGGTTCGAGAATGTCCCCTATTATACCTGGCTTGTAATACTTTAGCCAGACTAAATAGTTGCGGTAAAAAACCGTAAATAAACTTTTGCTTAAATTTGAATTTGTTATTTTTATTTTTTTTAGAAATTCCATTTATTAAATATAAAGTTGATGATAATTTAGTTTTTTGCGATGTCGATAAAAATATCTTCTAAAGATTTTTTATTCAAAGTAATCTCGCTTATTGTTCCGTTAAAAATAAGATTGCCGTGATTTAAAATTATGATTTTATTAAAAAGACGTTCGGCTTCTTCCATATAATGAGTGGACATCAGAATGGTAACGCCGTTTCTGTTCAACGCTTTGAGCTTCTCCCATATATTTTGCCTGTATTCCGGATCTAACCCGCTTGTAGGCTCGTCCAGAATAATTAAAGAGGGATTATTGATTAATGCTCTGGCTATCATAAGCCTTCTTTTTAATCCGCCGGAGAGTTCCGAAACCTTAGAATATTTTTTTTCGCCCATATCGAAAAAATTGAGAAGTTCGTTTGCCCGCCTGCGGGATTCTCCGCCCTTAATTCCGAAATATTTTGAATATACAATAAGATTATCGTAAACTGAAAGATCTTCGTCTAAATTGTCTTCCTGAGGAACTATTCCGAGAGAGTACTTAATTTTTTTATAATTAGACGGAAGATCCAGTCCGTTAATAAAAATATTCCCTGAATCCGGAATTACTATTCCGTATAGAATTTTTAAGAGAGTGGATTTTCCGGCACCGTTAGGACCTATTAATCCAAAAAAATCGCCGCGTCTAATTTTAAAACTAACCTCGCTAAGAGCCCTTAAACGATTAAAATTTTTTGTTAAGCAGTTTATTTCAAGAATATATTTTTCCATTTAATTCAATTATATCACTTTTAAATTAACGATAAAATAAAAAAATAAATTTAAAAACACTCGTAATACTTTATAAAATTGCAAAAAATTATATAAAATAAAGAAAATAATAATTATATATCAGTATATATTAAATAACTTAAAAATATCTCAAAATATTAAAAGATTTACGATATTGTTTTTTTAAAAGCATAAGTGTATATTAAAAAGGTTAGCACTCAAAGCCAATAAGTGCTAAAAATTTTAATTATATTTATGAGATTAAATCAAATTTAATTAAACTAAATTTAAATAAGGAGAAGAAGTTTATGAAAGTTAAACCATTGCAAGACAGAGTCTTGGTAGAAAGACTTCAGGAAGAAGAAAAAACTAAAGGAGGATTATTTATTCCTGATTCCGCAAAAGAAAAGCCTATGCAGGGCAAAGTAGTCGCTGCGGGAAACGGCAGAATTTTAGAAGACGGCAAAAAAATCCCTATGGACGTTAAAGTAGGCGACATCGTTTTATTTGCGAAATATTCCGGCAACGACGTAAAAATCGACGACAAGGAATATCTTATTATGAAAGAAGACGACATCTTGGCGATTGTAGAAAAATAAGCAATTTTAAAATTTAATAATTTAAATTCAAATTTAAAGGAGTAGAATAATTATGGCAAAAGAATTAAAATTTTCAGCGGAAGCCAGAGCAGAAATTCTTACCGGCGTCAATGCGCTTGCAGATGCCGTTAAAGTTACGCTTGGACCCAAAGGAAGAAACGTAGTAATCGAAAAATCTTTCGGTTCGCCCACGATTACGAAAGACGGCGTTACCGTAGCCAAAGAGATAGAATTATCGGATAAGTTCCAAAATATGGGCGCACAGATGGTAAAAGAAGTAGCTTCTAAAACATCCGATACAGCGGGAGACGGAACGACTACTGCAACGGTTTTAGCTCAGGCAATATATAAAGAAGGCGTAAAATACGTTACGGCAGGAGCCAGCCCGATTTATGTTAAAAGAGGAATAGACAAAGCCGTAGAAGAAATCGTAAAGGAACTTAAAAAAATATCTAAACCTATTCAGGATCAGAAAGAAATAGCGCAAGTAGGCACGATATCCGCAAACAACGACGAAACTATCGGTTCTATTATAGCCGAAGCCATGGATAAAGTAGGCAAAGAAGGCGTTATTACGGTAGAAGAAGCAAAAAGCATGGAGACTACTCTTGAAGTAGTCGAAGGAATGCAGTTTGACAGGGGCTATTTATCTCCTTATTTTGTAACCGATTCGGAAAGAATGGAATGCGTTCTCGACAATCCGTATGTTTTGATTAACGAGAAGAAAATCTCCGCAATGAAAGATTTATTGCCGATCCTTGAACAGATTGCGAAGTCTGGTCGTCCGTTTATTATAATAGCGGAAGAAGTAGAAGGGGAAGCTCTTGCTACGCTTGTCGTTAATAAATTAAGAGGCACTTTAAACTGCTGCGCAGTTAAAGCTCCCGGTTTCGGCGACAGAAGGAAAGCAATGCTTGAAGACATAGCCATATTGACCGGCGGTCAAGTAATTTCGGAAGATATAGGCGTTAAGCTCGAATCCATTACACTTAAAGACCTTGGTCAGGCAAAAAGAATTACCGTGGATAAAGATAATACTACCATAGTCGACGGAGCAGGTTCTAAAGGCGATATAGAAAAAAGAGTTAAACAGATTAGGGCGCAAATTGAAGAATCTACATCGGATTACGATAAAGAGAAACTTCAGGAAAGACTTGCAAAATTAATCGGCGGTGTTGCGGTAATAAACGTAGGCGCGGCTACCGAAACCGAAATGAAAGAAAAGAAAGCCAGAGTAGAAGATGCATTACACGCTACGAGAGCTGCCGTAGAAGAAGGCATAGTTCCAGGGGGCGGCGTCGCTCTGTTAAGGGCGGCTAAAGCTATAGATAAACTTAAAGGCGCAAACCACGACGAAGAATCCGGCATTAAAATAATTAAAAGAGCCGTTCAGGAGCCTTTAAGAATGATATCGGAAAATGCAGGAGTCGAAGGTTCTATAGTTATAGACAAAGTGTTGAACAATGACGGAGCGGCTTTCGGATATAACGCTGCGGCGGATAAATACGAAGACCTTATTAAAGCCGGTATTATAGATCCGACGAAAGTCGAAAGAACTGCGCTTCAGAATGCGGCAAGCGTCGCATCTCTTATGCTTACCACCGAAGCAATGATAGCCGACAAACCCGAAGAAAAACCTGCTGCAGGAATGCCAGGCGGAATGCCGGGCGGCGGTATGGGCGGAATGTATTAATTGATGTCGCTTAATAAATAAAATCAGCTTTTAAAACTGTGACGGTGCCGTAATTGAATTCCGGCACCGTATCTAAAATAAGTAAACAAGTGCCGAAGATACTAAATATTTGTATTTTCGGCACCTTTGTTTTTAAGAATTCTGTCCTTTCCGAATTTTGACGGTGCCGTGGGAAAAGGTGTCAGATTTTATTTTTTTTACATACGAAACAAATCAAATATTATAAAATTTTCTTGCAAAAAAAATTAATCTGACGCCTTTTCCTATCCTTTCCAAGTTGTTACGGTGACAGAATTGAATTCTGCCTTTCAAGTTGTGACAGGGACAGAATTTAATACTGCCCCTGTAGTTTAATTGACATTTTTCGCTTATTAGTTTAAAATTTATTTAATATGGGGCATATAGAGCACAAAAAAAATATTAACGCAAACAAAAGGTTAAGCGTTTATGTCGTAACTCTGAGCGATACAAGAAAAGAAAGCGAAGACGAAAGCGGAGATTATATAAAAAAAACTCTTGAATCGGCAGGGCATCAAATATCAGGCTACTCATTAATAAAAGACGACGAAGATTTGCTTGAAGATTTAATCGTAAAAGTATGCGGCAGTGAATACAAACTGAAAACAGACGGTGTTATTATAAACGGCGGAACAGGAGTTTCTTACAAAGATATAACCTATGAAACGTTAAAAAATTTATATGATAAGGAATTATATGGTTTTGGAGAGCTGTTCAGAAGTTTAAGCTATAACGAAATTGGTACTTCCGCAATTATGTCCCGCGCTTCCGCAGGAATATACAACGGAAAGATAATTTTTTCCGTTCCCGGTTCTATAAATGCCGTAAAATTGTCTATGAATAATATAATTCTTAAGGAAATCGGACACCTTTACTACGAAATTTCTAAACATCTTTCTTAAAAAATAACTTTAAAATAATAACTATGATAAATATAAAAGTAAGATTGTTTGCCGCTTTAAAAGAATTAACGGGGAAAAATTTATTAGATTTTACCGTAAAAGAAGGCTCATCGGTAAAAGATATTATTTCGATAATGGAAACAAGCTATCCCGACGTAAAAAATATTCTTCAAGTATCGAAGTATGCCGTTAATCAGGAATACGCCGATGCCGAAAAAAAATTGTCCGAAGGAGACGAAATTACTGTTATTATGCCGGTAAGCGGCGGAGTATTTACTTCCGGTTCCATTAACGACGCAAATTTTAATATCAAAATAATTGCTGAAAGAATAGACTGCAATGAAGTTTTAGATTTTGTTTCAGATCCGTCCGCAGGTTCGGTTCTTTTGTTTAACGGAACGGTAAGAGATAACGAAGACGGAAAACCGGTAGAATATCTTTATTACGAAGCTTATGAAGAAATGGCGGTTAAAGAAATAAAAAAATTAATAAACGAAGCTTTTAACAAATATAATA
The DNA here is from genome assembly GCA_021850985.1 of bacterium. Classification (GTDB taxonomy): domain Bacteria; phylum SZUA-79; class SZUA-79; order Acidulodesulfobacterales; family Acidulodesulfobacteraceae; genus Acidulodesulfobacterium_A. Next base: position 6,184 of record JAJZJX010000014.1, read on the forward strand.
TATTAAAAGTTTGCATCGTACACAGAACCGGAAAAATGGAAATAGGAGAAATATCTATCTCCATAGGCGTTTCAAGTCCGCACAGGGAGGATTCTTATCTGGCTTCTAAATTTTTAATAGACGCTATAAAAGAGACGGTTCCTATATGGAAAAAAGAAATATTCGAAGAAGGCGGTAAATGGAAAAGAATATAAAAGAAAAGCTTTATCTCGGCATAGATATAGGTTCTACCACCGTTAAATTTGCAATTTTAGACAATAATCTTAACCTTATAAAGAAAGATTACGTAAGATCTAACGGTGAATCAATAAAAAAGGCTTATGACGTTTTAAAAAAAATATTTGACGAATATCCAGAAAATCTTTTTGCCGGAATAGGTGCGACCGGTTCCGGTTCGCGTACTTTGGGCGAAGTTCTGGGTATACCTAACATAAACGAATTAGTTGCGCAGACGGAAGCCGTAAAATATTTTTATCCGGATGTTAAAACCGTAATAGAAATCGGCGGGCAGGATTCCAAATTTTTAATGCTTAGGAAAAACGAAGAAACCGGACAGATATTTTTGGAAGACTTCGGCTTAAACGATTTATGCGCGGCAGGCACCGGTTCTTTTCTAGATCAGCAGGCGGAAAGACTGCATATAAATATAGAAAACGAATTCGGCGATATGGCGTTGGAGTCTAAAAATCCGGCTAAGATTGCGGGAAGATGCACGGTCTTCGCAAAATCCGACATGATACATCTTCAGCAGGTTTCTACGCCTATATCCGATATCGTTGCAGGACTCTGTTATGCGGTTGCAAGAACTTTTATAGGAACGGTAGCGAAGGGCAAAAAATTTGATAAGCCTGTCATTTTTCAAGGAGGCGTTGCATTTAACAAAGGCATGATAAGAGCCTTTAAAGATATTCTCGAACTTAAAGACGGCGAACTTATAATACCCGAACATCATACCGTTATGCCTGCTATAGGCATAGCTATAATTGCGCGCGATGAAAAAGATTTTAAATTTAACGGGTTAGAGCCTCTAAGGGAATTTATCGAAAAAGACAAATCTTCGGGCAGATACAGGGAAAGATTAAAATCAATTCAATCTGCGGATGAAATATTCAATAATGCGGAGATTGATACTTTAAATTACCTTAAATCTTTTTCCGGCCGGAATATTCCAGTTTATATAGGTATAGATACCGGTTCCGTTTCTACTAACATAGTTTTATTAGACGAAAACAAAAATCTGTTGGTTAAAAAATACAAAAAAACAAACGGCAAACCCATTGAAATCGTAAGAGATACTCTTTACGAGATTTATCTGGAACTAAAAAATTTCAATATCGACGTTACGGTAAAAGGTGTATGTACAACCGGCTCCGGACGCTATTTAATAGCAGATTACGTAGGTGCAGACGTCGTCAAAAATGAAATAACGGCGCAGGCGGCTGCATCTATATTTATAGACAAAGACGTTGATACCGTTTTTGAAATAGGCGGTCAGGATTCAAAATATATAAGAATTCAAGACGGAGTAGTAGTCGATTTTGAAATGAATAAAGCATGCGCGGCAGGCACCGGTTCATTCTTGGAAGAACAGGCTTTAAAACTTAATATCGACATTATAAAAGAATTTTCGGATAAAGCCTTTAACGCCGCCAGTTCTTGCAATCTCGGCGACAGATGCACGGTATTTATGGAATCCGACCTCGTATCGCATCAGCAGAAAGGGGCAAATAAAGACCAGCTAATTGCCGGATTAGCCTATTCTATAGTCGAGAACTATTTAAACAAGGTAGTTTTAGGAAAACCGGTCGGCTCGCACATACTTTTTCAAGGAGGAGTAGCTTTAAATAAAGCCGTAGTGAGCGCATTCGAAACGCTTCTCGGAAAAAGAATAATAGTTCCGCGGCATAACGAAGTAACAGGCGCTATAGGCAGCGCCCTGATAGCTTTTACAAATAATTCGGAGTCTAAGTTCGCAGGCTTCGATTTGAGAAACAGGAAATATACGCAGGAATCTTTTGAATGTTTAAAATGTTCGAATTTATGCGACGTTAATAAAGTAGCGGTTGAAAATGAACCTCCTCATTATTACGGAGCAAGATGCGACATATTTGAAATAGATAAATCTAAAACTAAAAAAGGAGATAATTTTTTTAAGTACAGAAAGGAACTTTTGTTAGAAGGATATTCCGACGCTAACGAATCCGACTTTTCTAAACCGCGCATAGGAATCCCTTTGTGCCTCGAAACTTACGACCTTTTTCCTTTTTATAACGAATTTTTTAGCAGTTTAGATTTCAACGTTATTTTATCTACGGAAACAAATAGAAATATAATAAATTCATCCAACATGCTTTCCGTTACCGATACCTGTTTTCCGGTAAAGGTAGTAGCCGGCCATGTCAAGAATCTAATAGATAAAAAAATAGACGCTGTTTTTCTGCCGGCTTTGGTTAATAGGGAACAAAATCATGATTTCCAAGAACATACATATCAGTGTCCTTATATACAGGGCGTACCTTATATAGCTAAATCATTGCTTGAGCTCAACAAAATACATGTTATTTCGCCGGAAGTCAGATTGTTCGGCGTTAAACACGATTACGACCTGACGATAGATAACTTTTTTAAAAACCTTAAAAAATTCAGAGTATCAAAAAATAAAATTATTGCTGCTTTTGACAGAGCCGTTGATAAACAGAAGCAATTTTTTGAAAGATTAAAAGCTAAAGGCAGGGAAGTATTGGAAAATTACGACGATATTACGGTACTTATAGGAAGGCCTTATAATACACAGGATGAAGGAATTAACCTTTCTATATCCCATAAAATTTCTGCTCTCGGCAAAACCGTAATGCCTATGGATTTTCTCGATATCGAGGGCGTTTCAATTTATGAAGAACACGATAACATGTTCTGGCATTCGGGGCATAAAATTTTGTCGGCGGCTAAAATAGTCATGGATAATCCTAAATTAAACGCAGTCTATATTACCAATTATGCATGCGGGCCCGATTCTTTCATAAAAACTTTCTTTGCGGAATATATGAAAAACAAGCCTTATCTTGAAATAGAAATCGACGAACATAATGCTGATGCAGGTTACGTTACAAGATTGGAAGCTTTTTACGACAGCATTAAAGATTTTAAAATAAAACCGGAAACCGTTTGACATTTTTTTTATATTATATAATAATGAATATTATATAAAAAATATTTTGGAGATAAAATGAAGCATCAAGTTAATTCGCGGTTAAACGATATAGTTTCGAAAATAAAAAAAATGGGGTACAGTCTTACGCCTCAAAGACTTGAAATTATTAAAATAGTCTCTGAATCCAAAAGCCATCCTTCGGCGGTGGACGTTTACGATAAACTTAGAAAAGCATATCCCATGATTTCGCTAAATACGGTTTATAAAAATCTTTCTCTGTTGTCGTCTATACATGAGGTTAAGGAAATAAGAACCTTGCAGAATTCGGTGCATTATGACGGAGATATTTCTTTGCACGGTCATGCTATATGCGAAAAATGCGGCAGAATAATAGACGTTAAAATAGACGAATCTGATTTTAGAGGATTTTTTGACGCAAAGATAAAAGAAAATTTTAAAGAAAATTATTATATTAACAATTACGGATTAGAATTTTACGGTTTATGCGGTTTATGTTATAACGAAACTGCTTCAAACGAAAGCATTTCCGCCTAATCTTAATCTTCTTGATTTTCGGTTACATAATCGTAGCCTTTCAAAATAGTTTGAATCATATTTTTCTTTAAAGCATCGTTTTCGGAAAACAAAGCCGTCTGCCTCAAAACGGAATCAAGGTCTAAAAGACTGCTTTTCGATATAAATGCTCCTATAAGGGCGATATAAGAGCTCACTCTGTTTTTTCCCATCGAATCCTGATCGATTATATTTTTAAGCGGAATTTTGTAAATATTTTCCGTTTTTTCTTTTAATTTTTCCGAAGTCGTTTCATTATCGGTCAGCCAGAAATCGCATGTGTTAAACGAAGAGTAATCCGAAATCAAAAGCGTATTTTTGCCCATAAAAGGATAGTAGTTTAACAGCGATTGAAAATCTAAGCTTATAATTGCATCGATATTATGCAGGCAGCTTATCGATTCAAATTTACCTACCTTTATAACCGCATAAGTCATGTTGTAATTGGATATATTCGATGCAGGTTTGATAAGCAGGGACACGTTGAAGTTTTCATTTTTTAACGAGCGGTAAAGAAATTTGCAGAGATAATTTATTTCTTTAAAGTCCGCTCCGTTAAGGATAAGATTGTAGTTAATATTTTCCATAAAGGTTTATAAATTAATTTTACTTTCTAATGATTTTTTTACTTTAATTTTCTTACGTTTTTTTGATTTAATTGCATTATGCGGACATATATCGATACATAATTTGCAGAAATTACAAATTTCAGGTTCTATAAATATATCTTTATTTATATCTATTTTTATAGCCGGACATTTTGTTTTTTGATAGCAAAGCCTGCAGTCGAATTTTTTGCAAACTGCATTGTTTATGATGAGATACGATTTATAATTCAAATCTCGTCCGGATTTTGCATTATTAAAACAATCGTTATCTATAAATATTAACTGCGTACTATCGGATGCTATATTTAAATCCTTAAATCCTGAGCCTTTTTTTATAATAATTTTCTTAATAGATTTTAAAGCAGGATTTAAAATTAAGTTTTCCGTATTAAAATCATAGTCGAGTATAGATTTATACACTATAAATAAGATTCTGCCGTTTGTTTTTGCTCCGTTATAAATTTTAAGAAATTTATCTATATTTTCGTAAAATTTTAGCGAAGAAATAAAAACATAAAAATTTTTGTTTAAATCTTTCGAGTTCATCGTGTACGAGAAAAAAATAGGATTATCGTTTATTGCTATATTGTTAAAAGAAAATTTTAAAGCGCTGGATTGCAATAAAGAAAAGCATCCGTTTTCTCCTATCAAAACATCGTTTTCCGAATTGCCTATTTTTTTTTCTAGATATGTTAATAAAGAAAACAGATTGCACCCGACGCAAAAAGACTTATGCGTTTTTGAGTCTTTAATCTCAAAGTCGTCGGAACAAAACCCCAATTCTATTCCGCTATTGTTTTTATCCTCTACGACCGATAAATGTTCATATTTAATTATGTTTTTGTTGTTTCCGATTATATTTATAAGCTGAACATTTAACAGCGAATATGAGTCGAATATATATATATTTTTATAAAAACCGCCGCAATTAGCTTCTATAATTTCATTTAAATCGAAATGGCTTATCGGATTAAGCAGATAAAACAAAATAATATCCGAATTTTCATAGAATTTTTTATTTTCTTTTATACGGTGAAAATTTTTTGCATCGGTAAAAATAAGGTTATTTTCAGCTGAATTTTCCGAGCTTTTTTTAAAAAATTCTATATGTTTTCCGGTATTTTTAAACGATTGCATATTTTGAAGAAGTCCTTTTTCGTCACCGGTACTTTTAGGATGTGCGTCCGTAAGATTTTTTAGGGTAAAATCCGGCCTTGAAGCCGTTCTTTCGGTATATTCTTTTTTTTCTTCAAGAATATATTCGTTCATTACGGAATCGTTCAGATAAACAATGACCGGAAGTTTTAGTTTTTCCGACAGTTCAAAATAATATGGAATATAATCGATAAAATTTGAAATTTTATAATAGTTATAAACCGGTAAAACGCTTTTAAAATCAAAAGAGAATTTTTTTAATCCCTGCTTTTTAAAAAGAAACAGTACGGTGCCGCCTTTTAGCGCTTCATTTTTAATAAAATATTCTTCTAAATGTGCATAGCTGAAGAGTGAAACATCGTAAGCAAAGACCGAAGTCCTGCGGTTAGTGACGGAAAGGGAATAAACTTCCGTCCATAAAAAATCGAGATTATATTCGACGTTTAAAGGAGGAACAACTGGAATTTCAGGCATCGACTTCGCGATATTATCTTCTAAGAATATATTATTTATTCCGTTATTTAAAGTTCTTTTTATTATATATTCTATTCCAGAAATAAATTCCCCGCCATCTTTTTTGACGGGGAATTTATTGTTTTTTTTAAAAATACGCATAAAATTTATTTGATAAATTTATTGTATTAAGATTACATTAAATCGATAGGTTCTGCGCCTTCTATTTTTGTTATTTTAACGTTTTTCTTTGCTGCGGACATTATAGTAGCAAATACGTTAATGCCGAGTAGCGTAAACATAACGATTGTAAATCCGTGCAAGAAACCTATATTGGCGATTTTTTCGGGTATATCTTTAAGCACTGCAAAACCGTTAGCTTTTGCATAGCTAAGTTTTGTCGATGAAACTATAAGTCCTGAAAAAGCAACTCCGAATATTAAACCTAAAGCCCTCATCATATTAAGTATTCCTCCGGCGACGCCGAGCCTTTCGGGAGGAGCGGAAAGCATAATTGCGCTGTTGTTAGGCGGAGTAAATATTCCCATTCCGATACCTAAAATGATAAAATCGAAAATAAGCATATAAATATTTACTGAATTTCCTAAAAACGACAATAAAAGAGTTGCAACGGCGCATACGAACATGCCGAGCGTAGTCATTATTCTTGAACCGACCTTATCCGATATGGCTCCGGCAAAAGGGGCTATTATAGCCATTGAAAGAGGTATAGGAGTTAAAAGAGAACCTGTTTCCGCAGCGTTATAGTGAAGTAAGTTTTCAAGATAAAAAGGCATAAGGAAGAGAACTGCAAATAAGACGTAATAAGATAGCATGCCGGTAACGTTTCCTGCCGAAAATCCCCATTTTTTAAAAAGTTTTAAGTCTATCATGGGGTGTTCCACTTTAATTTCCGTATAAACGAAAAGCGGAAGTAAAACTGCGGCTATGACGAAATAAGTAATTATTATAGGCGAAGACCAGCCGAATTTCGTTCCTTCGTTAACCGCCAGGACAAGAAATGCAAGTCCCGCCGCAAAAAATGAAATTCCGAAGTAATCGATTTTCTCCTTTTTCTTCATATTTGCTTTGCTTGACGGCAGTATAAATAAAGCCATAAACGTTCCTGCAATTCCTATAGGCACGTTAACGTAAAATATCCAGCGCCATCCTATGGCCGCAATAATCATACCGCCTACAAAAGGACCTACCGACATTGCGATAGCCTGAACCGAACCTTGAAGTCCTATGGCCTTGCCGAGTTCGTTAGAAGGAAAAGCTTGAGTAATTATCGCAACGGAGTTAGCCTGAAGAAGTCCTGCCCCGACCGCTTGAAGAACGCGGGAAAAAATAATGAAATTTGCATTAGGCGCTACGCCGCAAAGAGCCGAACCTACGGTGAAAACCACGAAGCCGGTGTTATACATCTTTGTTCTTCCGAACATATCGGCGAGCCTTCCGAATAAAGGCAAAAAAACGGTAAGCGTAAGCATATAAGCCATTGCAACCCATTCTATAACCGCCATATTTACTTGAAAGCCTTTTTCCATAGTCGGCATAGCGACGTTGACTATGCTCACGTCTAAAGCAGACATTGTTGCGCCTACCAGAACCGTTGAAAGTATAAACCATTTCCAATTCGGATGAGACTCAAAGTACGGATGAGGAAAACCAGATTTTTTTTCCAATTTAATGCCCCCTGTTTTTTCTATTTTATATTTTCGTTATATTTTCGTTTAATTTTATTCCTAATTCTCTAAGCTGAATCGTATTAACGCCTGAAGGAGCGTCGGTAAGAGGGCAGTATGCTTTCTGCGTTTTCGGGAAAGCTATGACGTCTCTTATAGATTCTTCATTTCTCAGTATCATTAATATTCTGTCCAATCCAAAAGCAATGCCTCCGTGAGGCGGAGCGCCGAAACGCAGAGCGTCTAAAAGAAATCCAAATTTTATTTTAGCGTCTTCAGGCGATATAGAAAGAATTTTAAAAATAGTTTCCTGTAATTTCGAATTGTGTATCCTGATACTTCCGCCGCCTATTTCTTCTCCGTTAAGCACGAGATCGTAACTGTCCGATTTAACGGATAAAGGGTCTGTTTCAAGTTTTTCTATATCTTTGACTGCAGGAGAAGTGAAAGGATGATGAACAGCGACTATCTTTTTTTCCTCTTCGGAATATTCGAATAAAGGAAAGTTGACGACCCATAAAAGATCCAGTCTGTTTTTATTTATAAGATTATATTTTTTAGCAAGGTGCAGTCTCAGCCTTCCAAGTACGTTGTCGGCAGTTTTTTTTGAATCGGACTGATAAAATATTATATCGCCGTTTTTAGCACCGGTTGCAGCAATCAGTCTGCTTCTCTCTCCGTCGGATATAAATTTAGAAATCCCTCCTTCCAAAGCATTATTTTCGGAAACTTTTGTCCATGCAAGTCCTTTTGCTCCAAACTCTTTTGCCGTATTTAGCAGTTCGTCTATATCTTTTCTGGAAAGAATATTTGATCCTTCGGGCAGACAAACAGCTTTAATAACGCCTCCGTTTTTAATATTTTCTTTAAAAACGTTTAAGGCGGAGTTTTCAAAAACGTCGGTTAAGTTGCGGATAATCAGTTCAAATCTGGTATCCGGTTTGTCGCTGCCGTACTTGTCCATCGCTTCGTCGTAATCAAGAACTTTAAACGGACGTTCTATTTTAACGTTTAAAAGTTTTTCGAAGAGCATAGCGAACAGTTCTTCGGCGATTGAAATAACGTCCTTGTTTTCTACGAAAGACATTTCCATATCCAGCTGAGTGAATTCGGGCTGTCTGTCCGCCCTTAAATCTTCGTCCCTGAAACATCTAACTATTTGATAATACCGTTCAAAACCGCCTACCATTAAAATCTGTTTGAATAATTGAGGCGACTGTGGAAGGGCAAAAAACCTGCCGTTGTTTAATCTGGAAGGGACTAAAAAATCCCTTGATCCTTCAGGCGTGCTTTTCGTTAAAAAAGGCGTTTCTATATCGAAAAAACCTTTTCCGTTAAGAAATTCTCTTATGAGATGGGTAAATTTAGACCTAAAAATCAAATTGTCTTTTAATCTTTTGCTTCTGAAATCTAAATATCTGTATTTAAGCCTTATAAATTCGTTGACTTCAGATTCTTCGTCTATTTGAAAAGGCAAAACTTCGCAGGTGTTAAGAATTTCTACCGATTTAGCGATAAGTTCCAATCTGCCGGTTTTTAAAGTATCGTTTTCGGTTCCTTCCGGTCTTTTTCTTATCGTTCCGGTTACCGATATTACATATTCATTTCTAAGTTTTTTTGCCGTTTTAAAAGATTCGCCTTCAATGTTTTCGTCGAAAACTATCTGCAGTATTCCCGAATAATCCCTTAAATCGATAAAAATCAAACCGCCGTGATCGCGGTAGTGCATCACCCATCCTTTAAACGTAAACTCTTTGCCGATATCCGATTCTTTAATTTCTTCGCATAATGTCCGCATTATTAACCTTGTCTCTCCAAATTATTAAAAATTAAAATGTTTAAAACGGCAGGATTTTTTTTTGTTCAATTTTTAAGTTTATAATTTTAGTACCGTTCATGTCAATAAAAATTTATCGATTTCTTTTTCCATAAGATAATTTCCGTATAAAAAATCCATATGATTTTTTGCCGGAATGTTATTAATAAAGGAGTTTATTATTTTTTTAGATAAATCTTTAACGCATTTTTGTTTTATTATTAAGTCTTTTTCCGAGTAAACAAAATAAAAAAGAATTTTTTTAAAATTATCGTTAATAAATTCTAAGTCTTTTTCATAGTTTCGGCTTTTACCGTAATCTTGAGAATATTTAAAGTCGTTAACGACCGCCGTATCCGGAGTTCTTTTTATATCGGCTAAAGCTTTTTTTAAAATATTTTTATCTCTTGAGCCGAGAGCATCTTTTAAGAAAAGCGTAATTGTTCTGTCGAAAGAATTTTCTAAACTTTTAATGAAACTATCGCTGATGCCCGTATCGCGGCATCCGGCTATAAGCATAACTTTTTCGGTATTTTCCGGAAATAAAGCCGCGTATTTTAAGCATACCTGCGCCCCCATAGAATGGCCTATTAAGGTTATTTTAGCGCCTTTTTCCATAACTTCTTCGGTTATCGAATTTATAGATTTTGCATAAAAAGATATGCCGCCGCTTTCAGGCATTATAAAATTCGGCTTGTTATCGTTAGAATTGGCGGCAGCCGAAAAAGACCTGAAATGAAAAGGCAAATCCGGAACTAAAATATTAAAAGTTTTGCCGAAGCGTTTTTTTATATAATTAAAAATAGAAAGCATCGAAAGATGATTTCCGCCGGCGCCGTGAATCAGAACTATGCATCTGTTTTCGGCGTTTTTATCTTTAGCAATCGGCGCTTCATGAAAAATATAAAAAATATCTATATCGTTTACTTTTTTATAAGGCACGCTTAAATTTTAAAAAATAGTCAAAATATGTTATATTAAAATTAAAATTAATTAAAAAGATTATAGCATATAAATAAAATGTTCGTAAAAAAATTAGTATATTTTTATTATAAAAAAAAGTTAGAAAGAGAGATATTAAAGAATAAAATCCCTCAGCACATAGGAATAATATTGGACGGCAACCGGAGATACGCTAAGAAATGCGGTTTTGACGATACAAGCAGGGGGCATAGAAAAGGCGCCGATAAACTTTACGAAGTTCTTTCCTGGTGTTTAGACCTAAAAATCAAAGTCGTTACCGTATGGGCTTTTTCTACGGATAATTTTAAAAGAAGCCGCTCCGAAATCGACAGTTTAATGCGTATCATTAAAAATCAGCTTGAATCTTATATAAATTCAAAATTTATCAACGACAATAAAATAAGAGTTTCGGTTATCGGCAAAAGAGAACTGTTGTCCGAAGATTTGATAGAAGTTATCGGCAGGCTCGAAAATAAAACGAAAGATTATTCCAACCTGAAACTTTATATAGCCGTCGGATACGGAGGAAGGCAGGAAATATGCGATGCTATAATAAATTTTATTTCGGATAACATTTATATAATTAATAAAACAAGCCATTTATGCGAAGGTCGGGAAAGAAATAAAAAGGGAATTTCGCAAGAAAGTCCGTCTCTGCCGGAAATTACCGGCGGGCAGTCTTCTACCGGTTTTGCCGACGATTACGACTACCTGTCTAATATTATTACCGTTGAAAATATTTCCAAATATCTTTATGCAAAAGGCTCCCCCGACCCCGATTTAATTATAAGGACTAGCGGAGAAATTAGATTATCCGGCTTTCTGCTTTGGCAGAGCGCATATTCCGAGTTCTATTTCTGCGATGCATATTGGCCGGAGTTCAGGGAAATAGATTTTTTAAGGGCTATAAGAAGCTATCAGTCGCGTCAGATAAGGGCAGGAAAGTGATTTATATATAAAAAGGCAGGACTTCATAGCCGTCGTTATTTAGACGGCTCATCCAGAGTATCGGCAGGGAAACGATTTTACGATAAAGAGTTTAAATATTTCAGGAGAATAGAGGATGGCTTTTAACAAAAAACAGAAAAAGACTATTGCGGCAATGAGTTCCGTAGTAGGATTAAGAATGCTTGCGGTATTTCTTGTTTTGCCGGTTTTCGTGCTGTTCGCCGAAAAATTTACGTCAAGTTTTATTTTAATCGGAATTGCATTCGGTATTTACGGCTTATCGAGGGCTATTTTCCAGATTCCGTTCGGTTATATTTCCGATAAGATAGGAAGAAAAAACGTGCTGTTTTTTGGCATGCTTTTATTCGGCATATTTACTTTTATAATAGGTTTTTCAGACAATATTTACGAACTTATATTACTCAGGTTTCTTCAAGGCGTAGCCGCCGAAAGCTCCGTGGCGTTCGCTTTGGTTTCCGATACCGTTTCCGAGAGCGACAGGACAAAAGCTATGGCATTTCTCGGCATTCCTATAGGACTAAGTTTTGTAGTAGGTATCGTAATGGGTCCCCTGCTTTCTTACTATTTCGGCTATCCTTTTTTATTTTATATTTCAGGCATACTCGGCATTATTTCCGCCTTTTTAATTATAGTTCTGGTAGAGGAGCCGAAGAGCAAAGAAATGCTGAAAGAAATAGAAATTTCGCTTAAGGACGCCGTTGCCGTTTTGAAAAACAAAACGCTTGCAAATCTTTCCGTTCAAGGTTTCCTGTTATCTTTTTTTATGACGGTTTTCTTTTTCGGTCTGCCTTTAATAGTCAAGCATGAATTGGGAACCGGATATTATTATAAAGTTCTAATCCCTATGGTCCTATTTTCTCTTTTTGCTATGATGAAAGCTTCAAAAAAAGCCGATATGGGCTATGAAGTCCATCTTTTGAAGTTAAGTTTTTTATTAATGGCTGTTTCAAGCATTTTTATGTTTTCCGATCCTAAAGGTTATGCTCTGCCGGTAATTATAATCGGCGGAATTTTGTTTTTTACCGGTTTTTCCATTACCGAACCCGTAATGCCTTCTTTAGTGTCGTCTTCGTCGGACAAGTCTTTCGTAGGCACTTCTATGGGAGTTTACAATACGCTGCAATTTTCGGGAAGTTTCGTAGGCGGAAGCATAGCGGGGCTGCTGTACGAAAGCTACCGCAGTTTCATACCGGCTATTCTAATTGCCTCTTCTTTAATTTGCTATATATTGATAATGAGAATTAAGAAATGAATTAAGCATTATAAATTTTTTATTAAAATATTATGGTATAATTCTATGTAAAAGTGTGTAAATTAAAATAATTATTTTGTTCGTAAAAAATTAAGGAGGAACAAAAAATGAAGAAGTATTTTTTTATCGCAACTTTTTGTTTTGCGATTATTTTTTTATTTTCATCAAATTCTGCTTTTGCAGCGGCATCGGGGCCAAAACTTTTTAAAAAATATTACTGCATCGATTGCCATACCATCGGGCATGAAGGCGGAACGGTAGGTCCCGACCTTTCAAACATTGGAAAGACTAAAAGTCTTGCATGGATTAAGGCGCAAATATTTCATCCAGGCAGTCATTTTATAAGGGGGGCTAAAGCAAAAATAAACGGTAAAGTTTATCTTGTTAGAATGCCCGGTGTTAAGACTATTCCTGATTCGGCCGTAAATAAGCTGGCAGAATATATTAAGACTTTTCCGTCCGTAAGGCCAAATTTAAGCTATAAAAGACCTCCCGAGGGAATGAGGCTTTTTGAAAAAGATAATTGTATCGCCTGCCATCGCATAGAAGGTATAGGCGAAAAGGTCGGTCCAGATCTTTCTCATATCGGAAAGACAAAAAGCCTATCATGGATTGAATCTCAGATAGTAGATCCTAAGGTTCATTTCACATATGGTGTTCCTGCAACAATCAACGGCCACACTTATCTTGTAATAATGCCGGGATTTAAGCATATTTCAGCCTCGCAGCTTAACACGATAGCAAGATATCTCAAGTCGCTGAAATAAGAAATAAAAAAAGAAATATATTTCATTAAAAAAACAGCCTCCTATCGTATTGGAAAACCAATACGATAGGAGGCTGTTTTTTTACTTATATTAGTTATAGATAGCTTCTATTAAAAATTTAAAGTATGATATTTTCATATTTTCTTTTTTTAGCAAGATTTGCTATACTCTATACTAATAATTAATTAAAACAAGATGCGTAATTTTTAAAAATGAAAAAAGTGGATAAAGTCGATTTAACGAAATTAAAATCCAAAGTAAAGGAAAGGCCTTTATATTACTGCAAATGCGGTTTGTCGAGCAGACTGCCTTACTGCGACTGGAAACACGGATGCGATAAGCCGGTTAAAGAAAACAAAAACGATAAACCGAACGAAAGCGGTAGTTAATCATAATTACAGTGCCAGAATTGAATTCTGGCACTGTCACAAATTTATTCAAACTCCTCTCCTATGAATTCCTCCTCAAGTATCATTTTCATTTCTTCTTTTTTTATGGAGGTATTGATTGCTATAAAGTAAAATAATACTGCCGTTAATATTACGATTATTAAGTCGTAAGGGGATTTAACGGCATTATCGCCTCCGAAATTTTTACTGCCGAAAAAAGATATAGTTATCAGCGCGGCTATGTAAAAAAGAAACCATAAACCAGGCATTACGGTCTGTTTAAATTTTGTTTTAATGCCGTTAAAATTTGTAAAAATAAACAGTATAATCCCCGCCGATATTCCGATTCCCAATTTCCACAGGACTGTGAAAGTTGACCAGTAAATAATGAGGGTTCCCACTATAAACGCCGATAAAGAAATAATGTTTGCGAAAGGCAGATAAAAAGGGCGTTTTCTTTCGGGGTCTAATTTCCTGAACGCCATAAGCCCTATCGGTCCTAAAACATAAGTAAAAACCATTCCGGAGGTAATTACGCCTACCAAAGACTGCCAGCTCGGAAACGGAAGGAGATATAGCGCCGACAGGATAAAAGTTACAATTAAAGAGATATAGGCGGTGCCGTATCTGTTGAAATTTTTATGAAAACTTTCCGGCAAAAATTTCATTTTCGACATAGCAAAAGTAATTCTGGAAGTCGTTCCCATATACACCAGCCCCGTTGCAAAAGGCGATATAACCGCGCCTATCATTACCATAACGGCAAATGCCGGAAGCCCGTATATATTTAATAAATTTACAAAAGGCGAAGAAAGATTGAGCATGCCCCAATTATTATTTTTAACGGCGGGAACGGCTGCAATAAAACTGAATGAAAGCAGCGTATAAATTATAATGCCTATTATAACTGATAAAATTGTAGCTATCGGCACGTCTCTGCCCGGATTTTTAGCTTCGCCGGAAAGGTCTATAGCCTGCCTGAAACCGAGATATGAAAATATAACCCCTCCAAGAGATATGCTTTTCATAACGCCGTCGTATCCGTAAGGCATTAAATCGTATCCGTAAATATTTTTTATATTGCCGGATTTAACGGAAACATATATAAGGGCTATAGAGGCGGCTGCGACGATAAAAATTTTAAAGTAAGTCAGAAAAGTATTTGTCTTTGCAAAAATTTTCGCGCCGAAAAAATTTAATATAAAGAAAATTAAAAGAATAAAAAAGGAAAAGAGTATCCCTGACTGCGTAGGGGAGCTATTTGCAAACAGACCCGGAATATACCGGTTAAGATATTGAACAGTAGCTTCGGTTTCTATGGTGCTTACTGCAGCACCGGCTATAATGAGTATCCAGCTTGTTATAAACCCGAGAAATGCCCCGTGCGTATATTTCGGGTATCTTGCAAGACTGCCAGCCGAAGGAAGCATAGCCCCGAGTTCGCTGTAAACGAGAGCTATAAGCATTATGGCAAATCCGCTGATAAACCATGAAAAAATAGAAGCCGGTCCGGCGTATTTAGCGCTTATATAAACGCCCAGAAGCCATCCCGAACCGATGATTGCGCTCGTCGAAGCAAAAGTCAGCTGAAGAAGATTCAATGTTTTTTTCATTGTTTCGTTATTTGATTTAAAAAATACAATATGATTTAATGTATTATATTAATCATTTTCTAATAAAACAACAATAAAAATATTTTCAAAATTGCCGATAGAATGTCTAAATTATAATGAAACGTTAATAAAAAAGGAAAAGGTGTCAGATTAATTTCCGCAATAAACTTTATGTGTTAATTGACCTTACCATAAGCGGAAAATAAAATCTGACACCTTTTCCTAATATTTTTAAATAATTATTTATAATATAAGGAGGTTTTCTGATGATTTACGATGCAATTATAATCGGCGGCGGTCCGGCAGGACTTTCGGCTGCTATATATGCTTTAAGAGCGCGCCTTAACATTGTCCTGATAGAAAAAATGGCCGTAGGCGGACAGATAGCTCTTACCGATAATATAGAAAATTATCCTGGATTTCCTTCTCTTTCGGGCGTAGAGTTAATGCAGAAATTCGAAGAACACGCCAAAGGATTGGGCTTGCAAATCATATATGACGAAATAAAAGACATAACCGACGACGGTGAATATAAAACCTTAAGGGGCGTTAATGAAAATTATCAGGCTAAAACGGTTATAATAACGGTAGGAGCATCGCCTAAAAGACTTAATATACCAGGTGAAAGGGAGTTTACAGGAAGAGGCGTATCATACTGCGCTACCTGCGACGGCCCTTTTTTTAAAGACCAAGATATAGCCGTTGTCGGCGGAGGCGATGCCGCTTTAAAAGAGGCTAACTATTTGACGAAGATTGTTAAATCGGTAACTTTAATCCACAGAAGAAAAGAATTTAGGGCTGAAAAAATAATTCAGGAAAGACTTCATAATGCAAAGAACGTAATTATGCAGTTAGAGCATATCCCAGTTTCTATTAACGGAGATAAAACCGTAGAATCGATAACTATAGAAAACGTTAAAACTAAAGAAAGAAAAACGGTTCCGGTTAAAGGAGTTTTTATTTTTATAGGCATCAATCCTCAAACATCTTTCCTTAAAAATATCGAAAAAGACGAACGCGGTTTTATAAAAACCGATCCGTACACGCTTATGACTTCAATGCCCGGAGTATTTTGCGCCGGCGACGCCCATTCCAAGAAACTGCTTCAGGTTGCTACCGCGGTAGGCGAAGGCGCCCTCGCGGCAACCGCGGCGGAAGAATTTATCTGCGACGTTTGCTAATAAAGCTCAGAAAAAGGTGTCAGCACTATTATTGTCCTGCTAAAACAAGCAAACGCAGTCGGGAGCAAGAGAATAAATAAATCTTTTTCTGTTTTTCTTACATAAATAGTCGGTATTAGTATGACAGGGTTTTAACGTTGTCGTCCATAACCATTTGAACTACGTATGCTCCGCCTACTACGCCGCTGCATTCTTCTATTAAATCTTCTTTAGTGAAGTCGTTTAATTCTAATGCAGGAGTGCATACTTTAAAAACGACTCCCGCATTATAGGCGTCTTTAATAAAATCGTATATAGATTTAGGACTGCCTTCTTTCGCCCTGAGATTCTCCGCAACGCCTTTTTTCATTAAAAGACCGGCATCCGCCGTAAGCACCATTTCTACTTCGTAATCCATTACCGCCGCCGCCGCCGCTTGGAAAAAAGGCGCTCCGAGAGCATGAGGATTTGAAGGGGAAGTGTTTTGAAGCATAATAAAAAGTTTGTTTGCCATAATATTTATTACCTCCGTTTTTTTAAAATTTTTTGCGGAATATTTATTTATTATACAATATTTCCATTGAATTTTTTACCTCTTTTATCGTTTCGGAAGCGATTATTCGAGATTTTTTAGTTCCGTCAAACAGTATATCCCATACTTCATCTTTGTTTTTTAGATAATGGTTTCTCCGCTCGTTCATCGGTTCTAATAAAGTTTTAATAACTCCAAACAGATTTTCCTTGCATTTTACGCAGCCTATTTTTCCGTTTTTGCAGTTATATTCGGTTTCTTTAATTAAATCGCCGCCGGAAAAAGCCTTGTGGTAAGAGTATATAGTGCATATGTCGGGATTCCCTTTGTCCGTAGGATGAATTCTATTTTTGTCAGTCAGCGCCGATTTAATTTTATTTTTTACGGAATCGAAATCATCCGAAAGATTTACGGCGTTTCCGTATGATTTGCTCATTTTTAAATTTCCGTCGAGTCCGACTAGTTTAGGGGACTCGCCGATAAGGGCGGAAGGCTCTATAAGTTTGCCGCAATATAATTCGTTAAACTTTCTCACTATTTTTCTTGCTATCTCGATATGAGGGAGCTGATCTATGCCCACCGGCACCAAGTCTGCTTTAAAAACTGCAATATCTGCGGTCTGGCTTACCGGATAGCCGAGAAATCCGTAAGTTAATTCTTTATAGCCCCTTTCTTTAGCTTCGGTTTTAATAGTGGGATTATGCCTTAAGGGATTTACCGAAATTAGCATTGAAAAAAAAGTCGTCAGTTCCGAAATTTCTGGTATCATAGACTGTATCGCTATAGTCGATATTTTCGGGTCTATTCCAGCGGAAAGATAATCTAAAGCGACAAGGAAGATATTCTCTTTAAGTTTTTCGGGATGTTCGAAATTTGTCGTCAGCGCCTGAACGTCCGCTATTAAAATAAAAGTTTCATATTTGTCCTGAAGCCTTATCCTGTTTTTCAAAGAACCTGCGTAATGCCCAAGATGAAGCGGTCCGGTAGGCCTGTCTCCGGTCAATATTCTTTTGTATTTATATTTGGATTCGTCGGCTATCGCCGAATTATCGGTTTTTAAATCCATAATTTAGTTCCTTTTTTTAAATACAGGGACAGAATTTAATTCTGTCCCTGTCACAACTTGACGAATTGATTTTTAACTTTAGATTATATTATGTTATAATGTTATAAACAAGTTAAAAATGATAGGCAGTTCAAAAAGCTAAAGAAGGTCAAATATGAATAATAGCGGCGAAAATAAAGAAGAAAATTATAATTCGATAAAATATAAACAAAAGTTCTTAAAAGAACTTTTAAGAAAAAAAAATGCAATATTGCTTGCCCATAACTATCAGAGGGACGAGATACAGGAAATTGCCGATTTTCAGGGGGATTCGCTTGAGCTTTCCATAAAAGCTAATAAAACCGATGCAGATATTATAGTTTTTTGCGGCGTAAGGTTTATGGCGGAAAGCGCGGCTATTATGAATCCGGAAAAAACCGTCATTCTTCCGAATGAAAATGCAGGCTGTCCAATGGTTGACATGATAACCGCCCAAGATATTATTAACTTAAAAAAAGATTATCCCGATGCTCCGGTCGTAGCCTACGTAAACACGTCTGCAGAATGTAAAGCCGTTTCCGATATTTGCTGTACGTCGGCTAACGCCGTTAAGGTCGTTAACTCGTTAAGCTCTAAAAGAGTAATAATGGTTCCCGATAAAAATTTAGGAAGCTACGTTCAGAGATTTACCGATAAAGAAGTTATAAACTGGCCTGGTTACTGTCCGCCGCATAAAAGAACTACGCCGGAAGATATCAGGGTTCTTAAAGAAAAATATCCGGGAGCGGTGTTCGTAGCCCATCCGGAATCGTCGCCTGAAACTATCGACGCTGCCGACCATGTTTCGTCCACTTCCGGCATGTATAAATTTGTAAGGGAATCGTCCGCTAAATTTTTTATTATAGGCACCGAAAGAGGAATAATGTATAAAATGAAGAAAGAAAATCCGGACAAAGTATTTATTCCTTCAAATAACGGATTAGTCTGTCCTAATATGAAAAAAACGCATTTGGACGATGTTATAAATTCATTGGCTCAGATGAAGAACATTATTAAAATTCCTGAAGACGTAAGAATCAAGGCAAGAAAATCTATTGAAAATATGTTAGCCCTTTAGTATAATTTTAATTCAATTTTACGTTTAAAAAGGGGAATTCTATTAAAACGTCGGGATTTCAACAGTTAATATTTGATCTTCAGAACTTCTGGTCGGACTTCGGGTGCGTAATTTTGCAGCCGTACGACTTAGAAGCGGGAGCGGCTACCTTTGCGCCTTATACGTTCCTAAAGTGTTTGGATTGTACCGATTGGAGAGCCGCTTACGTTCAGCCGTCAAGAAGGCCTGCGGACGGCAGGTACGGTCAAAATCCCAACAGATTGGGAAAATATTATCAGTTCCAAGTTATCATACAGCCGTATATCGACAAAATACAGGAAATATATTTAGACAGTTTAAAGAGCGTCGATATTAACCCTCTTATGCATGACGTCCGGTTTGTAGAAGACGACTGGGAATCGCCTACTCTCGGCGCATGGGGTCTCGGATGGGAAGTCTGGCTCGACGGCATGGAAGTTACGCAGTTTACGTATTTTCAGCAGATAGGAGGCATAGAACTTTCCAAGCCGGCTATAGAAATTACTTATGGATTGGAGAGAATATCCATGTTCCTTCAGAATAAAGACGCGGTTTTCGACCTGCAATGGAACGGTTCTTTTAAATACGGCGACATACATAAAGACGACGAATTCCAATTTTCCAAATACAATTTTGAATATTCAACCGCAGAAACGCTTTATAATTTATTTAATATATATGAAGCCGAATCGAAAAAACTTCTTTCTTTTCAGCTAAAAGAATTAGTCAAGCCTGCTTACGAATATTGTCTGAAGTGTTCGCACGCCTTTAATTTGCTTGATGCAAGAGGGCTTATTAGCGTATCGGAAAGAATGAATTATATATTGAGAGTCAGGACGCTTGCCGAAGGATGCGCAAAACTTTATACCGGATTTTATGCTAAAGACGAAGAAAATAAAAACATGAAACCTAATTTAAAATAATTTATAATAATTCGGGTTATTGCAAATTGAGCGAATATTTACTTGAAATAGGTTCGGGCGAGCTTCCATACGAAGAGGTAAGGAAAATACCGCCGGCTTTAAAAAAAATAGTAGAAAATTTTCTCGCCGATGAGCTTTTTCTTGCGGAAAAACCGCATGTCGAAACTTATGCTACTCCCAGACGCACGGTCTTATTTATTAAAGAACTGCCGGCAAAATCGCCGGACAGGGAAATAGAAATAATAGGGCCTCCGGTTAATATTTCGTATCATGGAGGCGTTCCGGCGGAACCTCTTTTGCAATTTATGAAAAAAACCGGAATTTCCGACCATAAGAAAATTTATACGGTTAATCAAAAAAAAGGAGTTTACGCCGCCTGCAAAAAGAAAATAAAAGGAGCGTTTTTAAAAGATTTACTCGCACAAAATATGCCTCTGCTGATAAAGAAAATTCCCTTTAAAAAAACTATGTTCTGGTTAGATAAAGAAATACGTTATCCGAGACCTGTTTTATGGATAACGTCGGTATTCGACGAAAAAACTGCTGCATTTGATTTCGGCAGTATTAAAACCTCTAACCGCACATATATTAACCCGCCTTTATCGTACAAAAAGAAACCTGTAAAAATATATAATGCTCAAAATTATTTTAATATTATATCGGCAAACGGGATAATATTAAAAAATACCGAAAGAAAAGATTATATAGAATCTGCATTAAAAAATATATCGAAAACGGTCGGTGCAGATATTCCGGTATACGGAGAGGATTTTATAGACGAAATCGTAGGGCTGACCGAAACTCCTTATGCTTTATTATGCCGGTTTGACGAAAAATTTCTTTCTATACCGCAGGAACTGCTTTCGGTCGTTATGAAAAAACATCAGCGTTTTTTCCCTCTCTCAAAAAACGGCAAACTAATCGCAAATTTTATTGCTATTGCGGACGTCAATCCTATCGATGAGTTTAAAGAATCGTTAGAAAAAAATATAAAGTCGGGTTATTCAAGAGTTCTCAGTGCAAGGCTTGCCGATGCGGAATTTTTTTTCAGCGAAGATACCAAGAAAAAGCCTGCAGATTTTGTCGAAGAAACTAAAAATATAATGTTTTATCAGGGTTTAGGGACATATTTCGATAAAACTTTGCGCATCAAAAATTTGGGGCTTTTTATAGGAGAGGAACTCAATATCGGCGGTGAAGTTTTGTCCGATTTTAAAACGGCCTCCGGTTTGTTAAAATTCGATCTTGCAACCCATGCAGTTTACGAGTTTCCTGAAATGCAGGGGGTAATGGGCAGGATATACGCTAAGGCGGCCGGAGAAAACTTGTGTATATCAACCGCAATAGAAGAGCATTATTATCCGGCATCTAAAACCGGCGGCGATAAAAAGAAAATACTTCCCTCTAACGATTTATCGGCTTTATGCGCTCTGTCGGATAAATTAGATACCGTTTTTGCTTTCGTAATGCTAAAAAAACTTCCTTCCGGAGAATCCGACCCTTTTTATCTGCGCAGGGCTATGATAGGCATAATAGAAATTATTTTAGATAAAAAATATAAGATTAATTTAATAAAAGCATTCGACTTTTATTTTAACGAATTTTTTAAGGATAGAAAATTAAATAAAGATGAATTAAAGAGCGCTTTTATAAATTTTGCCGATACGAGATTTAAAAATTTTATGCTTACTTCCGGTTATAAATCCGACGAAATAGCCGCCGTATTAAATTCTTTAATTCGCGAAAATTTTTATACGGAGTTTATTAAAATAGATTTTCTATCAAAATATAAAGAAAACGAAGCGGTTTTTGAACTATCGCAGATATATAAGAGAATTAACAATATTACTTACAAATTTTCCGGCATAATGGTTTTTAATGAAGAAAAATTAACTTTGCATGAAGAAAAACAGCTTGTCTCCGTTTTTAAAAAGGTAAGCAAAGATATAGTTTTACCGCTTAAGCGAAACGATTTTAAAACGGTTTTAAGCGAAATGCATAAATTAGTCATGCCCGTAAATGTTTTCTTCGACGGCGTCATGATTTTAGCCGAGCAGGAAGAAATTAAGAATTCCAGGATCGGATTATTAAATAATATTTTAAATCTTCTTAAAAATTTTTGCGATTTTTCAAGTTTAGATTTATAATAATTATTTTTTTAGTTCTAATAAAATATAAATATATTTTTATTTATTCGGAGGATGGCGTTATGGGTAAATTCGTTTATTTTTTCGGTAACAAAAAGGCGGACGGCGACGGTTCCATGAAAAATTTGCTTGGCGGAAAAGGAGCCGGTCTGGCGGAGATGACTAACCTCGGCATAAGAGTGCCTGCCGGTTTCACTATTACCACTGAAGTCTGCACGTATTATTATGAACACGGCAAAAAATATCCCGATGAATTAAAAAACGAAGTAAAAGAAAATATAAAAAAAATGGAAGATGCAATGGGGTCTAAATTCGGCGACGCTAAAAATCCGCTGTTGGTTTCGGTAAGAAGCGGCGCAAGGGTGTCTATGCCTGGAATGATGGATACGGTCTTAAATCTTGGATTAAACGATAATACCGTTAAAGGCCTTATCGAAAAATCCGGCAACGAAAGATTCGCTTACGATACATACAGAAGGTTTATTCAGATGTTTTCAAATGTAGTTCTTGGAATAGATTCAGGAATTATGGAATCTATTTTAGAAAATAAAAAGAAAGAAAAATCGGTGAAAAACGACAACGAACTAAATGAAGCCGATCTCCGCTATCTCGTAGTCGAATTTAAAAAAGTTGCGGAAAAAGAAAAAGGAATAAAATTTCCCGACGATCCAGAGGAACAGTTATGGATGGGTATTTCTGCCGTTTTTGAATCATGGAACGTTCCCAGGGCTATAACATACAGAAAACTCAATAAAATACCCGAAAACTGGGGAACTGCGGTAAACGTAGTTTCTATGGTTTACGGAAATATGGGGGAAACTTCCGCAACCGGAGTAGCGTTTACCAGAAATCCTTCTACCGGAGAAAACGGTTTTTACGGCGAATATCTTATTAATGCGCAGGGAGAAGACGTCGTTGCCGGAATAAGAACGCCTCAGCCCGTAAACGAACTTTCTAAGAAAAATCCGGAAGACCTTTCTTTAGAAAAAGCTATGCCCGTAGTATATAAAGACCTTTTGGAATATGCAGACCGGCTGGAAAAGCATTATAAAGACATGCTTGACCTTGAGTTTACGATACAGGAAGGCATACTTTATATGCTTCAGGTAAGGACGGGAAAAAGGACGGCGAAAGCTGCGGTTAAAATTGCAGTAGATATGGTAAAAGAAGGTATGATAGATAAAAAAACGGCCGTTTTAAGAATAGATCCCTATTCTATAGCGCAGCTTATGTATCCGGCGGTAGATCTTAGCGCGAAAAAAGACGTTATCGCCAAAGGGCTGCCGGCTTCGCCGGGCGCGGCAAGCGGCGAAGTAGTCTTTTCGGCAGAAGAAGCCGAAGAAGAGGTTAAAAAGGGTAAGAAAGTAATATTGGTAAGAATGGAGACTTCTCCGGAAGACATACACGGGATGAGCGTAGCAGAAGGTATTCTTACCGCAAGGGGAGGTATGACTTCTCACGCCGCCGTAGTTGCAAGAGGTATGGGAAAATGCGCCGTTACCGGCTGTTCGGTTCTGGAAATTAACGAAAAAAGAGGCGAGATAACAGTCGGAAGCAGGAATATAAAAAGAGGAGACATTATTACGCTAAACGGATCCAACGGCGAAGTTTATTCGGGTAACGTAAAAATGATAACGCCGGAAATAAACGATGATTTCAGGACGATAATGAAATATGCCGACGAGTTTAGAAAATTAAACGTCAGGGCGAATGCCGATACTCCCGAGGATGCAAAAGTTGCGCGCAGTTACGGAGCCGAAGGCATCGGACTTTGCAGGACGGAGCATATGTTCTTCAAAGGCGACAGAATAAAAGCCGTCAGAGAGATGATTCTTTCGGAAACGCCTGCGGAAAGACAAAAAGCTCTTGCCAAGCTTCTTCCTATGCAAAAATCGGACTTTCTCGAATTATACGAAGAGATGAAGGGCTACTCGGTAAATATAAGGCTTCTTGACCCGCCGCTGCACGAATTTCTTCCTAAAACGGAAAAAGATATAAGAGAGCTATCCGAAATTATGGGTATTTCATACGAGAGGCTCAGCGCAAAGACGGCCTCCCTGCACGAAGTCAATCCGATGCTTGGACACAGAGGCTGCCGTCTTGGAGTAAGCTATCCCGAAATATATGAAATGCAGGTTCAGGCAATTATGGAAGCCGCGTGCGAATTTCATAAAAACGGCAACAAGATTACTCCCGAAATTATGATTCCGGTCGTAGGAATTTATGAAGAGATAAGATTGTTAAAGGAATTGGTCGATAAAAAAGCTGCGGAAGTTATGAATAAATACGGTATTAAACTCGACTACTTAGTCGGGACTATGATAGAACTTCCAAGAGCATGTATGGTGGCAGACGAAATAGCGAACGATGCAGAATTTTTTTCGTTCGGTACAAACGATCTTACGCAGACTACTTTCGGGTTTTCAAGGGACGATATAGGCTCATTTTTGCCGGATTATCTTAACAAAAATATTCTTAAGACGGACCCGTTTATGGAGCTTGACAGAAGCGGCGTAGGCGAATTAATGAAAATTGCCGTACGTAAGGGTAAGGAAACGAGAAAGGATATAAAACTAGGCATATGCGGAGAACACGGAGGCGACCCAAGCTCGATAGAATTTTGTCATAGCATAAATCTTAATTACGTCAGCTGTTCGCCTTACAGGGTTCCGGTTGCAATAATTTCCGCCGCTCAGGCTTCGATTAAAGAGGTAAAATCTTAAAGAATCAATTTGGAATCCATAGATTTAAAAACGCTTGCCGTTTTTTCTTTAGACGCCGCTTCGTTTATAGAAAAAGAGAAAGGAATATTTATTTTTTTATGCGATAATTACGCCTCCGCTAAAGGTTTATACGGCAACTTGTCGTTTTTTTCTTCAAAGAAAATATTTTTCTGCGAAGAAATAATCCCCGTAAGCCTTTTGTACGATTTAAGGCAAACCGGCTCCGCCGCCATAGTTGCGACGCCCCTTTCTTTTTTCTCTAAAGTGCCGGAGCCGGACAGCCTTCTTAACTCATTTATCCATATAAGAAAGGGTTTGAATTTTTCGCGCGACGATCTTATAGAAACTCTTGTTTCGTACGGCTATGAAAGAACGAACGCTATAGAAAACGAAAACGAATTTGCCGTAAGAGGGGAAATAATAGACATAAGCAATTCGGATTCTCCTTATCCGGTAAGAATAGATTTTTTTGACGAAACCGTAGAAGATTTGCGGTATTTCGATATCAATACCCAGCTAAGCATTAAAAGCATAGACGCATTTACCGTATTTCCGGTAAAATCCAATTATTATCCCAAAACTTTAAATATATCGGAATCCGTTCCTAATCCGGTTTTATATATAGAAGAACCCCAAACCGAACTTTTTGATTTTTTAAACCGCGATCCGGAAAATAAAAATAATTTTAACAGGATTTTAAATAATTTAAATAAATTTTATTATTTTAATATCAAAAAATCCTCTATATATCAAGGAATTAAAAACGATAACGGAAATAACATAGGGGAAAAATTTTTCGAGATAAAATCGGCAAATACACGTTTTATCGAAAAATTAAAATATGAAAACGGCAAGTTAAATCTTACTTTAATAAGAAAAATAATCATCAATCTTATTAAAAAAGAATACAGCGTAACGGTCGTTTCCAAGAACGAAATCCACAGGGAAAGACTTAAAAATATTTTTGCTTCTATAGGATTAAGCGAAGAAGAAATACAAAACGGTTTATTTAAAATTCTTAACGGCAACGTTTCATCAGGTTTTATATCCAAAAAAGACAAACTTTTTTTAATTAAAGGAGAAGAGCTTTTCAGGGAACATTTAGATATCGTTTCAGAAAGTTCGAGCCGTTTAAAGACTTCGGGATTAGATTATTTTAAAAGCATAGAAGAGCTGAACCCCGGAGATTACGTAGTCCACGACGAGTTCGGAATTGCGCGGTTTGCCGAAATTAGAAATATTACGCTCAACGGAATATCGTCAGACTATTTTACCCTTATTTTTGAAGGAGGGGATAAACTGTTCGTTCCGTCGGAAAAAATTTATCTTTTGCATAAGTATATATCTTCTTCCGAAGATAATGCGCCGGTTTTAAACAGGCTCGGCAATCAATCGTGGGAAAAAGCCAAGGCTAAAGCAAAAAAGAAAATAGAAGAAATTGCGGAAGATTTAAAAGTTCTTTACGCAAAGCGAATGACGGACAGAGGGTTTGCGTTTTCTCCCGAAGATGAAGAATATCGGGAATTTGCGGAAAATTTTGAATTTGAAGAAACGGAAGACCAGGCAAGAGCCATTAAAGAAGTTTTGCTGGATATGCAGAGCAATAAGCCTATGGACAGGCTTATATGCGGAGACGTCGGATTCGGCAAAACGGAGGTGGCCATAAGAGCGGCCTTCAAAGCGGCTATGGACGGCAAGCAGGTTGCATTGATAGCCCCCACCACTATTTTAGTTGACCAGCATTACCGAAATTTTAACAAAAGATTTGATAGGTATCCCGTTAAAATTGCGCATATCTCAAGATTCGTCAAGAAGAACGAAGAAAAAGAAATCGTTAAAGGAATTAAAAGCGGAGAGATAGATATAATAATCGGTACGCATAAACTGCTGTCGGAAAAAATAGAATATAAAGATTTAGGACTTCTGATTATCGACGAAGAGCAAAAATTCGGCGCAATGCAGAAAGAAAAAATAAAAAAATTAAGATATTCTATAGACGTTTTGGCTATGAGCGCAACGCCTATTCCGAGGACTCTTTATATGTCTATGTCGGGAATTAGAGACTTAAGTATTATAAGCACGCCTCCGTCGGGAAGAAAAAACGTTATAACGGAAATAGTAAACTACGATGAAGAGATAATAAAGAAAGCGGTATTTAACGAAATAAGCAGAGGGGGGCAGGTTTATTTTATCGATAACCGGATATCCCATTTAGATTCCGTTCGGGACAGGCTTGCTAAAATTATGCCGGATATAAGGATAGGTGTAGTTTACGGAAGGCTGGAGCCGGAAAAAATTATGGACATTATGCATATTTTTTACGATAAGGGATACGACGTCCTGCTTTCGACCGCTATAATAGAATCGGGATTGGACAATCCTAACGTAAATACGATTATTATCAATAATGCCGAAAAATTAGGGCTTAGCCAGCTTTATCAGCTAAGGGGGAGGGTCGGAAGATCGCATATTCAGGCATATTGCTATGCCGTTACGGGAACGCCCGTCGAAAATATAAGTCCTGAACAGATGAAAAGGCTCAGCGCAGTTAAAGAATACAGCGAATTAAGTTCCGGATTTAAGCTTGCCATGGCGGATTTGGAAATAAGGGGAGCGGGAAATATTTTGGGGGGAGCGCAATCGGGACATATAAACTCGGTCGGTCTCGAAATGTGCATGCAGATGCTAAAGGAAGAAATTGAAAAAATGCGCGGTATAATATTGCCGGCGCAGATTAATCCCGAAGTTAAGACTAATTTGTCCGCTTATATTCCTAAAAGCTATATAGAAGACGAAAAAACAAAGACGTCTTTTTATAGAAAACTGGCTAATTGCATAACCGTAGACGATGTAGAAAATATACGCAGGGAGTTTGAAGACAGATTCGGCAGAATGGAAGACCCGGTTAAAAATCTCTTAAAAATTGCGGAACTTAAAATTAATATGAAACATTGCAAGATTGCCGTTATGGAAATAAAAGGCTCTGAGTTTGTTATAGAATTCCATAATTCAG
Source organism: bacterium (assembly GCA_021850985.1). GTDB lineage: Bacteria > SZUA-79 > SZUA-79 > Acidulodesulfobacterales > Acidulodesulfobacteraceae > Acidulodesulfobacterium_A. The sequence goes on from JAJZJX010000014.1 coordinate 34,259, forward strand.
CGGCGTCTATTTTTGAAAAGATTATAAAATTTATAAACGATAAAGAATTTTCGTCGGAATATATAATTAATTTCATAGACGAATTTAAAATTAGGTTACGGTTTAAACATTATGATTCTAAGCAGGATAAAATAGATAAAGCTAAAATTATCTTGCAACGATTATACGGCTATGTTAATATTTAAATAAATGTATTTGCTTTTAAATTAACTTAATTTAACTTTTATTTGTTCAAGAGGGGAAAATGAAAAAGCTTAAAGGTTCCATTTTATTAATCGCCCTGTTTTCGATAGTATTATCGATGGGTCTTTACGGATGCGCAAAGAAACAGCCCGCCGCATCTTCTAAGGTAATTGCGGAAGTAAACGGAAAAGCTATTACGGCTGCCAAATTTAAAGAGGAAATGTCTAAATTTCCGCCCGAGCTGAGGTCTTATCTCGAAACGCCGACAGGCGAAAAGAGGCTCCTAAAAAGTCTTGTGGACAGGCAGATTTTAGTAAGCGAAGCTTTAAAAGAAGGAGTAAATAAATCAAAATCTTATAAAACGCAGATTTCGGATTTTAAAAAAGGTCTTTTGGTCCAGCTTTTACTTCATAAAGAAGTTGCCAATAAAGTAAAAGTTACGGCGGCCGACGCTAAGGCTTATTATAAAAAGCACTATCTTTCTTTTAATCTGCCTTCTAAAATTAACGTAAGCTATATACAGGTAAATTCTCCGAAAAAAGCGCAGATAGCATATAAAATGCTTACGTCGGGCAAACCTTTTCCGGCGGTAGCGCAAAAATATTCGACGGCGCCTAATGCGAAAAACGGCGGTATGCTCGGCTGGATAAAATTCCAGGAAACTACGCCTGCATTTAACAATGCGGCTTTCAGCATTCCTAAGGTCGGCGGCATATCGAAGATAGTAAAGGTAGGCAGTCATTACGACATCATAAAGCTAAATAACGTCGTTACGGGGAAACCGAAACCTTTTGCGTCGTTAAAAAATCAGATAATAATGATAATGAAACAGAAAGAAGCATCTAAAATTTTAAAATCCTTTGTAGGAAATTTAAGAAAGAAAGCTAAAATCAAATATTTTTACAAAAATTTGCCGGTTGCAAGTTCTGCGGCGCCTCAGGTATCGCAGGGTCAGGTTAAAGCGGCTGCAAAAAAATAAAAAAACAGCTAAAAGCATTATAAACGCTGGATAGAATATTTTTATAATAAGGGTGCGGCGTAATAATATTATGCCGCACGAGATTGCTTCGCTTAGCTATCAATGACTAAATAAAAGAACGGAAATACCGTTACCCCTAATAAAAAAATGAGAAAAAATAAGATTTTTGTAATTTTAATATCCGCAATTATAGCGTCGGTTTTATTTTCCGCATTAATAAAAAATGCAAACGCCGTAATAATAGATCAAGTTATAGCCGTAGTAAATAAAACGCCTATAACTCTTTACGAGTTTGCAAGATTCGACAGACAGGCTTTCGAACAATACGAACAGATGCAGAACGAAGCGTCGCAGGGTATTTTTACCCAGGAAGACACGGTAGTTATGTCTAAGACTAAGGCAGTACTTAATGCATTAGTCGATAAAATTTTAATCAGACAGGAAGAAGAAAAAGCCGCTATTTATATTGCGCCTAAACAGTTAAATGCTTACGTAAGGGCTGTGGCGCTTGCAAATAACTTTACCGTTAAGCAGTTTTTTAAGTTTTTGGCTAAAAAAGGAATAAGTAAAAAGGCATATTTAAAACAGGTCAAAAATCATTTTATGGAAGTGGAACTTTTAAGAAAAGTTTTTGGAAATAAAATGGTAATAACAAAAAGTCAATTAATAAATTATTATAGGAAAAATATCGAAGAATTCAGAGGAGAACCTCAGGTCGATCTAAAGCTGATTTTTTTAGCCGTTCCTCAAAACGCAAATCAAAAAACTAAGGAAGAAATATACAAAAGGATTTCCGCAATAAGAGAAAATGCAATATCGGGAACAAAAAGCTTTTCCGAACTTGCAAGGGAATATTCCGAAGACCCTTCAGAAAAAAACGGCGGAAGGATAGGTTATGTTTATAAAAATAAACTGTCGCCTAATTTTTCCGACATCGCATTCAGGCTGCATGTAGGACAGATAAGTCCGGTTATAAGGACTAAATTCGGCTACGCTATATTGAAGTCGGTAGGCAAAAAGATGGGTTCGTTCAGAACTTTTAAACAGGTAAAACCTGAAATATTTTCTATTCTTGAAAAACATAGAACAAATAAATATCTAAGAAAAATTTTAAAAAAAGCAAGAAAAAATTCTTACGTTAAAATATTGATTGCAGCATAAAAAAATAAAAAAGTACCTTATAATCCTGCAATAGACAATATTTATTAATTTTTTGCTTGATTAAGGAAAATATGTGAGGAAAAGGTGTCATATCTTATTTTTTTTGCATATAAAATAGTTAAGCAGGATTAAGGAAGTAAAACTAAAATTGAATGAAGAAAATCGTTTTATAGGCATTACTATGGGCGACCCCGGCGGAATAGGGCCGGAAATAGCGATTAAGTCCGTCAAACATTTTATAGACGAAGGCGAATATATCAAGCCGGTTATTTTAGGCTCTTTTGAAAATATAGAATATACTTCGCAAAGTATAATAAAAACAGATACCCCCGTAAATTTAATTAAGCCAGATTCGCCTATAGATGATGCATATCAAACCGGAAAAATAAACGTAATCGATTTAGCCGCGAAATCTTATGCGCATGTAAAGCATGGAGACGTTAACCATGCTTACGCAAAAGACGTCGAAAAATTTATAGAAACCGCAGTTGATTTTTCCCTAAAAGAAAAAATACTCGGTTTTGCGACTGCGCCTATAAATAAAGATATGATGCTCAAAGGCGGCGCAAGATTCGGCGGACATACCGAGCTTTTAGGGTATTTAGCCGGTTCCGACGATTTTGCCATGCTTTTCTATTCGGATAAACTTATTACTATTCTTTCGACTATCCATATACCTATTTCGGAAGTTCCGGCAAAAATTACTAAAGATATGCTCAGAAAAATAATAAAAATTTCTTTCGACTGGTTAAAAATAGACCTGGGGAAAAATAGTCCGAATATTGCCGTTCTCGGTTTAAATCCGCATGCGGGGGAAAACGGAAGAATAGGAAGCGAAGAAAAGGAAATTATAGCTCCCGTTATCGAAGAATTCAAGAATTATAAAGAAAATATAGCAGGGCCTTTTCCTTCGGACAGTTTTTTTGCGGAAAAATATAAAAAATTTGATTTAATCGTCGCTATGTATCACGATCAGGCGCTGATACCTTTTAAACTTCTTTCGTTCAATAAAGGGGTAAACGTTACGGCGGGTTTAAAATTTATCAGGACGTCTCCGGTTCATGGGACTGCATACGATATTGCCGGTAAGAATATTGCGGATTGCGGCAGTATGATAGAATCGATAAAACTGATCGGCAGGATATCGGAGAACAGAAAAAGATGGAAAGAAAGATAGTTATTAAGGGAGCAAGACAGCATAATTTAAAAAATATAAACGTCGATATACCCAAAGATAAGCTTGTAGTCATCACCGGACTTTCAGGTTCCGGCAAATCGTCTCTTGCCTTCGATACCGTATTCGCCGAAGGGCAGAGAAGATACCTTGAATCGCTGTCGTCTTATGCGCGGCAGTTTATGGAACAGATGGATAAACCCGACGTAGATTCGGTCGAGGGGCTTTCTCCGGCTATTTCTATCGAACAAAAGTCCGTCAGTAAAAATCCCCGTTCCACGGTCGGCACTATTACCGAAATATACGATTATTTAAGAGTTCTTTTCGCCAGAATAGGCATTCCGTACTGTTATAGCTGCGGTAAAAAAATCGAACCCAAAACCATAGACAGCATGGTAGAATCTGTTTATTCAAATAAAGCCGGCGAAAAACTGATAGTTTTATCTCCCATAGCCATTAACAGGAAAGGAGAGTTTAAAGCAAAATTCGACGATTACCTGAAACATGGATTTTATAGAATTTATGCGGACGGAAAGGAATATAATTTAGACGAACCGATTAATTTAGATAAAAAAAAGAAGCATAACATAGATTTAGTTATAGACAGGCTGACAATAAAAGAAGAAAATAAAAAAAGACTGTTCGATTCCATAGAACTTGCTTTAAAATTATCTTCAGGCATATTAAAACTTAAATATGAAGACAGGGAAGAAATATTAACCGAAAATTCTATCTGCTTAGACTGCAATATCAGTTACGGCAAACCCGAACCTGCCGTTTTTTCCTTTAACAGCCCGCAGGGCGCCTGTCCCGAATGCGGCGGCTTGGGCTACAAGGAATATTTCGACGCAGATTTGATAATTCCCGATAAAAACCTTTCATTAAAAGAAGATGCTATAATTATTTTTAAAAATTCTACCCCCGTATATAAAAGCCAAATTTTTAACTCGCTTTCAAAACATTACGGATTTAATTTATATACTCCTTATAAAGATTTGAATGCAGATATAAAGCAGGCATTACTTTACGGTTCCGGAGAAGAAAAAATTAAATTTTTTGATGCCGGCGGCGGCTCTTCTTATCATTTAAGGCACTGGGAAGGTATAATACCCATGCTTGAAAGAAATATAGCCGAGGGAAATTATCTGCTTGATCCCAATAAATTTAAGTCTGAAAAGGTTTGCCCCGAATGCGGCGGTTTCAGGCTGAGAAAAGAATCGTTAAGCTACAAAATAGGTGGATTAAATATAGCGGAAATTTCTGATTTAAGCGTTAAAAATGCGCTGGGATTTTTTAATAATCTTGAATTAAGCAATTACGAGAATGAAATTGCGGCTAAAATTTTAAACGAGGTTAAGGAAAGGTTAAAATTTTTAGTAAACGTAGGGCTTGAATATCTGACTCTTTCAAGACAGGCGCAAACGCTGTCGGGCGGGGAGTCTCAGAGAATAAGATTAGCATCGCAAATCGGTTCCGGACTTACGGGCGTTTTATACGTAATGGACGAACCGAGTATAGGACTTCATATGCGCGATAACGAGAGGCTTCTTAAGACCATTTTCGATTTGCGCGATAAGGGCAACAGCCTGATAGTAGTGGAGCACGACGAAACTACAATGCTGAAATCCGACTATATAATCGATATGGGACCTGGAGCAGGCAAGAACGGCGGTTACGTTATAGCGCACGGAACTCCGGAAGAAATTATGAAAAATCCGGATTCTTTAACCGGCAAATATTTAACAGGACGGTTAAAAATTCCGATACCTGAATTCAGAAGGAATCATCTGTCGGGCTATTTAGAAATAAAAGGCGCAAAGATGAATAATTTGAAAAACATAGACGTTAAAATTCCGCTGAATAATTTCGTATGTATAACCGGCGTTTCAGGGTCTGGAAAAAGCACTTTGATTTTAGATACGCTATATCAGGCAGTTTTTGCATATAAGAACGGTTACGCTGCCGATTTTAAAAGGTTTAAGGTTGACGCCGTTAAGAACGTAGATTATTTCGACAGGGTAGTTAATATAGACCAGTCGCCTATAGGAAGAACGCCCAGGTCCAATCCCGCAACCTATACCGGAATTTTTACTTTAATAAGGGAAATTTTCGCCGGCACTAAAGAGTCTAAATCAAGAGGCTACGATCCCGGCAGATTCAGTTTTAACGTTAAAGGAGGCAGATGCGAAGCCTGCAGCGGAGACGGCGTAAAAAAAATAGAAATGCTTTTTATGCCCGACGTTTACGTAATGTGCGACGTATGCAAAGGCAAAAGATATAACGCTCCTACGTTAGAAATCACGTATAAAAATAAAAATATTTACGATGTTTTAAATATGACGGTGAAAGAGGCTTACGATTTTTTTAACGCTATTCCTCCGCTTGCTCATAAATTAAAGTTTTTGATTGACGTAGGATTAGATTACATAAATCTCGGACAGCTTGCAACCACGCTTTCGGGAGGCGAAGCCCAGAGAATAAAGCTGTCGAAAGAATTATCAAGACCGGGACAGTATAAGACCCTATATATACTTGATGAGCCTACTACGGGACTTCATTTCGACGATATCGGCAAGCTTTTAACCATATTAAACCTTCTCGTAGAAGCCGGAAACACCGTTATAGTTATCGAACACAATTTAGACGTCATAAAATCCGCTGATTACATAATAGACATGGGTCCGGAAGGCGGCGAAGACGGCGGCATGATAATAGCTGCCGGTACTCCTGAAGAGATAGCCGATAATAGCAGCTCATCGGTAGGCAAGTATTTAATTGATATATTAAAGGGTAAAAACGCTGATTTAAAACAAAATTGTTGACATAAGTTGATAACTTGCTATCGCGAGATTAGGTTTTACTAAAAATTGCCGATAACAATTATAAAACTCAATCGCCATTTGCTGTATGCAATTTTGGTTTTTAAAAAAAATATTGACTTTTTGCTCCTTAAGTGATAAAAAATTATATTTAGTGTTTTAAAAAATACCGCTGATTTCAAGGGTTGAAAACATATGCATAATTAACATAAATTACTTTAATAAGGGGGGTAAAATGACTAAAAGTTCGGAAGATTCGCCGTCAAGGCGAACTTTTATGACCGTTGTAATCGGATTAATTTCGGCCGTAATAGGCGTTGCCGTTGCAATACCTATACTTGGC
>JAJZJX010000044.1 GCA_021850985.1 bacterium
GCAGCGCCCGATACAATGTCCTTAGATTGTTTGTTTCGCCGGAGTTTGATTTTGCCGAAGGCTCGCTTTTCAAACCGCTTGTCGGTTTGGAAAGCAAAATCAAACGGAGCAAGAAACAAACAATCAATACGCCTTTTCTTCAGTTTTGTATGAAATACAAACTGAAGAAAAGGCGACAAAAGCATAAAAACACTTCATTTTACAAAAGTGACAACAAATTTATTTATTGACATCTCAAAAAATAATATAGTATAATAAAAATATTATTACACTTCTTCGTTGCATATTGCAACGCATCTTTAGATAAATTCTATCTACCGTTTTTGGCAAGGTAAAAACTCAAATTCAATCCTTAACTTATTTACTTTTAATTTTGTAAGATTTTTATTTCCCGGGCGATTTTTAAGTTTATTTATAAACGATGAAAATACCGGCGGGATTAAAGATTTTATAAAAAGAATTATTTTCTACTAAGCTAAACCTCATTAAAAGTGAATATCTTTCTAACGCAAGCAGAAATCTTGCATAGTTGTTTATTAACCACAAGGTCAACTTTAAAAAACTAAAAGACTTGCCGGGTCTATAAACCGGAAAACAATGCAAAAAAAATATAGGATTATGGCTTTATCCATAGAATTTAAATCGGTATTGTCTTTCCGACCAAAGCCAAAATTAAAAGACAACTTCTACCTTAAATTACATATTTAAAAATAAAATAAGCAATTAAATGCCAATAACAGAAGTTTGTTTTTTTAAAAGAAGGAGAAAAAACCGTGACTAAAATAGAATTTAAAATAAACCAAGAATTGCGGGAAATCAAACATTTTCACAAAGTTGATAATCCCGTATCAATCGTTTCTAACAAACGAGACCACGATATCCGTCAAGATATGGAAATAATAGCCCGTGATGCAAGGTATTACGGGATTGGCGTAACAGCGAACCGAAAGGGCGACATAGGAACATGGACTAATGCCGATATTAAAAAAATGGCAGATTATTATAAAGCCCAAGGGCTTAAAGACGCGACGATTATTAATTACGTATCGAGCCTGCGCTCCTTTCTTTTTGAAACTAAAAGAACGAACGTCAAGGTAACTAACGGCGAACTCGGTTTAAGACGAGTAATGGAATATAACGACAAAAGCCTTGAAGCAAAAGGTATCGATATAAACGAAAAACTTGCACATTTCAAGGAAAAAGACATAAATGTTTACGTCCAGCTTAAAATTGCCGAAATTGCAGGATTAAGGCGGGAAGAGGCAATCCACGCCGGACTTGCCATAGCCAAAGGCTATTCCGTTTTAAAAGAAAATATTCTAGAACTGAAGGGCAGCTGGTGCAAAAACGGAAGACCGAGGAATATCGCACTCTCGGATGAAAAAGCAAAGGAGATTAAGGAACTGCAAAAATTCGCAACGGGAGGCAATTATAAAATGGACAGGAACCTAAAGCAGGAAAAAGACCATCTGTCGAACTCAATAAAATCCCAATGTTTTAATATGCACGCCGTCAGGCACTCCGAAGCTCAGGAAAGATATGCGGAATTTGTAAATAAAGGCTTTACCGAAAAGGCGGCTAAAATGGCGGTTTCTCAAGAACTTGGACATAACAGGGATTATATAACAAAAGTTTATCTTGCCGGAAAATAAAATCAAAAGCAAATAAACCAGTTAGATATTTTTTTCAAAATAATTCTTGACATCTCAAAAATATATGAGATAATGTGAATATATCAAATGTTTTTGAAAGGTTTGCAATGCACTAATGAGAGGTTAAAAAGTCAATTCTTACAATGACGTCAATAATGTTTGCAATGCACAAATGAGAGGTTAAAACGACGGAAATAAAATAGAGGAACTTAAAAACTCGTTTGCAATGCACTAATGAGAGGTTAAAACTCAAGCTCAAGACGTTAAAAATTAGCACAAAGACGTTTGCAATGCACTAATGAGAGGTTAATTAGTATCAAACCCCCCTTGTGCAATTTTTTGCACAAGGGGGGTTTCCTCGCACAAATGAAAGGTTAAAACAAAGAAAATTAGTCGATACCCCACTTTTTCTTAATCTCACTGATTAAAACCTCTGCCGCTTCTCTTATAGCAACCTCTCTTCTGTGAAAAATACCGTCGATAATTTGCTCGAAAAAAACGTATTTACGATTAATAAGCGAAACTTGGACCAAGTCGCCCTTTATAGATAAAACAAAGTTATCTAAAAAAAATCTCCCGTCAATTTCAGAAAAATGACTAATTAAATAATCCGCCGTCAAAACTACTCCTTTCTCCCCATAAGGTTTTGTTCCTGGCGTTTTCAGAAATATTTTTTCACGAATTTTAGCCGATAACTCTTTTACCTTTTCCTTATCATACTGCCCCTCAGTTTCCGCAACAGTAACCCGCCCCGGGCGTCTTTTAACTATTTTTACGTCTATTTTTAAAACATCATGAATAAGATTTTTCATAAAAATCCAGTGATTTTGAGAACAATATACTTTTTTTTCCTTCTCATCTATTTTTTTTATAAAAACCGGAATTGTTTTATTTATTATTCTTAAATTTTTAATCAAAAAATCATATAGATATGTTTCGCTCTGCGACATCAAGTACTCATAACCGTCGTTGTATTCGGCAACAATTTTTTCGTAATCCCAATTTAAACTCGTAGGGTCACCATTGCATAATCTAATCGATTTATCTTCTGCAATATCTACTGCAAAAAGATTAATATTTTTCTTTTCCATAACTTATATATAAGACACTTTTTGAGATACTTAAAAATTATTTTCGTTCATCATTTATAATTTATAACGAAGTTTTTCCCTCTGTTTAAGAAGTTAATTATTTTCTTCCTTTAAGAAATTCCTGTATTCTTTGCTGTTCTTGACTTTGTTCTCCTAAAGTAATTTTAAATTTTTCCATGTCAAGGTATTTTTCTATGCCGTTTTTTATCTTTTCCCTCAAAATGTCAACCGGCAAGGCATCTAATTCGACGGACATATCGCCGTTTTTGGCTATAAACTTTTTAGTCCTCGTGTCTGACTTCTTTGCAAAATCCGCAGGCAGGTTATATTTGTCAATATCATTTTTAGTCAGCGATACTTTTTCTATTTTTTTTAGACTTGTCTGAAAAAATCCGAAGCTTTCTTCTATGTCCCTGTATATATCTTCCCCGCTCGGGTCGAAATCGCCAAAATACAATATTACGGGTTCTTTACCGTATGCTCGAAACATATCCGCTAATTCCTTTTTAACGCTCCAAGAGTTATAGCCTCGACCAACTATCAGAGTTACTCCGTAAGCGTTCACGATTCTTTGGAATATGCCGCTAAGGGCGTCTTTTTCGACCCACACAACTATATAATTTTCTTGGCTTGCCCAGACATCTTTCCTGTATGCCGATTTTACCGTTTCAAAAAAGTCGGTTAAATCCGACCACATATATGTCTGCCGCGGTTGCCTCGTCCTGTCCTCTATCCATTCCCATGGTATTAATTCCTGTTGCCGCGCCCAGACCATGGCATTGGAGAGCTTCTGGTATTCGTTTTTGTTATTGTCGATAATATGCTTTGCAACAAGCTGGTAATAGGTTTGCCGCAAAGTCATCGGGTTTTGTAGTTCCAAAATTTCCCTTGCCGCCGATATTAAATCTAATGTTTTCTGCTGTTTCTTCATTTTTGCCTCTCTATTCTATCAAGATAATCGCTTTGAGATACTTAAAAATTAATTTATTTAGATGCAGCCCCCGCCGCCCAATATGAATATATAGAGGGGCTGCGTCAGTTTAGTAGTTAGGGAAAAGAAAAATATTTTAATAATATTTTCTTTTCCCTCTTAAGTATTCTCTTGAGAATACTCTTGGGTGTCGTATTAAATAACTTGACCTTTGCCATTTTGTCGTATTAAATCACTTTACCTGTCGTATTAAATAACTTGACCTTTACTTTTTGTCGTATTAAATAGGTTGACTAATTTCCTTAATTAGATTGCTAAATGTTTCATTTTTTTGTTCTTTCTCAAAATTTATAAATTTAATTTCTTTTTTATTGTTTCGGAAATATACTGATTTGTGTTTAGTGTAAAAAACCCCAAGTCGCCTGTTTTGCATTGATTTTACCTCTATGCCGAATTTGTCCCTTAAATTTTCATATTCTTCTTTAATATTATTTAGTTTAAGGCTTTTTACCTGTTTGCTTGTTTTATCAGATAAAACAAGCAGTTCTTTTAAAACATCTTCTAAGTCTTTATTTAGCTTGTTTTGGCTTAGACAGTACCATGCTAAAGTTTTTGCTTCTGCGCTTTTTAATTCGATTATCGATTCTAAAATATGTTTATTTATATAAATTTGGACATCGTAATGCATAAATTCGATAAATTCCTTGCTAATTGCCGCATAATAGTAATATATTTTATTTTTCATGAAGCCGCCGTCTATATTTTCATTTAAAACTTTGGATAGTTTTAGTTCGCTTAAAATCGTAAATGGATATTGCAAGTTTTTATCATTCTTATCGATTACCGTAAACGGTGCAAATCTTAACTCTTTTAATTTTCCTATCAGCCATAATTGATTGTGTTCTTCTACTCCAAGTTTCTTTAGTACCTGCCGTAAGGAAAATAATAATGCAAGACTGCCGTCCTCTTTCAACCCTTTATTATGGCATGAGAGCAAACACGCAATTAAAACATCTCGATGTTTTTCGGTTAAAAGGGTAAAAAATTTTTCTATAATGACCTCGTGGTCGTTTATTTTGACATCCTTATTAGATTTTATACCCCTTAGTTTAGGGGGCAATTTGAGATAGGGAGCAAAAAATATGTTACGGCATTGCGTTATGCTTGATGTTGGGATTTCTTTTTGTTTATATCCAATTTTCCGGGTTATTTGAGTCTTCGTTTTCATCATCGCCTCCATTGGTATTTTTTATATTTTTTGTAGCAAGAGCAATCAATTGGTATCGTCTTGTTTCGGGATCAAAGACATAAATATTATCTTTTAGCTCGCCATCTAATCGGCTATCTTTAAAAGGGTATAAAAGCATATTTTTTCTATAAGTCTCGCCATTTTTACGGCCTGGATTCCATTTATTCTCTTTCATTTCTTTTGCATCCGCAAAAAATAATGCAAACCCATAGTCTATGTCGTAGCTTATATCTCCGCTTTCTTTTATTGATACCGCAATTTGAACAGGGTTTGGTTTATTTTCCTTAGAGAGTTCTTTTATGCCAGAGTTGTTGAAGCTGCTTAAATAAAAAATACAAACATTACCAAACTTATTTCTCAGATTATCGTAATTTTCAAATATCAAATCCGTGTATACGCTTAGTCCGTTATTTTCTGTTTTTTTCTCTTTTTTATCGAGCGTTCTTAAATGCCGAGCTGCTTTTTGCAGATAATCAATAAAAATTAATATTTTTTTATCTTGATGATTCTCAACAAAAGTTTCAATTGTCGGAAAATGCGGTTTAATAACATAAAATAGATTTGAATTATCTATTCCCTTTTTAATAAGACGTTCTTGGATATGACTATCGGAGCCCTCATAATACGTTAAAAGGCAGATATTATTTTCCGAGCTTTTTGCAAAAATATCGCCTATTTCCATAGTAAATTCGGTCTTACCTGTTCCGGTTAGCCCCGCGATAAGCCCGATACTGCCCAATTCGATAGGCAATCCAAATACGTCTAATGGTTTTCTTTCAATAGTTTTTTTGAGTTTAATTGCCGGTTTAATTATATTTTGGTTTTTGTTTTCTTTAATGATTTTATATTTGTCTAAATAAATTTCCTTAAGCCCTTTGCCTATGTTGCCTATGTGTTCTTCGATAAACTTCTCAATTCGTTCTTCTTTTTTAAATTTTTCTTCTTCGATTATTTCGTTAAGGTCTTCTAACGTTTTGAATTTAAAACCGGATAGAGCATTACTTACGCCTTCATCGCTTTTGTTTCTAAAAATATCGTCAAAGTCTTTTTTAAGCGTTCCGTCGGGAACGGGTCCGCCGTATTCGCAATAGACGATTTTTTCCCTATTGCCGGCGGGCGTTTGTTCGTAAATTTTTCGTAATTGTTTTTCCCCTGCATTATCTTGGTCTAAGGCCACTACGGGGACGAAGTCTAAATTTAAAAAGATATTTATAAGTTTAAACGATATATTATCCTTACCGCCCGCAGATATTATATTGCCCATACCGGTCGTATTAATATACTGCAAGCAATTAAACTCCCCCTCGGTTATATAAATATAGGGGCTTACGGGATAATCGCCGCTATCTCTCCCGCCTATACTTTTAAGCCCAAACGCGGCGGGTTCGTCTTCGCAACCCTTAATATTTGCCGTCCTTATATTTTTACTGTCCGGCTCCCTGAATTTCAGGCGGCAAATATCGCCCTTAATATTCGTGTGGGCAAAAACAAGCCAGCTATGGTAATTGGATAGTTTATTCCCGCCGGACAAAAGGTCGTCTATACCGTAGTCTTCCCCTGCCGTCTGTATTAATCCGACATTGCCCTTCTTAACGGCGGACATATCCAAATATCTTTTTTCCGTCAAATACTTCCTTGCAAAAGCGGCTTCTACCGTATCCGCCGTAAGCAGATAATCTTTCATCTTAGCAAAAGCTTCCCACAAGCGTTTTTGATTTTGTTTATTTAATGCGTATTTTTCTTTTTGTTCCGGGGTGATACCTTCCTGAATAAAATCATATAAAGAGCCGTGAAAGCCGCAGGAAAAGCATTTGTAATACGCTTTGTCGCTATAAAGAAATACGTTAAATGAAGGGTTTTTATCGGGATGCTCTGGGCATAAGCCTATAATTCTTTTACTGCCAGATTCCCGCCAGTTAAAATCGTGTCCTTCGTATTTTAACTCAAGATGTTTTTGTAAGGTCGTTAATTTGTCGTCCATTTTTTTTATTCTATTCCTATGGATAATTCTAAATTATTCATAATTTATTTGACTGGTTTAATATAGTTTTTTTCAACAAACTCATTTAAATCTCGTGGCCGGAATTTGTAGTTCTTGCCGATTTGCACGAACCCTATTTGGCGTTTATAAACAAGTTCCTGCATAGTCCGGTAGCATACGTCCAGAGATTCGGCGGCTTCATGCATGTTGAGCAATATGGGTATCACTAAATTCGTTTTATTTTTTATGTGTTCATCATTTTTCATTTTCATACTTTTAATTTTACAAATTTCAGTTACTCCAGTCATTTGGCAAAATTGCATATGTATTTATTTTTACAAAATGCTTTATTTATGAGACTTTATACCGGTAATTTAAAGATTATTTGCGCTTTTTTTTTAAACCTGTATAATTAGAATAGAAGGTAATCTATAATGCTTGTAAAGTCCGAAATAGTAGAGGAATTAAAGAAAACAGGTTTACGTTGGACTTTTATCGCAAATTATTTGAAAATTGATCCTAGGCGGAAAATGTTATATGAACCCAGTAAAAAAGTAAGATCGGACTATATTGGGCGAAATCTATCAAAAAAAATTGAAAGCATCATTGAAAAAAGAATTGCAAAATTTATAATGGACACAGAAAAATATTTTAAAGACGATACTATCGATAATTATCTTAAAGCCCTTAAACCCGAAGATATCGTTAGTCTTTCAAGCCGTCTTACCGGCGAAGACATAAAAAGCAGATTAAATTTCTTAATTTTTTCTGCCAGAGGAGCAACATTCGAGAAAATCTGGGAGATCGAAAAAGAGGAAAATAAAAAAAGTGATTTAAAATTGACCGCCGATGAGATATATTGGCTTATTAAAAATTATGAAAGCGGTGGTATTTCTGAAAAACCGGAGCCGGAGTTTGTTCCGGAAATCATCGATTGTCGCAAAGAAACCTTCTTTGCTCCGGAAACAATAGACTACAAAGACGAGATTAAGTATTTATATAAAAACGGCGTTAAAAAATATACAATTGGACTTTTATATCAACTACATGAATACGGCGCAATTCAATCAAACTCAGGAACCCTTTTCCACTTTGAGAAATATTTTAAAAAACCGCTTAAGGTAAACAAAAACAGAAATTATATATTCGACGATAACATTAAAAAAGACATTGTGGAATTTATAACGGTAAACAAAATACCTGCTACATTTGAAAATGCAAGCAAGATGATTCATTATGCCAGAAAAAATATAGATCCTAACGAAATGGTTAAATTGTTGATTGCTATTAATATCGAGAACCCCGAGTATAGTAAAAACTCATATACAGTCATAGAGACGGAATGGGGCAGGGAAGAGAAGGAATACGGCAAGGTAGAGTTTGATAAAAAAGATTATTTTTCGATATTTGAAAAAACTATCCCACCCGTATTAAGAAGGGCTACGAAAGTTTCCGTAAGAAGAAAGGAAAAGATTTAATTTACTACTATATTACTACCAAATCACAAAATCAATTTATTTATTAATAATTTTAATAACTTATTAGATATATCCGCTGATTCGTAATCAGTTGATCGTAGGTTCGATTCCTATCGCCGGCTCCAGTTTTAGCAAGAGTTTTAAGAGTTCGATAATTTAAGATTTCGATAGAGTATAATGAAAGTATAATTTTTTTTAAAATTA
>JAJZJX010000002.1 GCA_021850985.1 bacterium
TCCCAAATTTGTCCCATAGCATTTTTTATAAAGAAAATAACTTAATAAAATTAATAAGTTATTGTATGCAATAACCTGACTTTTAATCAGGTGGTCGTGGGTTCGACTCCCGCGCGGCTCACCACTAGAAATCGCAACTGCAGCAGATAAATATATTACAATATTTCTTTATGCATAAATAGACAGATAAGACCGCTTATAAGTATTGCGAAATGTAATAATTATCGAGATATTATGGGTATATTAAATATAAAGCCTTTATCCCGTGTCTCTAAAATCATACTTATAGGTTTATTTATTCTGATTTTATATTCAATTATCGCCTCATTCGTTTACGTAATTTTGCAAAACGAAATCGACCTTTACGTTAAAAAATCTACCGATCTTGCGCTTTATACTACTAAACTTTCTACCGATTTAAATGATCTGATTATCGAGTCTGCTTCAATTATAAAATATTCTAAGTTAAACGATAAAAATAAGCTCAAAACATCCTTAATTAGAGCTAGAGCCTTAATAACCTCAACGGATAAAGATTTTAAAATTGTAAGACATTATATAAAAACTTCGCGAATTGGAACAAAAACTATTTTACCTTACATAAATAAATCATATTTTAATTACACAAACCTTATAAGGCCGATAATAAATAAGATTATAAAATATCACAGCTTAATTTCAAAAAAAATATTTCTCACGCCGATAGAACTTGCCCTCTATAAAGATTCCCCCGTTTTTTCACCGTTTGCAATAAAAGCGGTCGATAAAACAATAAAGCGTGAAAAAATCATACGAAACTATGTTAATCTGATTTATTTGACAGGTTCGTTGCTGATATTTGCATCTATACTTTTTTTTATATTTTTTTCAAAAAGAAAAACTAAGGAAATAGAAAATCTTTATACAAAATTCAATTTAATATTCGACAATATATACGATCTTGCTTATGTAACAGAATTTACCGATGACGCCGTTCCAAAACACTTCATAGAGGTAAATGACATGGCTTTAAAAAAACTTGGCTATTCTAAAAATGAATTTTTAAAATTAAGTCATCTAAATATTATTAATGCAACTAATGAAGATATATTAAATATGATGAAACTTTTGTTTGAAAAAGGTACGATGACTTATACAACGGAAATTAAAACAAAAGACGGAAAGATAATTCCTTTTGAAGTTACCAGCCGCATTTATAAAAATAAAAATCAACACCCTATAGGCGTATGCATTGCAAGAGATATAACGGACAGACTTAGACTGGAAAAAGAACTTAAAAAACTATCAGAATTAGATCCTTTAACCGGAGCTTATAATAGAAATAAATACAAAGAGATTATTAGAAAAGAAATCGATAGGTCTAAAAGATACGGGTATCCTCTTTCCCTCATAATGATAGATGCAGATTTTTTTAAAGAAATAAACGATAAATACGGACATGCAACCGGCGACGAGGTATTAAAAGACATCGTTTCTCTTATAATGAAAAACATAAGAAGCGGCGATTATTTAATACGATGGGGCGGAGAGGAATTTTTAATAATAGCCCCCTACGCTTCTTTAAACAATGCCTATATGATAGCCGAAAAATTGAGGGTTCAGGCGGAATTAAACTATTTTTCGGCTAAAGGCATAAGAATAACTTTAAGTTTCGGCATTGCGGAACTTATGGAAAACGAAAACGAAACGTCCCTTATCAAAAGAGCCGATAATGCACTTTATAAAGCCAAAAATAGCGGAAGAAATAAAAGTGTAATTTCTTAATAGAAATTAATTTATTAAATAGACTGAAATCATTAATTAATATTTAAAAAGCGGAAAATTAATTTTCGTTTCTTTTAGAAGTATTGTGCTCAATATCCATTAATACCAAAATTAACTCCGCATAAGCCCATAACAATAAAAATACAACTATCGTTACTATTATGCCGCCGATCAACGAGAAAAAGAATGAGGACAAAGCAGAGCCAATATTAAATCCGCCTCTGCCGAACATCTCCGACATTTTCCCCGCCTGGTCTGCCCATACAAAAGACATTATAAAAGTACCGATTAATCCCACCGCCAAATAAACAAGCGCCGCTATTTTTAATATAAAAGCAATAAGGGAAAGCGCCGGATATTTTGAGTCGTTATTTAATGTGCCCCTGAACTTAAAGTAAGATATGTAATTCATAAATTATTATTTCCATCCTCCGTTTGAAAATTAGTTTTTTATTTTTATTATTTTATTATATTTTTTTTATTTGTGTTTATAAATATTTTCTTCCGCCGGAAAAGAACCGTCCTTAACTTCCCTGCCGTATGCTTTTAAGGCTTCTATTATTATAGGGCGGGATTCTGCAAATTTTTTAACGAACTTAGGGGGTTTTTCGGCTAACATTCCTACGGCATCGTAAAATACAAGCACCTGCCCGTCGGTATATTTTCCGGCTCCTATTCCTATCGTAGGAATATTTACGCTTTTTTTTACGCTTAATGCGGCGTCTTCCGGCATTGCCTCCAAAACTATCATGAATGCACCCGCCTCTTCGAGAACCTTAGCGTCCTCGACAAGTTTATCGATTTGCGAACTTATTTTGCCTTGGACTTTATAGCCGCCCAAAACATTAATAAACTGCGGCATAAGACCAATATGTCCTATTACCGGAATACCGTTTTCGGCAAGTCTTTTAACGGTGCCGGCTATATTAGAGCCGCCTTCCATTTTAACTGCGTTTGCGCCGCTTTCTTTCAATATTCTGCCGGCATTCGTCAAAGCCTGCTCCGGGTTTACCTGGTAAGACATAAAAGGCATATCGCATGCTAAAAAAGTATTTTTTAAACCTGCCCTTACTATTTTAGTATGGTAAATCATTTCTTCCAAAGTTGCACTTATAGTGTTATTTTTACCCTGAACGGTGGTTGCAAGCGAATCGCCTACCAATACTATATCGACGCCTGCCTCTTCCGCAATACCTGCTTGGACAAAATCGTAAGCGGTTATCATGACGATTTTTTCGCCGTTTAATTTCATTTTAATAAAATCTTCGATTCCTTTTTGCATTTTATATTCTTATATCCATGCTTTATATTCTAAAAATTTAGAATAATTTTCAGAGACTATAGAAGCAAAGGCCGCCGAGTAAAGTCTCGCCTCTGCGTTATCGGACCTTGACGTAAGCACGACCGGAACTTTAAGCCCGACTACGATTCCCGCCACTTTAGCGCCTGCAAGATATTCCAGATCTTTAAAAAGTATGTTGCCGGATTCTATGTTAGGAACCAATATTATATCGGCGTCGCCTGCTACCTCGCTTTTGATTCCTTTTTCTTCCGCCGCTTTTTTTGAAATAACGTTATCGAAAGCAAGCGGACCGTCAACTATGCCTCCCGTAATTTGACCCCTTTGGGCCATTTTGGAAATAATTGCGGCATCCATAGTAGATGCTATCTTGGGATTGACGGTTTCAACCGCCGAAAGTATTGCCGCTTTAGGATTTTTAACGCCTAAAATTTTGCAGACGTCGATGGCATTTTGAAGTATCTGCGCTTTTTGAACGATATCAGGATTAATATTAATAGCCGCATCGGTTATAAAGATTAATTTCTTATAAGTTTTTATTTCCATACAAAATATATGGGAAATAAACCTGTTAGTCCTTAATCCGCTTTCCATGCGGATGAGCTGATGCATTAATATATCCGTATGGATATGCCCTTTTATTATTATGTCGGCTTTTTTATCGCAGGCTAATTTAACGGCAATAATAGATGCATCGACATCGTTGTCCGTATCGATTATTTCAAAATCATTCGCAGAAATATTTTTTTCTTTTTTTTTAAGGATGGAAATTATTTTACTTTTGCTGCCTATAAGTTTTGGGATTATAATGCCCTTTTTATAAGCTAAAACTATCCCTTCAACGACGAAATCGTCTTCGGCAACTACTACAGCCACCCTTTTAGCTTTGAACGATTTCGCCGATATTATTAAATCGTCTAATTTTTTTTGCATTTAAAATATCGTTAAACGATTTTACTCAATACGTTTCCGGTTTTATTCGTTCCGATAGTAACAGCCTGTCCGTTGTTATTATACTGATTTTGATTTGCCGTTTTGCCGTTACCCGCAGATTGAAGACTCTGGATATTTTGATTAAGGTTCGCCGTCGTTTGATTAAGCGCATTTACCAAACCTTGATTCAAAGTGCTGACCGTATTTAGAGTTAATGCGGCGGTTTTATCCGCAACGTCGTTAGGGCCGGAAATATTCTGATACTGCCCTTTATTGGCATTTGCTTGATTGCTTTGAAACAGTTGAGATGCCGTAGGATTAGAATTAATTCCCTGAACCATTTTAATTACCCCCTTTTTTATAATACTTACTTAATTAACAGATAAATAATATCTATATTTTTATAATATCACAAAAAATTAAATTGTCAAATTTTGGCAGAAACTTTCTGCCGATAAGTTAAGCTGCAGCCTATAAAATCAGACGCCTTTTCCTTGCATTTGAACAAAAGAAATACCGAAAGTTTTTCTATTGCAGGATTAAGGTTTTATTATCTTAAGCGGTGAATTTAATATATTTATCTTTCCGGCATCCGCAAACAGGACATTTGTCGGGAGCTTCAGGTCCCACATGCGTATGTCCGCATACAGGACATATATAAACTGTTTCCCCGTCAAAATCTTTACCGGCGTCAAAAAGTTCTTTAGCTTTTTTATAAATATCCCTGTGAATTTTTTCAGCCTCTAAAGCATAGTGCGTTGATAGCTGGGCTTCCTTCTCATTCTGAAACTTAGCGGTTTCGTTGAAAACGGGATACATCTCTTCTATTTCATAATTCTCGCCGTTATATGCCGCTAAGATATTTTCGCCGCTTTTTTTAATACCTCCGAGAGCCTTCAGATGATTTTTTGCATGTATAAGTTCAGCTTTAGCTATCGCCCTGAATATGTTGGCTAATTTTGGTTTTCCTTCTTTCTCCGCCTCTTCCGAAAAAATCATATATTTAACATGCGCCTGGCTTTCTCCGGCAAAGGCCGCTTTCAAATCTTCTTCAGTCATGCTTCTCATAATTAAATCTCCTTAAATTATGCAAAATTCTTAAAATTAAATTAAATGCAATTAAAATTTTTATCTTTTCGTTTATATATAATTAATATAATTAATATAATTAATAAAAATAAACGTTAGAAACTGCGATAAAGTAATTTTTCATATACTGCAGATATGTCCTGATAATTTTTCTATATCTTTTATATTTTTTAGTAGCAACGGCCGGTTTTTTAGATTCAAATTTATATGAGCAAATTAATTCCTCTTTATTATTTAAAAATTTGCATTTCGAATACGCAGAACTTAAACCTCCACTAATCTTTAGCTCCTTCGGCATATAATATACGGAAGACTTCGCAGGAAGTTTAATTTTAATTAAGCCTTTATGTTCAAAAGGATAGCCTATTATTAAATTATACCGCCTTTTCCCCTTTAAAACAAGTCCGAGCAAACCGGAATCGACCGGCAATACGGAATGAAACAGCAGTTTGTCTCCATTTTTCGTACCGTAGTTCTTATCTTTAATTTTGATTGTTAATTTTAAATTTTTATTCATATTTCTTAAATTCTTAAAATTAAAATCTTTAATCTGCGCACCCGGTAAAAAATTATATAAAGAATTATAAACTTCAATTTTTTTTTCGTATTTATTTATATTTTTAAGGGAAGACCTTTCATAATTAGAATAAACTCCTCTATACTCGACTGAAACCGTCCCGCTAAGAGTTCCGTTTTTGTTTATTTTTCCTTTAAACGAAAATATTTTTTCGTTTTGGCTTGGTTTTTCAGAAGGAATTTTGATAAATTTAAATTTATTACGCCCTGAAATAGCAGCGCCTTTTCTGCCGGAAAGCTCAAAAGGAATATCAAAAGCTTTGTATGAGGATGAATCCGGATACAGATAACGGCGGACATATCGTCCGTTTTCTTTTAAAGTCAAACCAACCAAAACCGAGTCAAACTGTTTTGGAGAAATTGTTTTCTTATTGAAATCAGCCGTGTTTAAAGATGCGGTTAACACGGGATAAGCGTTTATTTTTGCCGTTTTCAGCATAGCTATAAGCAGAGCCGCCAAAGATTTGGAATCGCCGTAACCGTCGTTAAAAACAACCGAAGCATCAGCCGGCCTGTAACCGTTTATTCCGTAACCGATTCCTGCGTATCTGAAAGTTTTGACAAACTTATCGTATATAGATGCCGCCTCTTTTTTTTCTTTTATAATACTGCCGTCATTTTTGTTTTTGTATTTTTTAATTGCGGATTTAACGAACTTTTCTATTTTTTTATCAGGCTTTTCGGCTTTTTCAAACATTGCGCTTATTCTGTTCAAAAGATCCCGCCATGAAGTATAAGTCGATACGGATATATATTTCCTTAAGTTTTTTTCCGGAGGCATATTTGATTCTTTTTTTATAGCAGGAACATTATTTGCGGTAATGCTTAATTTCATAAATTTTTTATTCTTAAGCAAAACGGTTTTTCTTAATAAATAAGATTTTTTTAAATTATGAAGATACAGATTAAGTTTAACCCCCGCAGGATAAACGAGCGAAAAATTAATTTTTTGAACGGGAATGCCGTATGAAAAATAGTTCGTGTAAAAAACGCCGTTTTTAATAAGGGGCTTAAAATTATTAATTTCGTAAGAAAAGTTTATTACGGAGCCGTCTTCTACCGCCGGCATAGAAAGAGTCAGGTATTTTATGTCGGAGTAAGCCGGATAATTAACAGCAAAACCCGGAGATACTATATTGACCGCATGTTTTCCTATAGGAATTTTAAACATTCCTTTAAGCATGGTATAGGCGTATAAAAATTTAATCTTTTGATATTTCGTAGAAAAAGGTATAACGACTTCCGAATACTTATTTATACCTCTTTGAGAAAGTATTTTTAACGATTCTGCAACATACTCCCGCAATACGTAATTTTTATTAAGTTTTAAGACGACGTCTTTTTTTATGATATACGCCCCGTACTTTTTGTATGCTTTATCAATGTTTTTTCCTTTAATTTTTTTGACTGCAACGGACTTCTTATTGAAAGTTTTATAAGAAAAAGCAGAGTGCATATCGGCTATATTTAAAAATGCCGTAAAAAAAGCCGCTATAAACATAAAAAACAAAACAGGTTTTAATTTCTTATTTTTCATCGATGATAATCCTTTTAATTTAAAAATTTAATTAAAGTTTGCAAACATATAAATTACTATATAAATTATAGCATTTGGAAATCATCCTTTAAAATTACAAATTGCATAAATGCCGCACTTATCGCAATCCGACCGGTTTCCGCCTTTTTTGCATATATCCAGTATTCCTATCCTGGTAATAGCAAAATCATATTTTATAGGATCGGAGTAGTCTAATTTCTTAAGATTTTCGGTTATTTCTTCCGCCATTTTAAAAGACGGGTTTTTACGTTTTGCCAAACCTATGTACCGGCTTATCCTTCCTATGTGCGTATCTACCGGCATAATAAGCTGATAAGGCTGAATGCCGTTATTCCATATGCCTAAATCAAGATTGTCGGAATTTCTGACCATCCACCTTAAATATAAATTTATCCGTTTGCACGGGCTGTTATCTTTCGGCGAAGTAAAGAAAAAACGAACCATTGACCGTTCGGGAAGATTTTTTGTTCCGTATATTGAGGAAAAATCGGCAATATTCAAAGCTCTTTCGCAAAAACTTTCGATAGCTTTTTTTAAATTTATATCGGACGGATTATATCCTTCAAGGAAAAAATTTTCCATAGAGCCGTATCGTTTTAGTATTTCGCTTAAAATCAAAAACAATGCGGCAATATCTTTTTCTTTTATAAAACGGTAATAAAAGCCTTTAAATAATTTTAATCCTTCTTCCGCATTAAAATTAAAAGTAAATTCATAAAATTTATGCCCCGTTATACCGTCTATTTTATCCAATGTTTTAAGTATCTGCGGGACGCCGCCGAAAGCAAATCCTGCCGCTATAAAACCGGCTATTTCTATATCTTTAGGGTCGTTAAATTTATGTACGAATCCAAGAGGGTCGGAATAAAGATAAGACTCCTCGAATTTGCGATACAAATCTTCAAGGCATTCTTTTAATTTAAGACTGTTTCCGCCGTTATTAAAAGATTCGGCCTTGCTTATAATTCCATTCCTGTAAACAAAAGTTTTGCCGTCGGAAAGAGACCAGCAGTCGCCCTCCTCGAAAGGGAACGGAACGTTCATTCCTCTCCCTATAAAAACATCCTCTCCGTTTATTTTTGTATAAAAGTTAAAATCGTTATCTTCCCAGATTGAAGACTTGCCGCCGCCTTCAGCAGCTTCTGAGGATTCGCCTCTTTTGCCGTTCGATAACGATAAATCTTTATCCGCTTCTTTATGATAACCCATTACAAATAACCTATTTTAACTTATTTGACCTATTTTATCCGTTATTTTTTATTGAATCTATATATAAATAATTTAGTATATCTATAATAGATAATACTATGAATATACTATGAATCCTGCGTTATTTTGTATGCAAAATCCATTCCGAATTTTTCGCATTTAATCAAATCTTCCTCAAACGGGGTCATCTGAATTTTCAATCCTTCCTGCGCAATAATAAACCGCAAGCTTTTCAAAATATCCTGAATCATCTGAACGGCTTCGCCGCTCCATCCGTAACAGCCGAATACCGCAGCTTTTTTATTTTTAACGTTAAGCATAACCAAAGATGATATCATGTCGAATATAGGCTTGGGCGGTTTAGCGTTAAGCGTCGGCGAACCTACTATTACTGCGTCAGCTTTTTCAATTTCATCGACTATGTAATCAGCTTCGCGTTCTACTAAATTTATTAAGGCAACGTCCGTAAGTCCGTCTATTGCCGCTCCTTTAGCGATATGCTTTGCCATTTCTTCGGTATTTCCGTAAGCCGAAGCATAAACTATCACTATCTTCTTCAGGGTAGAATCTGCATTAGTAGGCTTGCTTGCTTCGATGTACCACTCTATATATTTTTTTAAATTTTCCCTCAATACGGGACCGTGCGACGGCGCAATAACGTCGATATCTAAATTTTTAATTTTTTCAATAGCGCTCAAGGAATAATTTTTAAACGGTCTCATTATATGGGTAAAATAAAATTTAAAATCCTCGAATGCCTCTTCCTTATTTGTTATTAAATCATTAAAAATATTGGCGTCGCAATAATGCGCACCGAAAAAATCACAGGGGAATAGTATTTTATCTTCTTTTAGATATGTAAACATAGTATCCGGCCAGTGAAGAAACGGAGCGCTTATAAACTGCAGAGTTTTGCCGCCCAAATCTAAGGAATCGCCGTCGCCTACGGTAATATTATTGTAATCTTTTTTAATAATATGCTGTACGAAATGGTGGGCATTTTTTGAATAAACAAGCGTAGCGTCTTTGGCAATTTCTTTAATTATGTGAAGCGCGCCGGAATGGTCGGGTTCGGTATGATTAATGACGATATAATCTATTTTGGAAATATCGGTGACCGAATTTAATTTATTTATAAGCTGGTCTTTAGTATTCAGCTTGACGGTATCTATCAGGGCGGATTTTTCGCTTCCCTGAATAAAATAAGAATTATAGCTTGTTCCGTTAGCGGTAGGTACGACTATGTCGAATACCCTTAGATCCGGATCGAATGCTCCGGTATAATATACTCCGTCCTTTATTTTAACTGCTTTTTGAGATAAAATATCGTTTTTAACATTATTATCCATAGATTGAAACCTCCGTTTTAATGTTAATGATTTATAAAGGCCATAGGATTATAACGGTCTATATAAATTCAATTTAATATTTACAAATTGCGTTTCAAATATTATATCATATATAATAATAAATTTTAAGGATATCCGCGCAAACTTAACGATAAAACTAATGCATTATACGGGCGTAAACCAATGAGAGAATTGAGCTTATATATTCATGTGCCGTTCTGTAAGAGCAAATGCAATTATTGCAATTTTTATTCAATACCTTTAACTAAATTAAAAAATACTTATAACTCAAACTCCATGGAACTATATAAGGAATTTTTGATAAAAGAAATAGGGATAAATGCAGAAAAATATCATTTGGAAAATGCCCTCATAAACACCATATATTTCGGCGGAGGCACTCCTTCTGCTATGCCTATCGATTTTTTCAACGGTTTAATGGAATTTATCGGAAAAAATTTCCAAATTGCAAGTAATGCCGAAATAACTGCAGAAGTAAATCCGGAAAGCTGTTATTTAGAAAAATTACATTGGCTAAAGACGCTCGGATTTAACAGGCTTTCCATCGGAGCGCAAAGTTTCGACGGCGGCGTATTGAAAACCGCCGGCAGAATTCATAATAAAAACGATATATACCGCGCCGTTAATAACGCCAAGAATGCGGGATTCGGCAATATATCTTTCGATTTAATAATAGGGCTCCCCGGACAGACGAAAAACATATTTTTAGACGACATCAATCATATCGCCGACATTGCGCCCGAACATATCTCCGCCTATATGCTGTCCATTGAAGAAGGAAGCTTGTTTTATAAAATTCATAACGATAAAAACTGTTTTCCCGCTAATAAATCGCCAGAATTCATAGGCGAAGAAAAAATAGCGGATTATTATATAATATTGTGCGAAATATTAAACGGACAATTCTATGAACATTATGAAATATCCAACTTTTCTAAAAACGGATATGAAAGCAGACATAATATGAACTATTGGAACAGAGGCGAATATTTAGGATTGGGACCTTCGGCTTCATCTTTTTTAAAACTTGAAGACGGTAAAGAAATCCGAAAAACTAATATTGCGGATTTAGAAAAATACATGCGGAATATTTCAAAATACAATTATAATTACGAAGAAAAAAACTGCGGAATTAAAAAGCAGCATATTATGCAAAATAATAACGACGGAGACTTTTTAGAATTCCTTACCGAAAAAGATAAAATAAATGAGGAGATATTCCTGTCACTGAGAACATCCTCCGGCATTAAAGAAAAAAGACTGGCGGAATTAGCAGGCGGAGAAATTATCGACAAATTCATAAAAGAAGGACTTATGCAAAATTTGAAAGGCAATATTTCTCTTACTTTAAAGGGCATGCTTTTATCCTCGGAAATATTCGCACGTATTATGATATAGAACAATATAAATATTAAATTTATATTGCAATAATAGAAATCAATATTTATAATATAGTATTACAATAATGAACAATTTACGGAGAGATGGCCGAGCGGTTTAAGGCGGCGGTCTTGAAAACCGTTGATGCTTAAAACATCCGGGGGTTCGAATCCCTCTCTCTCCGCCATAGATAAACGCTATTTCCTATTCAGCCTTTTAATTCACCGCAAGTCACAGGATTCGAACACCCGGAGCGCGAAGCGCGTTAGGGGGTTCGTCGCTTTTAGCGCCCGAAGGGCGCTCATCCCTCTCTCTCCGCCAGTTATAGCACTTAAGCAATTTTAGCATATAATTAGTTAAGGCAGTAAAGAGAGTGATTTGAACCCCCGGGAAGGGCGACAGCCCGCAAGGGGGTTCGTCGCTTTTAGCGCACGAAGGGCGCTCATCCCTCTCTCTCCGCCATATATAAACGGTATTTCATATACAGCGGTTTAATTCAATACAAGTCCTTCTCTTTAACTCCCCTCCTTTAAAAAGGAGGGGAGTTTTAAACCCTCATTATAGAGAACGCCGCCGTTATGCGACAACGCTCCTTTAAAAAGGAGGGGAGCTTTAAGGGATTGCCTTTAAAGTTTAGAAACACGATTAAAAAGTATAATTCCATCAGCTTATATCTTTTTTAGAAAATATTAAAGTATAATTCCGTCAGCTTATATCTTTTTTAGAAAATATTATCGAGGCTATGATAAAGAGCAAGGTGGTATAGCAGATGCCGTATGCAGCGCGATATAAAATCATTCCTGACGAAACGTTAACTTTATATGCCGCTTCGGAACTAATATTGAAAATGGAAAAGTTTGGCAGGACGGTGTAGATAAAGCGGACTATGGAAGCCAATATATGATTCGCCTGATGAACTATTACGACTTTCCCGTCAATAATCTTTTTTACGGGTTTGACTAAATCGTTCATGCGGCTCGAAACGTTGCCAATAAAAAAAATAAGTATCGCAAAAATAGATGCTAAAGCTTTCGAAGTTACTAAGGAAAACAGCAGGGCGGCGGCGGAAATAAATACCGACTCGATTATTATAAACAATCCCTGAATTATTAACGGCTGAGGTAAAGTATAAAAAGTAAACGGATGACCGGAAGCGGCATAAGAGGCTGAATTATTTTGTAAATTAACGTTATTGCTATGAACATTATGAACGGATTTTGCCCCGGAAACGGCGGCTCCGGCATTAGGTACGACAGGCACTATAAATTTATGCATAATCAGCAGTACAAAATAAAAAATAAACATCATTATAACCGTAGAAAAAATTATTGCCGCGGCAAGTCCCAAAAAACGCCCCGTTAAATATTCGGTTCTTTTAACCGGTCTTGTAATGCTGAGAAAAATGCTTTTCTTTTCTATATCGTCGTAAACTACGGAAGCTCCGATAAAAATTCCTATAAAAATATTAAAAATCGATATGGCAAATATAGAAAAATCCACCATAATTCTTCCCTGGCTTATAAAACTGGTCTGGGAAACGAAATAACTGCCGGATATAAGTATTAAAGCAAAGATTAAAAAAGAATAAAAAATTTTTGAATTCTTTATTTCTTTAAAAGAATACATTATTCCGTATAAAATATTTTTCATTAAGATTACCCCGCTAATTTTTCCTGTTTTTAAGCATTAAATCGTAAAGATAAACCTCTAAAGGCGTGTTATATTCGCCGCTTAAACGTTCTTCTTTTTTTTCTTCGGCATATGCAGCCGCTTCTTTTTCTATATTTTCGAGGTTTTCGTTTTTTATTAATCTGCCGTTTACTAAAACGGCTATCCTGTCGCACAGCTCTTTGCTGTCGGCAAGCACGTGCGACGAAAAAAATATAGTTTTCTTCCTTTCTTTAAGTTTAAATATTATATCTTTAAACTCCTTGCGCCCTATAGGGTCAAGTCCGGACAGAGGTTCGTCGAATATTAAAATTTCCGGATCTCCTATAATAGAAACCGCCAATGCCAGCCTCTGCGTCATTCCCTTAGAATATTTATGAGCCTGAGTATTTTTTGCATAAAAAATGCCTGCTAATTTTAAAGCATCATAAATTTCGTTTTTATTTATTTTTTTATTTAAAAGTTTTGCATAGTAATTAATAATTTCTATGCCTTTTAATCCGCGCGGAAAACTCGGATTTTCGGGCAGATATCCTAATTTTAGCCTTGCCCTGTAATCGAACGAGTCGTATCCGTTAATTTTAATGCTTCCTTTCGACGCTTTAATTAGCCCTACTATCATCTTAATAGTAGTAGATTTGCCTGCTCCGTTAGGACCGAAAAAACCGGTAACTTTTCCTCCGTCTATGTCTAAAGAAAGGTCTTCTACCGCATTTTTCCGCGTCCCGAAAAAACCAACCCTGAAATATTTTGTAACATTTTTTATTTCAATCATAATTCACCTTCTTTTTTGAGGCATAAACAGTTTTAAAGAATATGGGATTTTATAGTTTTTATGCTCATTTTTAAGCGTTATCTCTTTTTTAACCGCATCTATCCTATACTTTATTACCTGCTTAATATAGGGATTTTTATTATTTTTATACATATCTTCAAGAAAACTTAAAGTTTTTTTAAGGCTTCCGGATTTATTAAGGAGCTTGATGTATAAAAATTCTAAATATTTCGGGCTGCCGTTCATATCAACGGCATATTTTAGATAATATGCGGCTTTTTTATAATTCCCTATATTGTAAAAATAGTTAAAAGCTATAAGAAACGGTATATTCCAATTTCCCTTTAAATGATTCATGCCGAGCTTTAAAAGTTTTATGGCTCTTTTAGGTTTGCCCGCCAAACCGAGAAGCGTACCGCCCGCCTGATAAGCGTAATTGAAATTCGGGTTTAAAGAAACCGTTATGAACGAAATTTTATACATATAAGGGTAATGCGCCTTCGCCAGACTGAAAGACGAAGCCTCCTGAACGAAAAGCGTCCAGAAGTAATCAGAAGCCAGCGTATTAAAATTAAAATCTATAAATTTTAAAAATTCAGGTTTCACTGACGAATATCTTAAGAACGAAACTAATTTCAATTTTAAACGGCTTTTGGAAAAAACCACTATATTAAAAGAAAATAGAATAGAATAGGCTAAAAATAGCATTATTAAAAAAATTGCTGCAACTTTTAAAAATTTATTGATACCTATGCTCATTTTTAGATATTTTATATATTACTTATTTATTTTATTTACTTCGTTAAGCATCTCAAGATAAAATTCGGCGGTTTGGGACGTTACCGCTTTGGCGTCGAATTTTTTTACGACTTCATTATAGCAGTTAATAGCAAAATTTTCAATTAAATCATATTTATCTATTAAATACATTATTTTTTCGGCAAGCTCTATAAAATCGCCGTTTTTAAACAACATCCCCGTTTCGTTATTTTTAATTATCTCCGGAATTCCGCCTACGTCGGAAGCTATTACTGCTTTTTTTAAAGCGCAGGATTCTATTATAATGCTTCCCATTCCTTCAAGTCCCGACGGAACTGCAATCAAATCCGACGCATATATAAACTTTTCGATATTTTCTTTAAAACCGCTTACGGCGAAATAGTCTTTAAGTCCTTTTGTTTTAATTAAATCGACGATATAATCGTGCAATTCTCCTTCGCCTATTATAACAAATTTTAAATCCTGCCTTTTTTTTATTATTAATTCTGCCGCCTTTATAAATACTTCATGGCCTTTTTCGCCGGATAATCTTCCTATAAGGGAAATCATTTTTTCGTCTGGTTTAATGCCGAATTCTTTTCTTATTTCGGTTTTTTCGGATTCATAGAAAGAAGACGTTTTATCTTCATCGGCGTAGATCCTTGGGCTGTAAATAGTCTTGATTAAACTTTCGTCTATTCCTATGTCGTTAATCAATCTTTTTTTAATAAAATCCGATATAACGATAAATCTGTCGGTTAAAAATCTGTATATTAGAAATCCTTTTAAAAAATCCACTTTGTATGCAACATGCCGCGTTAAAACTTTTATTATCTTTTTTTTAAAAATAGAAACTGCTGCAATACCGCCTAAAAATTGGTCTAATGACGAATGAAAATTTATAAGGTCGATATCGTACCGCTTCAAAAAGCGCCTTATTTTCAATAAAGCAAAAATATCCATAAAATTCGTCATTCTTACGGAAAAATTACAAATGCCGCATTTATCCAATTCATCTCTTAACCTTTCGTTGTTATTATGGATAACGAATATATTGAATTCTTCGCTGCGGTACAGTTTCATAAATTTAAGCAAAATTACTATGTCATTTTGCGCTCCGCCGAAATTTTTAAAAGCGTCTATATGAAGTATGTTAAATTTGCCTTTTTTATTTTTTTTGTTATTCATAATATTGTATGTTATTATAATGCTATATTATATATATTATATTCATTTAAAACAATTTTACTTTTAATTTATGCAGAATATTATTTTAATTTTTTTCAAGGACATATTTCTCGCTTTAATTCCTATATTCGTCGCAATAGACGTTTTCGGAATTCTTCCGATTTATTTAGATTTTGTTAAAGACACCGATACCGATGAAGAAAAAAATATCAGGAAAAATTCGTTGATAACCGCTTTCAGCGTTGGCATAGGTTTTCTTCTGCTTGGCAAATCTCTTTTTGCCGTTATGGGTATTTCGATATACGATTTTGAAATGGCAGGGGGCATACTTTTATTTATAATATCCATAAATAATCTTCTTGCGGAAAAACGCAAAATCTATTCGTCGGCAGACAAAGCGGATTTGGGAGTAGTACCGATAGGCGTGCCTTTAATAGTAGGTCCGGGGGTTTTAACTACGCTGCTGATAATTACCGGAATATACGGATATATAATAGTCACTATTGCGTTTATCGTAAATCTTTTAATTGTTTACATAGTTTTAAAAAATACAAGGCTTTTTTTAAGATATCTCGGAAAAAACGGTTCAAACGCCGCAGGGAAACTTGCAGCGCTGCTGCTTGCCGCATATGCAGTAATGATGATAAGGGTAGGAGTAATAAACACGATAATTACTTACATGAAGAGCCTGCATTCCCATTCGTAAAAGGCACTGCCGCAAATTACAAGTTGTTATAGGGACAGAATTTAATTCTGTCCCTATATTTATTTTATACGTTAAACCTGAAATGCATTATATCGCCGTCTTTAACGACGTAATCTTTTCCTTCAAGCCTTAAAAGTCCCATTTTTGCGGCATTTGCTTCAGAACCTGCTTTTATAAAATCTTCGTAAGAAATAACTTCGGCTCTTATAAAACCTTTTTCAAAATCTGTATGAATAGTTCCGGCAGCCTGCGGCGCTTTCCATCCGTTTTTTATTTCCCACGCCCTTACTTCCTGCTTGCCTGCAGTGAAAAACGATATTAAACCCAGAAGGTTAAAACTGACGGAAGCGACGGTATCTAAGGCGGAAGATTCTATGCCGTAATCTTTAAGAAAAACTTGCCTGTCTTCTTCGTTCAAAGAAGCAAGTTCTTCTTCTAATTTTGCGCATAATCTTATAACCGGTATATTTTTGGGATTTGCTATATTAATAATATCTTCTATATCTTTATTTAAAAAATCATTGGCAAGCATATCCTCATCAACGTTAAGAATATATAAAGACGGTTTTGCGGATATTATTCCGAGTGATTTAAGCAAAATTTTCCCGTCGTCTTCTAATGCAGAGATATCGATATAGCCGGTTTCGGAAAGGTTATCATTAATCTTTTTTAAAAACTCAAGATTAGATGCCGCCGTTTTGTCTCCGCTTCTTGCTATTTTTTCAAGCTTTTGTATATGTTTGGAAAGAATTTCTATATCGCTGAGCGCAAGCTCCGTATTTATAATATCTAGGTCTCTTGCCGGATTTACTCCCCCCTCGACATGGACTACGGTGCTTTCTTTAAAAACTCTTATTACCTGAATAATTAAATCGACGTTTCTTATGTGGGATAAAAATTTATTCCCAAGACCTTCGCCGGACGAAGCTCCTTTTACTAATCCAGCAATATCGACAAATTCGACGTATGTAGGTGTAAATTTTTCAGGATTAAATATATCGCGCAGTTTTTCTAATCTGAGGTCTTTTACCGGTTTTATCCCTACGTTAGGCTCTATTGTGCAAAACGGATAGTTGCTAGCTTCCGCGCCTCCGGCGGTAATAGCGTTAAATATAGTCGATTTACCGACATTTGGAAGCCCGACTATACCGCATTTAAGTCCCATTAGATTATATACCTTATATTATATAACTTAGTTATTTTTGTTAATAGCGAATATTAAATGTTTAAATTTAAAACCACCCCGGCAGGCAAGCCTGCCGCCCCTCCTTTTTTAAAAGGAGGGGGGCTTTTACTTCTTTTACTTAAAGTTTATTTACGATTGTAAAGATTCATTGTTTTAACAAGACCGTCCGTTACTAATGACATCAGGATTTCGTTTATATCTCTAAGAATTTCAGGCAATATTTTCTGCTCTTCCTTGGAAAAATTAGCCAGAACATAATCCGCCCCGCTGCCGAATTTAAATCTTTCTGGCGAATTAATGCCCAGTTTCAGCCGGACGAAATTTTTGCTTTGCAGGGAATTTATAACCGAATTAACGCCGTTATGCGACCCGCCGCTGCCGCCGAGCTTTATTTTGTAAGTTCCGAAAGCCAGATCTAAATCGTCGTGAATCAATATTATATTTAAATCCTGAGTATCGGAATTTTCCGGCAATTTAAAAACGCCGTTTTTGTTTAAAACTTCTTTTACGGCTTTTCCGCTTAAATTCATAAAAGTAAGCGGTTTTATCAAAAAAACTTTTTTCTCGGAAATAATTTTATCTGAAATTAAATAGTTTTTTTTATTAATAAAACCGGGGAAATTATTTTCTTCAGAAAAAAAATCTACCGCCGTAAAACCAAAATTGTGCCTTGAAAATTGATACTCGCGACCAGGATTTCCAAGTCCAAAAATAAATATATTTCCCGGCATATTTTTATTATTATAAAATCTTTAAGACTTTTTAGAATCTTGCTGCGCCGACGCCGCAGAAGGAGCCGCCGCCTGCGCCGCAGTTTCGCCTTCAGCGCCTCCCGCAGAAGCGGAAACTTCTTCAACCGTAGGTTCTGCAACAGTAACTATGGCCGCATCTTTTTCGGTTATGATTTCAATTTTGTCGCCCAAATTTAAATCTCCGACATGGATAATATCGCCTATGTTTAATCCGGAAACATCTATATTTATCGTGTCTATAATATCTTTCGGATAACCTTTTATGGCTATATGTCTCATTAACGGCTCAAGAATACCCCCGAGCTTAACTCCTTCCGGCTTTCCGTTAAAATGAACAACGGCTTCTATTTCTATTTTTTCATCCATAGATATTTCATGCAAATCAATATGGATAATGCCGTCTGTTACCGGATCCTTCTGAATTTCTTTTATGACCGCCATCTTACCGTTAACGTCGGCTTCGCTGCTCAATATATTTATGAACGAAGATATCGAATGTTTTGCAAAAGCTTTAAGAAATTCTTTGTAGTTAATGAGAATGATACGGGATCCTGTTTTTTTTCCATATAGTACCGCCGGTATCAAGCCGTTTTTTCTTAATGTTTTAAGATTGTTTTCTTTTTTCCTGTTTTCAATATTTAAATTAATGATGTCCAATTAAAATCTCCTTTTACATTTAGTTAATTTTATTTTTTATTTATATAAACAGCG
Organism: bacterium; assembly: GCA_021850985.1. Lineage (GTDB taxonomy): Bacteria > SZUA-79 > SZUA-79 > Acidulodesulfobacterales > Acidulodesulfobacteraceae > Acidulodesulfobacterium_A. Next base: position 18,925 of record JAJZJX010000002.1, read on the forward strand.
AACTCACGGAATCTTCTTCGTGAATCCTCTTAACGGCTTCTGCGAGAATATTAGCCGTACTTAATATTTTAAATTTGCCCGATAAATCGTTTCTATTTTTTTGATCTATAGTATCGGTTATTATAAGTTCTTTTATGGGAGAATTATTTATCTTTTCTACGGCATTGCCTGATAAAACGCCATGGGTAGCCATCGCAATTATTTCTTTTGCGCCGTTGTCTGCTAAAGCCGAGGCGCCTTGCGCAATAGTGCCTGCCGTATCTATCATATCGTCGAGCATAATTGCGGTTTTATTTTTTACGTCTCCTATTACGTTCATTATTTCGGCGACGTTTGCCTTTATTCTTCTTTTGTCGATTATGGCAAGATTTGCTCCCAAGTGTTTAGCAAAAGATCTTGCCCTTTCGACGGCTCCGGCATCAGGAGAAACTACTACTATATCCGAAGAATCGTAATTCTTAGTCTTTATATAGTCCAGAAGAACCGGCGCCGCATATAAATGGTCCACGGGGATATTAAAAAATCCCTGTATCTGTCCTGCATGCAGATCCATGGATAAAACTCTGTCCGCCCCGGCGGTCGTTATAATATCGGCTACTAATTTTGCAGTAATCGGAACCCTTGAAGCAGTTTTCCTATCCTGCCTTGCATAACCGTAATATGGAACCACGGCTGTTATCCTATACGCCGAAGCCCTTTTCATTGCGTCGATCATAATCAGCAGTTCCATCAAATTTCGGTCAACCGGATTAGACGTGGGCTGGACAAGAAAAATATCGCATCCCCTAACGTTTTCGTTGATATTTATAAACGTTTCGCCGTCGCTGAATTTATAAACTTCCGCATCCCCAAGAGATATACCCAGATAACCCGCCATTTTTTCGGCAAGCTCCTTGTTTGAATTTCCTGAAAACAATCTTAATTTATTTGTCATTTTTTATTTAACTTTGAATTTTTAACTTTTCTTTCATCATTCTGCTGGCTGGGGCGGGAGGATGACTCCCTTCGGTCGTGATCGCCTGCTCAGCTTTATTGTTAATTTAATTTTTAACTTTTCTTTCATCATTCTGCTGGCTGGGGCGGGAGGATGACTCCCTTCGGTCGTGATCGCCTGCTCAGCTTTATTGTTAATTTAATTTTTAACTTTTCTTTCATCATTCTGCTGGCTGGGGCGGGAGGATTCGAACCTCCGAATGCAGGAATCAAAATCCTGTGACTTGCCGCTTGTCGACACCCCAATTTAAAATATAAAATACGCAAAAAATTATATAATCATTAATAGCAATTATAATCTATTCCTGATTGCTTACCGCAGTTTCATACGATGCAAGCACTGCAGATTCTATCATGTCTCTCGTTTCGTTATTGAGCGGATGGGCGGTGTCCTTAAAAGTGCCGTCCTTTCTTTTTTTACTAGGCATAGCGACAAATAAGCCGTCCTTTCCGTTAATAATTTTGAGGTCCCTTACTACGAAACAATTATCAAACGTAATCGTAACATAGGCTTTTAATTTTTCTTCATTAACAGGAAAAACATTAACTTCTGTAACTTGCATAAAAATCCCTCCAAAATGAAATCGGTTGAGTAATAGTTTATAAAGTTTCCGTCAAAAAAATCAAATGCACTATGTTGTTAAAATTAAACGATTTTATTTTACTTATGTATTCTTTAGCACTATGCTCCGAAGTAAAAGCCCCAAACACGGCAGAGCCGCTGCCTGACAAAAGAGAAATTTCCGCTCCGTTTAAAATCATAGATTCTTTAATTTCTTTTATAACCTTATAATTTGCAAATATAACGTTTTCAAAATCGTTTTTTAATTTTAATTCTTTAAAGCCTAAGTATTGAATATTATAATAATTTGACTTATTTGTCAACAAAAAATCGTCGTAATCGTCATATGCTTTTTTTGTGCTTATTCCGAAATCCGGTATTACTAAAACTATATAGTAGCGGGAAAGAACGCCGGATTCAATTTCTTCTACTTGCTCGCCGAATCCTGATACAACTGCATCTTTCACTGTCAAAAAAAAGGGGACGTCAGATCCGATTTTCAAGGCTATTTCCGTCAATTCCGATTTATCTAAGGGATTGCCGTAAATTTCGTTTAATTTTAACAAAAGTCCGGCTCCGTCGCTTGAACCGCCGCCTAAGCCGGCGTTAAAAGGAATATTTTTTTCTATTAATATATCTACGCCTTTATTTTTTATATTCAACGTATTAAAAAAAAGCTTCGCAGTTTTTATCGTTATATTATCTTCGTTGGAAAGCGATTGAAGTTCTAGTTCCGATATTTTTTTTTTAAAATTTGCGCCTGCAACAGTTTTAATTTTATATTGTCCGTCGGTTAAATTAAACGTTATCTTATCCTTAACGTTAATTTTTCTCATAAGGGAAACGATTCGATGCAGTCCACAAGATTCTTTTTTGCCGATATTTAAAGAAAAGTTAACTTTGGCGGGAGCATAATAAACTATATCTTGCATAAAGAAGCTGCGGAATAATTGGCGAAATTAATAAATAATTGAGGATAAACGCCCATTATAAGGGTAAAAAAGAGGCATATTATTACGGCCAGCATTATTCCTTCGCTTATGTTTCCGTTAACTATGCCGAAATCCTTACCTTCTGGCGCTATGTATGAAACGGAAGAATCTTCCTTATCCGGCATATACATTTTAACTATTATCTTAATATAATAATATGCCGCAAATGCGCTGTTAAGCAAAGCTATAAAAACTAACCAGTAATAGCCGGATTTTACGGCAGCAGAAAATACGTAAAATTTTCCCATAAATCCTCCGGTTACCGGTATTCCGGCAAGAGAAAGCATAAAGAAAGCCATAGCCGCAGAAATAAAGGGATACTTATATCCTACGCCTGAATATTTTTTTATGTCTAAAGAAATTATATCTGAATTTTCAAATATTATAACTACGGCAAAAGCTCCCGCGGTCATAAAAATATATGCAAAAAGATAAAAAAGCGTCCCGGAATAACCGTAAAAACCGCCGCCTATTATTCCTACAAGTATGTAACCCGCCTGAGCTATCGAAGAATAGGCTAAAAGCCTTTTAATGTTCGAAGATAAAATAGCCGCTATATTTCCGAAAGTCATCGACAAAACGGCAAGTACCCAGAGAATATCGTTGAAATTAATAACGTTGAAATTATAAATAAGAATATAAATTCTTAAAAATATTGCAAAAGCGGCAACTTTTATTCCGGTCGCCATAAAAGAAGTTATCGGGGTAGGCGCTCCGTCGTAAGCGTCCGGAGTCCATGCGTGAAAAGGAAATAAAGACATTTTAAAGGCTAATCCGACCGTAAACAGTAAAAGTCCGATAGATAGATATTCGCCCATACCGCTTATAACAGGCGCACTCCCGTGTTTAACGTAGGAAATGCTTTCTAAATATGAATGTATTGAATTTAAGTTCAGGTGTCCGACTGCGGCATAAATAAAAACAGACCCGAAAATTAAAAAAGCAGATGCAAAAGTTCCCAGTATAAGATATTTAAGCGCCGCTTCCGTACTCCTCGTATTTCCTCTTATATATCCTGTAAGTATATATGCGCAAATAGACATAAATTCTAACGATATAAAGACCATTATCAAATTATTCGAGGACACTAAAAACATCATCGCCGATATTCCGAAAAGAATAATACTGTAATATTCCGGATAAGGCACGTCGAAATTTTCTATATAATCTTTAGAAACGAGCACGGTTAAAAAACCGGACAACAAAATGGCAATAAATAAAAATACGTCATAACCGTTAAACACCACCGATCCGTAAAATCCGGTAAGATTTCTTCCGGACAGCATTACGACGTATAAAATTGAAAACGCTATACCGATTAAAGACAGATAATACGAATTTTTGCCTTTTGCTATTTTTTCAAAAAACGTTAGAAACAGCACGATAAAAGCAAATAGTATTATTACCGCTTCCGGTATAATGCTTACCATGCTTTTTTCCAAAGAATTTAATCCGTATATTACAGGCATTATATTATGCATTGGATAACCCCGTCTTTATTTTTATAGCATTATATAAAATCTTATGATGATTCAGCATAGTTAAAAAATGTAAAACCGAAGGACCTATTCTGTCTAAAAAAGGAGCAGGATAAAATCCCATTAAAAACATTAATATAATTAAAGGCAATACGGTTATAATTTCCCTAAGGTTCATATCGTCGAAAAACTCTAGATGATGGTCGTACGGCGCGATTTGGTCGTGCGGGTCCTGAAACATAACCCTCTGAAACATCCATAATAAGTAAACTGCCGCAAAAATAATACCGCTTGTTGCAATAATAGTCAAAACCGGATAAGAACGGAACGAACCTATTAAAATTAAAAATTCTCCGATAAAACCGTTTAAACCGGGAAGTCCGACCGAAGCTAGGACGGAAGTTAAAAATAAAACTGTTAAAATAGGAGCTTTTTTAGCTATACCGCCTAAATCTTTAATCTGACGCGTATGCATCCTTTCATAAATCATACCTACAAAAAGAAATAACGCTCCCGTATCTATTCCGTGGTTTAAAAGCTGATATACGGCTCCGTTTATACTTACGGCTGTCAACGCAAATAATCCTACCATTATAAAACCCATATGCGAAACGCTTGAAAATGCAACTAATCTTTTAAGGTCTTTCTGAACGATAGAAACAAATGCTCCGTATAAAATACCTATTACGCCTATTACTACGATATATGGAGCTAAAATTAGCGCCGCATTCGGCAGCAAAGGTATGGCAAACCTAAAAAAACCGTAAATTCCAAACTTCAATAAAACACCCGCAAGTATAACGCTTCCAGCCGTAGGCGCTTCGGTATGCGCATCGGGCAGCCAAGTATGGAAAGGAAAAATAGGGACTTTAATTGCAAACCCCAAAAATAACGCTATAAACAGCAATATCTGTAAGCCTACCGGAATATTGGTATTATACAGTCTCATTAAATTGAACGTAAAATTGCCAGTCTGTTCATAATGTATTATAAATATGTAAATTATGCCGAACAGCATAATCAAAGAGCCTGCAAGGGTGTAAAGAAAAAACTTTACCGCAGAATATATTCTTTTTCCGGTGCCCCACATTCCGATAATAAAATACATTGGTATCAGCATAAATTCCCAGAAAACGTAAAACAGCAAAACGTCTAATGCCGCAAAAGTACCTATCATGAACGTTTCTAACAGAAGCATTAAGATAACGAATTCTTTAATATGATCTTTTATATATCTGTAACTTGACAACAAGGATACGAACGTCAATAAAGTAGTTAAAAGGATTAAAAAAAGGCTTACCCCGTCAATGCCTAAAAAATAAGATGCGCCGAACGACGGAATCCAGTTGAATTTTTCTATAAATTGAAACTTATACGTATCCGGCTTAAAATAAATAAATAGATAATAAGAAGCGATAAACTCGGCAAGCGATAAGAAAGTCGCGAGATTCCTTAAAAGCCCTTCGTTTTTCTTATTTATCGGCAGCAATATCAATACGGCGACGGCTGGGAAAAAAATCAGTATAGTTAAAATGTATTTCATGAAAAATGCCATTTTTATATCCTTTATAATTTATATGTTATCCTTACCGCGTTAATTTTTATAGCTATTACCTGACGAAATAATAAAAAAGTACTGCGGCTACGCCTATAGAAAGCGTTAAAATATAGCTCATTAGCATACCGTTTTGAATTTTTCTCGCTTTTACAGAAAAATTTCCGAATGCTCCCGCTATACCGTTAACAGCTCCGTCTATTATCTTAATATCCACCACTTTCCATAGAAAATCGAAAAAAACAAGCATTGGTTTAACGATTAAAAAATCATATATTTCGTCTATATAAACTTTGTTGTATGAAAGCGCATACACAGGCTTGAATATAGTTTTTATTTTTTCGGGATCTACAGCCTTTTTAATATATAATAAATATGCTATATATATTCCGATTAAGCCGGCAGCTACGGAAATAGAGCTAAGAACATACCAAGGCATGCCGTTAACTATAGGAGCAAAATTTTTCGCATTTTGAAAATCGACGTTTAAAAAATTGTAAAATACTGAATGATTAAACGGCGGTATTCCAAGAAATCCTATTGTTAACGCAAAAAAAGCCATTATAATCATAGGCACCGTCATAATCTTAGGAGATTCATGAACATGCAAGTTTTTGTCCACTTTGGACTCTGCAAAAAAAGCCAAAAATATCAGCCTGAAAATATAAAAAGCAGTCATTAACGCGGTTATCTCTCCGATAACCCATGCGAAGTAAAAACCCTTATTGTAAACATCCGCTAATATCGCATCCTTTGAGAAAAAACCTGAGAAAGGCGGTATTCCAGATAATGCAAGACCGCCTACAATAAACGTTATTGCAGTAGTTTTCATTTTTGAATATAATCCGCCCATTTTCCTTAAATCCAATTCTCCGGAAAGTCCGTGCATCACGCTGCCTGCCGTTAAAAAAAGCAATCCTTTAAAAATAGCGTGTGATATAAGGTGAAACATGCCTGCGGTATATGAACCTATACCTACCGCCATAAACATATAGCCTAACTGACTGACAGTGGAATATGCTACTATCCTTTTTATATCGTACTGGGTAAGAGCGATAAATGCCGCAAAAAAAGCTGTGAACGTACCTACTATAAGAACGACCTCCGAAGCTGCAGGCGAATATGAAAACAACACGTGAAATCTTGCTATCATATATACGCCGGCAGTGACCATAGTAGCGGCATGTATTAATGCGCTGACCGGAGTAGGGCCCTCCATTGCGTCCGGCAGCCATACATGCAGAGGAAATTGCGCCGATTTTCCAACAGCACCGGCAAATAACAGCAGCGCTATGACAGTTACCGTCAATGTAGGCATTGTTGGAACCATTGCGAATATTTTTTCGTAATTAAGAGTTTTAGTCGTCATAAATAAAAGGAATATTCCCGTAGCAAAACCAAAATCGCCGACTCTGTTTACTATAAAAGCTTTTTTTCCGGCGTCGGAAGCAGATTTTTTTTCATACCAGAAACCTATAAGTATGTAAGAGCAAAATCCGACAGCTTCCCAAAATACGTATAGCAAAAGCACATTATTAGACATAACGAGCATTATCATTGAAAACACGAAAAGGTTTAAAAAAGAAAAATATCTTGAAAACCCCTTATCGTCCTGCATATATCCAATAGAGTATATGTGCACCAGAGTACTTACGCCGGTTACCATGACGAGCATAATTACTGAAAGCCTGTCGATAACGGCAGAAACTCCGACTTTTAAAGTTCCTGCATGCACCCACGGATAAAGAGTATCGGTAAAGCCGTGTGAATATGCGACTATAAAAAACAGAATAACGGACAGAATAAATGATATTCCTATAAAAGAGCTGGCTAAATATCCGGATAACCCCTTAAAATATCTTCCGAATAAACCCCATAACAGCCATCCGGCAAGCGGAAATAACGGAATGAGCCAAGTAATAGATGTTTTGAAATCCATTTTATTTACTACCTTTTAAATTAATTTTTTAACTCGTTTGCTTTGTCCATATCCACGGTTCCCTTTTCTCTGTAAAAAGCAACTATAATACCAAGAGCTACCGCGGCTTCTGCAGCCGCTACTACCATTACGAAAATAACGAATACGTCGCCTGAAATAAGATTTAAACGGTTAGATACCGCCACGAAACCGAGATTTGCAGCATTAAACATCAACTCTAAACTCATAAAAACAATTATTAAATTTTTCCGCATAAGAACGCCCAATGCGCCTATACAAAAAATAATTCCGGCCACTATCAAATAATTATTCATATATTTATCACCCGGCTTGCTGCCGTTGCTTAAAGTTTTTTCTTAGCAAATAAATATGCCCCTATAATTGCAACAAAAAGAAGTATAGAAGCAATTTCAAAAGACAGAGTATATTTAGTAAATAAAAATTTTCCTATGACCTGCGTATTGCCTATTTTATTTATTACTTCGTGAGTAAATATGCCGGTAGGCTTTTTAGTCTTTCCGCCTATCGTGTATACAACTATTTCCGCAAACAAAACTGCGGCAATTACTATTCCGATAATTTTCTGATGAAAATCCGTCTTTACCGCATTCAGCTTTGAAATATTTAATAACATTATAACCAATACTACAAGAACCATTATCGCTCCTGCATAAACTAATATCTGCATAACGGCAAGAAACTGCATATCTAAAAGCACATAGAAACCTGCAAGCGCAAAAAAACAAAGGACTAAATAAAGCGCCGAGGTCAATGGATTTTTCATAGATATAACCATCAGCGCAGAAAAAATGGCTATAAACGCAAAAATGTAGAAAAGTGCTTCCACTATTAATCACCTCAAAGTTTATCTAGATTTAATTAATTTATCTATACCGTAAATGCCTTCATCTCTCGTATAAAAAGCAACCTCATAATCCGTTCCTAAACTGATAGCTTCCTCCGGACATATTTCTTCACAGTAGCCGCAGCAGATGCATCTTAATAAATCGATTTCAAATGAAGACGGATGCCGTCTTCCGTCGTTATAAATTCCTTTTTTTAAATTATCTAAACTTTTATTATGTTTCTGTCTTTCGGTAAGTTCGTGTTCCATTCCGTAGTCTACGTAACCTGTTTTTATTTTTATCGCTTCGGACGGGCAGACAGTTTCGCATAAAATACACGCCACGCATCTTAATGAGCCGTCTCCGTTAACGTTGAGGTGAGGAAAAGCTCTGAATCTTTCGGCTATCCTGAGGCGCTCTTTTGGATACTGAAAAGTTACAGGTTTTTGAAAAAAAGTTCTAATGGTCGTTTTAAGACCTATTAAAAAATTTTTAGAAATCTCTAAAATCGACTTTTCTTGTTTATGGGTATTCATTTATTATCCTTTAAGCAAAACCATTACAAATCCTGTTACTATTATATTTGCAAGAGCTATCGGAAGCAGAAACTTCCATCCGAAATCCATAAGTTCGTCGTATCTAAGCCTTGGATACGTCCATCTGAGCCATAAATAAATAAGTATTATAAAAAACACTTTTATCAAAAACCATATGACAGGCGGTAAAAAAGGACCTTGCCAGCCGCCAAGAAACAAAGTCACAATTACTGCGCTGTTAACCACCATCTGAGCATATTCGCCGATAAAGTAGAAAGCAAATTCCATACTGGAGTATTCCGTGTGAAAACCTGCAACTATTTCTCCTTCCGCCTCGCCTATATCAAAAGGAACCCTGTTCATTTCCGCCGTCGAAGCTATTAAATAAAGCAGAAATCCGACAGGTTGATAAACTACAAACCAGATATGAGACTGTTCGGAAACTATTTTGGACAAGCTTAGGTCTCCGGCAATCATTATTATGCCTACTATAGAAAGTACGAGGGCAATTTCGTAGCTTATCATTTGAGCGGCAGTCCTTATTCCGCCTAGAAGGGAATATTTGCTGTTAGACGCCCAACCTCCTATAACTACACCGTAAACGCCGAGCGAAGTCAGCGCAAGAATAAAAAGTATCCCGACATTTACGTCCGTTATTTGAAGAGGAACGATATGCCCCATAATTTTTATAGGAGCGCCGAACGGTATTACGGCAAAAGTAGTTAAAGCCGGTATAACTACTAATATTGGAGCCAAAATAAATAAAAACTTATTAGCCTCGCTCGGTATAATATCTTCTTTAAAAAATAGTTTAATGCCGTCGGCTATCGGCTGAAGCAAGCCGTGAAATCCGGCTTCCATCGGTCCCATTCTGTTCTGTATCCTGGCTGCGATTTTGCGTTCCAATAGAGTCAGATAAGCGGCGGATAACAGCAGTCCGACAAATACTATTAATATTTTAATAACTTCAGCGATAAGCCAAAAGAGCATTTTAATAATACCTTTTAATAATATAATTTCGTTCTATCGTTATAGTAAAATTTGCTTCTGCCTTTAATTTTATTGTAATATATCACGTTTCCGCTTATAATGGAATTTAAAAAATCTTCGGTTTCGTTTAAGTTATACGCATTATTCATTTTTGCCGAAATTTCGGCAAATACGTCCGTTAAATTATATCTGTAAATTCCAAAATTAAATTCGTTATTTACGTTTATGATTTTACCTTCGAAATTTTCATAATATGTATTTTTTTCCTCCAAAAAATCTTTAATAGGTATAATCACGTCTGCCATAGCAGACAATATACTTGTTTTTGAGGAAAAAACCGTTAAGAATTCTAAATTGGAAATATTGCGTATTATTTCTTTTCCGTAATCGTCGTCCTGCAAATCTCCGATATATATAAGATTTTTAATTCTGCCGGTATCGAGACCGGTAATTATTTCTTTAAAACTATATGCATTGCCGGAAGGATAAACGCCGGCATGCATCAATCCTCTATAATTCGACGGTTTCAAGAGCGGAAACAAATACACCGACTTTTCCTGCTTACGCAAAAATTGAATAACTTCTTGCAATATCGCTAATTCATCGTTAATATCTATAGAAGACATGACGGAATCGCCTATTATAAAAGAAATACAGCCTGCATCCGCAATTACTTCTATAATTGATTTGCATACATCGTCTAAATCGGTTTGTTCTTTATGCAGACTTTTCAGCATTTTATTTAAATATGTTTTAAAAAATGATGCATCGATATCTTTCTTTGAACAAGCTATATCTTCAAATCTTGAAAACGATCTAATCCTCTCTGCTTTTCCCGTTTTTGGATTTACTATAAAAAGCCTTCCTCCGTGTTCCCTGCGCGTCTTTAAAATGTCGTATGCCGCAAACGGTATCTCGTCTTCTATACTGCCGAAATACAGCATAACTTCAGAATTTTTAATATCGTTTATATCGAAATATTCTTCGGAAGTGAATAATTTTTTAAAATTTAATAAATTTTTCCTGTAAAGTTCGGAAACGGCAATATCAAAATGCGTAAGCTTCAAAGTATTCTTAACAAATTCTAAAGAGGCCTTGCCGCCGTTAATTGAAATATTTGGAGAAATTAAAACCGCCGTATCGCCTTCAGCATTATTTTCCTGAATACCCTTCATTCTTAAACAAAATTCTTCTACGGCTTTTTCTAAGGTGACTTCTTCGGCAGCCGACTTTTTTTTAATATAGGGACTATCAATATAATAGCTTTTGCAGTCACCGTTAATTGCCGGATAGAAAAAACCGGACTTGCATAGATATCCTCCGAAAGGAGCAGCCGTCTTAACCAAAGATTCATCGTGTCCGTATCTGTAATATTCTATTCTGCATGCGGCGGAACATTTATCGCAAATTGACGAAAACGGCATTTCCTGCCAGTATCTTTCTTTAAATTTTGAAGGTTTTGAAACTAAAGCGCCCACGGGACATACTTCAATGCAGTTGCCGCAATAATAGCAGTCTAAACGATCCGGTTCGACTGAAATTTCCTCAAATGAACATCCCTCGGCAGGCTGAGAGCCAAGCTGAGTTTTAGTATCGGTTTTAAGTCCTATATAGCCGTTATTGCCTTTATCTTTCATCTGAAGAAAAGGATTTCCGTACATATCGCCGCAAACCCTTATACACCTTGAACACAAAACACATCTTGTAGCAGTATATTCTATTAAATCGCTTTTAAAAATTTTTGTCCTATCCGGATAAATTTTTTTGTCCTTTTGAATAGTTATGCCAAATTCAAACGTTAAATCCTGCAAAAGACAGTCTCCGGATTTGTCGCAGACGGGACAGTCAAGCGGATGATCCAATAAAAGCTGCGAAATAACCTCTTTTCTTATTTCCCATAATTTTTCGGTTTCGGTATATATTTCATAACCTTCTTTTATTTTTGCCACACAAGACGCAACAATTTTATTAACGTTTCTGATCTCTACGACACACACTCTGCAGGAACCTATAGGTTTTATTCTTTTAAGATAACATAAAACCGGTATCTTAATTCCCGCTTGAGAAGCGGCTTCCAAGATGGTCAACCCGGACTGCGTTATAATTTTTTTTCCGTTAATTGTAATTTCTATATCCATAATTATGTCCTAATCCTTAATCCTCAAACTTGACAAGCATAAGATAATAACATCTCATACATCTTGTAGCTTCGTAAACCGCATCGTCGTTAGTAAAACCCTTATCGGCTTCTTCGAAGCTTTTTATGCGTTCTTTAACAGGCTTAATTATCTGTTTGGGCGCAAAATTCCCCGGCGGCATATCTGTATCTTTAATAACTTCATTCTTATCATATACGCCGATGGTTTCAAACAGATTTTCAAACATGCAGTCGTCCGTCGGAGTAAAAGTGCCGGTTCTTATATATTGATCTATTCTTCTAGCAGCATTTTTTCCGTCTCTGTTCGAATCTACTATGCTTATGGGACCAGTTAAAGCATCGCCTCCTGCGAAAACGCCCGGCATATCCGTCATAAAAGTAAATTTGTCGGCGGATATAGTCTTTCCTTTAATGATTTTTATTTCCGGTACGTCTTTAAGACACTCAAAATCAGGTACCTGTCCTATAGCCATAATAAAATCATCGGTTTTTATATCGAAATCCGAATCGGGTATTTCTATAGGACTTCTCCTTCCGCTTGCGTCCTTTTCTCCAAGCTTCATTTTTCTGCATCTTACGCCTGTAACTCTGCCGTTTTCATAAAGGATAGCAACCGGATTCGTCAAAAATTCGAACTTAACTCCTTCTTCTATTGCCGTTTCAAGTTCGTCGTATGCCGCCGGCATTTCTTCTTTGCTTCTCCTGTAAACAACGGTAACATCATTATATCCTATCCTCACAGCCGTTCTGCAGCAGTCTATCGCGACATTCCCTCCGCCTTCTATAATTACTTTTTTGCCTATATCAATTTTTTGTCCGAGATTTACTTTTCTTAAAAATTCGACTCCGTCAAAAAAACCTTTTAAATTATCGTTTTCGCCGGGCAAATTAATATTCTGCCCTAAATGAGCTCCTATTCCGAGAAATACGGCCTTAAATCCCTGTTCGAAAAGGTCTTTTACAGTAAAATCTTTTCCAAGCTTACTGTTTAATTTATATTCTATTCCGGTGGAAAGTACATAGCCTATTTCCGCGTCTAAAAAGTGTTTTGGCAGCCTGAATTTAGGAATTCCGACGTTCATCATTCCGCCCAAAACCGGAAGAGCCTCAAAAATAATAGGCTTATAGCCCATTAATCTTAAATAATATGCACAGCTTAAACCGGCAGGACCGGAACCTACTATAGCAACTTTTATATTATTATCTTTTATTTTAAATTCAGGCTTATGATTGGAGTAAAATACTTCGTCTGCGGCAAATCTTCTTAACAGGCATATCTGAATAGATTCGTCGATATTTGCCCTGCGGCAGTTGTCTTGGCACGGATGAAAACATGTTCTGCCGAGAATTCCGGCAAGCGGGGTATTTCTTCTTGCAGACTGCAAAGCGTCTTCGTATCTGCCGTCCCTGACTCTTTCTATCCAGTTAGGTATGTCTAACTTTGAAGGGCATCCGTTAATGCATGGCGCAGTAACGTGGGCTATGTAATCCCCTCTTTTTATTATTTCTTTATTTTTTATTGCTTTTTCAAAGTCTTCCCTGTAATTATCGATAAGTTCTACTACCGAAGAAGGTCCTATAGTTCCCACTGTGCACTTAGACGAAGACATAATCCAGTCGCACAGATTTCTTAACCTGTCTAAATCTTCTATTATGGCTTTTCCGTTACAAATATTCTCTAAAATTTCCGATGCTACATCGGTTCCATGCGTGCATGGAGTGCACACTCCGCAAGATATTTTCTGTAATTCCTGCATGTAGCATCTTGCCAGGTCAACCTTATTATCGTTTTCGTCCAATAAGGCAACGCCCGTCCAGTTTAATACAGACGATATTTTTTTATGGCCTGAACGTTCAAAGAAATTAAGGTCTAATCTGTCAGTTAATTTATCGATGAGTTTCATAATTAATTTATTTTTACCTGTCAACTTCTCCCAATAATATATCGACGCTTCCCATTATCGCAATTAAATCAGCTATCATATGTCCTTTAGTCATTTCGTTTAGAGCGCTTATATTGCAAAACGACGGCGGTCTTACTCTCATCCTGTATGGAAAGCCGGAACCGTCGGAAACTAAATAAAAACCTAATTCTCCTCTGGGATTTTCTATAGAAACGTACGCTTCGCCTTTTGGAGGTTTAATGCCTTCCATTCCGTATTTAAAATTAAAAATCATCCCCTCCATAGTAGTTAAAGCTCTTTTCTTAGTCGGCTTAACGTATGCAGGATATTCGTCATGGTTTAAATATTCGCCTTCCGGAATATTTTCTATCGCCTGCGATATTATCTTTAGGCTCTGACGCATCTCTTCTATCCTTATTACGTACCTGTCGTATGTATCACCGTTGTCGCCTATCGGCACTTCAAAATCGAAATCTTCGTAACCGGAATAAGGATTTACTTTGCGTACGTCGTATTTAACTCCGCTGCCTCTTAAAGACGGTCCGGTCAGAGCAAAATTTATAGCGCTTTCGGCTGAAATTATTCCTAAATTTTTTGTTCTTTCGAGCCATATTTTATTTTTAGTTAGAAGCGCTTCGTATTCATTAATCTTTTCGGGAAAAATCTTTATAAAACTCCTCGTTTTATCGACAAAATCGTTATGTATATCCATCGCAAGACCGCCTACGCGGAAAAAAGAAGGCGTCATCCTTTGACCTGTAACTGTTTCTATTATATCTAATATTAATTCTCTTTCGCGGAAACAGTATAAAAACTCGGTTAATGCGCCTAAATCTACGGCATGCGTAGCAAGCCAGACAAGATGCGAACTTATTCTGGTAAATTCGGCTAAAATTACGCGAACGTATTCAGCCCTCTTAGGAGCTTTTACTCCGCAAAGCTTTTCTACAGCCAATATATAGCCGAGGTTGTTTGATGCTCCGGCTACGTAATCCATTCTGTCCGTAATAGTTTCAGCCTGATGATAAGTTTTATATTCCGCAAATTTTTCCATACTTGTATGCAGATAGCCGATTATAGGCTCTGCATGAACTATAGTTTCTCCGTCTAATTGCACTAAAACCCTGAGAACTCCGTGTGTAGCCGGATGAGAAGGTCCTATGTTCAATACGAACTTATCATTTTCTATAAGATAATCTTTCTGAGCAATCATAGTTTAATTTTTTATGGTAATTATTTAATTTGGTCCAAATCTACGTAACCGGGTGCATCCATTTTAATTTCGTGAGGCTCAGGTCTCTGCCTTAATGGATAATCTTTAAGAAGCGGATGACCGACCCAGTCGTCCGGATTTAAAATTCTTTTTAAATCCGGATGGCCTTTAAATTTTAGCCCGAACATATCGTAAACTTCTCTTTCAAACCAGTCTGCGGAATTATAAACGGACGTCAAACTCGGATACTCGGTTTCATCTATTTTACTCCATATTTTTACAAAAACTCTGAAATTATTTTTTATAGAATAAAAATTGTATATTACTTCTATCCTTTCCGCTCTTTTAGGGTAATCCACAGCGAATAAATCCGAAAGCATATCAAACTCTAATCTTGCATCATTTTTTAAAAACAAAGCAAATCTTAGCAAATCTTCTTTTTTAATTCTTATATGAACGTCGCCGTTAATAACGTCTGAAGCTATGATAGATTGCGGCATAGACTCTTTAATAACGGTTAATGCAAACATTATATCCATATCGCCATAATTAATTAATATGTTTTGTTTATATTTAAGTCTTACGCTTTATGCTATCTGAAAAGTTTAGGCGGCTCTTCATGTTTCAAAGTGCCTTTTTCTATTTTTTCTTGAAGTTTTACTATGCCGTAAATAAGAGCTTCCGGACGCGGAGGACATCCGGGTATATAAACATCGACAGGAATGATAGTATCGACTCCCTGAACAATGCTGTAAACATTAAAAAGCCCTCCCGAACATGCGCAGTCGCCCATAGCAATAACCCATTTCGGATTAGGCATCTGGTCGTAAACTCTTTTAACCATGGGCGCCATTTTATATGAAACTCTGCCGGATACTATTATAAGGTCGGACTGGCGCGGACTAGACCTGAATATAAGACCGAGTCTGTCGAAGTCGTATCTTGAAGATGCCACCGTCATCATCTCGATAGCGCAGCATGCCAACCCGAAAGTTGCCGGCCATATAGACCACTTTCTGCCCCACGAAACAATTTTATCCAATGAAGCGGTAATTATATTATCGCCTAGATGCTCTTCTATTCCCATTTAAGCGCTCCTTTCAGCCATACGTAAAGCAGACCGATTACCAATATCACTATAAATAAAAACATTTCGACAAATCCGAGTATTCCAAGATGCGAAAATATAACCGCCCAAGGAAAAAGAAAAAGAGCTTCGATATCGAAAAGAAGAAAAAATATAGCTATTAGATAAAACTTTACGTCAAATTTAACGTGGGGTTCGCCGGTCGGCTCGACGCCGCATTCATATGCCTTTAGCTTGCCTGACTCGTATGTTTTTTTTCCGATAAAATTAGATATTAAAATGGTAAAGACCGCAAATATAATCGCTATAACAAGCATTATAAATATGGGCAGAAAAGAAATTAAACCGTTGTTGTTTATACTATTATTCATTTAATTAATAGTTAAGGTCATATAGTTTAATGTTATTAATCTAAACTTTTTGATTATATCATACGATATAATCAAAATCAAGCTATAAAATTCTAATTTATAAAAAAATTTAAATAAATATAAATATATGCATATTCATATATTTATATTTATAATTATAATTTATGCTGATTTAAATAATAAAGTAAAGTCCTGACGCCGACGCCTGTACCGCCTTTTGGGTTATAATTAAAACCCGTTTTGGTAAAAGCAGGTCCGGCTATATCTATATGGCACCATTTAGCTTTATCCGGAACAAATTCTTCCAGAAACATTCCTGCCGTAATCGCACCGCCGTATCTGTTGCCTACGTTTTTTAAATCGGCAATCGGACTTGAAAGTTTTTCCTTCATATTATCGTCGAAAGGAAGTTCCCACATTCTCTCTCCCGTAATTTGACTTACCGATATTATATTGGATATAAGGTCTTTATCGTTTCCCATAACTCCGGAAGTGTATTCCCCAAGCGCAATTACGCAAGCGCCGGTTAAAGTCGCAAGGTCTATAATTTCGTCAACTCCTAATTCTGACGTGAAGCTTAAAGCGTCAGCCAAAGTCAGTCTGCCTTCCGCATCGGTATTTTCTATCTCTATAGTCTTTCCGTTTAAAGCTTTAACTATGTCGTCGGGTCTCTGAGCTCCGCCGTCCGGCATATTCTCGCATGCCGCAATAATGCCATGAACTTCTAAGTCTATATCGAAATCTTTAATATATTTCATAACACCTAACACGGTGCAAGCCCCTGATTTGTCGCTTTTCATAGTTGTCATAAAATCCGCCGGTTTCAACGAAAGTCCGCCGCTGTCAAAAGTGATGCCTTTCCCGATTAATGCGATTTTTTTGATATTTTTACTCTTCTGCTTATTTTTCGGTTTATATGTTAAATGAATAAACCTAGGCGGGTTTTTCGATCCGCGTGCTACGCCGTAAAATGCGTTCATTCCTTTTTTTATTATCTCTTTTTCGTTAAATATTTCACAGCTTATACCGCTTTCTTCAGATATTTTAGCTGCTAAATCGGCTAAATATTCAGGGGTTACGACGTTACCCGGTTCGTTTACTATATCGCGCGCAAAGTTAGCAGCGGAAGCCGTTTGTTTTCCAAAATCAAAACCTTCATCTATCGCTTTTGCATTTTCCTTAGTAACCTTTAAGCCGTTAAAATGAATATTAATAACTTCGGGGTATTTTTCGTCTTTGCCTTTTTTTGTCATTGCTTTATTTCCTGAGGCGGCAGACATATATTTTTTAAACTCGTATAATCCTAATTCTGCTCCCTCCGATATTGCCGCAGCGGAATAAAACATTCCTTTCTTTATATAATATTCGCCGCTTAATTCGGGAATTACGACCGTTATTTCATTAGATTTGTTTGCCTTGGCGGTTTTAGCCGCCGCCGCGATAAAACTTCTCAAGGAATCGTAATTAAACTTATCTTTTTTGTCTAATCCGTAAACTAATGAATATGCGGGTGATTCTATAAGAACGCTCTTTCCTTTTTTTGCTTTAAAATCTAAACGTTTCAGCCTTTTATAAATAAATTCTAATTTTTTAAAATTTCCCGATTTTAAAAAACGGTTTTCTTCTCCTTGAAAAACCCCGAAAACAAAAATATGGTTTAATTCATTTGTTTTATTTTCGGATAAGTTTATTTCTATAGAATCTACTAATTTAAATTTCAAATTTTAACCCTCCTGATTTTATTTTATTACGGGGACAGAATTCAATTCTGTCCCCGTAATAAAATTGATTAATCATCTTCTATCGTAGATAAATCTCCTTCGCTTATACCCATTTCCCTCGCTTTCAAAACTCTCCTCATAATTTTTCCGCTTCTCGTCTTAGGAAGAGAATCGACAAACTCAATTTCGTCCGGTTTCGCTATAGGACCAAGCGTTTTACCGACGTTAGCTTTAATATCGTCCATAAGGGCATCGGTTTTATCTATGCCGGGCTTTAACACTACGAAAGCCTTTATCGAATTGCCTTTAACGTCGTGGGGTTTGCCTATTACCGCAGACTCGGCAACTGCTTCGTGGGTAATTAAAGCGCTTTCTATCTCGGCAGTTCCCAGCCTGTATCCCGAAACTTTAATTACGTCGTCTATCCTGCCCATAACGTAAAAATAACCGTCTTCGTCTCTTTTCGCGGTATCTCCCGCAAGATATACGCCTTTAAATTTAGAAAAATAAGTTTCTTTATATCTGTTTTCGTCTTTATAAACAGTCCTCATCATGGAAGGCCATGGCTTTTTAATTACAAGATAACCGCCTTTGTTAGGCTCTTCCACGCTTTTACCGTTTTCGTCGAAAATATCGGCGTCTATTCCAAGAAACGGTTTTCCGCATGAACCGGGTTTTAACGGCAGAGAAGGTACGGGCGTTATCAGAAACATACCGGATTCCGTCTGCCACCACGTATCCATAATAGGGCATCTTTCTTTGCCTATATGCTTATAATACCAACGCCAGACTTCGGGATTTATGGGTTCGCCGACGCTTCCGATAATTTTAAGGGAGCTTAGATTATGCCTGTTAGGCCAGTTTTCACCGAATCTCATTACGCCTCTTATAGCCGTAGGGGAAGTATAAAATATATTTACGGCATGTTTTTCGACTATTCTCCACCATCTGTCCGGATAAGGATAATAAGGCGAACCTTCAACCATAAGCGTCGTAGCCCCGTTAATCAAAGGTCCATAAATTATATAGGAATGTCCCGTTATCCAGCCCGGGTCTGCGGCGCACCAGTAAGTATCGGTATCGTTTATGTTAAAAACGTATTTTGAAGTTATATACGTTCCTACGGAATATCCGCCGTGAACATGCAATATGCCTTTAGGTTTTCCTGTAGTTCCCGATGTATAAAGTATAAAAAGAGGGTCTTCGGCATCAAGCTCTTCGGTTTTAAGATAAGGGTTAGCTATGGGCAGTTTCATAAGTTCGTCGTAATAAAAATCCCTCGAAGTATCTATAGAAACTTCTTTACACGTTCTTTTTACTACGATAACGGTTTGAACGACCGGAGCTTTAGTTACCGCTTCGTCGGCTATTTTTTTAAGCTCTATAACCTTGCCTCCTCTTAAAGCTCCGTCGGCGGTAATAAGCAGTTTGCTTTGTGCGTCTATTATTCTGTCCTTAAGCGCTAAAGCCGAAAAGCCTGCGTAAACTACGCTATGGATTGCTCCTATTTTTGCGCATGCAAGCATGCTGATAGCTATTTCCGGTATGTTTGGAAGATAAATAGTAACGGTATCGCCTTTTTTTATTCCAAAACTTTTTAAGACGTTTGCAAACTTATTTACCTCTTTATATAAAGAGAAATAAGTATAAACCCTTTCAGTACCGTCTTCGCCTTCCCATATTATCGCCAGCTTATTTTTCCTAAATGTCGCTATATGTCTGTCTAATGCATTATGAACTATATTAGTCTTGCCTCCCGTAAACCATTTATAAAATGGAGGATTTGATTGGTCCAACACTTTATCCCAGTGCCTGAACCACGACAGCTGTTTTGCCGTTTCATCCCAGAATTTTTCGTTTTCTTTTATGGAATATTCGTGTAATTTATCGTAATCCTCGACATAACAGTTTTTCAAAATTTCTTTAGACGGCAGAAAGATATCCTTCTCCTGAGACAGACTGTCAAAAGTACTCATAAAGTAAATCCCCCATAAAGTAAATTGATTTTTATTAAATTATTAATATTTAAATTTCTTCAATATGCCGATTAATTTTTCGAGTTCTCCGTAAATAGATTCAGCCTCCTTTGCCGTATTGGAAGATTTTTCGGAATTAGACACGGAGAGCGTTGAGACCGTCTCGATATTCAGGGAAATCTCGTTGGTAGCCGCAGTCTGCTCTTCAGAAGCGGCAGCTATAGAACTTATCTGGTCGGTTAAAACAACTATATTTTTTTCAATACTGTCTAAGGATTCTCCGGCTTTTGAAGCATAACCGACGGATAAATCTACTTCGCTCAAAGTCTTATCCATAGAAGTTTTTGTATTTTGAGTACTTTGCTGCATCGTCTGAACTTTAGCCGCTATTTCTTTTGTAGCTTTTACGGTTCTTTCGGCTAATTTTCTTACCTCGTCGGCGACGACGGCAAATCCTCTTCCCGATTCTCCGGCGCGGGCAGCTTCTATGGCGGCATTAAGGGCAAGCAGGTTAGTCTGATCGGCTATATCGTTAATAACGGATATTATTTCCCCTATTTCAAACGAACTTTGCTCTAACCCGTTTATTAATCCTCCAAGCTGCTGAGTAAGCACTGCTACGTTTTTAATGCCGGATATCGACTTTTCCACTATGTCGAAACCGCTTTTTGCGCTGTCCGATGCTTCTTTGGCGATAGAACTTACGTTCTGCGTATTTTTAGCAATTTCTTTAATTGTCTGCGACATCTCTTCGGAAGCGGCGGCTACATGCGTCGCAAGTTCAGCCTGCTCCTGCGCTTTACCGCTAATTTCATCGACGTGCCCTTCTATTGTGGTGCTTACGTCGACTATAGTCATAGCTTCTTCCGTAATAGACTTTACTATCTCTCTAATATCTATAATAAATTTATTAAATTCGTTAACAACGGCAGTAATTTCGTCATAAACCGAATTTTTGTAAACTTTACATTTTTTACAAATGTGCTCTCCTTTCTCGCCGAATTTTTCTATCTGTTTATCCCAGCATCTCGGCTCAAGTTCTGATTCGTCCAGCATGCAATGCCTGTGGCGATTTGATATAATTTTCGGTTTATCAAAACAATCCATCGGAATCAATTTGCTTAAATCGCCTTCTCCTTTAGATATATCTCTAACCCTGTTATAAAAATTAGTAATCGGTTTTATAAATGTCTGCTTAAGCATTAAATACATTAACAATATTGCTATAATTATTAATATAATAGAAAATATAACAACGTTACGCATAAAAATATTTGACGCTTTTACCGCATTTTTAAGAGAATATACAAGTTCCACTCCGCCGAGAACCGTTCCTGATTTGACGGTATGGCACATTAGGCAGTCTATGCCCCTTGACATCTTTTTTGCAATAAAAGGAACACCCACTTTCAAATATTTCTGTCCGTTTTTTTCATAAACGCTTATTATCTCTTTCTTTGACGAAAGTATTTCTTTATCGAAATTAGTAACAGCCTCCTCCTGCTTTAAACCTTTTCCGAATTCTTTGTTTACGGAGTTGCCCCTCACTAACTTAAAAGACTTAATCCCCTTGATTTTTCTGTATATGCCGAATAACTGGCGCCTGTCGGATTTATTAGCAATAGTGCCGTTAAGCATCATGGCGTTTAAACTGGAAAGCATTGTTTTTGCCGTAACCACTGCGTCAAAAGACGTAGTTTTTACCGACATCTTATTTTGAAAATATAATGCATAATAAGTAAGCGCAAAAAGCACCACTATTGCAGCAATTATAATCATTGAAATAAGTTTGGTTTTAATAGAAGTCTTATTAATTATTGATAAATTCATACAGACACGCTCCTCCTTAGGATATAACAAATTATTTTCAATAAAACCGATATTTTATTATTTTAATCTAATAAAAAAAAATATGTTACAATTATTTTTTAAAACAATAAATAAACTTAATTAGTTAAATTTTTATACCTGCAAGCTTTCTGTAAACCGACCTTTCGCTTTCACCTATAATATCTGCTATTTCGGCTCTCGTATGCCCTTTGGAAAGGAGATAGCTTATGTATTTTTCTTCTATTTCTTTAATAGGTATTTTTTTTTCGAACATTCCAAACTCGTCTCCGCAGTTCAAATTTTTGCCGCCGGCAATCTCAAGCTGAATAGCGTCGTCCGTAATTTCTTCTTTATCTTCGGATAAAATTATAGACCTTTCTATTACGTTTTTCAACTCCCTGACGTTTCCGGGCCAAGCATAATCCATTAGCTTATTTAATGCCGACTGCGCAATAGGTTTAGAATATTGAACTTTATTTTCTTTGGTCATAAAATAGTGCGCTAAATAAGGGATGTCTTCTTTTCGTTCCCTTAAAGGCGGAAGTTCTATAGTGAAACCGCTTATCCTGTAAAACAGATCTCCCCTGAATTTACCGTCTTCTACCATTTTTTTTAAATTTTTATTCGTTGCCGTTATAATCCTTGCATCTATAAAAATATTTTTAGACGAACCTACTCTCCTAAAACTTTTAGTGTCTATTATCCTTAAAAGTTTTGCCTGTATTATACTGCTTACTTCGCCAATCTCGTCGATAAAAAGAGTTCCTTTGTCCGCATATTCGAGAAGTCCTTTTTTAAGGGCATCCGCACCGGTAAACGAACCTCTTTCATGCCCGAAGAGTTCGGATTCGAAAAGATTTTCCGATAAATTACATGAATCGACTATTATAAACGGTTTATCTCTCCTTGAAGAAAGCCTGTGCAGAAGGTTTGCGCTAAGTTCCTTGCCGGTTCCCGATTCTCCCGATATTAAGACGTTTAAATTAGATTTTGCCGCTACTGTAATATCGTCGATAACCTTAGCGGCGGCTTTCGATTTTCCTATAAAAAATTTTTTAAATATTTCTCTCTTAAAATAAGAGGCATAATTTTTAAGCTGTAATTTTTCTATCAGCTTTTTTAAAGTTATGCTGAGTTCCTCCAAGCTTAAAGGTTTAACTAAATAGTCGCATGCTCCGATTTTTAAAGCCGATACCGCCGAATCGACGCTGCCGAATGCCGTAAGAATGATTATCTCTATATCTTCCGATCTTGATTTTACGGTTTTTAACAGTTCTATGCCTGTTTTGCCGGGAAGTTTTAAATCCGATATTATAATATTAAAAAAATCTTTTTCTAATCTGTCTATAGCTTCTTCGGCCGAATTTGCCGAATCTACGTCGTAACCTTCGTTTTTTAAAAAGTCGGAGAGAATTTTTCTGTAATTGATATCGTCATCGACTATAAGTATAGAGACCGAATGATTGTCCATCTTTATATGATTTAAAGTACAAATATAAAATTAATTTATTTACTCGGAAAAGGTGAAATTAATATTAAATTTCTCTATCTTCCGAAAAACTTTTATTAACCGGAACTTTTATGGTAAATTTGGTTCCGTAATCAAGTTTCGACCTGACCTCTATAGATCCGCCCAGCGATTTAATAATGCTCATAGATATCGATAATCCAAGGCCGGTGCTTGCAGAGTTTTTTCTTTTAGAAAAAAAGGGGTCGAATATTTTTTTAATATCTTCCTGTGCTATACCGCATCCGTTATCGACTATTATTATATAAATATAATCTTTTATTTTTTTTGTTATAAAATAGACTATTCCGGTTTCCTCTCTGACCGCCTGAACAGCGTTTAAACCTATATTTAATAAAACCTGCCTGAGACCTGCTTCGGAAAAACTTATAAGCGGAATATTACTTGCAAGGTTCTTTTTTATCATAAGATTCTTTTTTCCGGCGGTGAAAGAAATAAGCGCAAGGGTTTCTTCTATTGAATTGTTTACGTTAACTATATCCGTTGCATTGGAAACCGGACGCGATAAAGTTAAGAGTTTTTTTGTGATATCTTTACACCTTTCAATTTCATCCTTCATTAATTCAAAATATTTCTTAATATCGCATCCGCCTTCTTTCATTATATTTGCTATATCTTTATTTTGAATAAGTTCGGAATTGCCGGCGCATATTTTTATCATGTCTATAGATGCAAGGATATTATTGAGCGGATTGTTTATTTCGTGGGCGACTCCTTCCGCAAGAAGTCCGACTTCTGACAAACGCTGGGAAAGATTGAATTTTAAGTGGGCGTTGGAACCGTTTCCGAGGCATCTCAAAACCTCTACGGCATATCTTTTTCCGGTTTTTTCGTTCGTATAAGGCGCAGAATTTATCTCTACGGCAATTTCCTTGCCGTGCTTTCCGTAATGACCGTGTATAACTTTTACGGTCTTGCCTTTTTTAATAACCTCTTCGATGGAACAGGATTCAAGCAGAGGATCGCAAGGTTCGTCTCTAAAATGGCTAATCTTATAACAGTATCCTCCTATTATTTCAGAAGATGACATACCGGAATCGTCTATAAAACGCTTATTTGCATAAATTATTTTATAACTTTCGTCTATAACGATAATGCCGTCGCTTATATTATCTAAAATATCGGCGGCATTTATCGGCATATCGCCATATTTATTCTGCATATCTATAATATACCATACTTTCACCTTTAAAACATAACTCCCCTCCTTTTTAAAATATATTTTTCTGCGTGTCTTGAAAAAGCATGCCTTTTTCTGCAGAAAAATATGGGGAGGCAGGCGAAGCCTGCTGGGGTGGTTTGCCCGCACAAACGCAGTCGGAACTGCATTTACTGATTCATTAAGTTTAAAAAGTCGGCGTTGGATTTCGTATTTTTTATTTTGTCGAGCAAAAACTCCATTGCTTCGGGAGTGTCCATCGTGGACAAAAGTTTTCTTAATATCCATACCTTTTTTAAATGGTCTTTATCGACAAGAAGCTCTTCTTTTCTCGTGCCGGATTTATTTATATCTATTGCTGGGAAAATCCTTTTTTCCGACAGCTTTCTGTCCAAATTAACTTCAAGATTTCCGGTTCCTTTGAATTCTTCAAAAATTACTTCGTCCATTCTCGAACCGGTGTCTATTAAAGCCGTTGCAATAATAGTCAAACTGCCCCCTTCTTCTATATTTCTTGCCGCTCCGAAAAATCTTTTGGGTTTATGCAGTGCATTCGAATCGACGCCTCCGGATAAAACTTTTCCGGAAGACGGTATAGTAACGTTATATGCTCTTGCAAGTCTTGTAATCGAATCAAGTAAAATAACTACGTCTTTTCCGGTTTCTACCAATCTTTTTGCTTTTTCTATAACTATTTCCGCAATTTGAATATGTCTCTGAGGCGGTTCGTCGAAAGTGGAGCTGATAACCTCTCCGTTAACGGATCTCTGCATATCCGTAACCTCTTCCGGTCTTTCGTCTATTAAAAGCACCATAAGGAAAATCTCCTTGTGGTTCGTATTTATAGCATGTGCAATATCTTTAAGCAGCATGGTCTTACCCGTTCTAGGAGGAGCGACTATCAGTCCCCTCTGCCCCTTTCCTATAGGGATTAATAAATCCATAAGCCTCGTGGACATATTCTTAGGGTCGAATTCAAGATTTATTTTTTCTTCGGGATATAAAGGCGTCAAATTATCGAATAATATCTTTTCTTTTGCAATTTCCGGATCCTCAAAGTTTATGCTTTCTACTTTTAAAAGCGCATAAAATCTCTCGCTGTCTTTTGGCGGCCTGATAATTCCTCGTATAGTATCTCCGGTTCTTAAGCCGAATTTTCTTATCTGAGACGGAGATACGTAAATATCGTCCGGTCCGTGAAGATAATTTGCCTCAAGCGATCTTAAAAATCCGTATTGATCCGGCAGAATTTCTAGAACTCCTTCGCCCGAAATCAATCCGTTTTTTTCGGCCTGCTGATTTTTTTCCGTTTCTGCTTGAAGCAGGGCATATATAAGATCCTGCTTACGCATGCCGGATGCGCCTTCTATATTGTAATCCTTCGCTATTACCAGCAGCTCGTTAATTTTTTTTACCGATAACTCTTTAATGTTCATAAAGAACTCCTTTAAAAATTATTTTTATATAACAGCCCATCTTTTTTCTCTTTTTGCATCTATTCTGTGGCCTTCCGCAATGTCTAAAATAGTTCTTTCGTTGCTGCCGTCGCCCGGAAATTCCGAAACTCCGGCGTTTAACGATAATATCTCCTGCCCGTCTTTTTTAAAAGAATCTTCGGTTTCGTCAAATATTTTTTTAATTACCGTTTTTGCTTCTTCTTTTCCTGCGTTAGGAAATAATATTATGAACTTATTGCCGTATCTCGATGCGGTATCGAATGCCCTTATATTTTTTTTGATTATATTTGCTATTATTGAAATATTTTTATCTCCGGCGGTGTGTCCGTTGACAGAATTTAACTTGTTTAACTGGTTTATAGAAATCAATCCGACCGATAACTTACTGCCGTCTTTTGCCGCTTTCTGCATTTCCTGAAAAAGCTTTTCATGGAAATATTTAAAATTATTCAGCCCTGATACATAATCTACTTGGGAACAATCCCTCATTACCTGAATAGACCTCTCCGAATTTAAAATATAAGCCAGTATGGAAAAAAAAGTATCAAAAACCTTAGCTTTATGGAAACAGCAATTTTTAAAACCTTTAACGGAATATGTTATTACAAAATACGAGTCCGAATAAGGCGTTTTAAGTTCATAAGCATAAAGTTCCGAAACGTTTTCATGCTCGAATAAACCGCCGTATTCATCGTATTTTTCCTTTTCTTTTTTGAAATCTATAAACAGTCCGCCTTTCAAGCGGCTTAACGTTTCGATAATTTTAAAAGGCGGATTCTCGTTTATTTTTTTTATAAAAAAATTGGAATAGCCTCTGGATATTTTAACGCTTTCGCCCAAATCGTATTGTTTGTGCAAAAACATAATGGCGGTTGCCCCGAAAGAATATTCGAATGAGATATTTACAAAATGCATAATCTCCTCTTTCGTTTTTTTTTGCGAAGCAAACTCCATAAGTTCTTCTATTAACTTATATCCTATATCTTCGCAATTTTTATTCTCTTCCATGCAATAATGCCTCCTTTTCTCCTTTAATTATATTCAAAACTAATATGCCGACTATCTATATTATTTTTATGCGTTTTGTTTATTTATTATTTAAATATAGCCGCTTATTGCGAAATTGGTATATTCATCGGGATAGATTTCAGTTTTTCTCCGTATATAGTTTTTAAAAATTGGACAAAAGATTCGATTTGCGGAATTAAAAATTTAAATCCGAAATTATTGTTTATTATAAAATCAGATTTTTTAATTTTTTCTTTCTGGCTCAATTGATTTTTATCTCTTTTAGCAAAATCTTCTATATCAAATTTTTTGTAAGACCGAATAATCCTTCTTGAAAAATCGCAGGTTACCAAGGCGGTTTTATCTAAATTAAGATAATATCCCGATTCTATAATAACGGCACCTTCTATGACGGCGACGCTCTCACTGCTTTCGGCGAGAAATACATCTATCTTTTGCCGCAAAGCAGGATAAACTATATCTTCTAAAACTTTTTTCTTTGAAATATCCGAAAAAATTATGCCGGCAAGAATCCCGCGGTCTATATCATAATCTTTATTTAAGATTTTATTTCCAAAAAAATCAACAATTTTTTTATATTCCAAGCTGTTTTTTTTATAAATTTTTTTTGCCTCTTCGTCGAGGTTTACCGTTAAAAAGCCCAAATTTTTAAATAAATTAAGCACCGTGGTCTTGCCTGAACCTATAGAGCCTGTCAATCCTATTTTTATCATTATAAAACTCCGCAGCATGCTTCGTTGGAGGTGTCAGATTAATTCTCCATAAACCGCCCCGTCGTCCTTTGGCCGACTCCACTCCTTAAAAAGGAGGGGAGCTAAGGCGGAAAATAAATCTGACACTTTTTCCTCTTATATGCTGCCTTAAATACAGGGACAGAATTCAATTCTGTCCCTGTCACAAATTCGACATTGTTATAGAGATAAAAGAAACCTGCCTTTTGTCGGTCTTATTGCGCCTGTAGCTGAAAAAATCTTCATTCTCCATAGTACACTTATTTATATCGAAAACGTTTCTGCAGTTTAAGCCGTTTAAAACCAATTCGTTTTTGATATATGATTTTAAATCGAAAAAGATTTTGTTCTTTCCGGCTTCAATTTTTTTTTGAAAAAAATTTATATTTAAACTATTTTGATTTAAAAACAAATTTAAAAAATCTTCTTTAACTTCGTAACATTTTTTGCATATAGAAGGGCCTATAACCGCCAAAATTGCATCGGCGTCTATAGCGAACTTGTTTGCAAGCATATATACGGCGTTTTTGATTATTCCTCCGTATGCCCCTTTCCAGCCGCAATGCACGGCTCCTACGACGGCAGCGGTTTTGCCTTGAAAACCTGCGAAAAGCACGGGAACACAGTCGGCCGTTCTTATACACAATGCGATGCCTTTACATGCGGTAAAAACTCCATCCGCATCGGCGTTATCAAAAAAACTGCGGCGATTTTTTGCGTTTTCTTTAAATTTTTCGTCCAAAACGTTAATATTTATACCGTGGCTCTGTTTTACTTCATACGAATAATCTTCGGAAAGGATATCCAAAAATTCTTTTCTTGCGAATTTACCTTCGGGACTCGTAGGATTAAAATCGATAGAACCGTCAATAAAACCATATTTTATACCAGACTCGTCAAGATTTAACTCGTTTTTATCTAATCTATAAATCATAATAGCGCATCTTTATCATCGTGATCATCTAAAAGCCATAACATATCGTCGGGAAATTCCGCTTTCAATACAATTTTTTCTTTATTGGCAGGGTGGGGAAATTCCAGCATATACGCGTGAAGCATCTGCCTTTTGACGAAATTTAAACTTTTGTATCTGCTTTCTATATCTTTTCTTTTATACAGCTTATCTCCTACAATCGGATAGCCCGTCTCAAAAAGGGAAACTCTTATCTGATGCGTTCTTCCCGTTTCAGGCAAAACTTTAAGCAGGGTTGCCGCACCCCTTATTTGTTTTATATTTTCAAAGCGGGTAAGGCAATATTTTCCCGTTTCCTTTTTATCCATTGCCATCTTAACCCTGCTTTTGGCATCCCTTTTTATAAATCCTTCTATGCATCCGCTTTTTTGAGTTATAATACCGTAAACTGCCGCAAAATAAGTTTTTTTAATTTCCCTATTTTTAAAACTTTCCGCAAGGGCGTTATGCGCAAAATCGTTTTTGGCTATAAGCATAATGCCCGAAGTATCTTTGTCTAACCGGTGAACTATTCCCGGTCTTTCTACTCCGCCGATACCCGACAGATCGGAAATCTTGCCCATTAAAATATTAACAAGAGTATTGTCGTAATTACCTTTTCCAGGGTGGGACGAAATACCGGCGGGTTTATTTACCGCAGCAATATATTCGTCTTCATAAATTATATCGATATCTCTTTCAAATATTTTTATGCCCGGCTTAACAGGATCCGGTTCGTTAAAAACCACGGAACTCCCGTTTTTTAATAAATATGCGGGCTTTTTGACCGCCTCTCCGTTAACTTCTACGGCGCCGTTTAAAATCAGTTTTTTAATGAAAGTCCTTGTTTTATCGGAAAATTTTGCGGATAAAAAAACATCCAATCTTACTGCCTGACCGTAATGAATAAATGAAACTACTCCCATAAAACGCGTCCGGTCATTTCTGCCGGCACTTCCAATCCCATCAGTTTCAAAAGGGTCGGCGCGATATCCGCAAGCCTTCCGGGTTTTAACGGCGGAATTTCCTTGTAATCGTTAGAAACTATAACGAACGGTACGGGATTAAGGGTGTGGTTGGTCATAGGTTTGCCGTTATCGTCTATCATAGTTTCCGCATTGCCGTGATCGGCAGTTATAGCGCATATGCCGTCGCCGAGGTTTAAAATTACGGGTATTATCTCGCTAATTACCGAGTTTACCGTCTGCACGGCTTTTACGGCCGCTTCGTAATTGCCCGTATGTCCCACCATATCGCAATTTGCAAAATTGCATACTATTAATTCATATTTGCCTGATTTAATTTTTTCTATAAGAGCGTCTTTAATTTTAAAAGCGCTCATTTCGGGTATCAAATCGTATGTCCTAAACTCTCTTGGAGAAGGTATAAGAAGTCTTTCTTCGTTTTTAAAGGGTTCTTCCCTTCCGCAGTTGAAAAAATAGGTTACGTGCGCGTATTTTTCGGTTTCCGCTATCCTGAACTGGCTAAAACCGAGATTAGATACAACCTCTCCAAGAATATTTATATAATTTTGAGGTTCTATCATATATTTATTTTTAAAAGAATCGTCGTAATTAGTCATAGAAACGAAATTTTTTACCGGCTTAAACTCCCCTCTTGAAAAATATTTAAAATCAGGGAAGGTTAGCGACATAGTAATCTCTTTTGCCCTGTCCGCCCTGAAATTATAGAAAAGAACTCCGTCGTCTTCTTTGATTATGCCGTCATTTAGTTCTCCGTTATCGATTACTATCGCCGGCATAAATTCATCGGTAATGCCTTCGGCGTAAAATTTCTTAACCGCTTCCGCCGGATTGCCGAATTTTTTTCCTTTTGCCTGAGTCAGCAAATTAAACGCAACTTCAACCCTGTCCCAGCGCGTATCCCTGTCCATAGCGTAAAACCTTCCGCAAAGCGTCGAAATAAATACTTTACCTGCATAAGGCTTTATATGTTCAGTTAATTTATTAAGAAAAACCGGCGAACTTTGAGGCGGAGAATCTCTGCCGTCCAAAAAAGGATGTATATAAATTTTTTTTATTCCGTTTTTATAGAAAACATCTATTAAATATAATAAATGCGTCAGCTCCGAATGGACTCCGCTTTCGGAAAGAAGTCCCATAAGATGAACGGCGGAATTATCCGATTTTATTTTTCCGATAAATTCCGATAAAACAGCGTTATCTTTAAGTTTATCCTCTTTTATAAGCAGGTCTATTTTCGTTAAATCCTGCATTATTATACGCCCTGCTCCTATATTGGAATGTCCCACCTCCGAGTTGCCCATAGTATTTTCCGGCAATCCTACGTCGAGTCCGTGCGCCTTTAGAGTAGTGTATGGATAGTCTTTGAAAAGTTTTTCGATAAATCGGGGGTTAGCGTTTATTATCGCATTCCCTTTAACCTTTTCGGATATACCGAAACCGTCCATTATTATCAAAACGGCTTTTTTTAATGTTTGCATAGTTTTTATATTTTATTTTATATATTTATTATATATTGATGCGCTGCCGGTAAATTTAACTTAAGATTTATCTAAGCAGAGAGGTAATATTTTTTTCATCGTCTTTAGCGGCTACTTCATATAGCGTGCCGGCAGTTTTAATATTATAAGTGTTCCATTTATTGCAGGAAGGGCATATAGACGAATAATTATAAGAGGTATAGCCGCAGTTGGAACATACAAAAGGCAGTTTAACTGGATAGCTGCCTTTAAGGGCTTTTCTAAAGTTTACCGAAGCATCGTTATATTTTCCTCTTTTAAAATAACATTCCGCAAGCAGTAAATTTAAGGCGTTATCCTTAAAAATATTAGCCGGGATTAAAGATAAAGTTTCTATAGCATCGTCTATCATCTCTAACCTTATATATAATTTTCCTAGAAAAAGCCTGTATTCCCATCTTTCCGGATTGTCGTAAATAAGTTCCTGATAAAATCTTATTATATTTTCCGGATGATTGGTTTTTATTGAAACATCCTCTATTTTTATAGCAAGAGCTAAATTAGACGTTTTAAGAAAAGCTTTCTCCCACAATTCGAAAGCTTCGTTTATTTTTCCTTTCTTTATTAAAGCGTCGCCTAAAGACAAATAAGCCGGCACGAAATTTTTGTCCTGGCTGAGCACCTGATTGAAACGTTTCATCGATCTTACCGTATCGTTTTCGGATTCAAAAAGATATTTGCCGAATTCATATTTCAACCCCAGCATAACCTGTTCTTCTTTTTTGTTTATATCTTTATCTTTAGACTGTGAAAGAAAAAGTTTGGACATTCTGTAAGCGTTTTTCCATTCCTCTTTTTTTATAAAAATATCTTTTAACTGGGATATGGCGTAAAGGTCGTCGGACGAATATTCGAGCGCTTTATTGAAATAAAAAACGGCTTTATCGTAATCTTTATTTATCTTATAAAGATTACCGGCTTCATTTAGTGCGGTGACGTTTTCTTTTTCTATTTCTAAAGCTTTATTTAAAGCATTTTCCGCTTCTTTCATTTTTCCTTTATGTTTGTATATTTTTACAAGCAGAAGATATGCCCCTATATTATTCGGATAATTAATTAAATACTTTTTGATTAAATCTATTCCTTTATCGTACTGCCCTTTAATATATGCTTCAAAGGCTTTATTTACGGAATTGTCGAGTTCGGTTTTTATATACTGCTTTCTTTTGTAAAATATATTTTTAATCTGAACTATGGAATCTTTTAAAACGTTTAAAATTAAAATAATAGCTATGCCTATAAGGAATGCGGCGAATATATAAATTATAAGATAATTATGTATAACGTAAAGTTTTCCTGGGGCATAATGCAGAGGAACCCTCTGGGGGTTAAGGGCATAAAGGTATTCAAAAAATGCGACTAAAATAAGTATCGCGACTATGACGGTTATTATATACATATTTGACGTCTGCCTTTTATTCTATATATTTATATATACTATTTTATTTTGATGTATTTTCCGCATATATACTTCCAGTTTTATTTATTAGTTCACGTTTAAAAATAGCTTTATAGTTTTAATATTTTTAATTAACGCCGGAGGCTTCGCCGAACGAAGATTCCACTACTAATTCTTTAGCTTCAGGCCACAATCCTTCTATATTGTAATAATGCCTGAGGTCGTCGCTTATTAAATGCACCATAATGCCGCCGTAATCAATGACTATCCATCTTGCGCCCGGCGTAGAAATTCCTTCCTGTCCGAGAGGTTTTTGTTTGAAAGAAGACAGCAGGTTATCGGCTATAGTGTTAAGATGCCTGTCCGAAGAACCGCTTGCCACGAATATAAAATCGGTAATGCTCGAAATTTTTCTGACGTCTAAAACGATTATATCGCGGGCTTTTTTTTCCAAAAGCAAATTTATTATATATCTTATATCTTTATTTGTCCTTTTTAAAGGCTTCCTAATTTTATTCATATAATTTATTATTTATTATATAATTAATAACATCGTTTGGCAACAAAAAGAGATTTGAAATATTATTTTTAAAATTATTTCTTATAACGGTAGAAGAAATATCAAGCTTAGTCGTATTAAAAAAATAAACTGCTCTTTTTTCGTCTATAACTATTTTCCCCTCTTTTAAATCGGCTTCAGCATTCTTCTTTAAATTATCGGGTAAAAAATCGATTAGCTTTACTAAATTTTTAAAACCGTATTTCGGCCTGCCTGCTACTATAAAATCTATCGTCTTCAATATCGCTTCGGCGTTTTTCCAGTTTTTTAAACCGGCAAAAGCATCGGCTCCGACTATGAAATATAAATCGTCGTTTTTGTATTTTTTTTTAAACTCGACTATCGTATCGTAAGAATATGAAAATCCTCCTCTTTTAATCTCTATGTCGGACGTTTTAAATTTTTGCTCGTCTTTTATCGCAATTTTTATCATTTCGAGCCTTTTTTGCGGATGCGCTTCGGCTTCGGCGTCTATACTTTTGTTGGAAGTTATATTGGTAGGAACGAATATAACCTCGTCTAAAAATTTTTCAGCGATTTCTTCTGCCGCCCTCAAGTGGCCGTAATGTATAGGATTAAAAGTACCTCCGAAAATTCCTATTTTCATAATTATAATCTAAATTCCCCTTTTCCTCTTAATAGCTCGATAGCTCCCCTCCTTTTTAAGATATATTTTTCTGCATGTTTATGAAAAGCACGCCTTTTCATGCAGAAAAATATGGTGTCAGGCGTCAGCCTGACGGGGCGGTTAGCCCGATAAAAAAGTTACTAAGTCCTTTTCTGATAATTCCCGAATACTACGAATTTAGTAGTCGTAAGCTCTTTTGCCCCCATAGGTCCGTATGCGTGAATCTTTGAAGTGGATATGCCTATTTCAGCGCCCAGTCCAAGTTCGAAACCGTCGTTAAACCTGGTGGAAGCGTTTACGAGTGCGCAGGATGAATTCACTTTTTTTATAAACTCGAGAGCGCGCGTATAGTTTTCCGTCAGTATAGATTCGGTATGGTCTGAGCCGTGAAGTCTTATGTGTTCTATGGCTTCGCCGATATTTTTTACGGTCTTGACGGACAGCGTAAGGTTGAGATATTCGGCATCCCAGTCCGCATCGGCAGCCGGAGTTATAAAGTTAAACCTGCTTTTAAAAATATTCATTATCTCGCCGTCAACCCTCGTTTCGACCCCGTTCTTTTTAAGTTCGTCAAGCATTGCGGGCATAAAATCGCCCATAATATCGGAATGGACTAAAAGCGTTTCTAAAGCGTTGCATACCGAAGGTCTCTGGACTTTAGCGTTAATTATAACGTCTATCGATTTTTTTATGTCTGCGTATTTATCGACGTATATATGGCAGACTCCTTTGTCGTGTTTTATAACCGGAATTTTAGAATTTTCGGTTACGAACGAAATAAGCCCTTCGCCGCCCCTAGGTATAATAAGGTCTATGTATTTTTTGAGCGATATCATTTCCGTTATTGCAGACCTGTCTGTATAAGGAATTATGGACACGGCTTCAGGAGGAAGTCCGTTAATTTTAAGGCTCTCAGAAACTATCGACGCAAGCATTTTATTTGAATTGATAGCCTCGGAACCTCCCCTTAATATTACCGCGTTGCCGGACAATAGGCAAAGAATGGAAGCATCTACGGTAACGTTAGGCCTGGATTCGTAAATTATTCCTATTACGCCGAGCGGTATTCTCATCCTGCCTACCATGAGTCCGTTAGGCCTTACCGTCATATTTTCTATTTCGCCTACCGGGTCTTTAATCTTCATTACGTCGTCGATAGAATTAAGCATCGACGAAAAAACTTTGTCGCTGATAAAGAGCCGGTCTATCATAGGCTTGCTTAATCCGGCGGCCTTTGCGTTTTCTACGTCCTTCGCGTTTTCAGCTTCTATTTTTTTTCTATCTTTTATCAAAAGTTCTTTTAGCGTCGATAAAACGTTAAGTTTTACGGCAGAACCCGCTTCCGCTATTTTGCAGGCGGCATCGCTGGCTTTTTTTGCGATTTCTTCGATAGAAACGGTACTGCTGTCATCGCTATTAATATTAATATCTGTATTAATATCCATAACCATATTTACCTCTTTTTTTCATGTTCGTTTATTCCGAGATTAGTTAGCTTCGCTGGACTTCGTCCGCTTCGCTCGCAATGACGCAAATAATTGGTTTATTTTTTTATATATTTACGACCATCTTGTCCTTATGCACGACAAGGGAAGAAATATTATCTTTTCCGAATTTCGCTTCTATTTCTTCCGAGCTTAATCCTTTTATTTTTTTAATATCGTCCGAATCTAAATTGGCAATGCCTTTGGATAAAACCGTTCCTTTTTCGTCCAATACGTAAACTCCGTCGCCTTTTTTGAAATCGCCTTTTATTTTAATTATTCCGCCGGCAAGAAGACTTTTATTTTGATGAGTAATTGCTTCTACGGCTCCTTTATCTACGATTATCTCCCCCGCCTTTTCCATACCGAATAAAAGCCAGTGCTTTTTTTTGCTGATTTTATTGCCGCGCGAAGAAACTACAAGCGTCCCGCACAATCTGCCTTTTGCTAAAGAATCCAAGCTTTTTTTATCTTTGCCGGAAGCTATAACGGTATCTATGCCCGCGCTTGCTGCGATAAAAGATGCATAAAGCTTAGACTTCATACCGCCGGTTCCGTGCGCGCTTTTAGACCCGTCTTTAAAATTTTTAATATAATTTTCTATATCGTCTATAACTTTAACAGGTTTTGCGTCCGGATAAACGGCCGGATTCTTATCGAAAACCCCGTTGACGTTTGAAAGAACTATAAACAGGTCGGCGCATACCAAGTTCAGAACAAGCGACGACAAATAGTCGTTGTCCGAAAATTTTATCTCTTCGTAAGAAACGGTGTCGTTTTCGTTTATTATCGGGATAACGCCGTTACTAATTAATTCGTTTATAGTATTCCGCGCATTAGTAAATCTTTTTCTGACGGAAACATCCTCTTTAGTCAAAAGAATCTGAGCCGTTTTAATGCCGTATTTTTTAAAAACAGAATCGTAATTTTTCATCAAAACCGGCTGTCCGCAAGCGGCAAAGGCCTGTTTTTGAGGAATGGAAAAACCGTACATTGCCGGTTTTATGCCGAGTATATCTTTTCCGGCGGCTATAGCGCCGGAAGAAACAAGTATTATTTCCTTTTTCTGTAATACGAGCGAATTAACGAAACCGCATATCTTTTTAAAAGAATAAGGCGACAGTTTTCCTTCTTCGTCCAAAAGAACCTGAGTGCCTATTTTTACGACTATTCTTCTTTTAGAATCGAGATATTTTTTAAAACTATTCTGTTCTTTCATTTATATATCTTATAATAATTTTATTATGAAAAGGTGTCAGATTAATTTTTTTTGCAAATAACTTTCTATGTTAATTGATTTGTTTCGTATGCAAAAAAATAAATCTGACACCTTTTCTTTGACACCTTTTCTTCTTAATTCCTTGCTGTCGTCGTCACAAATTTTGATTAAGATAATTATACCGCAATATTCTTTTTATTTAAAATTAAATTTAATTCGTTTTTAAGCTCGTCTATTCCGGTGCCTTGAACCGCCGATATAAAATAAACGGGAATATTTCGTTCGGAAAAGAACTCGGCTGTTTCTTTAATGATTTTATTTAATTTTCTCTTGTCCGTTATCAAGTCTATCTTATTGACGGCCGCTATCCTTTCTTTTTTAAGTATATTTTCGTCGTATTCGGTTATTTCTTTAACTACCGCTTCATATGAAGCCTTAATTTCTTTAAACGTTCCTATTTCTATAAGATGAAGCAGTATATTGGATCTTTCTATATGGCTTAAAAATTTAAGCCCTAAGCCTGCGCCTTCGGAAGCGCCTTCTATAATACCCGGAATATCGACTATGGTTAGCGTTTTAGCGGACTCGTCAGGATTATCTCCCGTATAAACGCCAAGATTGGGAGTTTTAGTCGTAAAAGGGTATGACGCTATTTTTGCATGGGAACCGGTAAGCTTAGATATTAGCGTTGACTTGCCTGCATTGGGAAAACCCACCAAACCTATATCGCCCAAGCTTTTCAGTACAAGGCGGACTTTTCTGGTTACGCCGGATATGCCCGGCTGAGCAAAACGTGGCCTTCTCTGCGTCGACGACTTAAAGAAAGTATTTCCTTTCCCGCCGATACCGCCCCTTAGCAGAACAGTTTCTTCGCCGTCTTTAGCAAGGTCGGCCATTATTTCGCCGGAATCAAAATCTATAACGGTAGTGCCTATCGGCACGGTTATTACTACGTCCTTTCCGTCCCTGCCTTTTTTGTTGTTTCCCTGCCCGTTGCCGCCCTTTTCCGCAATATACCTCGGTTTATACCTGAAATCAAGAAGACTCGTTATGTTATGCGAAGCCTTAAATATAACGTCGCCGCCTTTTCCTCCGTCGCCGCCGTCAGGTCCGCCCTTTGGAATAAACTTCTCCCTTCTAAAGCTGACAGCGCCCCTGCCGCCGTTTCCGGAAGCAATAGTTATTATTGCGTTATCGACGAATTTCATAGCTAATTTTTTATGCCGTTTTTAAACGGCTGCGCTTAAATTATTATCTTAGTGATTGAATTATTAAAAATAGTTATAACGGAAAAGGTGTCAGATTAATTTTTTGCAGATATTTTTTTATTATTCGAACTATTCCGCATGCAAAAAAATAAAACCTGACACCTTTTCCTCTCATACTTTGCTTAACCTGATAAAGAAATTAATAAATATTTTCTATTGCTGATTAAGGTTTTTATATTGCATTGATTTCTGCATAGAACATGGAATTTCGATAACGATATCGATATAAAATATCTTGCTTATATTAAGTATTTAGAAAAATGAGGTTTAGATATATGTTTGGGTTAATAATTAAAGAAAGGAATCGGCAATAGCCGGTATAGTTATTGCTGCGGAATATTTAAGGAAGTAAGTTTATTAAAACAAATTTTATTATATTGCCTTATAAATTTATAAGGCAATATATATATAATTTATAATTTAAACTTATTCCGCAGGTATAATACTGACGAACTTTCTGTTATTTTTTCCTATATGAAACTTTACAAAACCTTTCATTATAGAATAAAGAGTATAGTCTTTCCCCTCTTTAACGAATTTTCCCGGATGAAAAGACGACCCTACCTGACGGACTATAATCTCTCCCGGTTTGACCAACTGTCCTCCGAATCTTTTTACTCCCCTTCTTTGCCCCTGACTGTCCCTGCCGTTTCTAGAACTTCCGCCGGCTTTTTTATGCGCCATAATATCACCTTTTACTTAATAATATATAATATAAGTTTATAATTTATGCTATGCCCGTTATCTTGACTTCGGTAAAATTCTGCCTGTGGCCTCTTTTTTTTCTTTCGTCTTTGCGGCGTTTCATTTTAAACACGACTATTTTTTTTGCCCTGCCGTTTCTTACCACCGTTCCTTTCACGCTTTTATCTTTCAAGGCTTCTTTGTCGGTAACCAATACGTCGCCGTTTTTAACTGCTATCGGCGTAAAAGTCACCTCTTCGCCTTTTTCTTTTCCTACCGTTTCTATTCTTAAAATATCTCCCTGAGAAACGACGTATTGCTTTGAGCCGGTATTAATAACGGCGTACTCTTTACTCATAACAAATCCTCTTTAGCTTAAAAATTTAAGGAAAATTAAAAACACATATTAACTTGAATTATTAATTTTAATCGGTTTTAATTATTTTGTCAACCGTTTTTTTATCCGTGTTTATCAGCGCTTTTTGCCGGTCGCAAATATCCTTTATAATGCAAATACTCAAGGTTTCTAAGGGACACGCCTTTATTGAGGACTATAAGGTTTAAACCGTTTTTTCCGGCCGATCCGCCCGATTTATCGTTAAACAGGTAATCGTCTAACGCCTCGTATAATTCCAAAGGGGAATCTATCTGCCTTCCTGCGGAATTATTTATAATCTCTTCCGCCGCTTCGGAAAAATTTTGAACGTATCTGCCGAAAATTACCGGCTTCCCGAAAATTAAAGGCTCCAGCAGATTATGCCCGCCCGACGGAACCATGCTTCCCCCGACGAAAGCGGCGCCGCATAAGGCGTAAACGGTTAAAAGCTGGCCTATGATATCTACTAATACCACGACAACTGTAGAAATATCGGCAGCGGAAGAAATACTGTTTCTATAATTTGATATGAATGGGGGCGCATCGTTTCGGATTAAACCATGCGGGGATTCATAATGCTGGGAATCATAAATCGAAGAAAGTTTGTAAATTTCGATTTCCGGCGCATAGCCGTTAAGCAGTCTATAAACCTCGTCGAACCTTTCAGGATGGCGCGGAGCAAGAAAGAGAAAAATTCTATTATTTTTGGCATTAATTTTATTTAATTTTATTACGGTATCGACGACGGTCTCTTCTTCGCCTTTATGGGTGCTTCCGGCTGCTATTATTATTGCGGTTTTTGCGGCGGCGGCTTTGCTGTTTGCGGCGTCAATGCAGGCCGTTTCGCCATTTTCGTTATTTACATTACCGCAATTTGTATAAGCGGTTTCGCCGTTTAACGTTTTTGCCTTTTCCGTGCTGTTATCGGTTTTAAATTCTATAAATCTTTTAAGAATTTCGCTTTTTTCTTTTATGTCTCCCGCAATCAGCGAAGCGTCCATATCGAATTTCATATTGCCGGTTCGGCTCATATTTTCTTTTTTAACGCCGAGCGAAGCAAATCTTTCACAATAAATATCGGATATGCACAGAACCGCATCTATCTTTTTAAATATATATCCGAAAAAGAATTTAAAACGGATATAATTTTTATAAGACTTTTCCGAAATTCTTGCGTTTATTAACGCTACTGGGATATTTTTTTTCTTTAAAACATTAAAAAGATTCGGCCATATTTCCGTTTCTACGGAGATAAAAAGCGAAGGCTTAATAAGCTTTAAAAGGCTTCGCAAAGAAAATAAGAAATCGTAAGGAAAATAAAATATTAAAACGTTATCGTCTTTTTTATAGAGATTATCCGCAAAATCGAAACCGGTTTTCGTCGTAGCCGAAAGATAGATTTTTTTGCCGTATTCCGACTTAATTAAATCGATAAACTTTACGGCCGCCCTCATTTCCCCCAAAGATACGGCATGAATCCAGACGCCTTCTTCAAAAACATTTTCTTTTAAAGGCTTAAAGGCGAAAGGGAAAAACTTATATAAGTAGCCTTCGCTTTTTTTATTTTTAGTAATGTTAAAAAAAGTTAAAGTTATAAAAAAAAACGGAAATAAAAACATTAAAATAATATTATAAACGGTGAATAAAACTTTTTCCATATATATAAAAGACGGCTTATTCCATCTGCTTCAACAGTAAATTTTTATAAATTCCGTCCATTTTTATTAAATCATCGTGGCTTCCGCTTTCGACTATTTCGCCTTTTTCGAGGACGTAAATTATATTTGCCTGTTTTACGGTTGAAAGCCTGTGGGCGATTATAAGGACTATTTTATTTCTGCACAAGCCGCCGGATAATCCGCTCTGCGAATCT
Source organism: bacterium (assembly GCA_021850985.1). Classification (GTDB taxonomy): domain Bacteria; phylum SZUA-79; class SZUA-79; order Acidulodesulfobacterales; family Acidulodesulfobacteraceae; genus Acidulodesulfobacterium_A. Next base: position 59,924 of record JAJZJX010000002.1, read on the forward strand.
GTTTTACCCGCATCACCGCCGCCGCTAATTCCTGCAGTCACGCCGAAAAGAGCCTGCTGGATTTTCTTTTCCGATTCTCCGTCCAAAGAAGAAGTAGCTTCGTCGAGTATAAGTATCGGGGCGTTCTTTAGAAATGCTCTCGCTATTAAAATTCTCTGCTTTTCTCCGCCGGAAAGCCTTAGTCCTGCTTCATCGACTATAGTATCGTAACCCTGAGGAAGATTTTTAATAAATTCGTCCGCAAATGCGAATTTTGCAGCGCTCACTATTTCTTCCATGCTCTTGCCGCTCGTTCCGTATTCTATGTTAAACCTGACCGTTTCGTTAAACAGTACGACGTTCTGGGAAACGTAAGATATTGAATCTCTTAATTCTTTTAAATTAAACTCTTTTATATTTATCCCGTTAATGTCTATCTCGCCTACGGACGGTTCGTAAAAACGGGGAATAAGCATAGATATAGTGCTTTTGCCTGCTCCGGAAAAACCGACTACGGCAGCTATCTCGCCTTTATTGATTTTTATGTTTATATTTTTAAGGTCGAAATGCTCACTGCCTTCCTTATTATCTTTATTATCCTTATTGATATCTTTCTTGTTTTCTTTTTCTTCGTTTATGCCGCCTGAAATACCGTCTTTTTTATCGTCTTCCGCATTATCTTTGCAGTTATTTGCATTATCGCCATGTCCGTTGCCGTAACTTTCAGCATCGTAGGCAAAATAAAGATTCTTTATTTCCAGAACGCTTATATCTTTTGGAACAGGCTTAGTTCCTCCCGTTTCTTCCTGCTTTTCGTCTAATATGCCGAATATTCTGGTTCCTGCGGCTATGCCTTCCTGAAGGCTGTTGTTAAGGCGCGACAGGCTCTTTACAGGCTCGTAAAGAAGAAGAATTGCCGTCAAAAATGAAAAGAACTCGCCCGGAGTATATCCAAATTTTATAACCTGAAGCCCGCCTATAAATATTATAACTGCAACCGAAATTCCGCCTATGAGTTCGACGAACGGCACGGTAAGCCCTCTTATCTTCGTCATTCTCATAAAAAATCTGTAAAGATTGTCGGAGAGCTTTTTAAACCTTTTTATTTCAAACTCTTCCATATTATAGGCTTTTACCATACGCAGACCGGAAATGGTTTCGTCTAAAAACTTCGTTATATTGCCCATTTCGTTCTGCGTATCGGTACTGGTCCTGCGGGCTTTTTTGCCAAGAAGCGTTACGGGAAAAATGACCAAAGGAAACAGGACAAGTACGGCTAACGCAAGATAAAAATCCATATAAAGCACGACAGCCAAAAGAACTATCATAGTAAGAACATCTTTCATAACGGCGCTTACGGTATCCGAAACAGTTCTTTGAATGATATTTATATCGTATGTTATTCTGGCTATAAGAACGCCGGTCGGTATTTTGTTAAGCTTTGAAACCGGCAGTTTGACTATTACAGAATAAACCTCGTCTCTGAGCGACCTTATAATATTCTGCCCTACAGACCCCGTATAGTAAAACTCTGCATAGTAAAAAACGTTTTTTACTAAAAAGATTAATATGACGAGCAGCGGAATAAATATAAGCTCGGTATAGCTTTTAGTAATAAATATGTTATTTATCAGTGGTTTAACGATATAGGCGAGCGCGCCTGTCAGGGCTGAAACTATTGCCATGCTTATTACAGCCATAATAAGCTTTTTCTTATACGGCAGGATATACGGAAGCAGTCTTTTTAAAACCGAAAAATCTTTTTTTATATTTTTCTTATTAATCATTTTAGTTTTATCCGGCATATTTTATTATTTTATCATAAATTATGCCTGCTGCGGCATCAAAAGGATCGACGCCGGCATCTAAAGTAGAAACTACGTAGGATATTTTTTTTAGCACATTTTCCCTGTATTTTTCGTCTTTTAAAAATTTATCGGCTTCCTTAAAAACGTTTTCCGCGTTAAACTTAGATTCTATAAGTTCGGGGGCGGTTTCTTCTCCCGCAAGTATATTTATAAGACCGGCATATTTTATTCTTACCAATATTTTAGCAAGAATATAGGTCAAATAGTTCAAATAATAAAATATTATTACAGGTTTGCCGTAAAAACAGGCTTCCAAAGAAGCAGTGCCGCTTGCCGTTATTATTAAATCGCTCGACGACAGGGCAAAACCTATGGAATCGGTAAACATATACATATCTTTTTTTAAGGCCGGGTTAGAGGCTGATATCATATTCTTAAAATAGGAAAAATCTATCTCTTTTCTGAACGGAAAGATAAAAAAAGCATCTTTGTAAGCCGATTTTATCCTTAAAATAGAATCTATTATCCGTTGCGAATGATATTTAAGTTCGGTTTTTCTGGAGCCTGGCAAAAAAGATATAATCGGATATTTTCCTTTTAAGAGTTTCTTTGTTTCGCTATCTCCCGATAAATCAACTGAAGCGGATGAAAGGTCTTTTTTCTTTAAAACGTACAGAGGGTTGCCGAAATAGTAAGACTCTACGCCTTCCTTTTTATAAATATCCTGCTCGAACGGAAAAATAGTTATAACTAATTTTATATATTTTTTAATAAATTTTATTCTGCCGTAGCGGGATGCCCAGATTTTAGGCGGGATGAAATAAACTACCGGAATTTTAAGCTTATTTGACAATTTTGCGATTTTAAAATTAAAAGACGGAAAATCGACGAGAATAACTGCATCAGGTTTGTTTGACTCTATCCATAAAGATATATTTTTTAATACTTTTTTTATCGTTTTTAATTTTAAAAGCACTTCGGTAAAACCCATAACCGATAGTTCTTTAATATCGGATATCAGCTCGGCGCCGGCTTCGGCACAGTTTTTGCCGCCCATTGCGTAAATATTTAAAGATATTGCTTCGCCGGCAAGTTTCTTAATATTTTCAATCTTTTTAAGGGACGATATTAGTCCGCCGGCAAAAACGTCGCCGGATGGTTCGCCGCAAACTACCAGTATTTTATGCATTTTAAAAAACATAAACGGCAATATCTTCGGAATCGGCTTTCTTGATAAATTCGTCTTTCCTGATGACTATAGTATTGTGCTCAAAAGCAAGACACGTGGCTTTTACCGAAATTATCGCTTCTAAAGTATCGAGTCCGACAGCAGGTATATCGAATCTTAAATCCTGATTGGGCTTATTAACTTTTACGATTACAGCGCCCCCGTCTGCAAGTTTACCGCCCCTTATTATAGCCTCGTCAGTGCCTTCTATGGCTTCGAGGGCCATTACCGATTTATCTTTTACTACGGCAGTCTGCCCTATATCTGCCCCTGCGATAAGCATTGCCGCACTTTTTCCGAATTCTATGTCTTCTTTTTCTTTTTTGTTTGGCGACCTTTTAGATACTACTCCCGACGGCAAAAATACGGAAGAGATATATTTAGTCTGAGGGACAATGGTTATTCCTTCCTTTTCCAAAAATTTACAAATAGCATTGAGTATAGTGTCGTCTTTTTTATCTTTTAGGGATAAAAAAAGCGTTATGGCTTTAATATCCGGTTTGACTTTTTTAAACATAAGGGTTTTTCTTACCTTACCCGCCATTATTACTTCGCTAATGTCTTCGGATTTAAAAAAATTAACTAATTTACCGAGTTGCCCCACACTGATGTAAATAATCTTGTCTGCGCGATCTGCAAGAGTTTTGTCTGCTTCTTCTTCGATTGCGCAGACCTTAACCGAATAACCGGCTGATTTTAATTCTTCGATGTATATTATCGGGAATTCGCCGTAACCGGCTATTATGCCTATATTTTTATTTTCCATATTTAAATTATACCTTAATCCTGCAATACGGAAAAGGTGTCATATTTATTTATTTGCATACTCCTGACTGTATTTGCCGTTAAACCACCCCGTCAGGCTTCGCCTGCCACCACTCCTTTTTAAAGGAGGGGAATGAAAACAAGAAAAAAAGGATGGGCGTTTTATTAAAAAAATTAAAGGTACCGGCCGCGTCGCAATAACTGCCTATTGCCTGTATTGTTTAACTTTACCTTGTAATACCCCTTTTAGAATCGGCTATAAAAGATGTGAATTTTTCGATTTTTTCGGTATTTCCTATTTCCTGTTTTATTTTTTCTATGGCAATTTTAACTGTAGCTTTCGACCTGTAAACGATTTTGTAGGCATTTTTTATCTGTTCTATCTCTTCTTTGGTAAAACCTCTTCTTTCCAATCCTATTCTGTTAATACCGTAAATCTTAGCCCTGTCGCCGGAAGCAACGAGATAAGGAGGAATATCCTGCACGACCATCGAACCGCCCGCTATAAGAACCGATTCGCCTATGCGGACAAACTGATGAATTGCACAAAGACCGCCGAGTATCGCAAAATCCTGAACTTCGATATGCCCTGCAAGCGTGGCGTTATTTGCAAAAATATTCCTGCTGCCGATTGTACAGTCATGAGCAATATGAACATGCATCATAAAAAGATTCCCGTCGCCTACTACTGTAACTCCGTTACCGGTAACAGTCCCTGGATTCATAGTTACGTACTCTCTTATTATATTGTTATTTCCTATAATAAGTTTTGTGTCCTCGCCTTTATACTTAAGGTCCTGCGGAACCGAACCGATAGAGGCGAATTGAAATATCTTATTTCCGTCGCCAATGGTCGTGTTCCCCTCTATTACTACGTGCGACGCAATTTGATTGTTTTTGCCTATTTTCACGCCGCCTTTTATAATAGTATATGGTCCGATTTCCGTAGAATCGTCTATTACGGCTCCGGGATAAATTATTGCAGTTTTATCTATCATAGTCAATTTTATGTCTATATTATGTTAAATTCGGAATAACCGGCCGCACATTCCGTTTAGAATAAAGCAAAATTTTATACTTAGATTAGACCTCTATTGCCGCTAACCGCTCCGCCTTATCGGCTACGTTATTCTTCAGCTAAAAAGCAATGCTTTTAAAAACACTGAAGATTATAACTTAAAAGAATAAGGAGTTAAAACGGATTATTTAGGTATAAAAGTTGCCATAAGTTCGGCTTCGGCACAGATATTTCCTTCTACTTCCGCTTTGCCGGAAAAAACCCATACGAACTGTTTTCTTTTAATAAGCTCTACTTTTAAATAAATTGTATAACCCGGCAATATAGGTTTTCTGAACCTTGCTTTATCTATCCCCATAAAGTAAGTTAATTTATCGCGCAAATCATCATTTTCTTCCGTTTTGTATGCTAAAATGCCTCCGGCCTGCGCAAGAGCCTCTAATATTAAAACTCCCGGCATAACAGGATAACCCGGGAAATGCCCCTGAAAGAAAGGTTCGTTTATAGTTGTATTTTTAACGGCGGTAATAGATTTGCCTTTTTCCAAAGACACTACTTTATCTATCATAAGAAAAGGATATCTATGAGGCAAAAGATTTAAAATTTCTCCTATGCCGATAACTTCGCCCTCTTTTAAAACGCTTTTCTTTTCTTCTGTTTTTTCCATTTTTCAACCCTTAGTTTTTGAAATTTCCTTTAATTTCTTATATAATTCCGGAAGTTTCTTGAAAAGCACTACCGAGTTACGCCATTCTTTTATAGAAAAAGCGGGCGAGCCGGATATTATCTCGCCGTCGTTTATATTGCCCGATACTCCCGACTGAGCCGCAATCATAACGTTGTTTCCCACTTCTATATGACCTGCTATGCCCACCTGTCCGCCCATAGTAACGTTATCGCCTATTTCCGTACTGCCGGCTATTCCGGTCTGAGCCGCAATAACGCAGTTTTTGCCTATTATAACGTTGTGTGCGATCTGAACTAAATTATCTATTTTTGTTCCCGCTCCTATTCTCGTAAAATCTACGGCTCCTCTGTCTATGGTAGTATTAGCGCCTATTTCTACGTTATCTTCGAGCTCCGCATATCCCGTATGAATTATCTTAACGTAACCGGATTTACTCCTTGCAAAACCGAAACCGTCGCTTCCTATAACGGCGCCGGCATGAATTATACAGTTATTTCCTATTTTGGAATTATCGTAAATCGTAACATTGGGATATATCAGCACGTTATTTCCTATAATAACGTTATCGCCGATATGAACGTTGGGCATTATCCTGCAATCTGCCCCGATAGAACTGTCTTCCCCTATAAAAACTCCTGGATAAATTAAGGTATTTTCACCTTTTTTTGAAGTTTTACCGATAAAATACTTTCCTTCAAAATTATCTGAAGGAATTTTATTTTTTTCGTCGGAGACGCTTTTAAAAATCTGCGTTGCCTCCGCAAAAGAAAGGTATGGATTTTTAGAATCTAGTATAGCAAATTTAACGTCGGAAGGCAATTCGGACTTTAAAGATTCATAGTCCATTATAACCGCGCATGCCTTAGTTTCAAGCAGTTGTTTTATGTATTTATGTCCGGCGGCAAAAGATATTTCATTCTCTTTTGCCGCTTTAAGCGAACCTATTCCGGAAACGTCTAAACCGCCTATTTCCCCTATAGGGTTAATAGATAACTTAGAAACTATATCTTTTAAGAGCATAAAAATAAAGAAAAATTATAAAATTATTTCATTTAACACTACTGCATTTATAGGCAAACCACCCGTCAGGCTTTCCTGCCCCTCCCCTCCTTTTAAAGGAGGGGAGTTATTTTTTTAAAGGTTTTAGATTTATTTTCCGTTCATCTGCTGTAAAACTTGATTGGTTATATCTATAGAATTTGCCCTATAAACTACGCTTGGTCTGTCTATAACCAGAATATATCCGTCTTTTTTCGCGATAGAATTGATAATTGCGGTAGCTTTATTGACTATTCCTTTTAGCAATTCAAATCTTTTTTCCGACATAACGCCCTGTATATGTTTTTCTTGAGCGGAATAGTTAGATATATCCGTTTCAAATTCTTTAGTTTTTTTTGTTTTTTCTGCGGCAGACATTATGGAACCGTTATTTTTTAAATCAGCCTGAATTGCCGCAATTTTTTTTCTCATAGCAAGAAGCCTTCCGCTATATTTAGAAACTAAAGCTTTTAATTCGCTGTTTGCAGCTTTTCCTTGGTTAGACATTGAAATTACTTTCTGCATATTTACGACCGCAATATTTGAACCTGCGGCATTTGCTTTTGCGGAACCGAACATAATAGTTGCCGCCAGCATTAAAAAAACTCCTAAACTTAAACTAAGAATAATCCTTTTCATAAAATAAATCTCCTTGTTAATATTTAATTTTATATACTGCTTTTTATATTTTTACTTCCGATTTTTAAAGGTTAAATGCCTTAAATACTCGGAAGACCCTCTCCCAGACTAAACTGTATTCTGGTATCGTTGTTGCCGTTAATAGGCGACCCGAGTATCTTTCCGTAGGTAATGGTAATAGGTCCGAACGGCGAATACCAGTTGAACCCTATACCTGCCGCCTGAACCAAATTTATCGGGAATACCGGTTCGCTCTGCAGCCAAGCATTACCGGCATTCCACCACAAAAATCCGTAAAATTTCATCTGTTTTAAAATAGGTATAAAATATTTCGCCTGAACCGTAAACATTTTAGTGCCGCCTACTAAATTTCCGTCTTCGGACGGACCGACAGAATCGTACATAAAACCCAAAAGAGGATAATTGTTCATTATACCGCCGACGAAAAACCGTTGGTATATAGGAAGAGGATAAGAAGAGTTAGTCCCCGTTATATAACCCAACTGAGCCCCCTGCATAAAGGAAGTCCCCCACCACAACGGAATGTAATGATTAGCCTGAACTACGTATTTAACGAAATCGTCGTTTCCGCCTATAGGAGGTCCGGCATAACTTACTCTAAAACTGTCCATATCGCCTGCAGTGGGTACTATAGGATTGTTTAACGTATTATAAACCGTCGTCAAAGAAACTTCGCTGGTCGTAACCTTACCCTCAGGCAATATATTTGTAAGACCCTGTATTATCACCGAATTATCCTGCTCTAACAAGTATCTAAAATATTCCGTCAATACGTTGCCGTATAAAGGATAACCGAAAGTTACCGAACCGCCGACCGAACGGTAGGCGAATTCGTAATAAAGGGAGTTAAACGTATCGTATAACGACAGGCTTGCCGATAACGGCCTTGCGAAAATATAAGTAAGATACGGCTGAAGCACATTAAAACTGTACGACTGGTAAGGTCCGCCGGCCTGAACGTTAATAGACGCCGAAATTCCCGTTCCGAAAAGATTGGATTCCGATATAGACGATATAGCCATAAAAGACGTAGCCGAACTGTAGCCGCCGCCTATGGTAAATTTACCGGTACTCTGTTCTTTTACATGCACTTTAACGTTTAATATATTCTTACCGGGCACTTTTTCCGTGGTTATAGTAACATGCTTGAAATACATCAAGTTTTTTAAATTCTGCCTCGATATTTTTATAAGCTTAGGATTGTATTTTTCGCCGGGATAAAGCACGAGCGCCCTTAAGATAACATAGCTGTATGTAATATCGTTTCCGGTAATAGTAATTTTACCGAATTTCGCAATTTTACCTTTATGGACTATTAAAGACACCAATACGGAACTGGTCTTGCGTTTTATTTTAATAGACGGCTGGACGTTTGCAAAAGCATAACCCTTATCGGTATAATATTTAGTTATACTTAAAATTTCTTTTTCTATATTTTTTCTGTTAAATATAGAACCGGGTTTCGTAATGATAAGCCTCTCTACTGCAGGATATTCCTTAGAATTTTGTTTAACGCCTTTAATAATCAGCTTTACTGCCGAAACCCTGAATTGCGGTCCTTGAATGATTCTAATAATAATAGTTACGTATTTTTTGTCTTTCGAAAATATAAAGATAGGTTTTTTTACACTGACTTGAATATATCCGTGATTATAATAAAAGCTAAGAAGCTTAATAATCTGGGTATTTAATCTTGCTTTTTTAAATTTTCCCGCTCCGGTTATCCAAGTAAGAAGATTTACCGTTTTAATGCCCATTACCGAAGTAAGCTTTGCCGAAGAAAACGACGTATTTCCTCTGAATTCTACTTTATTAACCATTACAGGCTGATTCTGATTTATTACAAAATTGACGGATACGTAGTTTCCAGGAAGAATTCTCTTCTTTACTTTTACTTTCGCGTTATAATAGCCCTCCGCAGAATATATGAATTTTAATATTTTTACAGCTTTATCTATTTCATATGAACTGTATGGTTTTTCAGGCTTTACGTTTATAATTTTCTTGATCTTTTTAACGCTTACCGAACCGTTTCCTGTATATTTTATAGACTTTATGAGGGGTCTTTCTGAAACTATAAATGTAATTAAAAGCTGATTTCCATAAGGCTTAACATTAACTAAAATATTTTTAAAGTATCCTGTCTTGTATAGCTTTTTTACGCTGTCGTTAATTTTTTTAATAGAATATTCGCCGCCTTTATTAACTTCAATACGGTTCATTATAAAACCTTTACCAACCCTAACGTTTCCTTTGACTCTTACGGCATATATAGTTTTGTTAAAAACGCTTCTTTTCGGAATAATATTTTTTTTTATATTATCATATATAAAATTAGATACTTTTAAAGACAATAAATCGGTTTCCTTATTAAACTGCTTTTTACCGCTGCCGGATAAATTAACGGTTTTAGACTTATAAACGTTCGATACGTCTACAAACATAGCGTGGACTGTAAAATTAGAACCGAGCCTCGTAATGCTTCCGGTGATAACGTAATTCGAACGATAAACTATACCGAGTTTTTTTATTCGGACTAAGTTTATTTTTTTGTCGTAGTTAAAATAAGGTTTGGTTTTTAATTTAGTATAGGCAAAAACAAAATAAGGCTTTCCAGAATTTAAATATTTTTTAAAACTTTCGGAAAAAGATTTTTTTATGGATGTTAAAGCAGGTGAGCCTTTCTGATAAAAAAAACCCGTCCAGACGTTCTTATTGTTCAGCGCCGCATATGCGTTAATCGAATTTAAAATAAAAACGCCGGCTATAATAATTCCTAAAAATATCTGCTTAAAAAATTTCATTTTAATAAACTATCAAATATTAGTGAATAAGTCAATTCATATTATACAAATTTACTCTTCTATTAACCCGCCGGAAATTTTTATTTTACGGCTCATCATGGCGGAAAAATTAGCATCGTGAGTAACTACGGCAAGGGTTTTTCCGTATTTCTTGTTAAGCCCGATAATTATCTCATGAAGTTTTTCGGCGTGGCGCGGGTCGAGATTGCCTGTAGGTTCGTCCATTAATATAACCTCGGGAGAGCATACGAGCGCCCTTGCAATAGCCGCTCTCTGCTGTTCCCCGCCTGAAAGCATATACGGTTTAAAATTAAGCCTGTTTTCGAGACCCATTTCGCAAAGATAATCCTTTGCAATTTTAAACGCCGCATTTTTATTTTCTTTTCTTATGAGTAAAGGCATAGCCGCATTTTCTAAACAGCTGAACTCGTTTAAAAGATAGTGAAATTGAAAAACAAAACCTATATTTTTATTTCTGAAACGTGCAAGATTTTCGTCGGAAAGGGAATAAACGTCTGATAGGCCGAAATATTCGATGTTTCCCGAATCCGGTTTAAGCAGGGTTCCCATTATATGCAGAAGCGTGCTTTTTCCCGTGCCGGATTCTCCGGTAATTGCAACCGCATCGCCTTTTTTTATTTCAAAATCGGCTTCGTTTAAAATATTTACGGTTTCATTTCCCGCCTTAAAAATCTTGACTATTTTTTTTAATGAAACGGCTGCATTACTCATATCTTACTCCCTCGGCAGGGTCTATTTTACCGGCTTTATAAGAAGGGTACAGGGTAGCTATAAAACTTAAAAATATTGAGCAAAAACCTATAATTATAAATTCTCCGACTGTCATCCTTACCGGCAGGGCGGTTATATAGTAAACCGAGGAGGGCAGGCTTATTATATGATAAGTTTCTTCCAAATATCCTATTAAAAATCCGGATATGAGTCCGAGGGCGGTTCCTATGCATCCTATTATAAGACCCTGGGCGATAAAAATAATCATTATATCTTTAGACGAAGCTCCTATTGATTTTAACACCGCTATATCTTTTCTTTTTTCCATAACGACCATTATAAGCGTCGAGATAATATTGAACGCCGCCACTAAAACTATCAGGAACAGTATTACGAACATCGTAAGTTTTTCTAATTTTATTGCGGAAAATAAATTTTTATTCAATTCTTCCCAGCTTAAAGCGTAATAAGAAGATTCCGCCGTGCCTGCGTTTAATTTATTTGCAATTTTTTTCGCAAGGGCATTTGCCGAACCCAATCTGTTTAATTTTACCTCGAGTCCGGTAACGGTGCGCGAAGACAGCCCTATAAAATTCTGGGCGTTTTTGACGGATATAAAAGAAAAGGTGGAATCGTAATTATACATTCCGCTGTTTATTATGCCGCAAACGGTAAACCGTTCCGTCTTAGGCATAACGCCGAAAGGAGTTATGCGCCCTTCGGGCGAAATTATCGTAACCCTGTCTCCGACGGAAACTCCGAGATTTTGCGCTAAAACTTTTCCGAGAACTATTTCATTTTCGTTTTCGGCGTTTAAACCGGACAGACTGCCTTTTATCAAATATTTTTTTAAATCGGTAACTTTTTCTTCGGAATTGACGTCTATACCCCTCAACACGCTTCCCGTAGAGGTGCTTGAAGAAGTTATCATGACGTCCGTGTATATAAAAGGAGATACGTCTTTTACACCTTTAACGGATTTTATTTTTTTTATTGCGCTTTTATAGTTATTTACAAAGCCGTTATAATTTAAAACTATAACCTGCGACTCTATGCCTATGACTTTTTTTTCCAAAGCATGGTCGAAACCGCTCATTACGGATATAACTACGATAAGAGCCATTACTCCTATAGTTATTCCCATTACCGATATTAAACTAAGAAGCGATATAAAAGAATTATTCTTCGGCTTTAAATAATGCAGGGCTATTTTAGTATGAAAGCTCATTATTATGCAGTTAATTTAATTGATTTTGTAAATTTAATTTATTTAACGGGCTTTAGCAGCGGAAATAATATAACGTCCCTTATAGAGTGAGAATTCGTCAAGAGCATAACCACTCTGTCTATGCCTATTCCGCATCCCGCAGTAGGAGGAAGCCCCTGCTTTAAAGCTTCGATATAATCGTCATCCATTTCTGCCGGCAAACCTTCTTTAATTTTTGTTTCTACCTGCATTTTAAAACGTTCTTCCTGATCGAGCGGGTCGTTCAGCTCCGAAAACCCGTTTCCTATCTCCCTTCCTGCTATAAAAAGCTCGAACCTTTCGGTCACCGAAACGTCTTTATCGTTTCGCCTCGCAAGCGGGGAGCTTTCTACCGGATAATCGGTAATAAAAGTGGGATTTATAAGTTTAGGCTCCACAGTTTCGTCGAATAAAATAGTTAATAGCTCTCCGAGACTGTCCGTTTTGCTTATACCGGGAGTGTTTCTTTTCGTCAAAATATCGAAAACTTTTTCTGCGTCGTCTATTTCTTCCGTTTTAAATCCGCCGATTTCTATTAAGCTGTCTTTAAGTTTAATTTTTTTAAAAGGCGGCTTAAAATTCAATTTTTCCGTTCCGTACTCTATCTCGTAATTGCCGCAAATTTTTAACGCAAGTTCGGACATCATTTTTTCGACGAATTCCATAAGCGAAGTGTTTTCGGAGTATGCCGTGTAAAATTCAAGCATCGTAAACTCGGGATTATGACGTACGGATATTCCTTCGTTCCTGAAATTCCTTCCTATTTCGTAAACGCGGTCGAATCCTCCAACTACGAGCCTTTTTAAATATAATTCCGGGGCTATTCTCATATAAAGTTCTAAATTAAGAGCATTATGATGGGTTTTAAAAGGCCTTGCGGTAGCTCCGCCGGGATTAGCCTGCATCATAGGAGTTTCTACTTCTAGAAAATCGTTTGCGTCTAAAAAAGATCTGAAAAATCTTATGGTTTCGGCTCTTTTCTTAAAAATTTCCCTGACTTCCTGATTCGCTATTAAATCGACGTACCTTTTTCTAAAACGGGCTTCGATATCTTTAAGTCCGTGCCATTTTTCCGGAAGAGAGAGCAAAGACTTCGTTAAAATATGAATGCTTTCTACTTTGATAGTCAGTTCGTCGGTTTTCGTCCTGAAAAGATGCCCTTTTACGCCGCAAATATCGCCTGCGTCCATATACTCTTTAAACAGTTCGAAATCTTGTTCCGGTATTCCGTCTTTCTGGATATAGCACTGGATTTCTCCGAAACCGTCCCTGATCCTGAAAAAAGCCGCCTTGCCGAAACTTCTTATGATGATTATTCTTCCTGCGGTTTCCGCTTCTACCCTGTTGTTTTCAAAAAAGTCTTTATCTTTTCCGCCGAATTTTTCTATTATATTCTTTATATTTTCCTTTTTTTCAAAATCGTTTGAAAAAGGGTTGATTCCTTTTTCTTTCAATTTATTTAATTTGTCTAAACGATTATTCTCCAAAACGTTTAATTCCTGTTCCAATGTTTTCCTCCTTATTCCTTTGCTCTTACGCCCAGCAGATAAGCGCTTATAAATTCGTCGATGTCGCCGTCGAAAACACTTTTGTCGTCGTATATTGTAACCCCCGTCCTGTGGTCTTTAATGACGCGGTTTGGATTGAGGGTATAAGACCTTATCTGCGAACCCCAAGATATCTCTTTTTTTGTTTTGTTTACTTTATCCTCTTCCTCTTCCTGCTTTTTTTTGTAATAATCGTAAAGCCTTGCTCTTAAAAGTTTATATGCGGAATCTTTGTTTTTATGCTGAGACCTTTCGTTCTGGCAGGCGACAACTATGCCGGTCGGAATATGCGTCAGCCTGACGGCTGAATCGGTAGTATTGACATGCTGTCCGCCTGCTCCGCTGGAACGGTAAGTATCTATTTTAACGTCTTTTTCGTCTATAACGACGTCGATAGAATCGTCTATTTCGGGATAAACAAATACCGAAGCAAAAGAAGTGTGCCTTCTTTTATTTGCGTCGAAAGGTGAAATCCTTACTAACCTGTGAACGCCGCTTTCCGCCTTAAGATAACCGTAGGCATATTTACCGTGGACGGTAAAAGTAACGCTTTTGACTCCAGCTTCTTCGCCTGCGTTAAACTCCATTATAGCCGTTTTAAATTTTCTGCGCTCCGCCCACCTGAGATACATTCTCAAAAGCATATTTGCAAAATCCATTGATTCCGTTCCGCCGGATCCCGCATGAATTTCTACTATAGCATCAAGTTTATCGTCTTTTCCCGAAAGCGTAGTATCCAATTCCAAAACTGATACGCTTTTTTCTAAAGTTTTTACGCCGACGAAAATATCTTCAAGCATTTTTTCGTCGTTTTCTTCTATAGAAATATCATATAGATCTTTTATGTTTTTAAACTCTTCGTAAACCGAATAAAAAGGTTTAAGCTTATTTTCTATTGCCGATTTTTCTATTAATATTTCTTTTGAATAATTTATATCTTTATAAAAATCTTCTTTTGAAGAAATTTCTTCTATTTCTTTAAGTCTTTTTTCCGATAAATCTACTTCAAAGCACCCTCCGCAGTTTTTCCAATTTTTCTTCGAGGGTTTTAAGGCTTCTTTCCAAAAAACTTATATTAAAAAGCGAATCGCCCTGCGCTGAAGTTATAGCCATTTAAAAACCTCCGGATAAGTATATCTTTTAAAATTTAACTTTAGTTTTTTCTATAAATATTTAATGCGGGAAAAAGTTTTAATATCAAAACGTATAACATTGAAATTATAAAAACAATATCTGATATATAAGCAAATATATTACCATATAATGCAAAAAAAGTCTTTCTATTAATTAATTTAACGTAACCTATCATATAAGTCCGCTTAAATATCTGCGTATCACTTAAAATTTTCCCGACCGGCGATATTATTCCGCTTACACCTGAATTTCCGGCTCTGGCGATAAATCTTTCGTTTTCAACAGCCGGAAAAACGGTCATAGACATATCCTGATAAGGAGCGGAGGTTTTTCCGTACCATGCATCGTCCGTAATACTTACGAAAAGATTTGCGCCTTTTTTGGGAAAATGTCTTACGAGCCCGTCAAAATAAGCTTCATAGCATATCATAGAACCTATTTTTAACTTGCCGTTTTTTAAAATCCTGAATTTTTTGCCCGCAGTAAAGTTTCCTATTCCCGCTCCTCTTAAAATATGCGCCAGAAAAGGCAGCTGTTTCTTTAAAGGTATATATTCCCCGAAAGGGACTAAATGATGTTTGTCGTAATAGTAATAATTTCCTTTATCGGTAAACATATAGTCCCTGTTATAATAATGAAATTTTCCGTTAAAAAATTTAAACCCTATAGCGCCGAAAACCATATCTATTTTATGCTTTTCGGCGAATCCCATAACCTTGTTCCAGTAAAAAGGATAAACCGAGATAATATATGGTAACGCTGTTTCAGGCCATATAACCAGCTGAGGTTTATATTTTAAAGACTGCTTAGTCAATTGAAGATATATATGCGTCGTTCTTTTTTTCGTTATTTTCCATTTTTGGAACATCCCTATATTTCCTTGAATCAGGGCGACTCTCAACGGCTTTTTATGTTTAACGAGTTTATCGACCGAATATATATTATAATAACCGTATAGTATTACGAAAATAAAAACCGATATAACGGAAAAAAGTTCAAATAACGCCCGTTTTTTTGAAAGTCCGCTTTTTAAAAAAATAAAGCTGAATATTGCATAATTAACAAGCACTATTATAAAAGATAACCCGAAGACGCCGATAATATTTGAAATTTGTATAAAAGGTATGTTTAAATACTGCGAACAGCCTAAGTTTTCCCATGGAAAACCGGTCAACAGTTTAGATTTCAAAAACTCGAAAAAAACCCAGTTTGAAGGGATTAGAATAAAGCTTAATTTTTTATAACGGTTTAATATAATTTTAGAAAAACCGGCAAACAATGCTATGTAAAGAGCCAGATAAGAAGCAAGCAGAAGAAGAGCAAAAACCGCTATATAGTAAGGAAGACCGCCGAATTTGCTTACGGTATAAACTATCCAGTAAAGTATAATTACGTATGAAACTATACCGGCAATAAAACCGTATAAAAAAGATTCTTTAAAGCCCTTAGATTTACGGACGGCGTATAAAAGAGGGACTAACGCAATCCAAGCGAGAAATTCAAAGTTGAAAAGAGGAAACAAAAGGGCTATTATAACTCCAGACGATATTGCCAAGGATATATTCTTTATTTTATAGTTCCGCAAAATATCTTTCACTATTAAACACCCTTTTTAGCAGATTCCCATAATTCGTCCAAGCTTTCGGCATCTAATTGCGAAAGCGGCTTTTCAGCTTTTTCCTCCATATATCCGAATCTTTTTATAAATTTATCCGTGGATTTATTTAAAGCCGGGCAGGGATGAATATCTAAAAGCCTTCCCAGATTTACGAGCGAAAATAAGATATCGCCGTATTCCTCGGTTATTTTATTTTTATTTTCGTCTTTACCTGCATTGCCGCTTTTACGCAGTTCTTCTTTAAATTCCTCTATCTCTTCATATACTTTTTTGAAAGCCCCTTCGGCGTCCGCAAAGTCTAAACCCTGTCTTTTAGCTTTTTCCTGAACCATATATGCCCTATGCAGAGACGGCATAGATTCCGAAATATATACGGACGGTTTTTTAGGAACGACAGGTTTATTTTTTGATTTTTCCTTCTTTTCTTCCCCTTTAATCCTTTCCCAGTTTCTAAGTATAACGTCTTCAAGGCATTCGCCTTCTTTTAAAGAAAAATTTTCGTCAAAAACATGAGGGTGTCTTCTTATAAGTTTTTTGTTTACAGTCTCTATAACGTCGTCTATAGAAAACTCTTTTTTATCGGCATAAATATCCGATAAAAAAACGACCTGGAGAAGAAGGTCGCCGAGTTCTTCCATTATTTCGATTTTATCGCCGGAACCTATAGCTTCGACGACTTCGTAAGCTTCTTCTATGATATAGGGTTTTAAAGTTTCTTCGGTCTGTTTCCTGTCCCATGGACAGCCGCTTTCAGACCTTAGTTTTTTAACTATTTCTATAAGTCCGTCAAGTTTATCGGTTTTTTGTTTTTCTTTTTCAGCCATTATTTCTCCTCTTTTGTGACGGGGACAGAATTGAATTCTATCCTTTCCAATTTGTGACGGTGCCAGAATTGAATTATGGCACCGTATCTAAAAATAAAACAGCTTGAATATAAGCGCGGTAATTAAAATTCCTATAACGCTTCCCGTTAAAACCTCTATTTTTGTGTGAATACCGCTGCTAATTCTGGAAAGAGCTATCGTTAACGCAAGAATAAACGTAAGCAAAGAGACTACGGGATTTAAAGTCAAAAAAGATACTATAAGCCATATCGAAAAGGCTATGGCGGCATGACCGCTCGGAAAACCTCCCCTTAAGGGAGTGCCTTTATTAAACATAGCTTTTATTATTATAATTCCGACGAAAACAATCGATATAATTATTACGGATATATCCGAACCTTCGGTTTTAATCATATTTATCATATAGTATATCAAATAATAAAGGTATTTGGAAAAAATTATGTATCCAACCACGAATGAACCGAAAGCCGATAAAAGAACCGCGCCGGCGGCTAAATTTTTAACGGCGGCAATTTCTTCGGAATGCTCTTTTGATATAAAATCGGCAAGATACTCTATGGAAGTATTAAGGGTTTCCGCAAATAAAACAAAAAAAACGGAAACAAGGACGAATAAAATATCTATTTTCGATACTTTTAAAAAAAGAGCAAGTATTATAGCGGCAAGAGCTGCGGAAAAATGTATTTTCATATTTTTCTCGGTCTTGGTAGCTAAAATAATGCCCTCTATAGCGGCGTTAAAAGATTCCAAGCGGCTCAGCGTCGTTTTTTTCATATAATTACAGTTTCCCGTTTAACTCTTTATATAAAAAATTCTGCATATTTTTCATGTCTTCGTCGTAATCTTCGTCGTCTAAATTCAGCTTGTGTTCCTCGTCGTGAACGTATCCGAAAAGATGAAGTATGCCGTGTATTATAAGCAGAGCGATTTCTCTGCGAAAACCTTTTCGATGATGATATAGCGGCCGGCTTTCTTTATCTTCGTCTTTATATACGTAATTATCGCCGTTCCGTGATATCCACTCGGATTTTTCCCAAAACTCGCGGTTTTTGAGGTAATTTTTTTGCGCAACGGAAGGCGATATATATATTTCGCCGATATGATAAACGCCGTTTACCCATTCTTTAATTTCAAACGAAAGTACATCGGTAGCTTTATTCTGATTTCTATAGGTTAAATTCAATCTTTTAATATAATTTTCGGAACAAAAAATTATATTTATTTCATAAGAACCGCAATAAAGTTTGTTTACGGAATTTTTAACGATATAGCGGACTAACCTTTGGTTTATTTTCGATTTTCTCTGGATATCCGTTATATTTATCATCGTTTTTGCCTGCTTCACTTTTATCGGCGCCTCCGGTCTGCCTGTCTATATATGGAATTCTTTGATGAAAAACAGAATTTAAAACTTTTACGAAAGCATCGCCTATAACATGAAGATCTTTCAGCGTCAATTCGCATTCGTCAAGCTGTCCGTCGGTATAAATTCTATTTATGGTTTTTCTGACCATCTGTTCAAGCCGTGACGGCGATATATTCGGCATAGACCTCGATATCGCCTCGACGGAATCTGCAAGCATAATTATTCCGGCTTCTTTAGTCTGCGGTTTTCTACCGGCATATCTAAAAGCGTCGCTTGAAATATGCGCGCCTTTATTTTCGTTATACGCTTTTTCGTAAAAAGATCCTATCATAGAAGTACCGTGATGTTCGGCAATTATGCTTTCTATCTTATTTCCTAGTTTATATTTTTTTGCAAGTTCCTGCCCGTCTTTTACGTGAGAAGCTATAATCAAACTGCTCATGGTGGGAGAAAGTTTATCGTGCGGATTTTCGGAATTTACTATATTTTCTATGAAATAGTTAGGCTTGGTTATTTTTCCTATATCGTGGTAAAGGCTGGCGACTCTTGCCAGAAGAGGATTGGCTCCCACAGCCATAGCGGCGGATTCCGCAAGGGTGGAAGTCATTATCGAATGCTGGTAGGTGCCTGGCGCCGCTATAGAAAACTGCCTGAGCAAAGGGTTGCCTGCGCTTGAAAGTTCAAGCAGTTTAAAATCGGTCGTAAACCCGAACAGGCTTTCCAGAATAGGAATAAGCCCTATAACCATAATCGAAGAAATTACGCCTGATAAAAAAGCAGAAAAAACGGCATAAAGGGTTTGAACGTTTATAAGATTAAACCCTATTAACGCAAATGCAGAGACCATTACTACATTTATCAATCCGGTAATCACTCCCGCCCTGATTACCCTTCCCCACGAAGAAAAATCAAAAACTTCGTAAGAGGCGATAAAGCTTCCCGCAAACGTATACACCATAAAAAAAATAGAGTTTTTAAAAATTATCGACGTCAATATAGAAAAAAGAGCTATATAAACGACTGAAACCTCGGAATTTAAAATTATTCTTACCAGCATAGGTCCAAAAGCGAAAGGAATCAGATAATACACGTCGCTTTTATTTATAAAAGGAAAATATAAAGAAAGCGCATTAGAAAATATAATACCGGCTTTTATCAATAATATGGAAAACAATAAAACGGTAATTACAAAAAATATATTTTTAAAATCCAATGTAGTCCTGAATTTTTTTATATATCTATATGGAAAAATATATGACAGCGATAAGAGTATAGTTATTACTAAAAATAATCCGATCAAAGACGGTATATTATTTTTTAATTTAAACTTAGAATCGTATGTATTTAATTCAAGTGCTCTAGATTTGGTTATAAGCTCTCCGGCTTTAATCAATAGCGTGCCTTTGCTAATGCTTATGAAAATAGGCTTATTTACTTTTTTAATTATTTCTATTTTTTTCAGCGTAAGATATTTCGAATAGACGATGTCGGGCTTTATAATGCTGTAGGAAATATCGTAAATATCCATACGCATATAATTCGGTAAGAAATATAAATATTTTACGGTATAATAATAAGCAAAACTTTTTATCTTTTTAGAAGTAAAAAAAATTTGGGGATAGTTTATGATTTTCTTAGTATTAGTTACGGTGTTTTTTATTTCTATGTTTTTGCCGGACGACGGCGGTTTGGAGAGAACTCCCGTTTTATAAACGCTTGTAACTATTTTTAAGATATAATTTTCTATGTTTTTGTTGTAATTTAAATAATAAAATTCGTCGAGAACGTTTTTGTTTAATTTTACTCCTAATTTAGACTCGAATATGTTTTCCGTAATATTTTGATTTTCTTCATTAGGCTTATGCTCGTCCTTATATGTTCTTGCCACGGAAAAAGCTTTTTTTATTTTCCTTGTTAAATTTGTTTTAATTTCTGGATAATATAGATAAACATCCGGACTTTTGGCTATTTTATTTTTTAAAATTGCATTGGTCGCTTTAGTATTAACGTATCTGAAATTTCTTTTTGCTATTACGGTTTTTGTAGCTATCTCTCCGGCTTTATACTTATTTTTTATAAATTCCAAACCGTTATAAAGCAGAAAAGTCAATAATATCGAAGATATCAAAAGAATTATTAAAATGGAGGAATAACGGCTTTTGATTTCAATCGAATTATTTTTTAAAAATTCTAAAAATTTAGTTTTTTTCATATGCTTTTATTATGTCGCGCACTAATTTATGCCGCAGGACGTCGGTCTCGTCGAAATTCACCACTTCTATGCCGTCGATATTTTTTAAAATCTTGCTTGCTTTTATAAGCCCGGAATTCTTATCGGAAGGCAAGTCAGTCTGAGTAATATCGCCGTTTACTACTATTTTGGATCCCGAACCTATTCTGGTAAGCATCATTTTCATCTGTTCGTTGGTGGCATTTTGCGCTTCATCGAGTATTATAAAAGAGTTATTTAGAGTCCTTCCCCTCATAAATGCTATGGGGGCAATCTCGATAACATCGGTTTCTATAAGCCTCATTGCTTTTTCAAACTCCGTCATTTCATACAGTGCATCGTATAGCGGACGCAGATAAGGATTTATCTTTTGCGCTATATCTCCGGGCAGAAAACCTAACTTTTCTCCAGCCTCCACCGCAGGGCGCGTTAAAATTATCCTGTCGAAAACTTTATTCTGAAATAAAGATATAGCGCATGCCATCGCGAGATAAGTTTTTCCGGTTCCTGCAGGACCTATGCCGATAACTACGTCGTTTTTAAAAATTGCATCCGTGTATTTTTTCTGGTTTGGGGTTCTCGGCGTAATGTTTTTTTTTCTAGGGGTTAGAAGAATAGACGGAAATAAGTGGGTGGTAACGTTAATTTCCGGACTGTCTATTTTTAATTTTGCCAGTCTTTTTAAATCCGCATCGGTTACGGTTTGGTTTGTTTTAAACAGGTCCAGCAAATCCTTTATAAAAAAAACGGCAGTACGTATATTCTTTTTTAATCCTTTAACGATGACCGTATTGCCCCTAACTGACATATCTACGTCGAATTCGGATTCTATAAGACTTTTAATGCCGGAGGAAGGATTTGAAAATTTATTAAAAAGCTCTATATTTTCAAGTTCTATCTTCTCGGTATCGGTCTTTTCATGCTTTGCCGAAGCAAAAGAACCGCTTTCGTTCTTTAAGCGTTTATCGTCTTTGCGCAAATTTTTTTTAATTACCTCTTAAAAATATATATAAAAAATTATACAATATAATATATTATATTGTATAATTATAATGACTTAAAAAAATATCCGCTTCTTTCGATTATAACATTATTGTTAAAAAAGTCAAAAATCTGATATATAGCAGCGCCGGAATTAATTTCTTGCGCTGCCGCAAAATTTATAAAGCGATAAAGCGGAACGGAAAAAGATAGATGAAACTGAACAAAAAACATATTTTTTTATTAACGGCATCGATTGCGGTTTTAATCGCAGGCTTATATTTTTTGTTTAAATTTTTCTTTTTCCCGTTATCGGTTTCGGCAACGCGAGATGAAATAAAAAAAGCGGGTTTTAATCAAATTATGGGTATAAAGCCCGCATCTGTATCGGTCAAACCGCCGAAAAAAAAAGAGCAGATAAAAACAATAATAAAAAAAGTTTACGTGCCGGATTTAACTAAACCTCTTAATTGCAAAAATCTTAACGTCTTTCTTTGCACCGTAAAATATTTGCAATATCTAAAGTATCTTCCTATTTCCTTAACCTATGGCGGTAAATACAAGTTTTCGTTCGCTATACCGGAAAATATTAAAAAAATCGCTTATTCTTACGGCTGGAACGAACAGAATCCTTTGATTATAGGCGCAATTGCAAAATATCTTTACGAATCGGGGAGAATTAAAGACGGAGATTACGACGAACCTGAAATAAACAACAAACTGCTATATGAACTCGAACAAAGTGCAGAAAAAAATCAATTCAACAAACAGCCTTGGGACTGGGTATTAGTAAAGCAGTCGAAAAATAACGAGAAAGCCGAGTTATATGAAAACGGCAGGATAATTTTTTCTTTTCCGGTAAATACCGGCATATTAGGTTTAACGCCGGACGGTACCTGGTATGTTTTTTTAAGGCTTCCGGACACTACTATGAGCGGGCTTTTCCCGACGCCTATTACTAAAAAACTTTATACATCTTTAAAAAAATCAAAACACTTTAAAAACATAGAATGCTTGGACGGACATCCGGTAAAGCTGGTTCATTATTCCGATTCGGGAATAAAATATATAGACTATTTTCATAAAAGCGTGGCTCTTCACTATATGCAGCGTAAATATTACGGCTTTCCGCAATCGGCAGGATGCGTCGAACTTTCAAAACAAGACGCACTTTTATTATATAAGCAGATAGGCTACGGAACTATAGTAACCGTCACCGGTTCTACTATCGGCAAAAAAAATAATAATGCGACTAAAAATGATGTCGTCGAAAAACCTCATAGAACTGCACGGACGAAACAGTCTGTCGAAAAAATCAATAGTAAGAAAAATAAAAAATCGAAAAATTAATGTTTTTTAGCTATCACGTTTTTTAATATATCGGCAGAATCGTTCTTAAAAATTAACGAGGCGGCAAAGTAAATAATTAATCCTGCGGTTATAGAAATTAAAACTGCCGGTAACGGACCGTAATGCATTCTGTTTGAAGCCGAAATCGCAAATTCGACGGCTGCCCCCATAACTAAACTTGCCGCTAACGTTTTCAAGAAAGATTTAAAAAAAGTTATTCCTAAACCTATGCCTTTCTTGCGATGCAGTTTTCTTAACAGAAACAGATAATTAAAAATTAAAGAAATGCTGGAAGCCAGCGCAAGTCCGTACACTCCCATAACTCGCATAAGAATAACCGCAAATACGATATTTATAAACAATGAAATTATCGCTGCGTTAACCGGGGTTTTCGTATCTTTCATAGAATAAAAAACGGGAACCACCGTTTTTAAAAGCGCCGACGCCCACAAACCGATTATGAAAAATAGAAGAACCCCTGCCGTTTTTTTAGCATCGGCGGAATTAAACAGTCCGTGTAAATATATTAATTTTACGAGCGGGCTTCTTAAAAGTATCAGTCCTATACTCGACGGTATTATTATAAAAAACATAAGAGACGATGCAAAATTAAAAGCTCCGTCCACTTCTTTTATGTTATTTTTTGCAAATGAAGCGGAAAGCGTAGGAAAAATAGCCGTCTGCATAGCTATCGCGAAAACGCCGAGAGGAAACTGATAAAGCCTGTCGCCGTAATACAGATAGGATATACTGCCCGAAGGAAGAAATGAAGCAAGAAGCGTATCGAAAACCAGATTAAGCTGAATTACCGCCATACCTAAAAGCGACGGGGTGAGCAGTTTAAAAACGGTCTTTACGTCCGCACTTTTAAAATTAAACTTGAAACCGAGACGGATTTTCTTTTTTTTAATATAATAAATCTGAGACAAAAGCTGAATAGCGCCGCCTATCATAACGCCGGCGGCAAGCGCAAAAATAGCAGGATGAAAAAACTGTCTGAAGAAAACAGCCGATAATATAAGCGCTATATTTAATATTATAGGATATATAGCTCCCGGTGCGTAAGAACCGTGAACGTTTAAAACTCCGGATAAAAACGCGGTAAGCCCTATCAAAAATATGTATGGAAACATAATTTTTGTTAAAATAACGGTAAGATTAAGCTCAAATGTCTTGCCAAGAAAACCAGGCGCGGTAACGGCTACAAAAACAAACGAAAATAAAAATCCTATAAGGGAAAGAAATAAAAGAATAAAAAAAAGTATGGCAAAAACGGTTTGAAAAAGGTCTTGCGAATCGTCCTCGCCTTTTTTAATTATACTTTCCGAATAGACGGGAATAAAAGAGGCTGATATTCCTCCTTCTCCGAAAAGCCTTCTGAACAGGTTAGGTATCCTGAATGCAACGAAAAAAGCATCGGTCGTAATTCCCGCACCGAAAAAGTATGCGATGCAAACGTCTCTAAGCAAGCCCAGAATTCTGCTTATCAAAGTAAAAAACGAAACTACGGATAAATTTTTAATTATCTCATGGTTTCGTAATTTTAAAGACATTATTTATTGAATATCAAAGATACTTTTTAATTAAAATTTCCGCTATCTGCACGGCGTTGAGAGCCGCTCCTTTCCGGACGTTGTCGGCTACTACCCATAAGTTCAGTCCGTTAGGCACCGAAAAGTCCTTTCTTATCCTGCCTACATATACGTCGTCGTTTCCTGCGACGTTGGTCTGGTAAGGATAACGCTCTTCTGGATTTTCGCTTAATACGTCGTCTATAATTTTAACTCCTTTAGTTTCCGAAAGCATTTTCTTTATATCTTTAATATCGAAACTTTTTTCCGTTTCGACGTTTACGGATTCACCGTGCGAGAAGAAAACGGGGACTCTCACGGTTGTGGCAGACACGCCTATATTTTCGTCGTGCATTATTTTACGGGTTTCGTTTACCATTTTAATCTCTTCTTTGGTATATCCGTCGTCGGCGAAAACATCTATTTGCGGAATACAGTTAAATGCAATCTGCACCGGAAATTTTTCCGGAAAAATATCGCCTTGCGCATTTATAATGCCGGTCGTCTGGTAAAAAAGTTCGTCCATAGCTTTTTTGCCGGCTCCGGATGTAGATTGGTACGTCGAAACGACTATTCTTTTTATTTTATATTTGTCGTGAATCGGCTTAAGGGGAACGAGCATCTGAATTGTGGAGCAGTTAGGGTTTGCTATTATATTTTTTTTGGAATAATATTTTACATCTTCGGGATTAACTTCCGGCACCACTAAAGGAACGTCTTTGTTCATCCTGAAATGAGACGTATTGTCTATGACAACCGCTCCTTCTTTAGCGGCGATAGGCGAAAACTTAGCGCTTATCTGCCCTCCGGGGCTCGACAATACTATGTCTATATTCTTTTTCTTAAAAGAATCTTCCCTTAATGCATCGACTATATATTCGTCGCCTTTAAAATCTATAATTTCTCCGATAGAATTTTCCGATGCAAAAAGATACAGCTCTCCTACTGGAAAATTTCTCTGCTCCAGTATCTCTAAAAACTCCCTTCCTACAAGACCGGTTGCTCCGGTTATGGCTACATTATATTTTTCTTTTTTCATATTGTGCTTTCCATTTCCCAGTAAAAGGCGTCGGATTAATTTTCCGCTGTAAAAACATAAAAATTAATTCACTTTTACGTTAGCGGAAAATTAATCTGACGCCTTTTACTTATGTTATTTTTTATACGACAGAATTCAATTCTGTCCAACTCACAAATTCGTCATTTTTTTAATTCTTCAATTACCGCAAGTCCCATCTCTTTCGTTCCGACAAGCTTTGTTCCAGTGGCTTTTGAATAAATATCAGCCGTCCTGTATCCGTTCTTAATTACTTTTTCTACCGCTTTGTCTATTTTGTCGGCAAGATCGTCCATATCGAAACTGTATTTCAACATCATTGCTGCGGATAATATTGCGGCTAAAGGATTTGCTTTGTTCTGTCCGGCAATGTCCGGCGCGCTTCCGTGAATAGGCTCATACATGCCTTTTTTGCCGTTAAGGCTTGCAGAAGGCAGCATGCCTATAGAACCGGCTACCATAGAAGATTCGTCGCTCAAAATATCTCCGAACATATTAGTGGTTACGATAACGTCAAAATTTTTCGGCTGCCTTATTAGCTGCATAGAACAGTTATCGACATACATATTCGTAAGCTCTATATCGGGATATCCTTTTGCCGTTTCAGCGACTACGCTGCGCCATAATTCGGTGCATTCCAATACGTTAGCCTTGTCAACCGACAACACTTTTTTTCTTCTTTTTTTCGCAATTTCAAAAGCTATTTTTGCTATCCTTTCTATTTCATTAGTGGTATAAACAAGCGTATTGACGCCTTTTTTCTGTCCGTCTTCCATATCGAAAACGCCTCTCGGCTGACCGAAATATATTCCGCCGGTAAGTTCCCTGACTATCATCATATCAGTTCCCTGCACTACCTCTTTCTTTAACGGGGAAGCATCGATAAGTTCGTCGTAAATTTTAGAAGGTCTCAAATTTGCATATAAACCAAGCTCATATCTTAAAGACAGGAGTGCTTTTTCCGGTCTAAGTTCAATAGGAAGCGATTCCCATTTATAGCCGCCCACCGCTCCAAAAATTACGGCATCCGCATCCTTTGCTATCTTAAGAGTTGCTTCGGTTAAAGGTTTTCCGTATTCGTCGTACGATGCGCCGCCGACGAGACCTTTTTCTATTTCATATCTTACCGAGTGGGAATCTAGTAAAAATTTTAATACGTTAACGGCTTCTTCGGCTACTTCGGTTCCTATTCCGTCGCCCGCGAAAAGAGCTAATTTTATCATAATTATTTTTTACCCTCCTTGATCTTTTTTTTGGCATACGCAATTAAGCCGCCCGCATTGACTAATTCCGACATAAATTTAGGAATGGGCTTGGCGTTTATAACCGTATTTCTTGTTTGATTTTTAATTTCTCCGGTATCGGTATTTACTTCAAGGATGTCGCCGTTTTCTATTCCGTCCGTATCCGCAGAAAGAATAAACAACCCTATATTAAAAGAATTCCTGTAAAATATCCTTGCAAAGCTTTTGGCTATTACTATAGGAACTCCGCTTGATTTGATGGCTATAGGGGCATGCTCCCTGGAAGAACCGCATCCGAAATTATTTCCGGCTACTATAAAATCGCCTTTTGCCACTTTAGAAGAAAACGATTCGTCTGCGTCTTCCATGCAGTGTTTTTTTAAATTTTCTTCGCTAGAATCGTTTAAATATCTTGCGGGAATTATAGCATCGGTATCTATATTGTCGCCGAATTTAAATACTTTTCCTTTAAATATCATAAATAATGCTCCTTTATAAATATTAAAAAACTTTTAACTTTTTAAGATACTACTTCGTCTGGACCCGCAATCTTGCCGAGTATAGCGGACGCTGCGCAAACCGCCGGATTTGCGAGATATACTTCGCTGGTAACGTCGCCCATTCTTCCTTTAAAATTCCTGTTCGTTGAAGATATCGCCCTTTCTCCGTCGGCAAGTATTCCCATATATCCGCCGAGACAGGGTCCGCAAGTAGGCGTGCTGACGACTCCTCCGGCATCCATGAATATATCTATAAGACCTTCTTTTTCCGCCATTCTGTAAATATCGGGAGTTGCCGGAATTACTATAAGCCTTGTGTACTTGGCTATCTTTTTGCCTTTTAATATCTCCGCCGCAATTCTTAAATCTTCTATTCTGCCGTTTGTGCATGAGCCGATAACGGATTGGTCTATTTTTATGTTTTTTGCCGACGCTTCGTTAATATCTACGCTGTTTTCGGGAAGATGCGGAAAAGCAACCTGAGGGTTGATAGTTTCGGTATTATAATTTAATACTTTGGCGTATTCCGCGCCTTCGTCGCTCTTATAAAATATATAGTCTCTTTTTGCCCTGCTCTTGACGTAATTTTCGGTAATTTCGTCAGGCTCGAATATTCCGCTTTTTGCTCCGGCTTCTATCGCCATATTGGATATAGTAAGTCTGTCCGCCATACCGAGATGCTTAAACGTGCTTCCCGTAAATTCCAGCGCCATATAGTTTGCGCCTTCCACCCCTATCTGTCCTATAAGATAAAGAATTAAATCTTTACCGGACACCCATTTTTTCGGTTTGCCCTCAAAAATAACTTTTATAGATTCGGGAACTTTAAGCCATAACTCGCCGAATGCCATAGCGTAGGCTAAATCGGTAGAACCTACTCCGGTGGCAAACGCTCCAAGCGCTCCGTAGGTGCAAGTATGCGAATCTGCTCCTACTACAAGGTCTCCGGGAAGAACTATGCCTTTTTCGGGAAGAAGCGCATGCTCGACGCCGGCTTCTCCGCACTCGAAATAGTTTTCTATATCGAATTTTTTTGCGAACTCCCTCATCATTTTCGCCTGCTTTGCGCTCAATATATCTTTGTTGGGAACGAAGTGGTCTGGAACCAGCGCTATTTTTTTTCTGTCGAATACCGCATCTACGCCTATGGCGGAAAACTCTTTTATGGCTATAGGGGCGGTTATATCGTTTCCTAATGCTAAATCCACTCTTGCGTTTACTATATCTCCCGAAGATATTTCCTGCAAATCGGTATGATTTAAAATTATTTTTTCGGTAATGGTTAACGGTTTTGCCATTTTGTTCTCCTCCTTAAATACGGGGACAGAATTCAATTCTGTCCCCGTCGCAAACTTATAGTGCCGAAATTCAATTCTGTCCCCGTCGCAACTTGGAAGGGAAAGGCGTCGGCAACTAAATAAAGTCGATTATGTTATTTAACGGTCATTGCGAGCAAAGCTGGACGAAGTCCAGCGAAGCAAAGCAATCTCCAGTTGTTACAACTTAGAAAGTGCGGGATTGCTTCGTCGCTTCGCGACTCGCAATGACACTTCGGTTTTCTTATTGCCTTAAAAATTTAATTCTGTCCCAGTCACAAATTGATCAAGCGTTAATTTCTATTTCGCAGATTGTTTTATTTGCGGCGTTTTTATTATGAACGTATAACTTATTCAACGCGTTAACGTAAGCCTTGGCGCTTGCGGTAACTATGTCGGTATGCGCGCTCCTTCCGGTAATGCTCGCGCCGTTATGTTCTATAGTAATGGAAACGTTTCCCTGTGCTTCAGTCGTTCCTCTGATAGATTTAACTTCATAGCCTATTACTTTAGCCTTAGAATTTACGATTTTTTCTATGGCATTAACCGCCGCATCCACGGGACCGTTTCCGCAGGAAGAATCTTGCTTTAAATCTCCGTCAACTTTAAGTTTGACCATTGCAAGCGGCGAAACGGTATCTCCGCAGACGACGTTTACGTATTTTAATTCGTATTTCTCTAAATGATGCGATTTAGAAACAAGAGAATCTATGTCTTCATCGTAAATATCTTTCTTTTTGTCCGCAAGGTTTTTGAATTTTACGAAAGCTTTTTCTATCTCTTCGTCGTTTAATAAATAACCGAGAGAATTAAGTTTTTCTTTAAACGCATGTTTTCCGGAGTGCTTGCCGAGAACGAGTTCGTCAGGCTGCCTTCCTACGCGTTCAGGAGTCATAATTTCGTAGGTGGTTTTTTCTTTCAGTACTCCGTCCTGATGAATTCCAGCTTCGTGGGCGAAAGCATTTTTTCCGACTATAGCTTTATTGGGCTGAACCGATATTCCGGTAATATGCGT
The DNA here is from genome assembly GCA_021850985.1 of bacterium. GTDB lineage: Bacteria > SZUA-79 > SZUA-79 > Acidulodesulfobacterales > Acidulodesulfobacteraceae > Acidulodesulfobacterium_A. The sequence goes on from JAJZJX010000002.1 coordinate 89,664, forward strand.
CAACAACTGCGAAGACCTGTATAATTCCTGCGTATTTACCGAAGTTATTGCGTTATAAATGTCCTTTCTTACTTCAAGTGCCATAACTATTTCTTCCAGCGCCGCATTTCCGGCTCTCTCGCCTATACCGTTTATAGTGCATTCGACCTGATTGGCTCCTGCAAGAATCGCCGATAAAGAATTAGCCGTGCCGAGACCCAAGTCGTTATGGCAGTGGACGCTTAAAACTATATTTTCTATTCCTTCGACTCTTTCCCTGATACTTTTTATAAAATTGAAAAATTCGAAAGGCGTCGCATATCCTACCGTATCCGGAATATTGACGGCAGTCGCGCCTGCGTCTATAACTCCTTTAATTACTTTGCATAAAAAATCCAAATCGGATCTGGAAGCATCTTCCGCAGAAAATTCTATATTTTCTATGAACGATTTTGCATATTTAACCATATTGACGGCGCGCTCGTATAATTCTTCGCGCGTCATCTTCAGCTTATATTTAAGGTGTACGTCCGAAGTGGCTATAAAAGTATGTATAACAGGCTTTTCCGCATTTTTTACCGCGGAATACGCCCTGTATATATCTTTTTCGTTTGCCCTTGCAAGACCGGCTATTTCTATGCCTTTTATCTCTTGAGCTATAGCGCTGACGGCTTCAAAGTCGCCTTCCGAAGCAATAGGAAAACCGGCTTCTATGACGTCCACGCCGAGTCTCGCCAACTGCCTCGCCAAATTTAGCTTTTCGTCTATATTCATGCTGGCGCCGGGAGACTGTTCGCCGTCCCTAAGTGTCGTATCGAATATTTTTATCTTTTTAAAAGCGTCGCCGCCCATTAAAAATCCTCCTGCAAAAACCTATTTAATTTCTTTATTAATCTTTTTTATCTTAACATTAACGAAATAAAAATACAATAGAGGAGAAATAAACGAATATAATACGAAAATAGTAAAAATCGATTCGACCGGCTTTATTATAATAATTATCAGAATAAATAATATCAGTATCAAAAACTCGAAAGCCCTGCGTTTAAAAACGGAAAAATCTTTCATGGCAAAGTATCCGATGTTGCTTATCATCAGCAGCCCTACTATCACCGTTAAAACAAGCATAATTTTGGTTATCAGCAAAGTGCGTATCGAAAATTTCGTAATAAAAAAAAGCGTAGAAACTATAGTTCCTGCAGCTGCCGGAGACGGAAGTCCGGTAAACTTTTTATATTCTACAGAATTTACCTGTACGTTAAATCTCGCCAGCCTTAACGTCGCCCCGAGAAGATATACGAACACTACCGCCCAGCCGATTCTTCCCATATCCATAAAAAACCATTTAAACAGCAGAACGGACGGCGCCGCTCCGAACGCTATTAAATCGGACAGGGAATCGTATTCTATTCCGAATTTAGAGCTTGTATTGGTCAGCCTTGCAACCTTGCCGTCTATTCCGTCGAAGAATATAGACGCTATTATAAGCCATCCGGCTATCCAGTATCTGCCGTCTATGGAATTAATTATCGAGTAAAAACCTGATAAAAGCGAAAGGCTGGTTATAAGGTTAGGCAGGAGAAAAACGCCTTTCGTCATGCTGTTTTTGTATAACTCGTTGTTATTTAAGGCGGTTTTTATCGGAGAATAATTCTTTTTTTGTTTATTCGACGCTATCATTTATTTTTCCAAGTAGGGTTTTGCCTGAAAAAACTTTACCGCCTATTTCAACGTAAGGAGTAAAACTTACAGGCAGATATATATCTAATCTGGAGCCGAATTTAATTAAGCCGAATCTTTCGCCTGATATTACGGCATCTCCTTCCTTAATCTTGCACACTATACGTCTTGCAATAAGACCCGCAATCTGGACAAAAGCTATTTTTTTATTTAAAATTATTGCGTTAAACTCGTTTTCGGAAGATGCCTTATCTAAATTTGCGGAAAAAAATCTGCCTTTGTTGTAAATTATTTTTTCCACTATTCCGCCGAACGGAATCCTGTTGACGTGGACGTTAAAAAGAGACATAAAAATGCTTATCTTAAAAACTTCTTCTTTTAAAAATCTTTCGTCGAACACTCTCTGTAAAAATATTATTTTACCGTCGGCCGGAGAAACTATTTCGCCTTCTTTTAGAACGGAATCCGGCTTTCGCTCCGGATCCCTGAAAAAATATATGCAGAAAAAAAAGAAAAGGACCGAAAGCGCAAACAGCGAAAAAAATATATATTTTACTATTGTGAATTTAACATAAAAATACAAAACGAAAAAAACTATCGAAAAAACAAAACCGCCGATTATAAACGGAACTCCTTCTTTAGCTATATATTTCATAGTTTATCGCAAATACGCAGATGTTTAACATAATCAGCTCCCATCCTTTATACCGCACAGTGCCTGATTTCATCAGCTCCCCTCCTTTATAAGGAGGGGTGGCGGCCGAAGGCCGTCGGGGCGGTTCTATTGTCGTATTATCTTATCATTTTATTTTAATTTTTAGATTTATCGACTATTTTATTTTTTGTTATCCAAGGCATTAACGACCTTAATCTGCTTCCGACTCTTTCAAGCTGATGCTCTTCGCCGTTTCTCGTCATAGCATTGAACGACGGTTTATTGGCTTTGTTTTCAAGCATCCATTCGGTAGCGAACTTTCCGCTTCTAATCTCTTCCAAGACCCTTTTCATTTCCTGCTTAACCCTTGCATCGACTATCCTTGGTCCTCTTGTAAGGTCGCCATATTGAGCCGTGTTGCTTATCGAATATCTCATGTTTGCTATTCCGCCTTCATATATAAGATCGACTATAAGCTTCATTTCGTGTATGCATTCAAAATATGCGCTTTCTTCCTGATATCCCGCTTCTACCAGAGTTTCAAACCCAGCCGTCATAAGAGCCGATAAACCGCCGCAAAGAACCGCCTGCTCACCAAAGAGGTCGGTTTCCGTTTCTTCCCTGAACGTAGATTCCAATATGCCGGCTTTACCGCCGCCTATTGCAGACGCATAAGACAATGCCATATTTTTCGTATTACCGGAATAATCGTTATGAACGGCTATTAAATCCGGCACTCCGCCTCCCTTTTCAAATTCGTGGCGAACAAGATGCCCTGGCCCTTTTGGTGCTACCATAAAAACGTTTACTTCTTTTGGCGGGACTATCTGTCCGAAATGAATACTGAAGCCGTGAGCGAAAACGAGATATTTATCCGCCTTTAAACCAGGCTCTATATCGTTTTTATAAACTTCTCCGTGAATTTCGTCGGGAAGCAAAACCATGATAACATCGGCTTTTTCTGCAGCTTCCTTAACCGGATATACTTCAAAACCTGCATTTTTAGCTTTTGAAAAAGAGCTGCCTTCCGGTCTTAGCCCTATAATTACTTTTACGCCGGAATCTTTTAAATTTAAGGCATGCGCATGCCCCTGAGAACCGTAACCTATTATAGCTACTGTTTTTGACTGAATTAATCTTAAATCGGCATCTTTTTCGTAATAAATATTCATTAAATCCTCCTTTATTTAGAGAGACGACGGTATTTTCGCCCTCGATCGATTTTTTATTATTTATTTTATGTTATTGATTTATATTATTTTTTTAGCGCTGGCTAACGCTATTATGCCGGTTTTAACTATGTCTTTGATTCCTAAAGGCCTTAAAATGTCGATAAGGGAATCTATCTTCTTTTCCGATCCGGTGACTTCAAGGGTATAATGATTTCTTGAAACGTCTATAATCCTGCCGTTAAATATTTCTTTTATCCTGAAAATATCCCCTTTCGTCGTTTCGTCGGCGTTAACTTTAACCAGAACCGTCTGCCTTAATACGGAATCGTCGTCGGTAAATTCCTGCACCTTAATTACGTTTATAAGCCTGTTAAGCTGTTTAACTATCTGTTCCAGAATTTGCGCATCTCCGGATGTGGCTATTATCATTTTGGACTCGTTTTTTTCTAAAGTTTTTGCTACGCATATACTGTCGATATTAAACCCTCTTGCAGAAAAAAGCCCTGCTACTCTGGTAAGTACTCCGGATTCGTTTTCCACTGTAATAGAAAGAATATGTGTTTTTTCCATAATAGTATTTATTATATTAAATTATTTAATAAAATGTTACTGAATTTTAATACCTTAACCTGCAATAAAAACTACTTATATATTCCAAAGCCAATAAAGACTGGATTCCTGCTTGCTCAGGAATGACAACCCTTGGGTTAAAAATTAAATTCTCTTAAAGTCATTCCCGCGTAAGCGGGTAAGGTTTAAAGCCGTCGTCGGTATTTAGACGGCTCATCCAGAATATAAGTTTAAACTAAAAGCATACCGGTAATCGGCGAACCCGGCGCAACCATAGGATATACGCTTTCTTCTCTGTCGACTATAAAATCCATTATTACCGGCTTTTTTATAGACAGCGCTTTTTCGATTACCGGAACTACGTCGTCTGGGTCTTTAGCCCTTAAGCCTACGGCTCCGTATGCTTCGGCAAGTTTGACGAAATCCGGATTAACGTTCATTTCGGAAAAAGAGTATCTTTTATGATAAAACAGTTCCTGCCACTGTCTTATCATGCCGAGAAAACTATTATTTATAATGGCTATTTTAACCGGCAGGTTATACTGCACCGCCGTTGCAAGTTCCTGAATATTCATCTGAATGCTTCCGTCGCCGGCAATATCGAAAACTACTTTATCGGGATGCGCCATCTGGGCGCCTATAGCCGCAGGAAACCCGAAACCCATAGTTCCCAAGCCGCCTGACGTTAATAAAGTTCTCGGGTTTTTAAATTTATAAAACTGCGCCGTCCACATCTGGCTCTGACCGACTTCGGTAGCTATTATAGCATCTCCTCCGGTTAATTCATAAATTTTCTCTATGACGTATTGAGGCTTAATTACGTCGTTCATTCTATAAGTAAGAGGATGCTCGTACTTCCATGCGTTTATTTCTTCGAGCCAGCCCAACCTTTCGTATTTAGCGGCGGATATTTCTTCGTTTCTGCCGTTCAAAACTTCGAGAAGACTGCTTAAAACGGATTTAACGTCGCCGACTACCGGTATTTCTATTTTTACGTTTTTTCCTATCGAAGAAGGGTCTATGTCTATATGGGCAAACTTAGCATTTTTACCGAATTCTTCGACTTTTCCCGTAACCCTGTCGTCGAATCTCGCTCCGACAGCAACTATAAAATCAGCATTCGATATTGCCATATTAGAGGCATAAGTGCCGTGCATGCCGAGCATGCCGAAAAAAAGAGGATGGCAGGACGGAAAACCGCCCAGGCCCATTAAAGTAGAGGTTATAGGCAAATCAAGCAATTCGGCCAGTTCTAAAAGTTCAGATGAAGCATTGGAGCTTATTACCCCGCCTCCTATATATAATAAAGGTTTTTTTGCTTTTAAAATTTCCGAAGCAAGTTTTGCAATCTGGACATGATGTCCGAAATAGGTAGGATTATACCCGTGCAGTTGAACGGTTTCGGGATAATCGAACTCATATACGCTCGAAGTAATATCTTTAGGTATATCTATTAAGACTGGTCCCGGCCTTCCGGTAGAAGCTATATAAAAAGCCTCCTTAATAGTCCTTGCAAGGTCTTTTATATCCTTAACCAAATAATTATGCTTGGTACAAGGTCTCGTAATGCCGACCGTATCGGCTTCCTGAAAAGCATCGTTGCCTATAAGATTGGTAGGCACCTGTCCAGTAATAATAACCATAGGCACGGAATCCATATTGGCAGTGGCTATACCGGTTATAGTATTAGTAGCGCCTGGACCTGACGTAACCAGAACTACTCCTACCTTGCCGGATGCCCTGGCATAACCGTCAGCGGCATGGGCGGCTCCCTGTTCATGCCTTACCAGAACATGATTAATTTTATCTTTGTAATTCAATAGTTCATCGTAAATATTTAAAACGGCGCCGCCGGGATAGCCGAATATAGTATCTACGCCTTCGTTTATAAGGCTTTCGATAATTATTTTGGATCCCGTCATTAAATTTTTCTTTGCATTGTTATTTTTGTTATGATTCATGGCTATTTCCTTATATTTCTGTTTACTATTGCGCCTTCGTCAGCAGAAGATACGATTTCGGCGTATCTCGACAGATAGCCGTAGTCTATTTTTTTCGGTTTTTTCGTAAATTGATTTTTTCTTTCGTTTAATTCGGCTTCGGAAACATCTATGCTTAATTTTCTATCGGGAATATCGATTTCTATTTTATCGCCGTTTTTTATCAAGGCTATGGGTCCTCCTTCCTGAGCTTCCGGAGATATGTGTCCGACGCACGGACCTCTCGTTCCTCCCGAAAACCTTCCGTCGGTAATAAGGGCCACTTTTTCGCCGAGCCCCATTCCGACTATTTGCGAAGTAGGAGCAAGCATTTCGCGCATTCCCGGCCCTCCTTTAGGACCTTCGAATCTTATAACTACGACGTCGCCCTCTTTTATTTTGCCTTTAGAAATATTTTCCATAGCGGATTCTTCGCTGTCGAAAACTACCGCCGTTCCTTTAAAATTCATCATCGAAGGGCTTACGCCGCTGGATTTAATAATAGCTCCGTTAGGCGCTAAATTTCCGAATAAAACGGCTATACCCCCTTCTTTACGGTAAGGATTGCCCGCTTTTCTTATTACTTCGTTATTTACGTAATTAACGCCGGAAATAATTTCTGCTATAGACTTGCCGCTTACGTTAATAGATTTAGTATTTATAAAATCTTTGAGTTCATATAAAAGAGACGGGATTCCTCCGGCAAAATCGAGGTCTTCGAGAAAATATTCTCCTGCGGGCCTTAAACTTGTAAGCTGAGGCGTATTTTTAGAAATTTCGTCGAAAAGTTTTAAATCAAGTTTAATTCCGGCTTCATTTGCTATGGCAAGAAGGTGAAGTACAGAGTTGGAAGAACCGCCCAGAGCCATATCTACGGCTATAGCATTTTTAAAAGAATCCATAGTTACTATATCTCTCGGCAGAACTTGGCTTTTGACCAAATCTACCACCCTTGCTCCGCTCTCGAAAGCAATCCTTTTTTTAATAGCGGAACCGGCAAGCGCCGTACCTGCGCCGGGCAAGGACATTCCAAGAACTTCAGTCATACAGGCCATAGTGTTTGCCGTATAAAGACCCTGACATGAACCCTGTCCCGGACAAGCGCACATTTCAAGGTCGTTAAGCTCTTTTTCCGTAATATCGTTTATCCTGAACTTTGCCACCGCCTCAAAAGTATCGCGTACAAAAGAAAGTCTGTTTCCGTGATAGTGACCTGAAAGCATCGGTCCGGCAGTAACTACGATAGCCGGAATATTAAGACGCAGGGATGCCATAAGCATGCCGGGCGTTATCTTATCGCAGTTGGTGAGCAGTATAAGTCCGTCAAGACTGTGCGCTTCAGCTATAGTTTCTATCATATCCGCTATAAGCTCCCTTGAAGGAAGGGAATAATGCATACCCCTGTGTCCCATGGCTACGCCGTCGCAAATACCCGGAATTCCGAATACGAAAGGATGTCCTCCGTTGCTGTAAACGCCGTTTTCCGCCGCCCGTTCAAGGTCTCTTATTCCGACGTGTCCCGGAATTAAATCGGTAAAGCTCGACGCTATGCCTATAAATGGTTTTTTCATATCGCCTTTGGCCATTCCGGTTGCATACAACAGCGACCGGTGGGGAGTTCTGTCTATGCCTTCCTTAATATTGTCGCTTCTCATAATTATATATCCCTTGAATTATTTTAATTTTTTTATAATTGATGAATTTTTATTTATTCTATTCCGCAATCTTTTCTTTAATAATTTTTTTCATAACATCATTGCCGTTTAATTTTTTTAACTTCAGCTCTTTTATAGTTTTTTGTTCTTCGGGCGTTAAAAAAGGTTTCGTACTGAATTTATCCAAAGCCTTTTCAATTTCTATATGTTCTTTATAAATCTTCTTGAAATTCTCATCTTTTTCGGCTAAAATTTCAGCCGTTTTTCTTTCCGTTTCATCCAAAAATTGCATAATAACTATACCTCCTGCGGATTTATTTATATTATAAAATTATAAAACCATTAAAAAGGGCCGTTGCCGTAAACATAATACGGAGACAATTCTTCGGCATATTTTTCGTTGAAAACCGCACCTCCGTTTATTTTATATCCTTTTATAGCATATTCGGCGGCAAAATAAGGCGTATCTTTAAGGTCTAAAAATAATAAGTCTGCAACGGCATCTTTTAATTCCCGTTCAATAAGCCGGCAACCGTTTTCTTCGTTAAAACCATATGCCAAAAGCGGTTTGTCTTCCATATCGTTTAAAAAAAAACGTAATTCTTCTAAACTTAAAAGCTCGGTTTTAATTTGCCCATCAAAATATTTAGTTTCCGAAGAAAATTCAGAAACATAGTAGCGGTTTTTAGAAGCATAGCAAACCGCGGTAATCTTTTTTAATCCTGAATTTTCTTTGACAGCTCTGTACGCGCAAACCGATAAACTTCCAAGCCCGACTACCGCTGTTTTAAGCGCATAAGACATTGTTTTTGCTATCGTCAAAGAAACCCTGATACCCGTATAAGAACCCGGTCCCAGAATAACCGCTATTTCTTTTAAATCCTTTAATTTTATACCGGCCTTACACATTATTTCATCTAACTGCTTAAAAATAAGGACGGAATGTTTTTCATGAAAATCCGATACCGATTCCGAAACAATATTAAAATTTTCATCTGCTACCAACAGGTTGGAATAGCCGTTGGAACTGTCTATAGATAAAAACATATAAAAAAATTTAAGTTTTTATGGTGCGTAATATGTCGTTGTAAGAAACGAACAAAAGCAGCAATATTAACAGCGCAAAACCGATTTTAGCCGCAGTTTCCTGAAATTTAACGCTTAACGGACTTCTTTTTATCATTTCTATAATAGAAAATAACAGATGTCCTCCGTCCAATGCGGGAATAGGAAAAAGGTTTACAAGACCTATATTAACGCTTATGAATGCTACGAAATAAAAAAAATCGGAAACTCCCAAACTGGCCGCTCGTCCGGAAAGTTGAGCTATCATTATAGGCCCGCCCAGATCGCTTGCGGGAAGTTTACCTGCTATCAGATAAAAAAGGCTGACTATAGTAATATAAATAATAAACCATATCTCTTTTAACGCCGAATAAAAAGAATAGAATAAGCCGTCGTATCTATAAAAAACGGCGTTTTTTGAATTTGAAGGGGTTATCCCTATGATGTATCTATCTGTTTTTTGCTTATATATATTGAAACCCGATATTAATTGAGGTTTAACCGATACTGAAGAATGGATAATTTTATTTCCTATTTTTTCTTCCACTCCGAGTTTTAAAGTTTTTTTTCCGTACTTTTCTATATTTTCTGCCAAACCCGCCCAGGAACGAACCTTTATGCCGTTAACGCTTGTAATCACGTCGCCTTTTTTAAGTCCGGCTTTTACGGCAGGCTTGCCTTTCATAAGCCCGCCTATAATAGGTTTTAAAACAGGTCTTCCGGACATAAAAATGACTGTAAATATCAATGCCGCTAAAATAAAATTAAAAAAAGGACCGCAAAATATGATAAGAAACTTCTTATACGGCGGCAGATTGCTGTATGAACGATTTTTGTCTTCCGGAGACAATTCTTCGGAAGGGTCTTCTCCGGTAAGTTTAACGTATCCGCCGAGAGGAAGCGCAGAAACAAGGTATTCTGTTTCTCCTATCTGCCTGCCGAAGACTTTAGGCCCAAATCCCAAGGAAAATTTCTCGACTTTTACGCCTAATTTTTTTGCTACTATGAAGTGTCCAAACTCGTGGATAAGAACTATAATGCTTATTACTATTAAAAATGCTAATATATCGTATGCTATACTATCAAACATGTTTTATTTTTTATTATTAGGTTTATTTAAAATTATTTAAATTTTTAAAAAATTTACGGTTTCATAAATTTTATTATATTTTTTTTTCATTAAAAATGCAATTTTTTAATTTTTTTTACTTCCTTAAAGTTATCCCGAAACGGTTATTCAGTTCGTTAATCAAACCGTCCCTTAATTCATTGACCTCCTCCATAGTAAGCGTTCTGTCGTCGGCGATAGCGTCGTACCTTATAAGAAAAGATATTTTGCCTTCATCTATCTGCTTGCCCGTATAAACATCTTCAAGCCTGACGTTTTTAATTAATGCGGAATATCCTTTAATTAATTTTTCGATAGAAGCATACTCGATGCTTTTATCGCATACTATAGAAATATCCTGTTCAATTTCAGGGTATCTGTTCGGCGGTATGAAAGTTTTTTTATTCGAAATATATTCTTTAATATTGTCCAAATCAAACTCGAACGCAAAAACCTTGCTTTCAATTTTAAATTCGTCTAATATTTCTTTCTTAATTTCGCCGAAAATTCCTACTTTAGCTTTGCCGGCGGTAATTTCTAACGATGCATTTTCATTATAAAAACTTGCCGCCTGTGTTTTATCGAACGAAATTTTTTTTATTCCGGATTCTTTAAGTAAAAATTCGACGATGCCTTTTCCTGCATAAAATTCCGGATCGCGGCTTGAACTCTTAATGCCTGTGCAGACGCATCCGCATAAAACGTTTTTTTCGTTAACCGGCATATTATCCGTCTTTTCTCCTATATACGTTTTTCCTATTTCAAAAATCCTAATATTTTTATATTTTCTGGAATTTTGCTGGACAGACCTTAGTATATCGGGTATAAGGCTAATCCTGAAAAAAGCGTAATCTGCGGAAATAGAATTTTTAAGCTCTAAAACGGAATTTCTGCCTATGGAAGAATTCTCAACCGATATATTTATTTCTTTTCCGCCGGTAAGCGACGGCGAAATTATCTCGGTAAATCCGGCATATCTTAACAAATTTCTATACAGCCTGTATGTTTCGAAATTTGCGTTTTTTAACGGAGGAGCAAGCACGCCTAAAGGCATAGACGACTTTATATTATCGTAACCGTATATTCTTAAGATATCTTCGTAAATATTTACGGTTTCGCCGATATCCGTCCTGAAATAGGGCGGGGAAACTGTAAGGACATTATTTTCTTCGGCAGAAGGTTCGACATGATAACCTAAGTTCGACAAAACGGTTCGGGCTTTTTTATTTACCGCAGAATCGCCCGAAAATTCCGACAAGGCGTTCATATCTATTTCATAAATTTTAGAAGTTTTATCTTCCTTTATATCGTAAGCATAGCAGGTAATTTCGATATCGCCCTCATACTTGCGAATAAGCTGAAGAAAACGTTTAATAGCATATATGCTTAAAGCCGGACTTATTCCTTTTTCAAAACGCGTCGAAGCATCCGTCCTTAAGGAAAGCGTTCTTGACGTTTTTCTTATTTTCGACATATTAAAATTGGCCGATTCTACAATAATATCGGTGGTATTATAGTCTATTTCGCTGTTTGCGGAACCCATTATTCCCGCTATAGCTATAATTTTATTTTTATCGGCTATAACTATATCTTCATCAGATAATTTTCTTTCTTTTCCGTCTAAAGTAACGGCGGTCTCGTCTTTTGCCGCAAACCGCACGTTGATTTCGTTTCCGTCAAGCTTTGAAGCGTCGAATGCGTGCAGAGGCTGGGAAGTTTCCATCATTATAATATTAGTTAAATCGACGATATTATTAATCGGTCTTATGCCGCTTTTCATAAGTTTATTTTTTATATGCAAATCCGATTCTTTTATTTTTAAACCTGATATTTTTACCGCTATATAAGACGGCGCGATTTCGCGGTCGGATATATTTACATCTAATGCGTTCCGGTCGGAAGAATATTTTTCGCCGGCCGTTATCTTAACGCCTTCATATATTTCGGGTAAAACAATCTTTTTATCCAATATTGCGGCTAACTCGTAAGCAAACCCCATGATTCCAAAAAGATCCGGTCTGTTTGGCTCAAGATCGAATTCTAAAACGGTATCGTCAAGTTCAAAAATATCGTATGCAGACATACCGGTTTCTAAAAAAGGAAATTCCGCTATCGAATCTATATTTAACTGCAGTCCCAAATCTTTTTCCGAACAGAAGGCGGCTTCTGAAACAACGCCGAATATAGCCTTGTCTCTAATTTTTAATCCGTGGTCGAATACGGTTCCTTTAGTTGCTATTAAAGGCTTATCTCCGGCTTTTACGTCAAGCCCTTCTTTAGTAAACACTATCCTTTTAACTCCTATGGATTCTCCGGCGTAAACTTCGGCTATGCCGAACTTATCGTTGGAAGGATGCGGCGCAATGCTTTTTATTTCGCCGAGCACGATATTTTGAAACGACTTTTTTTGCGAATAATAAGGAAATATTTTTTCTACTTCCATAGTTCTGCCGTTTAAAAGAGAGGCTACTTTTTCAGGCTCCGTTTTAAAATAAACAAATTCCTTAAGCCAGTTTAAGCTTACTTTCAATTTTCGTTCCTCCGGTTATTTAATTTTAAATTTGTTATCGGAAAAGGTGTCAGATTTATTTTTTTGAAAATATTTTCTTTGTTTATTGACGATTTCGTATGCAAAAAATAAAATCTGACACCTTTTCCTTTGAATTTGTGACAGGGACAGAATTAAATTCTGTCCCTGTATCTATATCATGATATCATGTCAAACAGTCCGGGCTGTGTCAGGTTTTCGTCTTCGACAAACTTTTCGGCGTGAAACTTATTGCGGACGTCATACATTTCTTCTAAAGACGAACCTAAATCCGGAGTAAAATCTTTGCGCAATTTTATTCCGAAAACACCGACCATTCCGTAAAGCGATTTCAATCCTTCATTGTCGTAAGAATTCATTAAATTTAAGTTATATTCCGGAATAAAAACCGGACGTTTCTGTTTAATAGAAAAACCGCAGGTTTTCATAGTTCCGCTTTTTAAAGGCGAAGATAACGCAAAAGTTCCGAGCGAAGACCCGCTCTGCAGCCTGTCTCGCGCCACTAAATTTTTTGAAGATATATGTTCATGCGGCGGAAGTTCCGAAACCAGCGCCCCTCCGTTTAATATTATTTCGTTATATAAATCCCTGTTTTCAGGAGGATATACCGGGGAAAGCAGTCCCGATCCCAAAAACGCTATAGTATATCCGTTGTTTTTTAATGCAGCCTTATGCGCCGCCGAATCTATCCCCAAAGCAAGTCCGCTTATTATAGCATAACCGGAAGAACAAAGTTCCGCGGTTATGTCCTCTGCCAGTTTAACGGCATATTCGGGCGGTTTTCTCTGCCCTACGACCGTCGCAGCTAATTTTAAGTCCTCTTTTAACGCCCCTTTATAATAAAGAACTAAAGGCTTATTTTTAATTTTGCGTAAATTTGCAGGATATAAAGAAGAATTAAAAGTTATTATTTTAACACCGTTTTTAGAAGCCTCGTCGATTTCTTTTATGGCATCGAAAAAAGCCGTCTTTATAATTCTTTGGTTTATTAATATCTTAACGTAATCTATTTTTAAACCTGTTTTAATAAAATCGGATTTATCTGCGTTAAAAATTTCGCAGGGACTGCCGAATGCATTAATTAAAAACATTATATGCCTGTTCTGCAGTCCTTTGATTTTTTTAAGCGCTAAAGTGCATATAATATCGTCCATCAAATATCCCCGCCCGCAAAATTTACAATATCCTCTTCCGTAAGGGTTTTACCGAGAAATATTCCGGTTACCGCGCTTGCCCCCTCTTTTAATAAAGCGTTTTTTATAAGTTTAAAAGTCGTTCCCGTAGTTATAATATCGTCGAAAATTATTATTTTTTTAGATTTATAATCGTACCTATGCTCAAACAATATATTATCCGAATCCTTTTTTTTTAATTCTATATTATTTTCGATATGCCCGGGTCTATGCCCTTTAGTGCATACGACAGCCTTTTCGTAAGTAGAAATAGTTCCCAGCGCCCAAAGATACAGGCATACCTGAGAATTAGGATAAACGTCTAAATATGAATTGCTTGGCGGAACCGGAAGCATCAAGTCGTAAAAATAAAAATAATTATATATAATATTGTTTAATATCTTTATATAAAAAGATAGAGCCTTAGGATCTCCTTTTTTATATTTTAAAATTAAGTCTGAATATTTTACGATTGGCGTTAATTTGCCTTTATCGAGCGCATTTTTTTTATTTTTGGGAATATAATAATCTAAATAAAAATATTCTCCGTTGACGCCTGTTTTAATATTTATATTGCTTTGAAACATTATCTTTATATTATTATTAATAATCCTTATAGTTGATTTTAAAAATTAAATCTTTAACAAATCGACAATTTAATATGATAAATCTTTATCTTAAAAATTTCAATTTTAATATATATAATTCCATAGGGATACTGCTTTCTTCAGAAAATGAATGCAGGCGTTTTATTAAAAAAATTGAAGATTTAAATATAAACTGCGGATTTTTTACTTTCGAAGACTTAAAAAAAAATTTTAATATTTACGGCGCGATTGAATCCCCGTTAAGTTTTCCTTTTAAAAATATCAAAAACGTTTTATCGTCAAAAGCGGTTTTTTTAAGCGGCATAACGGTAAATTCGCTTTCTGACGCAGTTTTATTAAACGCCGTCTGCAGCTTTGTATTAAACAACGGCATTATTTTAGGCATAGCAGCAGAAACGGCTTTTAATACGCCTGAAGACATAACTAATTTATACTTCGCTCCGCATGTCGGAAAAAATTATTACGAAAATTTAATCATCGATATTTATAAATCGCGTTTAAAAATGCTTTTAAAAACGAGAATTTTAACTTCCCGCATAAACGGCGGATACACTGAATCTATAGACTTGTTTATCCGCAAAATGCAAACAATAGGTTTTAATCCTAAAATTGATAATACAAATTTATTTTTTTTAAATTCTGAAAAATTTGCCGTAAATATTAACATAATTCCGCCGGCGCATAATAAATTGCCGGACGAAAAAACTGCGGAATTCGTTTCCCTAAATGATATTGCTTTAAATACAAATTTATACGACATGCACTTTTGCCAAAAAGAGCTGTTCAATAAAATTAAAATATTTTTAAATACCGCTAAAAATTTAAAAGAAAGAACCGTTTTAAAAAAAACCGGCGGAATGGTGCAAAAACCGGCGTCGTATTCGGCAGATATAAGCAAAATTCAAAAATTATCGATAAAAGAAATAAATACGGCACAGCTTATAATAGCCGGAGCGGGAGCGGGCAAAACTAAGGTAATAGTCGATAAATTTTTATATTTATTAAATTTCTTTTCCGCCGATTCAATACTTGTTCTGACTTTCACCAATAACGCCGTAAACGAAATAAAAAACAGGATAGTTAAAAGATTAAATATTAGCGGATACGGTAAATTTATAAACGATAATATTTTAAATATTTCAACCTATCACAGTTTTTTCTATTCTATAATAAAAGAATTTTATAGCGAACTCGGTTACAAAACTGCTCCTTCGGTTTCCGGTAAAAAAACGGAAACGTACGGCGCGGATAATAAATATTCCGACGAATCATCTATATCTTACGACGAAATTATTTTAAATATAATCAAGCTGTTTAAAAACGACTCTATAGCAAATGAAATATCGTCAAGATTTAAATATATATTAGTAGATGAATATCAAGATTTAGATTTTTTAAGCGACTATTTAATAAAAAAAATAGACGCCGGCAAGGGCAAGGTTATGTATGCCGGCGACGACGACCAGTCGATATACGGATTTAACGGGGGAGATTTTTTTAATATTCTTACTTTCGACCTGTTTTTTCCTTCCGGCAAAGTATTTGTATTTCAAAATAATTACAGGTCAAACCGGACGGTCGTAGAATTTTGCAATTCAATATTGGATAATATAAAATTCAGGTATCCTAAAAAATTAATTGCAAAAAACAACGCAATACGGGATTCTGCGGTCGATATAATCGGTTTTAAAAATAAAAGCGAAGAAGAAAATTTTATAGCAAAAAAAGCGGCGGATTATTTTAAAACCGGAAAGAAAACCGCGGTTTTAGTAAGAACGAAAAGAGAGAAATCTAAATTTAAGGATATTCCGAATTTAGCCGATTTTTGCCCGGTATCGACTATTCATGCCGGTAAAGGATTGGAGTTCGATATAGTATTTATTTCAGGTGCGCCAAAAGACAATATATCCCGCTTAAAAAACCCTCATTTAACGGCAGACAGCAGGCCGTCCGATTTTAAAATTCATCCTTTCTTAAATTTTTTTAAAACAAGCTATGCGTTTAAAATAACCGATATATTCATCGACGACGAGATAAGGCTTTTTTACGTTGCAGCTTCTAGGGCCAAAGAAAAACTTTATATAACTTATTCAAGGGAAATTTCGGATTTCTTAAAACGTTAAAACTGGTTTAAGATATCGAGACTGCCCTGATATAGAAGCCTCAAGTCGTTAATATTATATTTAAGCATAACTATTCTGTCGAAACCCATTCCGAACGCAAAACCTTTATACTCTTCAGTATCGATGCCGGCGTATTTAAAAACGTTCGGATGTACCATTCCGCATGGTATTACTTCTATCCAGCCGGTATTTTTGCATACTCCGCAGCCTCTTCCGCCGCAGAATACGCATTCTATATCAAGATCTAAACCCGGTTCCACGAAAGGATAAAAAGCAGGCCGAAAACGTGTTTTTCTTGCACCGAGAAGATGTTTAACGGTCTCCTCCAATATTCCTTTTAAATCCGATAGCTTAACGTTTTTATCCACAAAAAGGCCTTCCATTTGATTAAACATAAAAAGATGCGTAGCGTCAACAGCTTCATATCTGTAACATCTGCCGGGCGCAATTATCCTCAGCGGCAGTTCTTTCTTCTCTAGAATTCTTGCCTGAACGCTCGACGTATGAGTTCTCGGCACCAAACCGTTCAGCAGATAGAAAGTGTCCCATACGTCTCTGGCGGGATGATCCGCTGGAATATTTAAAGCATCGAAATTATAATAAGCAGTTTCTATTTCGGGGCCTTCGACTATCGTAAAACCCATAGACGTAAAAAAATCTGCCGCTTCTTCCAGTACTGCCGTTATAGGATGTTTATGAAATCTTTCTATATGTTTTCCGGGTATGGTAAGGTCTATTTTATATTCTGCAGAAAATTTCTTGTTTTCGCCTGCAGAAAGTTCTGTTTTTTTTGCATTATAAACCGCTTCTATTTCGTTTTTTACTTCGTTAGATTTTTTTCCTATAATTTTTTTTTCTTCTATGGAATATGAACCGATATTATGTAAAATTTCCGTAAGCCTGCCTTTCTTTCCCATAAAAGCCTTAAAGATGCCGTCCAGTTCGCTTGACTCCTTGGCGGAATCCAAAGACTTCTTTGCTTCTTCAGATATTTTATTAATAGTTTCTATAATTTCTATGTTTTTATCCATTGTTATATATTACCAAACTTCATATAATTATTTCAATAAACTTTTTATCCTACTACTTTATTTCTGCCTAATTCTTTTGCTCTATACAAATTATCGTCGGCAATTTTAAGCATAACGTTTAATATCTCATCTGGGTCGATATTCTTTCCTTCATTTTCCGCCCCATTATCGTAAAAAAACTGTTCTAAATCCGAAACTCCGACGGATATCGAAATAGTTAAATTTAAATTTTCTTTCGGCGTATAAATTTTATTTTCGATATAAACCCTTAATTTTTCCATTAAATTCATAGCTTTTTCTTTGCCGGTATCAGGCAAGACTACAACGAATTCATCACCGCCGTATCTTGTTATTATATCCTGCTTTCTGAGTAAAACGCTTTTTAAGTCGTTTGTAAATTCTACAAGCATAATATCGCCTATATTATGCCCGTAATTATCGTTTATACTTTTAAATTTATCGATATCCAATATAGCAAAAGAAAGAGCCGTCGAATTTCTTGCAGCCCTTACTATTTCTCTTTTTACGAACTCGTACATAAATCTCCTGTTATGTATTCCCGTTAAAGAATCGGTAAGCGCAAGCTCCCTGTTCGTTTCTATTAATATCAGCTTTGCAAATACCGGCGATGCTATGTTTATTATCTCTTTTATCAAGTCGATAATTTCATTAGTAAAAAAATACTTATCTTCCGAATCTATCGAAACGGTGCCTGCAACTTCGTCGCTGATTTTAAGCGGAAAACATGTATAACTGCCGGCAGTTCCTTTAAATTCGCAACTATCGACGGTGTCGTCCGGATTATTATTTTTTCCGTTTTTTAGAAGTTTGCAGTTCGACAGATAATCTTCGTAATCGATATTTGCCGTTTTCAGTATAATTTTATCGGCATTTTCGGAATTATCCGTTTCCTCCGGCGAGCTCTTTTTCCTGTCGTAAATCAAAGAAGTGACGGTTTTTTTATTAACTGTGTCGAATATGTTGATGTGAAGGGAATCTACCATGCCGCCGCCCTGTTTTTTTATAGAGTATAAACCTTCCGCAAACGTTTTTATAGCGTATTCAAGAGTAAAAACTATAGATAGTTTATACGACAGGCGGTTTAGCAGATCGAGTCTTTTTATATTATTTTTTAGAGCCGTTATGTCTCCAAACACAAGTAGCCTTATAACGCTTTTATCTTTAGTTGTAAACAGATTAGACTTCATACTCAGTATAACGCCGTTTTTAAGATTAATTTCCATGGTTTCCAGAGTAGCGGCGTATCTGTTGTTTATGTATGTTTCAAATACGGTTTTCGCAAAATTTTTATCTTCAAAGGCATCCTTCATTTTTTCATAAAATTCATTTAAGCCTAACGGCGCAGAAAATTTGTTAATATTAAAAGCCCGGGCAAAATAGTCGTTGTAAAGATTAACCGTTTTATCGGTTAAATTGATAGAAACTATCCCGAACTCCCCCATCTCATTTATTAAGTTTTCCCTGTTTTCTAAAAGTTCTAACGAAGAATCCAATTTTTCAAAAAGCGTATTAATTTCAAAATATTCCGCTAAAAAGTTTGCGCCGTTTTTAAAAAATTCTAAATCTTCGTCGTAAAACGATGCGCTTCTTTTAATTGCGCCGGTTATAGCCATATATCTTCTGTTTTCCGTTCCTTCGAAGGAATAAAGGATTATATCTTCTACGCCTTTATTTTTAAAATATCCCGTCGCAAAATCATCTTCCTGATAATTATATGCTTCAAGCCTGTTTTCAATTATCCGTTTTTTAACGAACTCGGTAGGAACCGGCGCAATCGTGCTTTTCCCTAAATTTAAAACCCACTTATTAGAAAATATTCCTTCTATAATTTCGCTTTTGACTGCGTCAAAAACGATAAATTCCGCAAAATCGGTCTGCATATTATCTTCCAAATCGTTTAAGAATTTTTGAAGATTGTTTATTTCATATTTTTTCGTCATAGAAAACAGCGTCTGTTCGGCCATTTTAGATAAAAGCGACTGTCTTTTTAAATTTTTCAGGTAAGTTATCAGGTATGCGGCATAATTCGCAAGATTTAAAATAATACCTGCTT
Organism: bacterium; assembly: GCA_021850985.1. Lineage (GTDB taxonomy): Bacteria > SZUA-79 > SZUA-79 > Acidulodesulfobacterales > Acidulodesulfobacteraceae > Acidulodesulfobacterium_A. The sequence goes on from JAJZJX010000002.1 coordinate 109,083, forward strand.
TAATATCGTCAATCGATCCTTCTTTATTGGAATAAATTGCCATTATGCCGATAACGCGTCCCTGCATTATTAAAGGAAATGCGCCTAATGATAAAAAATTATATTCTAAAAGTTTAGTTTTGTAATGTCTTGGTATAGTATTATCATTTTTTACGTCATTTATTACTGCATAATTTTTTGATTTAATTGCTTTAGCGGTCAAATTTTGCGAATATTTTGAATTGACGGCATTTTCATCATATTGGAGAATCAAATTTTTAACGTAATTAAAATCGTTATTATAAGCGTTTATTATTTTTACTTCTTTTTTGTCTTCGTCTAAAACTCCGAACCAAGCATAACTGTATCCCATTTTTTCTACTATCAAATTTATAAACTTTAAAGTAAGAGAATTAAAATCATCCTTATCGGAAACGGTTTTGGAAAAATCGTTTATACTGGACACTATCATGCTGTTTTCTTTCTGTTTTACTGCGATAGCGTTATTTAAAACGGTTATAGCTTTAGCTAAATCGTAAAATTCTATTTCTCTGTCTTTATACTTATCCGCAATATTGAATTCTTGAGGATTGTCGGTATCTATATTTTTGACAGTTTCCAAAAGATCGTAAAAAGGACTTGAAAATCTTTTGTTTAAAAAAACAAATATCAATATGGTTGCTATGATATATAGAACTATAAAAAGAATTATTGACTTATAAAGATTTAAAAGATACCTAAACCATTTGTATTGCCTTATGCCTGTGCCGAATATACCTATAATTTTGCCGTCGTAATTTCTTATCGGTACGTTATATATATAAAAAGGCGTGCCTTTTACGCTTAGCGATGTATAAACGCTTGCGCCGTTTTTTAAAACAAGAGACTGTTTTTTTGTTGCTCTTTGTCCTATGCCTTCATACTTTTGTTTTTGGCTAAAAGAAATTGCCGATCTTATTGAACCGTAATAGATGCCGAAATTTACAGGCAAGTGTTTTTCAAATTTTATTTTTTTTAAATAAGAGCTGGTGATATGTTTGTTAAAAATAATTATATAACCGCTTTTTTTATTAAGCAGACGATAAATCACTCTCAGCGCTATAAGACGGTTTAATCTTTCTCTTCCGTAGCCTGTAAAAATATACCTGTTTTTTGCAAATATTATTCTTTTTAATCTTTCATAATATGGCTTTGATATTTTTATTTTTTCTGAATATTTATTATTTTTAAATTCCTTAATATAATCTATTTTTCCATTTTTTATTTTTATCAAGTCTATACTTGATATTTTTCTAGATTTAGCTGCATTTTGGATAAATCTGTTTTTAAAATTGTGAGCTATTATATAATTGGCTTTTTCGATCATATAGTTGTTTTCATCTAAAAAAGCCATGGTGCATGCCATTAAATCCGATTTTAACTCTTGCCTTAACGATTTGCGGCTGTATATGGCAATATAATGGAGAGCTATAAGTATTCCTGCCGAAAAAATAATAATATTCGACAGAATAAATAGGAAATAAATTTTAAATTTTATAGAATTAACGTTTATTTTCGGCATTTTTTCTTATTTTTTTAATATACCTCTATTATTAGTATATAACTAATTTGCGTAATTTCAACGAAACGAAATTACGCAAATCCCCTATTTATAAAGAAAAAATGCCGCAGACTATATCTTATGCTATTTCAAAAAGATACTTTTGAAAGGATTTGCATAAAAAAGAATAAACGTAATAAGCAGGGCATAAAGCGCTAAAGATTCCATAATCGCCATACCTGTTATCATCCAGACGATTAATTTTTTCTCCATGCCCGGATTTCTTCCCATAGATTCAAGCGCACCCCTTACCGCGTTTCCCATGCCTACGCCTGCGCCGATAACGCCGAGCCCTATAGCCAAACCGCCTCCGAGCGCCGAAAGCCCAAAAAACAGGCTCTTAGAAAGCAATAAGGAACTATTCGCCGCATGCTGCTGAACGGGCGCCGCAGCGGCCATAGCCTTCGCCGCAAAGCATTTTACTCCGTAAACGGAAACAGATAAAAAAGTAATGATAAAAACGAGATATTTCATAATTAAAAACCCTCCGGTTTAATTTTATAATATTTTAAAAATTTTATTTTAATTAGTTAAATTCTAATGTTCTTCCTCTAACGACAGCGCAATATATATAATTGCAAGCAGGTAAAACACAAACGCCTGCATTAAATCGGTAAATATCTGCATATACATCATAATTGCGGGAATTACCCATGGAAGAAGGAACAGTAAAACCGTAACCATAAACTCTTCCGCAAAAATATTCGCAAATAATCGCAACGCATGCGAAAACGGACGGGATAACGCCGACATAATTTCTATTATTATCATTATCGGCGCAATAATTAAAAGCGGTCCTAAAAATTTTTTTATGTATTTAGCTTTATGTTTTTTAATGCCTACGGCATGGGAAAGAAAAAAAACTATTAAAGCCAGTGCCGCAGTCGTGTCTATAGTAGCGGTAGGCGAAGTAAAGCCCGGAATCGAACCTATCAAATTTGAAAAAAGGATAAATATTGAAAAAGAAGCGATTAAAGGCAGGTATATCGCTCCTTCGTCCCCTATGATTTCTTTTAAAAAATATTCCGTCATAATATAAATAAGCTCAAAAAAACTCTGCAAACCCCCCGGCACCGTCTTAAGATTTCTTCCTGCTATAAAGGCGACTGCCAGCAATACTGCCATAACAATGACCGTCATCGTCCAGTAAACCGGTATTCCTTGTATGTGAATTAAAATTGGAGCTTTTAACATATTTTTTATTATTTATTATCTTTATTCAAAAAAGGATTTATTCTTCGACAGAGTAGCCAAACAAACGCCTGAAAGGAATAAACAATAACGCTACGGAAACAGGAGTCACGGTAATCCCTGCGGCTATTAAAACAAAATTAAGATTAATATACTTATTTAATATTATAAAAAAAATCGTTATTATGAGCAAGTCTTTTATTAGGGTTAAATTCAATTTCAATAGTTTAATTTTTTTAATATTTTTAAAAATATATAAAGTCGTATCGGTAAACAGAAAGAAAGATACGGCGAAACCTATAAATATATCTCCGGTACCCTTGATTTTTGGGGAAATTATATTAATCAACAGTAATGATATTAAAGAAATAACAGCGCCGTAAACAAAGGTTTTCGATATAATCTGAAATTTTAACGATTTTTTAAGGCTTTTCATTAAGCTCTCTTTTAACGGCTTTATATATTTCATAAATTCCCGCTATAAAACCCAGCATGGCAAAAATTGCTAAAAAAAGGTACTTAAAATTTAAATATTTGTCTAGTTCTATTCCTATAAAAATACCTATTAAAACGGATATAATCAGATTTAATCCCAAAGAGCTCATTCTTGCAATCTGTTTTATGAATTCTTTATCCATTTTTATTTTTAATTAATAATTTTTATAAATAAATAAAGGCATTTACCGTATTTTAATTATATCATTTATGCGATATAAAATATATTTACGATAAATGCCTTAGATAAACTGCCCTGCTAAAAAATTACTTCTTAGAGGCTTTTTTTGTTTTTTTAGCTTTAGCCGGTTTTGCGGCATTGGCCGGAGTTCCCCAAGGCAAAGATGCCGGAGGAGTCCATTTTTTATGTTCTTTTGCCAAATGCTGATTATACGCTATGATGTTTAAAGAATTTAAATAATGGATAACTGTTTTTGCCTGTGACAAAGATATTGGGCAACCGTTTGTATCTTTCATCTGATGAATAACAAGGTGTTCCCAGTCACCGTAGGCTTTTCCGTTATATCTCTCAACCCTATTCAGCGTATGACATATAACGCATTTGTCATGCAATATTCCAAATCCTTTTTTAACAGGCCATGGATAAACTACAGGTGGAACATATTTCGTTCCATTTAAGTTCATTGTCTGGTAAATAATCCTATTTGTTCCTCTGGCAGCAATTTTCATATATCCCATAACAGGAACGTTAACTGCAATGCAAAGTCCGCCTAATATTAAAAAAATCTGAGGAAATTTAGAAATATTCCCAAATTTAAAATTTGGCGTAAGGTCTTTAAGATAATAACCGAGAACTAAAAAACCGGTTAAAAAAAGCCCCGAAAGAGACAAATACTTAACGGGCTGCATATTGCCCAGCATGCCCATCGTCGTAGGAAGCATTCCAAAACCTAATGAAACAAGGCCGACTACTATAAGAAAGACTATAAGTCCTACTGATACCGTCGGTTTGCTTTTATCTCTCCCGTTAATAAGTTTCCACAGCATATATATGTACTGCAATATTAGCGATGCCCCCAGCGTACCGAGAAAAGTGTACATTATCCACTGATATTTTCCGAGCATTATCCTGTTAAAGCCGGAACTTGACGTTGCCCTGAAATGTTTAAACCAGCCGAAATAAATTATGGGGTACATAACTAAGAACATAACGGTTATGATACTGGCAAACGAACCAAGCCAGTCGTAAAATTCTTTGTCTTCCTGTTTAGAAGAAATTATATATCTTATTCCCGCCCATATAGCAAGGAGCGCTCCTGCCAGAGCAAAAATTTCGATATTTTTTTCTATAATCATAAGCAACACCATAGGCGTTCTGATAGCCGTCTGAGGCGTCGGTCCCATGGTATAGCTTTCTGAAATCGTATAAAAAACGTCGGAAGCAAAACCTGCCAAAAAGGCAATTATACCGATAAATACGTTCCATCCTTGATGCTTTCCCTCGCCTTTCCTGTCAAAACCGGCATAATATATAGCGCCGAGAACGAGAAACGCAAGCAGAAAATCCATGGATAACGCTATAACCCCGGGCTGTAATTTATTCATAAGTATCCAGAAATTAGGAATTCCGTTTCTTAGGAGACTTAAAAAATAAAAATAAAGGATAGTCTGTATCGTGCCTATTACCAGCGCGCACATAACCAGCGGCTTTGCAAGTCTGAAGTATCTGTCTTCCTTTTTAAATATCCCGATATACTGGGATATAAAGGCAATCGCCATAAATCCGAGCGCGAGCCTGTTTATAAATAGATTTATTATATCTATAACACCTAAATTCATCGTATTTACTCCTCTTTATTTATACGGTAGCAGGCGCTTTTGGTTCGCCGCCGATTAATGTTAAGTAAACTAACAAAAGGAGAAACAAAATCCCGAGTACTGTTGCAGCAGGTCTTTTAAAAGGACTTCTTTCGTGTCCTCTGTCGATAAACGGCAATACGAAAAGTATCGCAAAACCTATCGCAGGAACAAGGAATGTTGAAAATATGATAAGTCCGTGACCGGGGAAATATTTTAGCAGTTCTTCGTTGGCAAGGAAATACCAATCGGCTTCCGGCGCAAAATTTAAAGCAAGAGGTCTGTACATAGGTCCTATCGCCGCTCCGTAATAAACGGCAAGGAAATAAATCACGGCAAATACGCCGAGCGCCACTATCATATCCTTAAACAGCTGGTCAGGAAAAAACGGAACCGTTGCATCAGGATGTTTCCATTTATTAATATCGTCGTCGGAGAGCTTGCTGTTTTTGTATTCCAATGCCATACCCTGCTCGCCGGTCTTCCTGACTAAGAAAATATGTATGGGTATGAACATAATTACTACTATGGGTAAAAGCCAAACGTGAACTGCAAATATGTGCTGCATAGTCAAAACCGACGTTTCGGTTCCGCCTTTTACTATTATTCTCAAAAAGCCGCCGATAATCGGTATATGCGATGCTACGTTATCTAAAACGTTTATCGTCCACCACGAATTTTCGTTTCCTATAAGCATATAGCCCGTCAAACCGAGTATTACCACTACGGAAAATAGAACCATTCCGGCAACCCACTGCATTTCTCTCGGTTTTTTATACGAACCGGAAAAATAAACCCTGGACATATGCACGAGAAGTATAAAAATCATCGTAAAAGCACCCCATAAATGGATACCCAACATAATATTGCCCATTAAAACATGATGCTTTAAAAAATAAGTGGAGTTTCTTGCCATGGGAAAATAAGGCACGTAATAGAACAAAAGAAACATTCCCGTTACGACCTGAATTATAAAAAGAAAAGCCAGCAAACTGCCGAAAGTATATGCCCAGCCGCCTCTCGCGGGGATTCTTTCGCCGTTAAACTCATTTATTAGTTCGGTGAGACCAATTCTTTCGTCAAACCATTCCTGAATTTTTTTAAACATCAGACCCCCCTATCCTTTGGATTATCAATAAACTTATTTTGAATTAAAACTTTACCGTTATGGAATTTGTGAACCCATTGATATAATGGTCTTGGCGGCGGACCACCAACTACCTTGCCGAGAACGTTAAACATACCGCCGTGGCATGGACACAAAAACTTTTGTCTTGCAGGTATCCAGTGGAGAGGACATCCTAAGTGAGTGCATTGATTGGAAAAGAAATAAAACTTCCCGGTTATATCTTTAACGACCACAACCTGTCTTGGAAGCGTGTTAATTGTCCAGCCTTCTTTTACTCTGAAGTAAACCGGAATAAACTTTGGCGTTAAGGGCTCGATTTTTTTTAAGTCGTCAATTTTACCGAGTTCAGCCCAAACTATGTCTCTTTTTTTGAACAGCGGACTTAAAACTTCGCCAAGTATAGGTATTGCAACGGCAACGCCTATTACGGCCGAAATTAATCCGATTACAACGGTCATAAAAGTTCGCCTTGACGGCGAAT
>JAJZJX010000015.1 GCA_021850985.1 bacterium
ATCTACATTTTCAGCAATTGTTCGTACTTTTTTTTAAAAACTCGTTTTCTATTTTGAGCTTGCCTATTTCTTTATAAAGATCGTTTACGTCCAGCTCTTCTTTTGAAGAAGTTGTTTTCTTTCTTTCCTCGAATAAAGAAGGAATGGAATTTAAAAGCTCTTTTTTCCATTTGCCGATTAAATTCGGATGCACTTCGAATGCCGAAGATAATTCGGCAATGGTTCTTTCGTTTTTAATTGCTTCAAGAGCTACTTTGGCTTTAAACTCCTTAGAATGTTTTCTTTTCATTGTTCCCATTTCTAAAAACCCCCGTAAAAGATTTTAGGTTAGATTATTATAATTTTACAATAATTTCGGGATATTTGCATATCCAGAATCCACCTATGAGAGTTGTATTAATTTATGGGAACATTATAGTACGCCTATTCTGCCAAATAGAATTTACACAAAATATTTTACACTATCGAAATTTTAAACGGTTTCAAGATTAAACAAAAACCAAAAAAGCCAGGCTGGAGTATGAGAATAAATAAATCTGACAAACTTTATGAAAACAAATTACCCATCATATTTTTATAAATTCAAATATTCCGCACCCATAATTACAACGTTAATTATTTTTGATTAATTTATAATTTAGATACTGTCAGCTTTCTCGTAGCACCGTGAGGGTTTAGATGCATCATATCTTATTCCGCCGTCGTATCCGGTTATCTTTTAATCAGGACGACTAAATCTTTTAGTTTAATATCAACTCTCAGTTTCAATATTATAAGTTCAATGTTGCGAGAGGTGCGTCATGAGTTTGTTTAATTTTATATATTCTTCTGATATTTTATTTAAAATATTTTCGTAGCCGATATATAAATATTTTAAATGAATTCTAAGTGTTTTTGATTTCTCCATAATGTTTTTATCCGCTTTAATTATATAAATTGGGTCGTTATGAAAGAAATAATCCTCATGATTTATTTTTAAATTAAAATTTATTGCCTGAAGGTCAACTTTAATTATACTTTCGTCATTAATTATTAATTCTACATTCTCAATTTCTATTATACAAGGTTCGTTTAACGGATCAAATCTGATTTGTTTTATTTTATGGAATATAGATATATCGAATTCTATAGAAGTTGTATCATATGGTTTATAAAATAATAGAGAATTATTTTCTCTAAACCCGCTGCCGTCATCAATAAATAATTGCGCAAAATATAATCTTTGTTGTTTTATTCTATTGATATATATTTCTCTTTCTTTTTTATTCATTTTTTCAATATACAAAAAAAATTTATTTTTATTTTTTACAATATACTCAGGAAAACTATCGTCTATTGGGACAATTTGATATATATATTCATCCCTTCCAAAAATGTCTTGTCTTTTTTTTATATTTTCTTCAATTTTATCTATAATGTCAGATTTATTAAACTCTTGATGAGCAAAAGATTGTATCTTATATTTAATCTGTTCGATATTTCCAAGATAGGAAAAGTGCCATCCTCCATTTTTTATTGCAATATATTTTTCAACACATACCCGAACATAATCTGGCGATATCTCTTTTAATATTTTATATTTTAACATTTTTGTTCCTACCCATTTTGACCCGCTTAATTGTTCATAGTTCAAATAAAAATAAAATAGTCTTTGTTCAAATCCATATATTTTATCTTCTAAATTTGCTATTATTAATTTTGGATTTGGAATTTCATCGACATCGCTTATTAAAATTATATCTTCATCGACGGCCAAATTTTTCAAACCATTCATTATCGAGTTTCTTTGATATTTTTCTCTTGTCCAATCACCTTTCAAATTATCCATATCATCTATTACAACATGAATTATTTTATTCAGATAGGAATTAAATTTTTCTTTATTTATATCAAAATATAGAGGTTTTTTCTGCCCTGAATGTGTTGTGTTTGATTCAACAAGAACAAACTTATCTACAACATTGTTTAGAGTGTGTAATCTTATATCCAAAATCTCAAATTCGTTAAAAAATGTAAAGCAATCATAAATCATAGTTTTTCCCAAAATATTTATTGTTATTTTATATATATAAGGAATATTATTGTTATCGTATAATTTAATTGCCTCTAACTTTTATAGTTAGGGATAAACTTACTATGCACTAAATAATTATATATTTCTCTAAGTATATATTCAGGACATTGATTCCGTAAAATAATACCTTTACCATAAGACTTCACTCTTTCCGCAGGGGCTCCGATATCAAATACTGCGATTGGAAGCCCCATCTTAATAGCTTCTTCAGTAGTATATGAAAATGTTTCGGGGCAAATAGAAGGAACCAAAATTATATCGATTTCATTTGCTTCCATAAGTTTTGATAAATCTCTTTTTTTATATTCCCCATGTTTGACAACAGTTTTACTATTCTCAAGGTTTTTATTTTGAACTAAAATATTACCAAAAATATGAATTCTAAAATTCATATTATAACTGTATATATAACCTGCAAGTTTATCAACAATAAATGAACCTTTATGAATCGTTAAATGACCTAAAACGCCAATATTTATCGTGTCTGATGTTTTGTTAACTACAACTGGATTCACCCAATCAACAATATGGGGAATTATTTTAAGTTTGTATTCTGTCATATCCAGATAGACTCTTTTTAAGATATTGACAGAACTTCGCGAAAAACAAATTATTTTTTCTGAGTAATCCAATAAATATTTGAATTTTTCACGCCATAATGCAATTGTTAATTCAGGATAATCCCTTAATATAAGCGAAACATCATTATTTAATGAATCTAATTTTTTTAGACAATCATTGCAATAATTCAAATCAGGGGGGACGCCGCAGTATTTAACTTCGTAATTTAAAAGGTTATATTGCGGGCATATACAAAAAAAATCGTGCACAATAAATATAAAATTAATACAATTATTATTTTTTTTAAAATCTATCAAAAAATCTAATAAATCTAAAATTTTTGGGTACGTAACAAGTTCATTAATAATAATTTCTTTTGTATTTATATGTTTTATTATTAATTCAAGTTCTCTTATATCCTTCATTTCAAAAGATATTTCTTCAATCTTTTGTCCGCTAAATGTGATAATATATTTTCCTGATTTAACATCGTAAACAACTATCGCTATTAATTTTTCATTTGATGCTAAATTTGTTAAGTATTCATTGGCTCCGCCTCCTATCGAATGGTTTATAACTATTTTAAATTTATATAAATTCGATAAAATTTTTATTTCTAATATTTTTCTTAATTTCATTAGATTTAATCCATTAAATTTTATAAATTCTTCAACTAATGGAAAGTAATCAGGATGCTTAATCCGCAGCAAATATGAATTATGTTCCTTTAATTTATTTTTATCTTCGTTTAAAAATGAGCCTCCATGTTTATGATAAACAAATAGATTTGGGACAATAATATTTTTATACCCAATTTTTCTGGCTCTCATACTCCAATCATTCTCTTCCCCATAGCCTTTACCAAAAATTTCATCAAACATGCCTATTTTTTCAAATACCTTTTTATTTATTCCCATGCAAAATCCAACACCGGTAGGAATTTCTATTGAATTCTTTTTAAAATCAACATATTGGAAAAAATAATCAAGAGTGGCGACATCTAAATTCTCAAATATTTGATTATCCTTCAAAAAATTTGGAAAACTACAAATAGTTCCTGCATTTGTAAACGGCGTAGTACTGGCAATATCATCCCTCGTTAATATCGGGTACATTAATCGTTCTATCCAGTGAGGAGGCACTTCTACATCTGTATTTAAAATAACAAAATTATTCTTGATAAGATTAGTAAGTCTATTAATTGTTTTTACAAAACCCAGATTATTTTCATTTTCAATAATTGTGATATCTATATTATGATTATTAATTTTAAAATCTGTCAAATATTTTATTATATTAGGGTCTGAACTTTTATCATTAGCTATTAATAATCTATAGGGAATAGTTGTATTTTTTATAATGCTTTTAAATAAAGTATCTAAAAATTCATAACCATTGTAAACAGGAATAAGTATATCAATAACCGACTGAGCTGGAACTATCGGCATAGATGGCTCTATTTGTAATAAATTAAGGAAATCCGATATTGGTTTTATTACTTCATTGTTAGATTTTAACTGTATATTATTCTTAACAATATTTTGTAATAGTTCAATTTTTGCTTCATATTCTTTAAGTAATAATTTGCTATCATTTAATTCTTTTTCATAATCTTGCGATATCCTAATTAATTCATCTATTATATTAAAAATTTTATCTATAGGACTTATATTATATTTTAATTCCGAATTAAAAATATTATCACCTTTTTTAACTTTTGTTAATGCAAATATATTTTGCAAAACATCTATATCGGGATTAGCTGATTTTAATAAATTATATAAAATTGGTTTTTCGGAAATTATATTTTTAACAAAATCGGATACATAAATAGTACTTGTAATAAAATCTATTTGGAATTTAAAATCGTCACATGATTCACTTTGATTTATAGATTCAATAAATTCTATAAAAGAATTTTTAGTAAAAAATCTTAAATGAGTTCTATCTAATAAACCAGCATCACCATAATTAAATTTGCCTTCAATAAGATTTAAAATAATATCCGCATTTGAAATATTAGGGATACTTATTATAAAATTTGAATAAAATTTGAGTTTTTCTGATAATAATATTATGATATACGCAGGATCCTTTAAATGCTCGAGCGCATCTCCTATAACAATATAATCAAAAACTGTGCCCATTTGGCTAAACCTTTTAAAATCTTCACCTTCCGGTTTATCTAAATCAATTAAAAATACATCATCGTAGTCTGCTTCATGTTTTGCATAATTCAATGCATCATAGTCATTGTCTATTCCGTATACCTCGCAGTTTTTATTAATTTTTAGCCATTTTCCTAAATATCCGTAGGAACATCCAACATCAAGCACTATTGAGTTTTCAGCTATTAAGTCGACAATAATTGATGGAGATGAATTTTTATTATTAATATCTACCTCGCTACCTTTGAGTATCAATTCATATTTTGAATTTATCTTTGAATAAAGATTATTTTTATTATAATTTGCTAAATACATTATAGTTCCTCAATACAAATAAAATATTTTTATATATTATAGGCTGAACCAGCCCTCTGGCAAAAATATCGAAAATAAAGAGTCCGGTCTAAGGTTGAAATCAGGATTGTAAGCAAAATCGTGTTCAATAATTTTACCCCATTTATTTTTAAAATAATCTATCTCTTTTTTGAACCTGATCTGCTTTTCTTTTGTGTCGCAATATCCTCTAGTTTTAGATTCATAATGATAAAGAATTGCATAAGGCGTATAAACATTATAATATCCTAGTTGCATAACTTTCAGACAAAAATCTACATCATTATACGCAACGGCTAAATTTTCGTCCAAGCCACCCGCATCTTTATATAATTTTTTTCTAATAGCCATACATGCCCCCGTGACGGCAGAATAATTTTGTAATAAATTTGCTCTTCCGAAATAACCTTGATCATTCTTATCAAGTTTTCTAAAAATATGGCCAGGATAGCCTCCATATGTAATTACCACCCCAACATGCTGAATAGTATCGTCCGGAAATAAAAGTTTAGCGCCGACTGCTCCTATTTCGGGACGCAAGGCATGGGAAACAAGCTCTCTTAACCAGTCGTCATTAATGACTTCGGTATCGTTATTTAATAAAACCAATACCTCTCCTTTTGCAAACTTTACCGCAAAATTATTAATAGCCGAATAATTAAAAGGCTTATTGTATTCTATTACATTTATATTATTCAACTGCATAATCGTTCCTAAATATTCAATCGTTTTTTTATCATTACTGTTGTTATTAACAACTATAATCTCATAATTTTTATATGAGGTTTTTCTAATTATGCTATCTACACATTTTTTTAATATTTCATATCCGTTATATGTCGGGATTATTATGCTCACCAAAGGATTACCTATTATATCGTATATTACTCTGGTAAAATCTGATAATAGCGGTGCTTCCACTACTTTAGCCATTATTTTTAACCTGTCGAGATGGTCCTGAATTGCTTTTCTTGCGACTGATGCCGCATATAATTTATTTCCTATATTTATGGCAATAGAACCTTCCGTCATTCTCCAGTGATATAATATCATTGGAATATGTCTTATTTCGTTATATTTTATTTGTTCTATAAATCTGAGTGCCAAGTCGTAATCCTGCGAGCCTTCATATCCCTCCCTGAAGCCTCCTATTTCATCGACTATCTCTTTTTTATAAACTCCTAAATGTCTTATCATATTCTGGGATAGAAATAAATCGGGGTTCCAGTCGGACTTAAAATAAGGATTTACTCTTTTACCTTTTTCATCAAGTTTATCCTCATCACTGTAAATCAACTTTGTTTTAGGATGTTCGTTTATCTCCTTGATCACAAAGAATAAAGAAAATTCCGACAGTTCGTCGTCGTGATCCAACAATGCTATATAATCACCGGTCGCGAGCGACAGAGCACTATTTGACGCTTTTGAAATATTACCATTTTCGGTTCTATAAATTACTTTAATTCTTTCGTCTTTTTCTTTGTAATATTTTAAAATTTCCTTAACATATGTTTCCGTAGAAGCATCGTCGGCAATACACAGTTCCCAGTTTTGATATGTTTGGTTGATTACGGATTCTATTGCCTTAATTAAATATTCTCTGTCTGTATTATAAGCGGACATAATAATGCTTATTTTCGGATTAAATTCGAATCCGAAGACTCTTTGTTCTTCAAGTTCCGTTTGGGAAGGTTCGTTATATTTAATCCATACTTCATAAATTTCATGCTGGTCCAACGATATCTTTATCTCTTTATTATGTTTAGCTATATTGTTAATTACTATCCTGTATGCAAAAAGTAATTTTTCTTTTTCATTAAGTAATAATCTTACATCTTTTTGGGATTCTAATATATCTAAACTTCGTTTAATATCGATTCTTTTATTATAAATTTTTATATCATATTCATTTAATTCTAAAAGATTATTACAAAGTCTCAATGCTTCTTCATATCTTTTGTTTAAGGTTAAAAAATCAATTTCGCTTTCGATAGATTTAACACTATTTAAAGAAATATAATATTTAGAAACATCGTTTTTAGATTTATTCGAGATAAATAAATTATCCATTTCGGCAAATATATAATTATCTCTTTTATATTTGAGCCACCATTTTTTTATAAAGCGGTTAATATTTTCAATATCGTGCTTTTTTCTGCCCGCCGTTTTTTCTTCAAAATGAAATATTATGCTTTTTGGATTAAATATCAGCCTGTAACCCGCTTCTCGCAATTTAAGGCAAAAATCCACATCCTCGAAACCGTTAATATATCCATCATCAAAACCGCCAACCGTCTCGAATACTTCTTTTTTTAGCATAAGGCATGCAGCCGTAAGCGCGTTGTAGCTTCTTATGTAAATTGTATTCTTGATATCCGATTGCCCGCAGCCGGATATATCCATTCCGGAATAGGCATTATAAGGAACTAAACGTTCCTCAAACATTATGCCGGCCTGCTGAATTTTTTTGTCGGGATATAACAGCAGAGGACCTGCTGCACCGATTTTTAAAGATTTTGCCTCGCCGGAGTTTATAGAACAATATAGTTCGTCTATGGCTCCCTTTGAAACTACCGTATCGTTATTTAAAAATAAAATATTTTGCGAGCGTGAAATTTTCGCTCCAATATTAGAGGCTTTAGCAAAACCTAAATTTTCATCGTTTGAAATAAAGCGAAAATTATTTAAACCGTTAAACTCGGCAAAATATTCCTTTGTTTCGTCGGTTGAACCATTGTCTATTATGATTACTTCAAAGTTCAAGAGAGGATGATTTTTAAATATCGAAAAAACGCATTGTTTAGTGTAACTAAAATTATTATATGCAGGTATTACTATCGATACGTCAAAACTCTCGGTTTTATGGTCTCTTTTATAATTAGTCCCGCCGGAAAGGGCATTATAAGACGGAATATCCATAGAGTCCGCAAGAAAATAATTAAACCCGCCGCCGGCATAAAAAGAGGAAAGTTGTAAAAGTAAAGCTTTATCTTTTAGTGCTAAGCCGTTAAAATCTTCTCCTATGATTAGCGTTTTAAAAGTGGTTTTAACGATATAAGGAAAATCGGTTTTAAATTTTTCTATAATATTTTCTTTGTTTTTCGTATCGATAAAAACGGAATCTATAATAAGAAAAAAATCGTTTCCGGCTATTCTGTGCTTATCTAAAAAAGCGCGGATATTAGTCATATTTTCCTGCGAATAAAATAAATCCGGTTTGCGGCCGTCAAGGCTTTTAAATTCATAATCTATAACAGGAAACGGATTAAAATCGTCAATATATATAACATAGTCGATGTTTACCGAAGGAGATTCCGCGGAACAATGTTTTAAATAAATATTTTCGTCGAAAATTTTCCAGTCGTCGGAAACTAAATATAAATCCCAGTTATTATATTTATTATGTATGTCCCTGATTAAAACTGTACATTCAAGTAATTTTTCCGGTTGTTTTAAATCAATGTTTATTAAAACTTTTTTAGGCTGCTTAGATATGTCTGTCAAACCGATTTTTTTAGAATTAATTTTAATTTTCCCCTGCTCGTATTCGCCTGCCGAAACTACAGGAAAAACGTTTATAAAACCGGCATATTCCATATATCCTTTCAGCAGATATTCAGAAACAGCAGTTCCTATATACTCAAAATAAAACGATGAACCGTATGATAATATTCTGAAAGCCTCTGAAAATAATTTTCCCAACTCTTCATAAGTATAATCGTCGGTTATACCTACGAACGATAATGCTTTAACGGAAGAATCAGGTATATTTTTAAAAATGCTTAAAGACTCGTTGATTTTTCTTTTATCGCAAAAGTTGATAGCGGCGGAAAAATTAAAATTATCTGATTTTTTTAAAGCGATTTCTATATAATCTGAATTTTCATTTAATTCGCAAATTAACAGACCGTTTTGATTTATTTTTTCTTCAAATAAAGGCAAAAATATATAATCCTTGGGAACCGCAAATTTAAAAAAAACCGACGATTCCAGCTCTTTAATAATGACGGATAGAGATTCATTTAAGGCCTTTTCGCCGAAAATATTAAATATTTTAGTTTTTATATTATCCATGTTTAAACTAAAAGTTTATTATTTGCTCCGCTGATAGTTTCTATAATTACTTTAACGCCTTCTTCTGCCTTTATACTGTCTGCCTTTATATGCACATCCGGCTTTTCAGGCTTTTCGTAAGGAGAATCTACGCCCGTATAGCTTTCTATTTCTCCATTCAACGCTCTTTTGTACCAACCTTTGACATCCCTCTTAACGCATTCGTGAAAAGGCGTATCTATAAATATTTCGACAAAATCGCCGGAGCCTATTATTTCTCTTGCCGTCTGCCTGTGCTTCTTTAGTGGCGAAATAAACGACGCTATAACAATAATCCCTGCATCTACGAAAAGCTTTGCGGTTTCGGCAACCCTTTTTATGTTTTCCAACCTGTCCCACTCTGAAAACCCAAGCCCGCTGCTTAGTCCGTGCCTTATATTGTCGCCGTCGAGCAGATAGGTATGGCGGCCTTTTTCGTAGAGTTTCTCTTCAAGCATATTGGCAATTGTGCTTTTTCCGCATCCGCTCAGTCCTGTAAGCCACAAAACGCAGCCTCTTTGGTTTTTAAGTTTTTCTCTGTCGCTCCTTTTTATTTTATGTTCAAACCAGACGACGCAAGAACTTGAGTGATTTTTTATGTTCATATTTCCGGGTTCCCGCTTTAGCGGGAATGACAAGATATTATAGAGATTCCATTAATTCGGTAATTTTTGCGTTTTTTTTATCGAAATCTTTTTTTAAGCAAATCAATGCGTCGAATTGAGCCTGCATATATAAAAGCGTGGAGCGGAGTTCCGCCATCCATGAATAAATTTTATTAATTTTTGCCGCCGCTTCGATACTATCTATGGAAATTTCATCTGTTGCTATGCGTTTAAGCAAAACGTAAAGTTCTGCAATTTTAGGCGGAACTTCCTCATTAGCGGCAAGGTCAGATATCCCGAAACTTGTATGCCTTAGGGATTCGCTCAAAAATGATTCTTTATACTCTATAAACTCGGCGCTCTTTGAATCAAACTTTAAATTCAGGCGCTCCGCTACCCTTCTAAGCTGTTTTTCGGGATCTTTCATCATTTCATCGTAATCTACGACTATGCGGTTATAACCTGCCGAATGGATTAAGGAAGCAATAATGTAGCCGAGCCATATATAGCAGCCCTTGACTAAGTCGAATCCGTCCCTTTTCTGCATAGATTTTGCGGTGCTTAGGGGATTTCGGCATGTTATGATATACGATACATCCGCTCCAACATCTTTAAATATCTCATTCCATAGGGGCAGAAGCCTTGCGATTAAAGGGTCTTTAAAACCGAATAAATCATTTGTTGCAAACCTCCTTTGCAGAATATTTGCGGCAATAGGATAAAATGCCGATAAAACCTGCTTCGTATTATCATCAAATATCGGCAAAACCGGATTATCCCAAGTATAGCCGATAGAGTTCAGCATGCTTACGTCTAAATGGCTAATTTCTAAATCCTCGAAATATCCTTTTTCGTTATCCGAACCGACGATTTCCTGTCCGTAAAACCTCCCGAGATTAACACCTAAAACTTGAAGTCCTCTAGTAATTGCGCTCGTGCCGCTCCGCTGAACCCCTATTACAGCTACGATACGTTTTTTTTTAAAATCATTTAGCGTCTGATGCATTAGAATCGTCGTTTATTTTAGTTTTCATATCTTTTAAAATATTTTCAAATATTTCTATATTAGGCTTAAGTTCGAACTCGACTATGTCGGCAAGAAGAACGTAGTCTTGTTCCACCTGCGTAGAAAGAACGGAAGAAAGAATTTTTTCAAGTTCGTTAAAATAAGATTGTACGCTTTTGCCGTCATAAACTATATTATTGTAATCTATTTTTAAAAACTGCGATATTTTTTCCATAATCTGTATAAACATAGTAAGTCCGCTAAGATATGCCGAAAAATCTTTAAATCCTCCGACGCTGTTTCCCCATCTTATTTCATCGGTGGTTTTTACTATTCCGGCTTTAAATTCTTTTAAAAACGTTATAGCGGCGTTTAACGAACCGTTTACAAGTTCAAGCTGGCTCATAGTAGTTATTTTAATCTCGTCGGCTTCTCCGAGTTTAAATGCTTTTGATTTGTCGGCGTTCAGCATTAAATCGTCGTATTGGGTTCCGTTTATAACTATGCTTTTTATTACTTTGCCTTCGGGAATAAAACTTTTTACGCTGCCGCCGAATAAAATATCGTGCATACTGCCGGCGTTTGAAACGAAATCATTTAAATTTCCGTCGATATATAGTTTCATTTTAATACCTCCGTTATATATGTTATTTTAATAATATTTAACCGCCCCGTCAGGCTTTGCCTGACACCCCTCCTTGCAAAGGAGGGGAATTTTTATTGCGTCTGATTTTTTATTCTATTCAAAAATATTAACGAAACTTTTTTCAATATACTTAACTGCAGTTTATATTTTGAATAGTTTTTCAAAGAATCTATGGCAAGACCAAACAGGTCGTAGCTGACGGAACTGTTCTGGCTTATAACGTGCATCTGGTTAAATAAAGACAGGTCATCGTAAACCGAAGATATATATTTTAAATCAAAATCAATAGATTTAATATTGCCCGTATGTTCGTCTATTTTTTTAGAATTAAAAGGATCTTGAAGGGCAAGATTAATCATTTTTTTAGTCTCCGACATACCTCTTTTACATAAAGCGATAAGGTTTTCAACGGACTTTAATTCTTCCTCGATATCTAAGCTAAGATTATATTCTATGCCCTCAAAACAGTCAAGGAAAAGTTGAATTTCGTTTTCGTCTATATTACAAAAATCTCCTTCGTAATAATGTTCGAGGGATAATTTTAGTATTTTAAGTTTCAAATCTTTAAAATTTAATTTAATTTTTACGGCAGGCAAATAATCGATAAATTTTTTAGAATCAAAACGCGATAAATAAGGAATTATACCTATATTTTTGTATTTTGAAAGTTTTTCCGCATAACCGGTTTCTTTTTCTAAAATCATTAAAGACATATCGTAAATATATTCCGGTTTAATCAGCCCCTGACAAACAGGATTTAAACATTTTAAATTAAAATCGCAAGGAAAACATCCTATATCCGGAATTACGAGCAGGCGGTTATCGGCATAAGGTCCGGTTTCCAAAAACCCTACGTTGCCTGTATAAATAACGATTAATTTAGTTCCGACTGCAACCCCGATATGCATTGTTCCCGTATCGTGGGTTATAAGGAGATTTGAGCGCCCGACTATATAAATAAGATCGGAAATCGATGTTTTGCCGGTAAGATTGATAAGCCTTTCATTGGAAACTATGCTTTCTATAAAGCCGCCTGCTTTAGCGTCGTAGTCTGCCCCTAGTAAAACGACTTTAGTTTTAGTATCTCCGTTTAAAAACATCTTAGCCAGTTCGGCAAAATAATCGTAACGCCATTTTTTAAGTTCGGTCGATGCTCCTATAGCAAAAGAAATAACAATATCATTTTCTTTTATACCGTATTTTTTTAAGACTTCAAACCCTTGCTCTCCGTCCTTTTTTTTTGCGTCTAAATAGATGTTGTTAACGTGTATTTTATTGCAGCCCTGCTTTGTTTTTAATGTTCTTTCATAAATATCCACGAGGTTTAAAACGCTTACCTTTCTGTTTTTAACGGCGGAAAATATATAGGCTATCATTTCGTCGTTGGATATTATAGTTCTTTCTCGAGTTACGGATATGCCTATATTTTTTAACGAATTTAATATATAAAGAAAATATGCACTTATTTCGTCATGGGAAAGATTTACGGCAAGGTCGTAATTTACGTTTAAAATACCGTCAAACATGGCATTTAAGGCTCTTAAAATTTCTAAAGTAAATTCGAAATTGTTTGCTTTCAATAGCCCTGAAAGTCCTTTGAAATCTACTGTCTTAATTTCATCTACATACGGCAGGAACAGCATAATTTCTGCAAATTCACTAGAAATTATAAGTTTGACATGGCTTTCGGGATAAGTTAATTTAATTTTTTTAAAAAGAGCCGTGGACTGAATAAGGTCGCCCATACGGGTAAGGTTCAGTATGATTATATTTTTCATTGCCTAATTAAAGCCCTTCGAGTTTGACTAATTTTGTTCTTATCGCCCAAAGCATTAAAATCATGGCTTCCGATTTCGACAACCTGCCATCGCCGCTCTTTATGCGCTCCGCCATATCCCTTATAGAAAGAGATTTCTTATCGGAAAACTGCATAATAAGGTCGTGAAGTTCTTTGTTTCCTTCTGTTTCTTTCAAAAGCTCCGATATATTATGCCTTCTTGTTTCAAGCTTAGATTTTATTTGATCGTATGAACCCATAAGTATTATGTTCATCATTTCGCGGATGCGGCGTTCGTATGTATGGTTTTTAACGACGGTTTTCCTGCCGTGTGCAGCTATAGACAGCCTTTCCTCTTCATTGGCAAGATAGTACTTTATTTTTTTTCTCAAATCGTCAACCGTATCAAAAACTACTAAATCTTTTCCGTCTTCAAAGATTCCTTCCATGTACTTGCGCCTGTCAACAAGCTGAAAACCGCCGCAGGCTAAAATTTCGTAAACTCTCGGATTTAAAAAATCTCCGTTGGGATTTATATCCCAGTGCCACATAGAAGAATGAAGATTTATATTTATTTTGGAATAATTATAAATTTTGACTGCTTCTTCTTCGGTAAATCTTTTACCGCTGTCCTGAATCAACAGACTTAAAGGCAGTCCGACATACCAGTCGGCTCCCCATATTTTAAAATTAAAATCAATAAGCTGGGCAAAGACGTTTTTTCTGTTGTAATAGCCCGCTCCTGCAAAACTTACGTCGGAACCGTATTTTATTTTGTCTACTTCGTTAATTTCGGTAATTTTTTTATGAAAATCGGGAAGACAGGCTAAGGGAAGATAGTGATAGTTATCGGCTCCGATGTTTTTAAGTTCGGCAAAAAAGTCGTCTTTTTGTATCGTAAAAAAATAATCGACGTTTTTTACAATGGTATTCCAGTAGGTAAGCGTTCTGAAATCTTCTACGAACCAGTATGCCGTTTTAATACCCATGCTCCTAAGTTTTAAAAGCGTTCTTTCGCTTGCCGGAGACTGCGCCATAAAAATAACCAAATCCGGAGGTTCGTTAAAAACGGAAGAAAGAAGGGCTTCCGACATAAGGTTAAATAAACTCTGTTTTAACGAATTTACATGGTCTTCGTTAGGGGTAAATTCGCCCATATATTTATAAGCGTCGTAAAATTTTGAAAAGTCGAGTATTTTTGCATCATAACCCAGATTTAAAAGAGCTGAATACAGATAATTTCCAATGGTTGAAGACCCTCCGTACATCGGCTGTACGACCAAAACCTTAAAGGAAGACGGAGTAAAAAACTGGTTAATTCCATGAAGTTTATGGATAAACGAATACTCTTCGGGAAATATTTTTTTATAGGAAGGTAGTTCGCATAATAATATACTGCCTTTATCGAGTTCAAGTTTTTGAGAGATAATGGAAACTTCTGAATTTAAGTTTTCGCCTATATAATTAATACCTTTGTCTATACGGTCCAAAACCGTGACGTTTATTTTAGACAGTAATTCTGAAACTTCAAAGTTGCTTTTTATAAATTCAAGAGATTCTTGAGCAGGTTCGACAACTTCTATTTTTATTTCTTTATTATCTTTTTTTAAAAAATCTATTAAAGATTCTATATTGTAACCAGCGCCTAATCCGAAAACTATTATTTTATCCGGTATTCCTCCCGAGTTAATTCTTTCCATTACCTGAATAGCCCATTTCTGAGATTCGGAAACCGGGTCGTAAACGGAATGCACGGTTATACCGTTTATCTTAAATGACGGGGCGGATGGAATTTTCGTTTTGATAATTTCGAAATTGATATTATTATTCATATATTTTTGCTGACACCTTTTCCTTATATTAAAATATTAATTGCGTTATTTAAAAGCAAAATAATATCGTCAAAACCTTTCTGCGCGCCCGACGAATTTAATTCGTCTATAAAGTAATCGCTTGCAAGTTTAAAATAGGCATAGTTTAAACCTAAAGATTTAACGGCGTTTTTAAATTTTTCAAAATATAAAGAAGTACGATCAAATTCACAAAAAGATTTTTGGGCATTTTCAAAAACTTCTTTAATAAATGAAATTTCCTTTATTAAAGAGGTTAACTCTGCTTGGTCTATTTTATAATATTTGTTTGTATATCTCAAAACATTATTTTTATCTATTTTTGCACTATTTTTTGAAAGCGCGTTAATCCAGCAGAACTTAAATATTTCCGAAGCAAATTCGTTTTTGGATATTTTTCTTTTATATAACGGATAAAAATGAATCGAGTCTAAATGTTTACAGACGGCGACGGAAAAATTTCCTTTTTTTGCATTTGCAATGACTCTTTTTTTAACATCTGAAAATTTAATTTCCTGTTCATTATGTTCTTTTAAAAAATGATGTATTTTATTTTTAATAATCTGCATTAAAACAAGATTAAAAACGTCTTCGGGGTCTATATCGTTTTTGCATGAGTAATTATAGATACAAGGCTCGTGCTGCATACAAGGATAACAATGTATTTTAGAGTGTATTACGTATGAATTTTCTATATGAGGCCCCGTTTCGTAAAAATTGGCATTGCCTGTATAAATAGAAACCGACGGAATGTTAAAAATCTGAGCTATATGTAAAGTTCCGGTGTCTGATGAGATAATTAAATCGAAGTCTTTTATGAGATAAATAAGTTCATTAAGGCTTGTTTTTCCAGTTAAATCTATAATATCAACACCGTCAGGCAGTTTTTTCTTTATTTCTTCGGCGGCGGAAGATTCTTCGGCAGTCCCTACTATTATTATTTCGCAGTTTAAATTTGAATAAAGCAAGGCGATTAATTTTGCGTAATTTTCGGACTGCCAGATTCTTTTTGGGTGGGTTGCTCCAATGGAGATGCAAATTCTGACGGGTTCGCCGCTTACACGCTTTTTATTGATTGCAGTCTTTTTTTTTAAGTTTATAATGCCGTATTTAGCCTTAATTTCTGCCGGTTTTTCGCTTCCTATAAGAGAATATAAATCAGTTATATGTATTCTGTTGAGGCTGCGGTTTTTTACGATATTAAAAAGATAGTTTGCAGCGCCGCTTCTTGAAACAGATTCCGTTGTTTTATTAGATTTATTTAATACGATAAACCCTAGCTTACCATTTTTAAAAAAACTTAGAAAGAGAGAATTAGTAAAATCGTAGTTTAAGTTTACGGCAAGTTTATAATTAGAAGCAAAATCCGATATAAAAGTATCAAATTCGTTTAGGCGTTTAACGGAAATCCCCAGAGAATTTAAAAGATTTTGATAAGTAAAAAAATTTATTTTTTCGTTAAAAATACTTCTTATTCCAAATATGCTTTCATCTATAAGAATATCTATTTTTTCAAGTTCATCGGCGTTTTTAGAACATAATTGCTTTAAAGTTTCTATAAGCGGAACAGATTGAAAAAAATCGCCTATTCGTCTCGTCTGAAATACAAATATTTTCATTAATAATATTCATTAAGAGGATATGACGCATTAAACGGATACGGTAATACCGCCGGAAACTTGTTTGCCGGAAATGCCTGCCGACTGAACAGGTTCAGCGTTTATGGCGGAATTAACGCCGGAAACTTCAGATTTTTGATTCTGCATTCTGTCTTTTTCTATTATAATTTTCCATCCGTTTAAAAGATTTTGAAGTATAGTAAGCGACTCGTCAAGTTTGTGGGCATCTTTTTTTAAGTTTGCGGTAGTAAGATGAATAGACAAAAAAGTGTAAAGTTTATTTAAATTTTTTGCCGTTTCTCCGCCTTTTTCCATATTAAGACGCGCATTGAGCTCGTTAATTATGGAAACTGCATTAGATATGTTTATGGATTTGCCCGCATAATCGTTTTGCGCAAGTCTTTCTTTTGCTTCCTTGACAAAATTTATAGCGCCTTCGTAGGCCATTATTATAAGAGTACCCTGATCAACGGTATTAACGTTTATATTTTCGTATTTTGAAATTGCATCCATAGTAAAATTTATCCTCCTTAAAATTTATTTATTATATATTTATACTAATTTATTATTATTAAAAATATTATGCGCCTTGAGCTATCATCTGTTTTATACTGCTCGTCATTGCAGAATTAGTTGTCTGCATCTGTCCTATATAAGATTCTAAGCTTGAAAACTGTTTCGTATACATACCCATCTGATCCTGTACTAATGCCTGCTGAAGAGAAATTTGGTTATTCATAGCCGTAAGCTGGTCATTTATATCCTGTTCGCTGAACTGTATAACTCCGTTTGCCGGATTTGTATATGTTTTTAAAAAATTAGTCAAACTGCCCTGGTAAGACACACCGTCCGCAGTCGGCGAACCGTTTACTAAAGAACTGAAAAACTGCTGAACCTGCTGCGGATCGGATGTCAGCATATTGTTTAACTCGGTTGTATTAAGCTGCAGTTTGCCGGAGCCGCTTGAACTTTGCGTGATTCCGTAAGTAGAAGCAAGTCCGGCATTTCCGGAAAGACCCGCACCTTCGCCGCCTATAAAACTGCTAAGGTTAGTTACTAAATTAGTCAACGAAACATTACCGCCGAGAGGACCGAGAGTTTCCGATTTTGTATTCCCCGAACCGCTCGAAGTTACTGTATTTTCTGTTGCAACATCACCTATTACTTTATTATATGCCGAAATAAAACTGCTTACGGCATTATCTATAGTCTGCGTATCCAAACCAACAGTAATAGTAGTTGAACCTTTAGATGCTACATTTAAGGTAACGCCCGGAATAACGTTTTTTATGGTATTAGACTGGCTTGTTATACTTATGCCTTCATAACTTAATGCTGCATTTGCCGCAGATTGAGTAGTAGTAAAAGTAAGAGCCGTTCCTCCTGAAAGATTGTCAGTAACGGAAGGCGCATAATCAGTTCCGGTATTATTAGCCGTAAGAACAAGCTGATAAGGATCTGATGAACTTCCGTTGTTTATAATGGAAGCGGTGACGCCAGCATTGTCATTATTTATCGTCTGCGCCAAATCTGCCAAAGTATAACCTGTAGAAGAGTTTAAAGCTACATCTGTAGTGTTTCCGTTAACGGTTATATTAAAAGTCCCCGTCGAACCCGAGCTTGCAACGGCTGTAGAAGTAGACGCCAAGCCTTGTGAAGCAATTACTCCTGAAGTGGCAAGGCTTGAAACGGTTATATTATATGTTCCCGGAATAGCGGAAGACGAAGCCTGAGCCGTCGCAACGGAAGTATCGCTTGAAGTCGCCGTATAAGATTGAAACACAGACGGCTGCCCGAGAGCCGAGGCAGACGAACTTAAAGTAGAAATATCCGAACCAATAGCTTGCCATGCCGAAAGTTGGTTATTAAGAGGCGTCTCCTGCGCCTGCATCATTGCAATAGGTGCGGAAAGCGCTTTATCGAGAGCATTTAGTATAGCCGTATAATTAATACCCGATTCGGGACCTGTTCCCATAACTATAAGACCCTGGTTTGGATATGAACTCGGCGTTAAAGTACTGCCTACCGAGGAAGCCGAAGATACAGACATTTTACATCACCTCTTTAGATAATAAGGGACAGAATTACAGTTCTCTCCTTTATTATCCTTAATTTTAATTTTACAACTTGCCGTTATACAGCGAACCTTTATGGTAATTAGACATCATTTTTAAAACAGAATTAGGCGGAATCTGTGCTAAAACTTTACCCGTTTTAAAATCAACTACGTTAATAACCGCTCCGTCTGCACTTGCATCCCATTTAAAAAGCATTGCCTGAGATAACATGGGGGAAGGATTAAGGTTAGCCTCAATCTGTTTACTTAATTCTTTTTGTTTTTCGACATTACTTTTAGCATAATTAGCCTGTTGTTGATTCTGGGTTTCAGAACTTGCATGCTGATTCTGGTTTAAAGTTTTTGTAGTAACGGCATTATTGTTAGCATTGCCTTGATTGTCAGTATTTTGATTTACGGCATTTGCGTTTGAATTGTTAGTTTGCTGGGTTGTTGAATTTGCGCTATTATTGCCGTTGCCTATATTTATCGAATTTAAGTTTAACGATAATATATTGTTCATGATATATCACTTCTTTTTTTTGGGGACGGATTTCAAATCCGTCCCCATTAGCTTATTGTATTAATCATCTATTTCAACAGAGTCAAAAGCCCCTGAGGAACCATAGAAGCTTGAGAAAGCATAGCTTCACCGGACTGCGCCAGAGTAGAAAGCAAAGTAAACTGTGACATTTCCTGAGCGAAGTTGACGTCCATTATGTTGTTGTAAGCAGCCTGAGTGTTTGTTCCTTCAGTCTGAAGGTTTCCTAGTATCTGCGTAACCCTGTTCTGATAAGAACCAAGCTGACCGCTTATACCGGAGACCTGATTAATAGCCGCCTGAACCGCTGAAAGTGCGATTAATGCGCTTGCGTTGCCTGCGCTGGCTGTAGAGCCTGTCAAGCTGACATTTGTCAATGCAGTAGTAACGGAACCTGACGCATTTGTTAATCCAAGTAAACTTGCCGCAACGCCTTGAATAGAAACTGAAATCTGATTAGTACTAGTTTGAGAATTAGGTCCTATTTGAAACGAAAAGGCACTAACAGCCGCAATGCCGCCGTTTGGTCCGGCAGAATATGCATTTAAAAGATTAAGTCCATTAAACTGCGTTGAATCGGCAATCTGCGTAATTTCCGCACTAAGCTGAGAAAACTCGCTGTTTAACGCATTTAAGTTCTGCACGCTGTTCGTTCCGTTGGCAGCGTTAGTCGCAAGAGTCTGCATCGTGCCTAACATCCCCTGTATGGTGGAAAGAGCGCCGGAAGCGATGTTGATTAACGAATTTCCGTTGTTTGCGTTTGACGTTGCCTGATTGATGCCAAGGCTTGTTGCATTCAAACTCTGAGCTATTTCGTAGCCTGCAGGATTGACCCAAGCGCCCGTTATCTGCAAGCCGCTGGACAATTCGTTTAACGACTGCCCCAACTGGTTATTGGTGTTTTGAAGATTGTCAGTCGCTATGACGGCTGACTGGTTCGAATTGATAAATAGACCGTTATACATTTTTCTATCCTCCGTGATAATTATTCCGGCATCCGTGCCGAAATTGTTAAATTAAATTTTTACCTGCTTTGCTTTAATTCATTTTAACAGTTGCACTGCTTGTAAATTAATCAACTGCTTTTTACTTTATTTTTAAAGCTTGCTTTATTGAATAGATTAACGCGCCTCCAGCCCCTTTAGAAAAACATCGACTAAATAATCAAAAACCTTAAATATTCACCTCCTTAAAAATTTTTATCTCATATCTTCTAAATTCTTTAGATGCCTAACCTATCCTTTCATAAATTAATCGTCACGAGAATTTAAAAACTTTAATTTTTTGAAATATATTCTTTTATCTATTAGGATTTTAGCTCCCTTTTTTTTAAATGAGTGTAGGTGTTTTTGGAAATAGTTCTGTATGTGGCGATTTTAGCTCCCCTCCTTTTTAAAGGAGGGGTGGCGGCCGAAGGCCGCCGGGGTGGTTCATCAATTAATAAAAATCCCGATTTCTTCCGCTGCCGCCGCTGCAGTTAAACCCTCGGTATATATAATAATGTCCGCCTGCCCGTAAAATTTTTCTCTTTCCTTAAGTTTTTCAGCCACGGTTGCTTCGGTAAACCCGTTTTCGCCTAAAACAGGTCTATGTACCTCAGACTTTATTCTACCATAAATGGTCTTTGCGTCGGCTTTAAGATATATTGTCGTGCCTATATTTTTAAGCAGTTCAATATTGCCGTTAAACGCCGGCATTCCGCCGCCTGTAGATATTACCCAGTTTTTATTTTCTTTACTGCCTATTTGTCCGTATTTTCCCGCTATCTTATATATGTCGGTTTTATTTTTATATAACTCTTTTAAAATTTCGGTTTCGAGATTTCTGAAATAATTCTCGCCTTTCTTTTTAAAAATATCCGTAATAGCCGTCCCTTCTTTTTTTTCTATTAAGCAGTCCAAATCTATAAAATTGAACCCTTTATTTCCAGCCAGAATCTTTCCGACTTCCGTTTTTCCCGCTCCCATAAAACCTATCAATATTATATTGGTATTTCTTTTCATTTTTTAAAATACCCGTCGTAATTTCTTTTAATCTCGGCTAAACCGTCGCCGCCGAATTTTTTAAGGAAAAAATAGCATATCGAAAAAGCAAGGGCAGATTCGACGACTATGGACGCCGCCGGAACGGCGCATACGTCGGATCTTTCGAGAAAGGCTTTTTTTGGTTCGCAGGTATTTAAATCTACCGTGTCAAGATATGGTTTCATTAAAGTCGGAATGGGTTTCA
Source organism: bacterium (assembly GCA_021850985.1). Classification (GTDB taxonomy): domain Bacteria; phylum SZUA-79; class SZUA-79; order Acidulodesulfobacterales; family Acidulodesulfobacteraceae; genus Acidulodesulfobacterium_A. The sequence continues at coordinate 21,558 of JAJZJX010000015.1, forward strand.
TTGCGCACGTTACGCTTATTATTTCCCCGTTAGACATTCCGCCTTCTATACCGCCGGCTTTGTCGGTTTTCCTGAAGAATCCGGAATTGCTATCTTTGAACAAAGCGGCATCATTTGAAATCGGATTTCCTTGTTCTTTATTGTCGGTATTTTCGTTATCGCGGTTACCTCTGCAATATATAGAATCGTGGCATTCGGAGCCTTTAAGATAGGCCGATTTCACGCCTGCGCCGATTTCGACGCTCTTAATTGCCTGTATGCTCATTACGGACATAGATATGTGGGCATCCAATTTCTCGTCCCACTGTGTAAAACTGCCGAGTCCGACCGGTACGCCTTTTACTTGAGCTGTTATTAATCCGCCGGCGGTATCGCCTTCCGCTTTTATGTTATCGATATAAGCCTTAGTCTTTTCTTCAAGTTCTGGATACGGCATACGGAGTTCCGAGTTTTCGATATTTTTGCGGATAGAAGGATTAAAAAGGTTCAGGTTAATGGGCTCAGAATTAAATTCTGACCCAATTTTTGCTCCGACCCCGCCGATGTTAAGCACGGCGGAAGAAAACTCGATGCCGAAATTTTTCAAAAATATCTGGCAGATCGCCCCGACCGCAACCCTCGATGCAGTTTCCCTTGCGCTGGAACGTTCTAAAACATTTCTGATATCGTCTAATCCGAATTTTATCGAACCGGCAAAATCCGCATGCCCAGGTCTCGGAGTATGGATTTTGCTTTCTTCGGGAACGGGCTTAAAGGCGTCCATCCTGTCCCGCCAGTTTTCGTAATCTTTGTTTTTTATAAAAAACGAAATAGGCGAGCCCGTCGTTAAACCGCCCCTGACTCCGGAAAGAAACTCTATTTTATCGGTTTCTATCTTTTGCCTTGCGCCCCTTCCGTAGCCCGACTGCCTGAGCCTCAGCTTTTCGTTTATAAAATCTTCGTCTATTTTAACGCCCGCAGGAAAGTTGTCTATTATAGTAACGAGCCCCTTGCCGTGCGACTCACCCGCCGTTAAAAATCTTAGCATTGTTTTATCTCCTTTTCGTTTACCCCTCTATCATCGCATATGCGTTATGATTATGGATACTTTCAAAGTTTTCCGCTTCCACTCTGAACCATTTAATATTTTTATTCTTTTTAAGTTTTCCAGCCACACACCTTGCAATGTCTTCAACAAACATAGGATTTTCATAAGCATGCTCGGTCAAAAATCTTTCGTCTTCCCTCTTTAACAACGAATAAATGGGGGAGCTTGCGCACGATTCCACATCGGCTATTATATCCTCGAACCATATCAACTTGGAAAATTCGAGAGAGACGGAAACGACTCCCCTTTGATTATGCGCACCGTATTTGGATATCTCTTTAGAACACGGACAGAGCGTATTTACTGGCACTTTTACTCCGATTATAATGATACTTTCATCTTCCTCATCGGCTTTTTTATTCTTTATCGTTCCGTTATAATAGCAGATATACTCCATCAGACTTTTTTTTCCGCTTACCGGAGCGGTTTTTTCTATAAAATAGGGAAATTCGATTTCGACGGATGCCGAACCTGCGTTTAAAACTTTTTTGATTTTTCGTAAAATATCCGGAAAATTAACTATGCTTATTTCGCCTCTGTATTCGTTTAAAACCTCTAAGAATCGGCTCATATGCGTTCCTTTGAAATAGTGCGGAAGATCGACGTACATATTTATATCTGCTACGGTGTGCTGGAATGATTTTGCTTTATCGAGAACGGATATAGGATAATGAAGGTTTTTTATTCCGACTTTATCTATAGCTATACCTCTTCCGTCTTTTAAATTTTGAACGTCTTTCAACATTGCTTAATTTTATCAAAAAAACGGAATAAATAAAAGCCTTGGTATAATTACACTAAATACTATCCGTTAATAATTCTCGGCGTTATAAATATCATAAGTTCGTCTTTTGAATAGCTGACGCTTCTTGTTTTAAAAAGCCAGCCCAGAAGCGGGATACTCATAAGACCGGGAACGCCGCTGTTAGAAACGGTTTTGCTCATCTGGTAAACGCCGCCTATGACGACGGTTTGTCCGTTTTTGATTATAACCGTAGAATTGGCGCTTTCCGTATCAAGAGTGGCCTGCGCGCCTGAAACCGGAGGAGCGACGGTATTATTAGACGAATTAATGACTAGTTTAACGTTTCCGTTTGCCATTATATGGGGGGTTATTTGAAGCGAAATCTGCGCAGTAATAGCCTGAGGAGCGGCGGTTGCACCTACTCCTGCGACGCCGGGCAGATAAAGAGTCTGGCCTTTTTCTATAGTCGCTGTCTGATTGTTAAGAACGACGACCTTGGGGGAAGCGATGGACTTTGCCCTTGACAAACTTTCTAACGCTTCAAGCGTAGCGTTGATGCTTGCGTAAGAGTTTAATATGCCGACCGTAAAAGTGTTTGCCGCAGCCGCAGTTGTAAGAGTAGGACTTAAACCGGGTCCCGCCGGATTGCCGGTTGTTTGGCCGCTGAAATAATTAGGCGTAACGGCGGCGTTTGAAGAAGCCGGAGCGGCGCCGAGATAACTGCCGTTCCAATTTATGCCCAACTGGTTTGAATAATTTTTTTCAATCTCGACCATTTTTGCGATAATCTCAACTTCCGGAGTTCTTTTGTCGAGCATTTTTACCAATCTTACGGCTCTTTTGACGCGGCTTGGAATATCGGTAATAAGCAAAGAATGAAGAGACTTATCGTAAACTACCCTGCCCTGAGAACTTAAAACGGACTTTACCTTTGCCATCAATCCGCTTGCCGAAACATAATTAACGGGAACAAGCCTCGTTACTTTATGTTCGGAAATCGCTCTTGCTTTTTTCTCCGACGAAACTACCGTCGCTATGGTTCCGGTAGAGTTTATATAATATATTCCGTCTTTTTTAATCATACCGAGTCCGTAAGCCTCTAATATAAGGGATAGTATATTTTTCAGGGGAACGTCTTTCATTTTCATAGTGACGGTTCCTTTCACGTTTGAACCTATCAAAACGTTCATGTCGGAAACTTTCGCTATCATTCTAATTACATCGGAAACGTTAGCATTTTGGAAATTAAAACTGACCTTCATATCGGAAGGATCTACGAAAAATTTTTTAACCCCGCTGCCGCTTACTCCGCCGTCGGTTTTTTGTCCGGCATAAGCCGAAGATAAACTGATTCCGGCAGACAAAGCTAAGAATAATATAAATATAAAAGGCGTAAATAATAATTTTCTCGTTTTCATATTATTTTCTCCATCGCTAAAATTTAATAACTGTCATATTGTTTTATCTTTACTTTATCTTTTTATATCTTTGATTGTTATTTTTCTATTGCAGCGGCATAACTAAATTCATAGACTGCATTTGACCTAAAATATTATAAGTACTTTCTACCAGATGTACGGCGTTCGATGTAATGGAAACTACTTTTGCCCTATTCACACCTATTAAAGAACCTTCCGTAACGATATAAGACCTTCCGTCCGGCGTCTGAACCATAGCAAAATATTTTCCTCTTCTGCTCATAATGCCTACGACTTTCAGAGATGAAACGGCGTACTGCAATAAAGGCAGTTCACCGACTTTAAAAGACGATGCAGATCTTTGAGTATATAAAAAAGTCTGAAAAGGATCTCTTTTTAAGTAATAAGGATAAGCGATACCGTTACTTTTTGATTTTTCGGCCGATTTATTTTTATTTTGCGTTCCGCTGTTATTAACGCCGCCGGCATAACAAAACGGGGCGCAGAAAATTAATGCGGCAGATAAAACCGTAACGGCAGCAAACAATACCGGCAGCTTAAACCGCTTCCGCGATCCTATTTTTTGAGTTAAATTTCCTATTATACCGTTCATATTTTTTATCGGCGTTTTTTTATTAATAATTGCCATTTTTATACCTCGTTAACCTCTTTATCGCTAAGGTTTCTTAACTGCAGGCGGCTTCTGCGCCGGCTTTGCCGGCAACTTAGGCTTTACCGCTCCTATGAACGAGAATGTCGTTCCCTGAAAAGATACCGAAACATTCCCGCCCTTAGCTTTCTTTGAAATAGACACGCCGTGTACGTCCACTATCCGTTTCATAGAAGCAAGTTTATAAAAAAACTTATACACGTTATAAAAATTTCCGCTTATGTTCATCGAAAAAGGAACCGTTTCATAAAATCCTTTGGTAATTCCTTTGTCAGGTTTAAACATATTGAGATTAAGATTTAAAACTTTTTCGTAGTTAGAAATTTTCATCAAAAGCTGAGGTATATTTTTCTTTGACGGAAGTTCTAAAAGCAGACCTGCAAATTCTTTACTTAATTTTTTATCCTGCTTTAATACAAGCGGATAACTTCTCGCTAAAGTTAAATAGGAATTATATTTGGACGTTGCCGCGTTTAAAGCGTTCTGCTGCTGCGCTTCCTTCGTTTTTAATCCGGCATATATAAAATAATAATAAACTCCGATGATAACTATAAACAAAACTATGCTTATAATTATCCCTAAAACCTTAGGATTTTTTAAATCGATTTTAGATTTTATAGATTCTAAATTCATATTATTTTTTTAAAGTATTATTAGATAATGCTTCGCCTTTTACGTTCATAGTCATGCTGAAATTTTGCAGCTTAAGCCCCTGTTTTTTTGTTTCGGAAGTCTGTATTAAACTTACGTCGTTAAAAAAACCGGTTTTGCTTAAATTGTTCATAAAAATAGACTCGACCTGTCCGTCTAATGCAGTTCCTGAAACAGAGATTATGCCTTTATTTGATTTTAAAGAATTAATCCACGAAAATCTTGGTATTGCGGCCGTAATGTAATATATGTATCCCAACGGACCCATTTGAGCTTTTTTTAACGTTTTAATAACGTTAATCTTTTGCAATATTTGGGCGTCTTTTGCTTTCAGGGCGTTAACTTTTTCAACTTGCGGCATTAACACGACCGTTTTGGCGTTATAGATTTTTATATTCTTATTTATATCGTTTATTTTGCTTTTAATAGATGACTGCATTAAAAAAATAACGATTCCTCCGGCTATAATAGGAATTATTAAAAAGATAAGCATATTGCGCAGGCTTCCCGCTTCTATGGAAATTTTTACTTTTTTAGGTTTTTTATTCAAATTGATTTTAATCAATTTATTCCGCTCCTCTTATCGCAAGACCGACTGCTACGCTGAAAAAATCGTGAATATCGTCGGATAATTCATGCTTAAAAAGTAAATTTCTAAAAGGATTTAAATTTGACGCGGGAATATTAATCTTGCTCTCTATTTCTTGTAATATGTTGCTAATCAGCGCAGAACCGCCCGTCAAATAAATTTTTTTAGGATACTGCTTGTCGTTGTTTGCCGCAAAATAGTCTATAGTTCTGTGAATTTCGGAAATAACCCTGGTCAAAATCATATCTAAATATATATTGAATTCCGATTTAAAATCTTCGCTTCTGTTCCCCATATTTCCTGTTTTAATATTTTCGGCTTCGTTAAAATTCATTTGAAACTTTTTGGCTATTTCTTCCGTTATATTGATTCCGCCTATAGGTATATCCCTTCTGAATAAATTAGTTCCTTTTTGGAGTATGTGGACGTTTGTTTCCGACGCGCCTATTTTTACTATGGATATAAGTTCGTCGAATTCTTCGGGATAATTAAAATTAAACATATTTTCGAGAGCTATGCAGTCAACGTCTATTATATAAGGATTCAAACCGCACTCATGAAAAAAATTAGACTGATTTTCTATTATATCTTTTTTGCCGGCAATTATCATTACAGCATTGCTTGAAGGCTCCGACGGCGAATCTCCTAGAACCACGTAATCTAAAGATACTTCGTTCATATCGTACGTTATATATCTTTGAGCTTCGTAATAAATCGAAGATTCAAGTTCCGACGATTTCATTTTAGGCATTTCTATGGTTTTAATTATTACGTGCTTGCAAGGTATTCCGACTACTACTTTTTTTTCTTTTATGCCGTGCTTGGCGAGAGAAGTCTTTAGATATGAAGCCGTTGAAGCCGCATCGTTTATAATGCCTCCGCTAACGGCTCCGGAAGGAAGGTCTATTATATCTAAAACGTCTATATAATATTTATGTCCGCTTTTAGAAAGTTCAATTACTTTAATAGAACTGGATCCGATGTCTATACCCACGCTCTTTTTTGAACTTATTCCAAATTTAAGCGCCATGAAAACCTCATTTTATTTTTATTTAATATTTTTATTTAAATAAATCGGCAATGTATATGCAAAACTTTATATATAAAATATTAATAAATAATTTCTAAATATAATTTAATTTATATCAAACTTTTATATATATCTAAATATAAAATACCTTCAATTAAATTAAATGTCAAGTATTTTTATTATTTTTTATAAAAATTATAATCTTTTTGATTTTATTTTAACTCTAAAAATCGTATAATGTTTCTAAAAAAAATTAATAACGCTATGAATAAAAACAAAATAATCGCTTACTCTCTTTCTTTTATCCTGCTTATTTTATTCGCCGTCAGGCTTATATTAATAACTAAAATAGACCTTATCCCTGAAGAAACTTATTACTGGCAATGGTCTAGGCATCTCGCGCTTTCATATTACGATATGTCTCCTATGGTTGCATATACTATCGCGTTAACGACTTTTTTCGGAAGATTCAATTCCCAGTTTTTCGTCAGGTTTGCGGCTCCGGCAATTTCTCTACTGTTGTCGGTGTTCGCTTATTTAATCTTAAAAAAAATAACCGGAAAGACCTTACAGCCGTTAATATGGGCGATTTTATTAAACGCCATCCCGATATTAAATATAGGTTCCGTTTTGATAGTTTACGGAAATTTGCAGATGCTCTTTTTCTCGCTGACTATTCTGCTATTGATATATTTTATTATTTCCGGCAAAAATTTTTACTGGTATTTAATAGGGATATCAACGGGGCTCGCCTTGCTGAGCAAATACACTGCAGCGTTTATTTATCCGATAGTTTTAGCTTTTCTTCTTTTAAGCGGAAAGCATAGGAAATATCTTTTTAAAAAAGAACCGTATATAGCCTTTTTAATATCGGCAATTATATTCGCTCCGGTAATAGTTTGGAACAGCCTTAACGATTTCGTATCGTTCAGGCATCTTATGACGCTGTCGGGAGGCTATAAAAGCTTCGATATATTTCTAAATAATCTTTTTTTGTTTATAGTATCGCAGGCGGGTATTATTTCTCCATTTTTATTTTTAATAATAATGGTTTCGATGTTTGCCGGATTATATATCGGCTTAAAAGAAAAAAACGACGTGTATTTAGCTCTTTCCGCCGCGTCTATAATACCTTTTTTATATTTTTTATATCAATGCGCAAAAACTATGGTCCAGCCTAACTGGCCGGTTTTTTTATATTTTCCCGCTTTCCTGCTTGCTTCTCTCGTCGCTTACAGGCTTTACGAAACCTCTAAAAAGAAAATAAAAAAAATAATAGTTTATTTTTACGGTCTTTCGTTTTTCACCGGAATTCTGTTTTCGGTTATTATTTTTATTTCCCCTTATTATCTTCCGGTAGGAAAACTGTTTAACGTTAAGGTAAGCAAAAGCCCTTTAAGGGATATGCTCGGATGGAAAAAGATGGCCGAAGACGCAGATTTTATTTTAAATAAATACAAAAAAGACCGGCTTCTTATAGCAGCAAGAAGATTTCAAACTGCAAGCGAACTTGCGTATTACGTTAAAGGAAGGCCTCAGACGTACTCTTTCAACTATTTTATTAGAAACAACGAATATTCGCTGTGGAATAATTTTAAAAATAAAAAAGGGCGGAATTTTCTTTACGTGATAGATACAAAATACGGAAAAAACTTGGAAAAAAGCTTATGCGAAAATTTCAAGAGCTGCACGCTCGTTAAGAAAACCGTAATAAAAAATAAATTCGGCCGGAAAATCAGGACGGTAAAATTTTATATACTTAAAGATTTTCTCTACAAAGATAAGTATATGTTTAAAAAATTCTCGTCTAAAGAATTTTAAAAGCCTTTTTCGTTAAGAACTTTTAAAGGTTCGGAAATCATATCGCTGAATTCCGCTTCTTTTTTTGAAAAACCGAACGCTAAAGCCATTAACTGCGTAAGATAAACAATAGGGAGTTCGGAATCTTTTCCAAATTTTTCGACTATTTTCGGCTGATTAACGTCTAATGCTCCGGCGCATTTAGGGCATATAAGAGCTATAACGTCGGCTCCGGCTTTTTTAGCCTTTGAAATAGTCTGAGAACATAAAGTAAACGACGTCTCCTCGTCCTGGACGACGTTCCTTCCGCCGCAGCACTGCACTTCGTTGCCGTAAAAAACCGTTTCCGCGCCTAAAGCTTCAAGAAATTCATGCATGAACCGCGGCCTTTCGGAATTATCCATTTTAGGTTTTTTATCGGTAAAAGTGTACATAGAAGGCCTGGAATAAAGGCATCCGTAATAAGGAGCGACTTTAAGCCCTTTAAGAGGTTTAACGACGTTCTTTTTTACTTCTTCCACGCCTTTTTCGTTATATAAAAATTCGAGAATGTGCCTTGCTTCGCCGTCAGGAATAAATTCCTCGTTAAATTCGCCGGCTTCTTTAAATATTTCGTTAACGGCAGAAAGTTCGTTTTGGTTTTCCTTAACTCTGGCAATCGACCTGCTGAATTCGTGGTAGCATACCGAACAAGCCATAACTAAATTTTTAGAGCCGAGCCTGTTTTTAGCAAGCATCATATTTCTTAGGGGCATATACATAGAAGCCGCCCCCTTAGATTTCATTTCGCCTATTCCGCAGCAGTTATAATCCGGAATTTCGACAAGTTCTATCCCCATTTTTTTTGAAACTAATTTTGAACTGTTATTGTAGGCTCTGTCTATAGTCAATAATGCGCATCCAGGATAATACGCCGCCTGATTTTCCTTTAATTTATCCATTTATCTAAACCCCCGCTTCGCCGTTTTCAATAGTATTTAGTTTATGTAAATAATTTTCTATCGCTTTTCTGGAACTGCCCCAGTTATGAGGCTTGCCAAGCTTTAGTATAGAAAATGCCCTGCCGTCTTTAGCCATTTTTAAAATAGCGCCTCTTTCTATCTTTCCAAGCAGTTCTTTCGTTCTTCCGGATTTTTGCATTGCGGACGTATGAAGTTTGGCAAGATCCAGCCTTCCGTGCCCTATTATCATGTCTTCGTATATTTTCTTTACTTCCTCGTCAAGTTTTAATTTGGTTTCAACCTCTTCCGGAAAGTATTTTTTTATAACAAGCGCAAGTGCTTCCATCATTTCTGCAGGATTTACCTGTTTCGGGCATCTCTGGGAGCATTTATAGCATCCGACGCAGCGCCAGGCGACGTCTATATATTTTTTCAGTTCTTTTAAATTTCCCAACTGCATCATATAAATGAACGCCCTTGGATTAAATCTTCTGTATAAAGGCGTCACGGTACAGCTTGCGGTACACATCCCGCACTGCCAGCATCTGTTTATTCTGGAACCTGCGACGGTTTTCTTAATTTCTTCAAAAAAACTTCTGTCAAATTCGGAATCCACGCGGGAAATAATGAAGGTATTCCAGCGGCCCGAAACATCTACGCCGTCGATGACTAAGTTTTTTTCTTCTTTAATATTTTCGTCTTCTATAAGGTGCCTTGCTATTATATGTTCGCCTTTTTCGGCAACTGGCCTGCTTTCGTGCTTTTCTAACGCCATAAACCCTCCATATTTACATATACATCAATAATAATATTCTGGATTCCCGCTTTCGCGGGAATGACAATACCGGTTAGAGCTTTCTTAAGAATGATAGTAGATAGAAATTTATCGCTCATTGTTAAGATGTCATTCCCGCGAAAGCGGGAATCCAGTCCTTTTTAAATCTCCATATCTTTAATTATTAAATAATATTATTATCTTGACTTTTCCAATTTACTCGGTTCTATTTTTTCGATGCCTAGAAGTTTTTTCATTAAAGTAAATCCGTCGGGAACGCCGACCGACAACGACTTGGATTCGGCGTAAACCATTTTATAAACGTAATCGGAATACATATAGCTTAACAAAATATCCGCCCCGTAAGGACGCTCTAAATTAAGTCCGTTTTTGCCCGACAGTTCGTAAAGATAATCAATTTCGTCTTTCATTTCTTTAATACTGAAAGGCATAATATAAGGATTGCCGTCCCACGTTCTTTTTAAAAAATCCGCCATATAAGGCAGGCATCCAGTTCCATTATCCTGCCTGTAAACCCAAGAAGTCCACAAAATATTTTTATCGGGTTCGTAAAAATGCAAAAGTTCTAAAGCTAAGTCCCTTTTAACTATGACGTCGTCATATGAAAACAATTCTAAAAAACGTCCTATTCTAATTTCAGCCGACTTTTTATTGTCCGCAAGAATTGCAAACGAATTTTGTAAAACTTCCCCGCTTAAGTCATTTAAAATTTTTTCCTTATGCCTTCTAATCGAAAAAATCATGGATAATATTTTATCCAATCTTTCTTTTTCTAATTCACCGCCTGTTTCCGATGCGTTTTTTACATCGGACAAAAACTCCTTTATAATTTCCGTTTTAAATCTTAAAAGGCCGTTAAAAAGCTCTATTTTTTCATCCGGTAAATTTTCTCTTACTATCTCGAAAAATTTTTCTTCGTATCTTTTATCTATTTTGTTATTTTTTAGTATATAGGGCATTTTACCTGTTTTTTACCGCATAAGTATAAGCATTCATAGCGGCGGCTGCGCCTTCCGTAATTGAATCGGAAATAGCCTTTGGTCCGGTACATGCGCCCGCCAGAAAAACTCCTGGTTTATTAGACTTAAACGGTGAAAGCGTGACGTTTTCCGGCTTTAAAAATCCGTGTTCGTCAAGTTCGATGCCAAGTTTGCTTGATATTTCGGGCGACTGCGGTCCGCCTTCCATGCCCGAAGCAAGAACTACCATATCGAAAGGAATTTCGAACGGTCCTCTTAAAAGCGTATCTTCTCCTTTGCATACGACCGTATTGTCCGGTCCGGAAGTAATTTCCGCAATTCTGCCTTTAACTATCTGAACGTCATGTTCTTCCATAGCTTTCCAGTATAAATCTTCAAAAAAACCGTAAGTCCTTATGTCCATATAAAATATATAAGCTTCGCAGTCCGGAAAATGCTCTCTCATTTCAATAGCCTGCTTTACGGAAACCGTACAGCAAACTCTTGAACAATACTGATTTCCTACATGTCTGTCCCTCGAACCGACGCAGAGAATAAACGCTACTTTTTTAGGAGGCTTTCCGTTTGACGGTCTTACAAAATTATTCTCGCCCATCATTCTTTCTAGGTCTTTTATGTCTATAACATCGTCAAAAAGCTGATAAGAATATTTTGCGTCTCTTGCAGGATCGAAATGCTCAAAGCCGGTCGCAACGATAACCGAATCAAATGTTTTAGTTTCGCTTCCCGAAGCAGACTTTATAACGGCGTCGAATTTTTTTCCGTTTTCTTTAAAATCAGAAACTTCGGAAGAATAATAAACTTTGATATTGCCGCCGGACTCGGCTTTTTTAATAAGCTCTCCTATTACGTTGTCTGCCGGCTGCATATCGGGAAACAAAAATTTATATTTGAATTTTTTAGGGTTGCCTCCGAGAAATGAATCTCTTTCGACCAAAGCTACGTTCACCCCCAATTCTGAAAGCATGACGGCCGCATTTAAACCTGCCGGACCTCCGCCTATCACTAAAATATTTTCAGACATAAAACATCCTCCATTAAATCGCCTTATTATAATAATTAATCTTTATAAAGTTTGTCATTGCAAGCAAAGCGAAGCAATCTCAATCAATATCGTCTGCTTTTCTCTATTCTCTAACTTTTAGGATACTCATATAAATTAACTGTTTTACCGCCCGCTTTAAGTTCTTCGAGATAGGCGTTGTATTCTTCTTCGGATTTTTTCCAGTCTATTCCGATTTTATCGCATAGCGGTCTCCAATCGGTCGTATGCCATTGAAGCTGGACTATTTTAAAAACGTCCGCGCCGCACGCTAACGCCGCAAACATAACGTCAGCCATAACCGGAACCTGTTCCGTGTAGCCCATAGCTTTTCCTATCCACTGGTTTTTATCCAATGTAGTGGTGCATCCGGTATCCTGTGTAATGCAGACGTCGGAATGGGCTTCCCTTACCATCGGCCTTATTTTTCTGTCCATTACGAAAGACCTCGACGCTTCCCTTTCCGTCAATATATGCCTGAAACCGAAACCGCAGCAGTCGTACCATGTAGAATAATCCGCAACCTGTGCGCCGAGAGCAAGCATTACTCCGGTAGAAACGGCAGTTCTTTTTCCGGCATATATATCTTTGTCGTAAATACAGTCTTCGGGAATCATTTTATATGTATGGCAAGCAGGATGAACGGTAGCTATAACGCTGCTTAAATCGTATTTTTTTAACTTTGCAATTTCAAAACGCATAACATGCACCCATTCGCTGTAATGCACGATATATTCGGGGATGACTAAATCTCTTCCTATTTTTTGCATAATTCTGCGGACTTCGTCTCGCAGTTCTTTGTTTTCGACGAGCAAATTTCTCATCTCTTTATAGTCGCCGAACGTCGTAGCGCAATGAAAAAGCGGAAATAAACCTAATTCGTATGCCCTGTGCCAGTTTCTTACCGCAACGGCGGCAAGCCCGACAGGGTTGGACGTTCCTGACCCGTGGTAATTCCAGGCGGTACACGACGTCTGATTTCTTTCATCGACATATTCCAAACCCATCTGGTTCATAAACCACAGAAGCGAAACCGGATAGCCCGGAATATTGCCGCACTGTCCGCAGGATTTGTGATGCCATAATTTATTTGTGGGGATTTTTTTCTTCCAGCCAAGCAGAGTTTCAGCTTCTATAGGTTTGTTTTCGTCTTTTACGTGTATTACCTTAACCTCGCCTTTTGCTTCAAGTTCAAGCAGCCTCTCATGTATATCTTCGAGTTTTCTTCCCGCAGTGTGGATATAATCCGATTTTACGTTTGCAAGACCGAGCCTGTTGCTGATTTCTATAGCCATGTTTATGTCTCCTTATTTCTGGATTAACGCTTCGCCATCTACAGCACGCATCAAAGAAGATGCTTTGATAAATGCGTGCTTCCGATATGGCTTTTCAAGCCTTGTGAGGTCATTTTGTCATTCCCGCACTGGCGGGAATCCAGTTTTTTCTCTCCACTTAATTAATGACGCTTCCTGTCAAGAACTCCTGACATCGTCCACGATATCCTGTATTATTTCGTAAAGCGAAGGATCGACGGCTTCTATTATTTTAAAAACTCCCGCTTCGTCGAATATGTCGTATAATTCTTTCATCGTTTCGGGAGCGACGTCCCATGCCAGATTAGTAACCTGAAGGGTCGGCATAGGGATTGCTTTTCTTTTTACGGCAAGGTCGGTTGATGCATATCCGATGTGGGGACCCCAGTCCGGAAAGAAATCCGGCTGTATCATATCAGGAGAAAGCTGGTTGCCGTATGCGGTAAGTTTTAAGAGTACGCGTGAATATGGTTTTAAAACTTTTTTTGCCGATTCAAATCCCCTTCTAACCGCAATTTCCCTTAATATAGCTATAACTCCTCCCGGACTGTTTAAGAACGGGCAAATCATAGCGCACGTGAAGCACTGGAAACACGCCCATACATATTCGTCCATCATCGTCCAAATAAGTTCAGGGTCTTTTGATTTCATTTTTTGCAGGACTATACGCGGGGAAAAATCGAAAAATCTGTGCGGCGGACATCCGCCGGTACAGACTCCGCAGTTTAAACAACCTCTGACATATTCTTCATAACGGAAATCTTTTCTTGCTTCTTCGAAAATCTCTTTTTTTAATTCGGCTGGAACAATACTTACTCCATTTTCATCATATTCCATAAAGCTCTCCTGCTTTACCGTTTTCGTTTATATCTGCTCAAATATCAAACTTAAATACAATAATATCTCAAATAATCATTTATTATTTATAATATCACAATAAATAAAAAAGTCAAATTTTATTCCTAAAATTACCGATAGGAAAAGGCGTCAGATTATTTTTTTTCAGGAACTTTATATATTGATTGACTTTTTTAGCTAATGCAAAAAATAAGATCTAACACCTTTTCCTTCCGAATTTTCCTTAATTATTGCTTTATTTTATCTAACTTTACAACTTTCTATCGGCAATTTTGGGTTATTTAAAGCGTGTCCTCTATATTTTCTACGTTTTCCATTGCATCATACTTTGCCCTGCCGTTTCCGCCGCCCATCATATCAAGTTCGTACGAAGAAGCGGAAATATGTTCGTCCGGAACCGTGGGAGCGGCATGTAAAATCTGCAAATACTGCAGAATCGTAACGAAAAATAAACCGCCTATCATATTGCCGAGAAGCGTTAACGGGACATAACCGTAAAGCCAAGAAATATATGAAATATGCGAACCTGTGTTTATAGCTATTAAAATTTCCGACGACGCCACTACTATATGGCTGAAAGAGTTCAGATAAATCATAAAACCGACGACCCATATAATAAATATTCTTGCAAGGGTGCCGCTTGACGCTATCAAGAGCCACGTCATAAGCGTTATCAGCCAGCCGGCAAAAATAGCGCTTAAAATCATTACAAAAGGCGTTCTATCCATATAGCTGTTTGCAACGCCGTGTATGTGATTAACAACGAAAGACGGAACAATCTGATTTAACGAGCCTGCTATTACGAGCGCAAAAATAAAAATACCCGCCATATTTCCGATAAGCGTAAGCGACCACAATTTTAAAAGCTCAAGGATTCCGCCTCTTTTTGCGATGACTGCGGTAACCGGAACTAAAAAATTTTCAGTAAAAAGTTCGCTTTTGCCTATCATTAAAAACATGAAACCTATAGGGAAAAAAAGCGCTCCAAGGATTTTTGCCACATCAGCACCGACTAAAGGAGCCGTTGCTCCGGCAACGTACGAAGAAGCAATTATACCGAAAGTAACGTTCATACCTGCTATAAGACCAGACATAGACATTTCCAGCCAGCTTCGTTTAAGCCTTGCTTGTCCGACCTCTACCGAAGCCTTAAAAATTTCGGAAGCTTCTTTCCCTCCGGGCTTTTCTATTCCTTTAATGGCGCCGATACGAGCTTTGGTAGTTTCTAAAATTTCATTTATTCTTTTCGACAAGTATAAAGAATGGTGAATTTCTTCTGCAAGATTGTTTTCTATAAGCGCTCTCACGCCAGGGTCGTCAATTACTTCCAATCCTGCGGTATAATCGTTAATTGCATTTTCTTCTATTTTTAAATCGATTCTAAGCATATCAAGAGGAGCCGAAACCTGATGCGACGCCTCACTCACGCCTTTCTGAGCTTCCCTGATAGAGTTTAAAGTATTCGGCGTTCCGCCGAGTTCGGTTATTTTTTCTCTTATGTTTATAATGTGTCCGCTTTCGGTGGACGCAAAAGATTTTAAAGCCTGAACTAAAATAGGGTCTTTGAGGGTTTTAGCCTGCTCAACGTAAAGATCTCTGCCTGCTACTTCTGCGGCAAGGTATTTTTGAAGCAGAGCAATAGTATCCTGAACGGCTTTGGTATTTTTAGAATGTCCGGAACTTGAACCGCTTTCGCGTTCGTCGTTTTTTAAATATAAATCCGTCATATTATTAATTATATATCAAGTCTATTAATTTAACAACACCGGTGCAAAGCAATAATTGACTAAAAAGTCATTATACTGTAAAATAACTTGTTATGGAACCAAAACCGTCGCCGGCGTCTGCATCCACAAAAAGACTTTTAATTGCTATACTTTCGACTATAGCTCTTGCCGATTTCGGGCTTGGATTAAATACCGTCGTGCTTCCTCTTTACGCAAAAAGCCTCGGCGCAAGCATAATCACCATCGGTTTAATAATCGCATCTTTCGGACTTGCCCGCATATTCGTAAATATTCCCATAAGCATTATAAGCAAAAAACTGAATGCGCAATATATACATATAGGAATACTGTCTATTTTTCTTGGCGCAGTAGGATACCTGCTTTCAACTTCATATTATCAGCTTTTCTTATTCAGATTTCTCGAGGGATTCGGTTCTGGTATAATCAACACGTCTTCGATGATAATACTGACTAAACGCCTTTACAAAGAAGAAAAGAGAGCTAAAGTTTTAAGCAGGTATATGATAGCGAGAAGGCTTTCTATGGGCTCCGCGCCGTTTCTCGGCGCCGTCGTCGCTTACGAATTTTCCGATAAAGCTGCATTTTTGCTTTACGCTTTAATAATGGCCGCAGGAGTGATAATAGCTTTTTACAATAAAAAATTCCTGAACGGCATAAATAATATAAACAAAACACCCTTAGAAGATAATGGGGAAAACGTAAAAGAAAACATAAAAATAAAAACGGATAAAGAGGATAACGCTCTAAATTCCGGAATAGATGAATACGGCAAGGATTATATCAAAACTGCCGGTGCAGATAAAAATGCCGGAAAAGTTAAGAATGCTAATATTAATTACGATAAAAATTCTGGAATGAATACGCGTAAAAAATATTTTTTGCTTCTGTATAATTTTAATTTTATCGCATTATGTTTTTTAACGTTTACTTTTTTCTTTTCAAGAATAGGGTCCAGAAGAGAACTGGTACCTTTAGTAGGATACAGCATAATGGGTTTAAATAAAGCGGACATAGGGCTGCTTGTTTCTATATCGGCGGTAATAGGCGTCGTTCTTACATATTACTCCGACAGAGTTATAAACGTTATGGGAGTTAAAAAATCTATAATAACATCTTTCATAATTACTGCAGTCGGAGTTCTAAGTTTTATAATATTTAAAAACTTGATATCGTTCGGATTATCTATTATTTTATTAAGCGCTGGCGGCGGATTTTCAGGTCCCGCAAGAAACCTTTATTTAATGGACAGCGTGGACAAAAACCGTTACGACGAGGCAATAGGCATTTACAGAACATTAAGCGATTTCGGTTTTGTTCTGGGACCTGTTGCCGTAGGCGCGGTTTTCGATTACTTTAATTATATAAATGCATATAGCTTAGTTGCCTTTGCATTAATTTTTGCCACCGTTTTATTCGGATTTTTCGCTAAATCGTATAAAAATACAAATACGCCCGTCGTTGCAGATTGAATATAAAATATCAATTTTTATTTCATTTAGCGATAAATATCGAGCAAGGCAGGGCATTAATTATCCTTTCCGCGGTACTTCCGAAAAGAATTTCTTTTATTCCTTCTTTGTCTCTCCCTTTAAAACCTAAAATTAATAGTTTTTTTCCCGTTTCTTCTATAAAATCGATCACTTCCTTGCAAGGAGCGCCTTTTTTAACGACTATGGCAATATTGGACTTTTCCTTTGCAAACCTGTAATCAAGTCCCCGCATTACGGATTCAAATTTATCGGCAAGATTTTTTTCGTAATTTTCCAATTCGGCTTGAGCAAAATCCTTTAGTCCTCTGATTAATTTTTCGTCTATAACGTGCAAAACGGTGAGGAGTTTAACTACATCGACGGGTATTTTCAAAATTAACGGTATAGCTTTAAACGAAAAATCGGAAAAATCTGTAGCAAAAACTATATCGTCGAACAGATTTCTGCAGCTCGTTTTCGCATCGTTCCTGAAATCGCTCGAAGAATGAAACAAAACCCTTCTCATGACAAGTATCGGCTTTTCCGTTTTTAGAATTATATCGTACAAAGGAGAACCGTAAAATGAAAAATACCCTTTATTTTTTGCATCAGCCTTTTTATCTAAAACTACAAAATCTATATTCTCGGCTTTTGCTTCATCGGCAATTTCCTCTGCTACGTTACCTACCCTTATGACATATCTTACGCCGAACCCCGATTTTTCCAAATATTTTTTAATATCTTCGAGCTTTATTTCCGCAAATTTCCTTATTTTTTCTTCGTCTTCTTTTTTATAAACGGAATAAAGGCTGTGATGAAAAAGGGCCGGATCTATTACATGTATGAGCACTATTTCTTTTAAACCGATTTTAGAATAGTTTATGAAGCAATCAAGATTTTCGTAATAAAAATCCCCGAAATTTATAGCATACAGGGCCGTATTAAACATTTTTGCAAATCCTTTTTTATTATTTATAATGTATATATGAATAATTTTCGTTTTCCAAATATTTTAAAAAATTTAATTTAATTATACTCTCTTGTATTATAAGGTGTCAACAAACAAACTCCATAAACAAAACTTTATTCTACTTTATCCTTAATCCTGCAATAGAAATTATACCCAGAAAAAGGTGTCAGATTAATTTTTTTGCGAAAGAATTTTATAAAATTTGACCTGTTTCGTATGCAAAAAAATAAAATCAGACACCTTTTTCTTACATTTTTGTTTATCCGAACAAAATAAAAATCTAAAAACTTTCTATTGCAGGATTAAGGTTTATATTTTTTATTGACTTAAAACCTCATATTATAGTATTATAAAATAAATTAATTAAACCGGAATTTACACAATGGGGCTGTAGCTCAGTTGGCAGAGCGCTTGCATGGCATGCAAGAGGTCGTCGGTTCGACCCCGATCAGCTCCACCATTAAAAACCGCAGTAAATAAGCCTTTCCTAACATCATTAAGAAATTTTATTTAGTTGCCATCTATTTTTGTTCCCCTCTCATATTATTTCCTTTTATCAAAATTAATTTACATCATCTAAAAGTCAAATAATTACAGTCTTTTTCTTGTATAACAAATATAACTTATCTTGCCTTATCCTAAACTTAGTTCCATGATTATGTCCGGTGCGAGCGTCGAAATCTACCAAAATATTTGCATTTTCTATTTGATTTAAGAATTCTTCGAAATTAAATTTCTCTAACATCATAACTTTTGAATATTTATAAAATTCTTTTTTATTCTCTTTTTTAACTTCGGCTTGAACGTAAAAACAATTTAATAATTTCGTTCCGGCTTTATGCTCTAAATCATCGAATCCCCAATACGGCTGTGGATTCAGTTCTTTTA
>JAJZJX010000045.1 GCA_021850985.1 bacterium
ACGAACTATCCCGCCTTAAAACCTTATCCGACGAAGATATTAATAAACTTATTTCCGGCGCTACGAATAAACTGACCAGAGACTTAATAACCTTCCTGATTTATACCGGCTGCCGGAAGGGCGAAGCTTTAAACCTTAAATGGGACGACGTTGACTTACAGAACGATGTTATTGCTATAAAAGGGACTAAAACCAAGTATGATAGGTATATCCCTATTTCAAAGCCCTTAAAAGAGCTTTTAAAGGCGGTAGAAAAAAATCAGGACTGTTTGTATGTCTTTAATAAAAACGGGGCTAAAATAGGCAATTTCCGCAAGTCTTTTATGACCGCCTGTCGCAACGCTGGATTAAAAGACTTAAGAATACACGACTTGCGGCACGTCTTCGCAAGCAAAATGGTAATGAATGGGACGAGCCTTTATATTACGGGGGAGCTTCTGGGACACAGGACGACGCAGATGACGAAGAGGTATAGCCATTTGGTGCCAGATACGCTAAAGAAAGCGGTTGACGACGTGTGGGGGAAAATAAGATAAAATTTTTATAATTAAAAATAAGGGGGAGAACGATGCCGGGTTCAATCATTCCGACCGAATTTATCGAAAACAAAATATATTTTATCCGTGGCGAAAAGGTAATGTTAAGCATTCACCTTGCCGAGTTATACGATGTGGAACCCAGGGCTTTGGTCCAGGCTGTTAAACGAAACATAGAACGCTTCCCGGAAGATTTCATGTTTCAGCTCACAAAAGAAGAGCTTGATAACTTGAAATCACAAATTGTGATTTCAAGTTGGGGAGGTATGCGCCGCGCAACCCCCTACGCATTTACCGAACAGGGAATAGCTATGTTATCAAGCATTCTGCACAGCAAAAGGGCCATAGAGGTAAATATACAAATAATGAGGGCATTTGTAAAACTGCGTGAGATGATATCTTCTCATAAGGATTTAGCCAAGAAGCTGGAAAATCTCGAAAAGAAATACGACGCCCAGTTCAAGATAGTCTTCGACGCCATCCATCAGCTTATGGCTCCGCCAGAAAAACAAGTCCGGAAAATAGGATTCAAAATAGAAAAAGAAAAATAACCGCCGTTACAGCGGCAGATAAATATCCCCTTCCATAAACGTTACCGCACGCCCCGATATAACCACGCGGCCTTTTTCTTTTTCCACCCTGCATAATATTTCCCCGCCTCGTTTGGAAACCTGCTTGGCTTTTAAAATGTTTTTATTCAGCCTGTCTGCCCAGTAAGGGGCAAGTTCGCAATGAGATGAACCGCATACGGGATCCTCCTGAACGCCGAGTTTGGGCGCAAAAAAACGGCTGACGAAGTCCGCGTTATCGCCCGGGGCGGTGACTGATACCCCGCGCAAACCAAGACGATTAAGCAATGTCTGATCTGGAATAATAGAGCGGACGGCTTCCTCGCTGTCATATATGGCAATGTAATCCTGCGCCTCAAGCACCATAACAGGCGTTTTTCCAAGCCCTTCCGCAAGGTACTCCGGCATTATGCCCGGCTTTGGCGTATATAAGATACTCCGGCATTATGCACGGCTTCGGCGTATATAAGGGAAAATCCATCTCAAGCATATTTCCGTTTTTCTTAACCGTCAAATCCCCGCTTCTGGTCTTGAATATTACGCAATCCGCTTGATGCCCGATATGTTCGAATATGACGTGAGCCGCCGCCAGGGTTGCATGCCCACACAGGTCTACCTCTTTAACGGGAGTAAACCACCTTAGTTCGAAATAATTTCCGGCAGGCACGAAGAATGCTGTTTCCGATAGGTTGCTTTCTTCGGCGATGGATTGAAGGAGATTATCTTCCGGCCAACTCTGAAGAGGACAGACTGCGGCGGGATTGCCGCCGAAAACACGGTCGGTAAATGCATCTACCTGAAATTGTTTGATTTTCATAAAATATTTAAAAAAAATAAATCAGATACCTTTTCTTTGATAGATACCTTTTCTTTCAAGATACCTTTTCTTTTCTCGGTACCGTTATTGGCTATCACCGTCTGAAGCGTTTTCGGAAAATAATATTCACAAACATACCTCGGCTGTCCTGCCGAAAGCGGATGCTATTCTCTGTATCATGTCTATACCGATATTAACGCTCCCGTTTTCTATCCTTGAAATAACGGACTGGGTGGTTCCGACCTTTTTTGCCAGTTCCGCCTGTGATATTTTATTTTCTTCCCTTAAGGATATAAGCTTTCGGACAAACTGATACCTGAGTTCGAGCTTATCCCATTCTTCTTTGAATTCTTTGTTTTTTAACTGTTCGTTTAGATAATTCGTAAAATCGTCCATTTGTTTAACCTCGTTTTATGCTTTGCTTATAATTTCTTTCATTCTTTTTTCCGCAATATTAATTGCGTCGCCAGGGGTCTTATCGGTTTTCTTGACGAAGCCGTGTAATAATATAAAGGTTTTTTCCTTATATAAAAAATAAAGGATACGGTATATGCCGTCTTTGTCTTTTGTTCTTAATTCGTATATTTTATTCTTTATATGCTTTACAAACGGTTCTTTCAAAAAGGGACCGTTATCCTTAAGAAGTTCTATATGTCGTAATATTTTAGACATAGCGCCGATTGGCAAATCGTTAAGCCAATCTTCTATTGGCGACTTGTCGCCGTTTTTGAAAAAGTTTATTTGCCATCCCCCGTTACTCATTTTTATATTATATCTTATAAGGTATAAAATGCAAGATATTTTTTAAATTTTTTAAAAATATTTTTTTAATAATAAATTTGACACCTTTATTTTTTAACAATATAATATATATTTAGATATAAAAGAATTAATTATGATAAAGCACTGATTGGTTAATTTGGAATATTATTTAAGCAGAACATAAAATATTATTATCAACTAAAATAGTAAATTATAAAACGATAATACACCTAAGAAATTGAAATTTCTGAAAATATTTCGGATAATGGCCTGTTTTCGTATCCGGCTATCGCCCTTATCAGTTTTAATTTATCTTCTGGAATCCTAAGAGTCGTAGTTGATATAGCCATTTTAACCTCCTTAATTTATTAATATAATAATATTGTAATATTACAAATTTAAAATGTCAATTTGACATAAAAAAAATAAAAAATGGGGACAAAAAATAGGATGTTCTAACTATATTATATTTGCTTGCGATCTCGGCAAACTAAGTCGGGAGTGAGGGAATAAATAAATCAGATACCTTTTTCTTTATATTATATGTAAATACTGGATTCCCGCTTTCGCGGGAATCCAGAAAATTAAATTTCTATTGCAAAATTAAAGTAAATTAAATTTTAATATTATTAATATTGCATAAAGATTGTAGCATTTTCGGCTTTTTCGGTAAGAAACCATGTTGCACCGACAATTCCGTCCGCTTCAGGGATTAAATCTTTCTGGTCAACTTCAAAAATTGCCGCTGCCAAAGAACAGGCATAAAAATGAACTTTATTCGTACTTTTTAATGCTTTAACGATGTCATATAGATCTGTTGGAAGTCCGGCCTTAGCTAAATTTTCCTTAATTCTTTGCAATGAAGCATCAGGGTGATCCAATTTAATTTTTACGCCTTCTTTTGAAAGAAGCTTTACTGCCCAGTTGACACACAAAATATTAACTTCGTCATAAACCGCTGTTCCAAGATATGCAAATGCTAATCCTGTTAAAATTAAATCATAAGCATCTTTTTGAATGATAATAGCCATACTTTTCATAACATCACCTTTGTTAATATTCAATTAAGAAATAATTATTACCGAACAATCGGTATTAATTATGCACAACTAAAAATTTTACGGTTTCAAAGTTCTCCATACCGCGTCAAATATTACATCTTTATAATTTGATACTTCATCTTTAATGATATTATCCCATTTTAGCTGCATAAGTCTAATGGGTATTCCGGTTAAGCAAATGGCTGCAATATAAAGTACTCCCCAAAGTCAAGACTAAAATTTCAATTTCTTAAGGTGTATTATCGTTTGTTAATTTACTATTTTAATTAATAATAATTAATTATGTTCTGTTTAAATAATATTCCAAATTAACTAATCAGTGCTTTATCATAATTAATTCTTTTATATCTAAATATATAATATTATATTGTAAAAGTCAATAAAATTTATTTGTTATGTCAAGGCAATTTAGAAATGTCCTCTTTTGGGTTAAAATTAATATATTTCGCACGGCGGATATATAAACGCATGTCGTTTATGCCCGAAGCAATACTCTTGAAGCTTAAGCGAAAGAGTATTGCGCAGGGATTCATTTTTCGTCCGCCGTCTTGATAAACTTAACTAAAATGCACCTCGTACGGCGTTTTATATCCCAAAGACTGATGCGGTCTTTCGTTGTTATAAAAATGAAAGTAATCCGAAAGTCTTCTATATGCTTCTTTAGGAGATTCGTAAGCATTAAGATATACCTCTTCATACTTTACCTGAAAAAGACGTGCTTTTTCAATGCCATAGCCTTTCTATAAATATATCGCCTATTGCACGACCCTTAGAATCCATGGATATTTTAACGTCGTTATCCAAAAGCAGTTTGGTAAACTCGGAACTTGTAAACTGCGAACCCTGATCCGTATTAAATATTTCCGGCTTTGTGGAAGATAGCGATTTTTCTAACCCATCTGCGCAGAAATAAACGTCTAACGTATTGGACAGGGTCCAAGCAAGGACGTATCTGGAATACCAGTCCATTACGGCAAAAAGATAAGCAAGCCGTTTAATAATCTAATATAGGTTATATCGGCGCACCAGACGAAGTTCGGCTTGTCTATCAAGAGATTTTTTAATAGATAGGGATATTTATAAGATTCCGCCGGTATGCTCGTTTTTTTCGGATTCAAATTCATTATCCTTTGCGCCGGTATTTTCTTTAATATCGAAAATCATCGGCAGGCCATTGAGAAGCTTTTTCTTCCACAAGCCTATCTGGTTGGGATGCACGCCGTAATCGGAAGATAGTTGAGATATGGTTCTGTCTCCGATAATTGCCTCTAATGCCAGTTTGGCTTTAAATTTTGAATCATAATTTTTTCTGTTTTTAAACATCGTTTTTTCTCCCCTTTGTATGATTTTATAATTTATCATACACCTTAGACCTCAGTCCAGTTTTTGGGGAGTATTATACCTTTTAATTATTCAAATTTTCTTTCATCATTTTCAATCTGTTATTAATAATTTTTTTCATAATCTCTAAATGCTTAATTTTATTTTTAATTTTATTTGTAATTTTATTTGTAAAAATATGCATTTGTTGAGGAGTTAGAATTTTAAAAAATTTAGAAATAAAACTGGCTTTAATTTCTGCAATATTTTTTACATTAGTTGTAATATCAGATATAAAAACGATTTTATTGAATTTTCCTGATTTAAGAGCATTTAGCATAGGATTTCTGAAATTCACCATATTTTTTCTCAATGCTTTAATTTCTTCTCTTTTAATTAAATGCGCTTGCTTAAACTGGACATGCGTAAGATGAAGTTTTCTTTTTAGCATAAATAAGTTAAGCACATCCATTTTTTTAAAATTAAACTTATTATAATTATGATTCATTTTATGTTTCATAAAATTTGAATAAGCCATAGCCGTGCTATTTTCAATAAAATAGCTACCCATAAAAACAAATGCCATTAACAATACAATAATTAATCTTTTCATTTTAGTCTCCTTTAACATTTAATATTTTAATTTGTTATTTTTTTGTTATTTATATATTTATTTTTATTATGATTGCTTTTTAATATAATTATCTTGATTATATTTCTTATATTTCTTATATTTCTTATATTTCTTATATTTCTTATATTTTTATTATTTAAAGATTGGCAAACTAAATTAATTGCTTTTTAGAATATATTATCTTATTTAAATCAATTGAAAAAATGTTTTTGTTGTCCTTATATTTATATATTATGATTAGTCCGTGCTTTTCTAATATTTGTTTAGTTATATACAAACCTAAACCGAAACCGTCTTTATTTTTTAAAGAAAGGTCTTTCAAAAAAGGCTCAAACATAAATTCTTCAGATATCGACGGTTTTTGTCCCGCATTTATAAAACTTAATATGCCTTTTTCTACATTAATAATTACTTTTTTATCTATTTTATCTATTTTTTTATCTATGCTGAATTTGATTGCATTATCTAATAAGTTTTTAATAGCTATGCTCAGTAATTCAAAGTCCGCTTTAACGATATAGTCTTCATCCGATATAATATTTATTTTTGAATTTCCATCTCCTATAAAAAGAAGTTCTTTAGCCCTATTTATAACATCGGTAAAATTGCATGGCGCTAAGTTAAGAATTGTATCGCTTATTGCTATTTTTTCTGCTGCGAATAATTCATTTATAAGCATTTCAAGCCTTGTAAAAATATCTGAAAATATTCTTTTTTTATCTTCATTCTCGTTTTTTAACAATTCTAATGCAATCTTCCCTTTGGTAATAGGAGTTTTTAATTCATGCGCAACATTTCTTATAAACCATGCTCTTGTATTTAAAGTTTTTTTAACATTATTAATTGCCTCCTTAAATTCTTTTGCAATATAGCCTATTTCATCTTTTCTTTGAATGTATTCATCTAAATCTATATTTATATCGCCTTTTTTAAATTCTTCCATTTTATTTCTAAATTTACTTAAAGGATGTATAGACCTGTATATGCTAATATATAAAAAAGCAAGAATTAAATTTAAACTAAGCCATGCAGCCAATAAAATTTCCTGTATATTAGCTCTCATATTTCTTTTTACCAAAAAATCGGCATTATTTGTTTTTGATTTTAAATATACATATTCGCTTCCATTATACTTTAATAAAATTAAAGTATAATTTATCCTGGGCGGAGTTCTCTTAAAAATTAATTCTCCATTTTTTAAAATTTTATCGGCAATATTTTTATTTTTAATTAAATCTATGTCTGAAAATTTATTATTAGCTAATTTGTTGTTTTTTGCCAGAAATATCATCTTTCTTATAAAACGAAATGTTTCAATATGATTTACAATTTTATGTGCAAAAAGATAAAAAAACAGTAATATTGTAAAACTTAAAATAAAAGTAATATTAATTTTAAATAAAACTGAATGTCTATTTATTGTCATATTGCTTTATATTCCACAAATTTATACCGATAGCAATAACTCTTCATGTATGATAGTAGGCTACGCCTAATTTTTTATTTATTCTTATTTTAAAAACTTATACCATTCTTTTATATCTGCATCCGATGTTCTTTTATTATACCTGTTACAATTGGTGCAGCTTCTTTACTCTACAAATTTATATCCGTATCCTCTAATTGATTTAATGTATTTTGGATTCTTAGGGTCGTCCGATATTTTTTTTCTTATCCTTCCTATTATTACATCTACGCTTCTGTCAATGCTTTCATAATTCATTGTTTTCATATTTTCAAGAATAAAATCTCTTGTTATAACTCTATCTTTATTTTTAAGCAAAATTGAGAATAATTCATATTCGGCAGACGTTAAATCTAATGTTTCCCCTTCCTTTTTTATAATCATTTTATCTTCATAAATTTCAAAATATTTTATATTGTTTTTTATATTATTATTTTTTATTTCTGCATTGTTATTTGAATAAATATTTATTGAATTTATATCGGAAACATAAGTTCCATCAAGCTTTTGTCCATCATTTTCTCTGTCTTTTCTTCTTATTACCGATCTTATTCTGGCTACAAGCTCTCTTGGGTTATAAGGTTTTGAAACATAATCGTCAGCTCCTATTTCAAGACCCGTCACTACGTCGGCATCGTCGCTTCTAGCCGAAGAAATTATAATAGGTATATCCGAAATTTCAGAAACTAATTTACATACCTTTAGTCCATCAACATCGGGCAAAGTAAGGTCTAAAATTAATAGGTCAAAATTATTGTAGCTATTATTAATTGCTACAAGCCCTTCTTTTGAACTTTCAAAATTTATAAGCTCTATATTAAACTTATGTAGATATTCTTTTAAAAGACTTGCTATTTCGTTATCGTCTTCAATCATTATAATTTTTATCTGTGTATTGCAAAACAAATTCCCCACTTTTGCAGAATAAATTCCCTACCCCTACCTGGGGATTTTTTTAAGTTAGTTTGTTAATGATAAATAATCTTTTAAGCTATAATAATTTATTTTACTTTAACTCCTTATTCTTTCATCGTGCTCTAATTTGATTTTAACCTTCACCTCCTTAATTATACTTAATTTAGCATATTATCTTTAATATGTCAATATTTATTACAAATAGTATTTATATATATCATTATAAGAGGGGGGTACCCCCCTCTTATAAAAACCGGCTATTTTCTTATAAGCGAGTTCTTTACCCTATAGCTTTCGCCTTCAAAAAGCAAAAGTCTGCTATGATGTATGAGTCTGTCTATCATAGCGGCAGTCATCTCCTTATCGTAAAATATGTTAATCCATTTACCGAACTCGAGGTTCGTGGTTATAATGATGCTTTTTGTTTCGTAGCAGTCGGATACGACCTGGAATAATA
>JAJZJX010000016.1 GCA_021850985.1 bacterium
AAATTGATTTAGAATGAATCTGACATATTCTAGATTCGGTTAAATTTAAAATATGACCTATCTCTTTTAAAGTAAGTTCATCGTAATAATACATCATTAAAACATTTTTTTCAACTTCTTCAAGCATGTCTATATATTTTATCAGAATATTTTTCTTTTCTTCCTTTAAAAGTACGTCGATAGCCGAAGGCTCTTTGCTTTCTATAGTGTCTAAAGACTCGGACTTCGGCTTATCCATAGATATAAAATCTTTATCGTTTAAAAAAGAGGCTCCTCTTATTTTATAAAACATTTCGTTAAGTTCGTCTATTCCTATGCTTAATTCTTCCGCAATCTCTTCGTCCGAAGGCATTCTTCCAAGTTTCTGCTCTAATTTAGCATAAACTTTTTCTATTCTTCCTGAAAGCTCGCGGACGTTTCTCGGCATATAATCAAGTTTGCGGACATTGTCCAATATAGTGCCTTTTATCCGCGTCACCGCATAAAACCGAAAATTTTCGTTTTTTGACGGATCGAACTTTATAGCCGCATCTATTAATCCGAAAATTCCAAACTCTATAATATCGTCTTTATTTATTACGCCGTTAAATTTCAGCGACATAAAGTTTGCGACTTTATTTACGAGATTAAAATTTTCTTCTATTAATTTTTTTGACTTTTCGTCTATTTTTTGCATATTACGTTTTGCGGCAGTACCGGAATTGAATTCCGGCACTGCAGTTATATTACGATAACGACGTCAGGAGTTTGTTGAGAAAGAACTGAATGTTGCCGTTAGATATTTTATTGTCTTTTTGAGACAATATATTATACGCCAATTTTTTAAAACATTGCGAAGATTTTGAATCCGGAAAAATGTTCGAAACAGGTCTCTGCATTATCACCGAACGCGAAAGATTATCGTCGCTTATAATATGTCCGAGATAATTTAAATTTACTTTAAGAAATTTATCGGAAACAAGACTTAAGTGTTTATAAACGTCCTTTGCTTCCTTTTCGCTTTTTACGTTATTAATTATAATAGAAAAATACTTTTCGCCGTATTTAGTGCTTAAAACCTTTATCAGCGCGTAAGCGTCGGTAATGGAAGTAGGTTCCGGAGTAACTACGACGTATATTTCGCTTGCAGCGAGATTGAAATATAAAACGTTCGACGATATACCCGCTCCGGTGTCCACGAGAAGAACGTCCACAGGCTGCCCTCCCGCTTCCAAACTGCCTGCAAATTCGTCGAATCTCGACATAAGATTTATCTTCTGGGGTTCTGTAAGGTTAGAAAGTTCAGGTATTCCCGAAGATGCCGGAAGAATCATGATTCCGTTCTGATCGGTCATTATAATATCGCTTAGCTGTTTATCTCCGTATATAACCTGCGATATATTGTATTTCGGAATCATACCCATCAAAACCGAAACGTTTCCCAAACTCAGGTCTGCATCCATTATTATAACTCTTTTTCCCATAGAAGCAAAACAATATGCAAGATTGCAGACTATATTCGTTTTGCCGACCCCTCCTTTGCCGCTTGTAACCGAAATTATTTTCGTGTATGAATTGCCGTTTCCTTGTCTTTTCATTTTTTATATTCCTCAGTTCGATTTTGTGACACTTTTTTTAGCTCCCCTCCTTTTTATAAGGAGGGGCGGCAGGCGGCAGCCTGCCGGGGTGGTTTAAAACTTCATAACGATGCAGGCTTCGGGAAAAATAACTGGTAAATGTTGCCTGCGTTTGCTTCTTCGATATCTTCCGGAACATTTTCGCCGTAAGACACGTAATCTACGGCGGAATCTTCAAGCATAAACAAGCCGGCAAGATTGCCGATGCCTTTAGATTCATCCGTTTTAGTTATAATAATTCCGTTGACTCCTATTTTATTCCTGAATGATTCATATGACCTTAAAGCGTCGATATGTTTAAAATGCGCAGGGACTGCAAGTTCTATATTGACTGAACCTTTCAGTCCTTCAAAAAATTTAGCCAGAGCGTTTAAACGGTAAACGTTATTATGGTTAACCGCAAATGTATCGATTATTACGACGTCCGAACGCGAACCGGCGATAAAAGCATTCAATCCCGAGGGATCCTTTGCTGCCGTGAAATCTATCTTAAGCTTTCCGGCATAATTTTTTAAAGTTTCATATCCTCCCATCTTTAAAGAATCTATAGAGCATAAAGAAACGTGAAGATTTTTCTCATAGATAAACTTAGAGCATAACTTTGCGGATACGGACGTTTTACCGGAACCGCTGTTGCCGGCAACCGCTATTACTATTTTTCCGTCTAAAGAGCGAACGAATTTTTTTCTTTCGGTTTTTTTCTCTATTATCTTTTTGAAAAATTTCTTGAAATATTCGATTTTGTCTTCTTTTTTAAAATTAGATAATTTTATCCCTTTAAAAAATATATCTATCAATTTAGAAGATACGCTTCTGTCGAAAGAAACGCCGTCTA
The DNA here is from genome assembly GCA_021850985.1 of bacterium. GTDB lineage: Bacteria > SZUA-79 > SZUA-79 > Acidulodesulfobacterales > Acidulodesulfobacteraceae > Acidulodesulfobacterium_A. The sequence goes on from JAJZJX010000016.1 coordinate 2,452, forward strand.
AATAAAGCAGCAAATCGTTTTCTTTCACGCCTCCGCCGGACGTTCTTTCGTTTTTAAGCAAGTTCAAATCAAATTTTATTTCCTCCATGAAATTCTTAATTTCTTCAAATTTAACGTTAAGGGCATAATCGACTTTATCCTCGACTATACTGTCGAAATTTTCTTTTAAGAACCTGACGTCGTCGTAAATAGGCGCAAGCATGTCTTTATTAAAAACCGACGTTTCGTCTTTTGGAGGCATTATATCTTCCTCTTTATAATCTATAGCAGCGATAACTTCCAGAAACGGCTTGCCGAAAAAACCGAGTTCTCCGGCTGCCCCGTTAACCTGCCTCGTAGAAATAATAACCGCATCTTCGCCGAGATCTTTTTTTATAAGGTTTATCGCATCTTTAATGTCTAAAACTTCGTATCTTTTAATCTGCATAAAATTAAATTATAATGTTTTTAAACAATTTTACTTTCATTATCGTCAATTTGGCAAAAATTAAATTAATTAAAATGATTTAAGATATTTCAATCGTACCTACGGGCTTAATTTTTATGTTAGGCGAAATCTCTCCGGTAGAAACTACGGTTATACCGGGTATTATTTCGTTTAAAATATTTCTCAAAAAAAGCCTTATGCGCGGCTGAGCCATAATAACCGGAGACTGCCCCGAGTCTAAAGCTTTTTTTACGCCTTCTTTTATAGCCGAAACCATTTTGCCGTAATAAGAAGGGTCGATACCCGAATATCCCGCTCCCTGTTCTTTAGTTTTATTATACTCGTTAAAAATTACCGTTTCCAAGTTTTTTCCAAGCATAAGAGGATGAACCGCATTATCCTGTCCAAGCAAGGTTTTAGTTATAGTTCTTTTTAAAGCGCTCCTTACGTATTCGGTAAGCAGGGTCGGGTCTTTGGTATTAGGCGCATAATTATGCAGGGCTTCTACAATCGTAAGCATATCTTTAATCGGAACGCCCTCCTGAAGAAGATTTTCCAAGACGTTTTGGACCGAACTAAGCGAAAGTACGCTTGGGATAAGCTCGTCTACGATTTTTGGATATTTAGAGGTAAGTATATCGAGAAGTTTTTGAACGTCCTGCCTGGTAAGCAGTTCCGCCGCATTGTTTTTAATAATCTCGACTATGTGAGTCGCTATAACGGCAGGTATTTCTACGACCGTCCATCCCGCCATTATCGCCTTCTGTTTCAATCCTTCGTCAATCCAGAGGGCAGGCAGATTAAACGCCGGCTCCTTCGTAACTACGCCCGGTATATTTTCGGAAACGGTGCCGGGGTTCATGGCAAGAAGTTTGTTCGGCATAGTTTCGTATCTTGCGGTTTCTATACCCTTAATCAAGAAAATGTATTCGTTGGGTTTTAAATTTAGATTATCTTTAATATGAATAGGCGGAACTATAATACCCATATCGGATGCAAGCTGTTTCCTTATGCCTTTTATCCTTTCCAAAAGTTCGCCGCTTCTGGAAGCATCTACGTACGGTATAAGGTTATATCCTACTTCAAGCTCGAGAATATCTATCTGCATAGCATTTTCTATTATCTGAGATTCCGGAATTTCTTTCTTTTCTTCGGCGGTTTTTTTGGCGGTTGCCGTTTTTTTCTTAGTCGATTCCCTTACTATTATATAACCCGTTAAGGCTGCTATTGCTGCGAAGAGTATAAAAGGCCAGTGGGGAAGACCCGGAATAATTCCGAAAAAAAACAGTATGCCGGCGGCGGTATAAAGAACTCTCGGATTAGATATAAACTGATTTGAAAAATCTTTAGACAGGTCGCTTTCGCGGCTTGCCCTAGTCATTATAATACCTGCGGAAGTAGAAACGATTAAAGCCGGAATCTGCGCCACCAAGCCTTCGCCTACCGTAAGAAGCGTATAATCCGAAGCAGCCTGTAAAATCGTCATATGATGCTGGAATATTCCTATAAGAAGCCCGCCTATTATGTTTACTATAATAATGATTATAGCGGCTACTACGTCTCCCCTGACGAATTTGCTTGCGCCGTCCATGGAACCGTAAAAGTCCACTTCTTTAGTTAAATCCAGCCTTTTTTTCCTTGCTTCCGCATCGGTTATAAAACCTGAATTAAGTTCGGCGTCTATAGACATCTGTTTTCCGGGCAATGCGTCTAACGTAAATCTTGCAGATACTTCGGCAACTCTGGTCGCGCCCTTTGTAATAACGAGGAAATTTATTACTATAAAAATTATAAATATTACTATTCCTACCGCAAAGTTTCCGCCTACGACGAATTGCCCGAAAGACTGTATGACGACGCCGGCGGCATCGGGACCTTTGTAGCCGTAAAGCAGTATAAGCCTTGTAGCGGCTATCTCCAAAGAAAGGCGGAAAAGCGTAGCCACCAAAAGAATAGTCGGAAAAACCGAAAATTCCAACGGTCTTAAAACATAAATAGAAATAAGAAGAATAATTATGCCGAAAGATATCGAAAAAGTCAGAAATATATCAAGCATCCACGTAGTTATAGGTATAACCATAAGCCCTATAACCATCATGAAAAGGAGCGCCAGCATTACGTCGGTATTTCTGAAAAATATATTGCGGGGCATAACCGCCGCGTTTTCCGCTCTTTCAGCCATTTTTTAAATAAAGCTCCATATCTGTTTAAATTTTTGATTTGTAGTATATAAATGGGCAAGTATTTCGGCTACCGCTTTATAAAGCGATGCCGGAATCGCCTGTCCGGGTTCGCACGTCTCGTAAAGCGCGCGCGCCACCATTTTATTTTCAACCGTCGGAATATCGTTATCCCTTGCTATTTTTTTAATAAGCAAAGCAAGGTTGTCGGCGCCTTTAGCAATCACGACCGGGGCGTTATGTTTTTTATTGTCGTATTTTAAGGCTACCGCAAAATGCGTCGGGTTGGTAATTACTACATGGGCATTTTTAACCTCTTTTAAAATTCTTCTTCTTGCGATTTCCCTCTGCATTTTTCTTATTTTTCCCTTAACCTGCTGGTCTCCTTCAAACTGTTTGGCTTCGTCTTTTACTTCCTGCTTAGTCATCATCAGTCCTTTGTTATACTTGTATTTCTGGAAAAAATAATCGGCTATTGCGAGAACTATCAAAGCCATAATTATGTTAAAAAAAAGTTTATAAAGAATTTTAACGGTAAAAAAGGCATCGTATGAAGGCGTCATATACTGTAATACTAATATCTTTTTTAAATAAGGAGCGATGGTAAAATATGCGATAGCCGTCAATACGAAAAATTTAAAAATAGATTTTACGAGTTCGTTTAAAGACTGAAGAGAAAAAAATCTTTTAACGCCTGAAACAGGATCTATTCTCGTAATATCGGGAATAAGCGGTTCGAACGTCAGTAAAAACCCTACCTGTGCGAGATTAGAAATTAACGAGGCAAACAATACTAATAAGATAAAAGGAAGAATAGCGTATGCTACGGTATAAATTAAACCGTCGATAATTTTTATACATTCGGTATAGCCTAAATTTAAATTAGAGAAATGAGATAAAAAATATACCAAGCGGTCGTCGATAACGTTTCCGATATGGGAAATATTAAAATAAAGATATATAATTACGGCGACGAAAACGAAAGCGGTCGTCACCTCTCTCGATTTCATTACCTGCCCTTTTTCCCTTGCGTCTTGAATACGTTTGGGAGTAGGCTGTTCCGATTTGTCGAACTGATCTTCCGCCATTTTTAATTTATTACATTAATTATTAATTGTTATGTATTTTATTTTACAGTTATTTTTTAATATATGCCATATAATTTATCATATGATTAAATTCCATTTTTAAGCCGCCGAAAGACTGCATTACATAATCGGTAAAATACGGCACTGTAATGTAAAGCATGAGAAGTCCTACCGCTATAGTTATAGGAAAACCTACGGCAAAAATATTAAATTGCGGCGCAATTCTCCCCATAAGAGCAATAATTACGTTTAATATAACCGCTACTAAAACAATAGGGATGCTTAAATCCAAACCTATTAAAAATATGTCGTTAGACCTTAAAACTAAATATTGGAAAATATGCGGCGAAAAATTTACGAAAGTCAGAGGAATAGTTTGAAAACTTCTGTATATTCCTTCTATTACAAAGAAAAAAGCGGACGTCTGGATAAAAATTATAAGAGCGACGTAGTTCTGTAAATTAGATATTAAAGAAACCTGCTGATTAGACATAAGGGGGTTTATAAGGCTTATCATTCCGAAACCTATCTGAATGCTTATAAGCTGTCCCGCAACTTCTACGCCGGTAAAAATTATAAGAACTAAAAATCCGAAAATAATACCTATTAGAGCTTGGGAAATAACGGCTAAAATCAGCTCCGGCAAGTTTAGGCGAGGGATTACCTGAGTTTTAACTATTAAGGGAAAAACTATTAACGACATAAAAAAAGCCAGACCTATCTTTGCCCATTTTGGGACGGAAGAACTGCCGATAAACGGAAGAGCGACTATCATTGCGATAATACGGAAAAATATCAGCATAAATTCTATTAAAAGATATTGATGTATTATAATTGCCGGCAAATCAGCTTCCTCCTCTTATATATTCCGGAAAATGAGAAAAAATTACCGTCGCAAAATTTCCCATAATGTTCAGCATCCAAGGTCCAAAAATAAGCAAAACGATTATAACTACGATAATTTTAGGAACAAAAGTAAGCGTCTGGTCCTGAAGCTGCGTAACGGCCTGAAACATGCTTATAAGTATTCCTATCGCAAGGCTCGCTATAAGCGGAGGCGCACTTAAATATAAAACCGTAAGTATTACTTTTTGAATTATAAAATTTACAAACGCAACAGACATATTTTCGTCGGGTTTAAAAGTTATCGAACTATTTGACGCAACAAATTACACGCTATGTATGAAAACTCTGTACAAGCGAACCTATTACTAAATACCAGCCGTTTACCATAACGAAAAGCATGAGCTTAAAAGGAAGAGATATCATAGTAGGCGGCAGCATAAGCATACCCATCGACATTAAAAGACTCGAAACTACGAGATCTAATATCAAAAACGGAAGATATATAAGAAAACTTATCTCGAAAGCAGTAGTAAGCTCGCTTACGATAAATGCCGGAACGAGGACGTATGTCGGCACGTCTTTAGGCGATTTAACGTTCTTTATTTTAGACATTTTAACGAAAAGCTCCAAGTCTTTAAGCCTCGTCTGTTTAAGCATAAAACCTCTGACGGGCTGAATTCCTATTTTATAAGCTTTTTTAATTCCTATAAAACCTTTGCTGTAAGGAACGTAAGCATTTTTATATACCGAACTTATAACAGGCGCCATTATAAAAAATGTAAGAAAAAGGCTTAACCCGATAATGACCTGATTAGGCGGTTCTGTCGTAAGCCCCATGGAAGTTCTTAGAAACGACAATACCACTACTATCCTGACGAACGAAGTCATCATAATTAATATAGAAGGAGCTATCGAAATGACCGTGAAAATAAGAAGTATCTGGATAAGCATAGATACCTGCGAGTGTGCGGCATGACCGGTCATACTGATAGCAGGCAAAGCTAAAAGCGAAGTGTTTTTAAAGCTTTTTACTTTTAACATCGCTCTCCATCAACCCCTTAAGTCTTTCTTCTATATCGAAAAATATGTTATCTGCTTTGTTTTTAAATTTGGCTTCGTTGATATTTTTCACTTTACCGGATTTATCTAAAGCGTCTGCGGCGGCATTTTCGGGATGCTCTGATCTTCCGCCGACCTTTTCCCTCATAACGTCCGCAAATCTTCCGTAGGTTTTTACGGCCGGCGAAGGACTTACGAACGGGGTGTTTAAAGCATCTCCGGCATCGTCCGAACCTGAGTTCCCGTAAACGGGCGTTTCATCGTATGATGCATAAGCTTGGGGATTAAATTGTTTAGCACTTTTTCCTTTAATTTCTTTCGATTCTTTTATTTCTTTTACAGGAGTTTTGTCTTGCCTGTCCGAATAATCGGAAATTCCGGAATTCTGCAGAGCCGGAACTCCCTCTAAACGTCCTATCATCTGAATATTGGAAGGCGAAACTCCTACTAAAAAAAATTCTTTATTTACTTCTATCAGCAGAATCGATTTTTTATTGCCGAGATTAATAGAAGATATTATTTTCAGGCTGTTAATTTTTTCTTTCGCGGAAACCCTGTTTCTAAATTTATTCATAAAGAAATATATGCCGTAAATCATGCCTATTATAAGCGCTAAATATACTACGGTTTTAACGGCTTCTATACCCATATTTAAACCGGTCGGATTTTTTAAAGAAGAATTTTTTGAATTTAAATGTTTTGCATTGGAAAAAGCGCCGGCATTCGATGCGGCTGAAGGTTTAGGATGATTTTTTGATTTTACGCCGTTAACCTTGCCTGCCTGCCCTGCCGCGGAGCTATTTGCTAAAACGGCATTTTTCTTACCTACGTTTTTAAATATATCGGCCGGAAATTCGTGGACTATTTTAACGACTAAATAATTACGGTAAAAAGAAGCAAAAACGTCTTTCCTTGCTATTTTAATATTTTTCTTAAAATAAACAACGGCATCTAATCCGGAACTGCCGGCTGGTATAATTTCGGCGGCTTTAAAAAGCCTGCTGCCTTTAAAATTTACGAACTTGGACTGCCGTGATGACCCATTAGAAGATGCATTATTGAAAACGGCTTCAAATCCGTATTTTTTAAAAATCATATTTTTTAAAACGTTTTGCGGTTTTCCGTTAAATCTGAACCATATAAAATAGGAATTATTTTTTTTGCTTTCCGAAACCGAAATTCCTTTTAACGTCAAAACGTTTTCGGCATATGCCTTATTGAAAGCGGCGGCGGCAAAAAAAACCAAAACCGCTGAAATAAAACAAAAAATATAAAAAAACGATTTGATTTTATTCATATTAAATATATTAAACATATTAAAGTTTTTTAACCCTTTCTACCGGACTTATAATATCCGTCAGCCTGACGCCGAATTTATCGTTGACTAAAACGACCTCCCCCCTCGCCATAAGTTTGCCGTTAACGTATATATCCAAAGGCTCGCCGGCAAGTTTTGCAAGTTCTATAACCGAACCCTGTCCAAGCTGAAGCATATCGTTGATAACCATTTTTGTCCTTCCAAGCTCTACCGATATAGTAAGAGGTATATCGAGAATAAAATCCAAATTTTTCGGCGGTTCGGTAGTTTTATCGGATTCGTCGAACGACGCAAACTCTAATTTTTTTACCGGTTTCTTAGGGGCGGACGGCGCAGTTTCATTTTTTGCAGGATTAATATCTTCGACTCCTAAATCTGAAGCGTCCGATGTTCCGGCTGTTCCGGCGCCGGTTCCCGATTTGCTTTGTTCAGCCTGTGCGCTTTCGGAGGGAGCGTTTGTTCCGGCACCGGCATTAGCCGCTTCTTCCTCTTTAAAAGCATCGTCCCAGCTGATATTGTCGTCTTCGTCCTCAAGAGCCGCAGCCTGCTTAGCTGTTTCCTGACTTGGAGCAGGCGCCTGATTTTCAACCTGCGCACCTTCTCCAGGTTTTTTTTCTAATTCTTCGGTCTTATTTTCTTCACTCATAATAGCCCTCTTTACCCAACGGTATGTCGGAAATTATTTTTACGGCAAAATTATTGTTTATTTTACCAGGATAAGCAATAAATTTAGGCAAGTTTTCTATATCCACCACTAACGGATCTTCTATTCTTTTGTCTAGCACGATGACATCGCCTTTTTTGATTTTTAAAAAATCGCGGGAGCTTATGCTCGTCTTTCCTACGTCGACTCTTATATTAAGTTCCGATTCTTTAAGCCTTTCTTTAAATCTTTCGATCCATCTGTGATCGACTTCAAGCTGTTCGCTCTGAAATCCGCTGTAAAGTTTTTCTTTAATCGGCTCTATCATCGAATAAGGTATGCATATCATAAATTTAGAAACCGCGCCTTCTATGTCCACCTCGAATCTGCTTATAATTACGACCTCCGTGGGCGTAACTATAGTCGCAAACTGAGGATTTATTTCGCTTCTTTGAAATTCGATATCTATCGGCGAAACAGGCATCCAAGCTGTTTTCAATGCATTGAAAGCCATATCCGTTATTTTTTTAATCAGTTTATTTTCTATGGGCGAAAAATCCCTTCCTTCTATTTTTACGTGCAGGTCGGTAGTGCCGCCGAAAAAAATATCTATCAGGTTATATACCAATCTTGAGTCTAAAACGAAAATAGCATAGCCGCGAAGGGGCGGCATTTTAAAAATAGTCAGACTCGTCGGAAGCGGAATATTTTTTAAAAATTCCCCGAATTTCTGCATATCTACCGAAGTAGCCGTTATTTCCGCAACTTTTCTGAGGGCGGAGGTCAAATCGTTCCTTAAAAGACGGGCAAACCTTTCGTTGATTATTTCGAGAGTGGGCATCCTGCCCCTTACTATCCTGTCTTGGGAAGTTAAATCGTAAGGTCTTATCCCGTCGAGATTTTCCTCTTTTTTTTCCGATTCTATCGCTCCGGAAGATATGCCTCTCAGTAGAGCGTTAACTTCGTCTTGCGATAATATTTCAGCCATATTTTTATTTTTATTGAACTAAATAATTATTGAAATATACGCCGGTTACCATACCGTCTCCAAGAAGCTGATTAAGGCTCCTTGCTATCTGATGTCTTAATGAAAGCTGTCCTTGCGGACTTTTTATTTCTTTTGACGTCTTAGAGCTTAAAATCATGATTATACGGTTTCTTACCTGAGGCGTAAGCTGTTTAAATGTGGCTACGTTAGCGCCCGGCTTTAATTCTATAGACATAGAAACTTTTACGTAAGCAGTTCTGTTCGTGTTTGCAAGATTAGTCAAAAACGACTTAAGTTTCATCATGGGTCCCGGCTGCATATTGGAAAGAGCTGCCGGTTTATTAACCGGAGTTTTAGCCTTTTTTGCCAATAAAAAATGGTAAGCCGCGAAACCGCCGCCTCCAAGTATAAGCAAAAGAGGAATAATAATAAACAATAGTTTTTTCTTTCCGCCTTTTTTTTTAGATGCCTCTATCTGCGATATAGTGGACATCTCGTCGTCGTCGACGTTGCCGAGTTCCTTATTAGTTTTACCGTTATCGTTGCCAGCCATAAACCGCCTCCAAAATTAAATTTATACAAATATCCTTACAAATAGGCAATGCAATATTTATGCCATATTGTTTAAAATTATTATATTTATGCAATTTTAATCTAATAATTTAATAAAATCAATATATTATTAATATATGACAAGCTGATTGATTAATTAAAGAGTATGAATATCTATCGGGAAAAGCATTAAATATCGTCATTTTTCTGACGTTATTTAATTTTTCGTCAATTTTTTATAATTTAAGAAAAAGGCGTCAGATTAATTTTCCGCTAACAATATTATATATTAATTAACAATCACCTTTTTCTTGACAACTTTTTCTTATTAAGGATATATTATTTGCCGGCAATGGCATTGGTGAAAAAAATAGCGGATTTCACGGGCATCCTTGAAATTACGGCAGAGGCGGTCTTTGCGGTCATATGCGACAAAATGTATATCGCGACGCTTTTATCTATGCCCGGAAGGATAGCGGCGGCTTTTCTCGGGCTCATGGAGGAATAAACCGGAATTAAATTTTTTATTTTAGCTTTCCGGGAGGCTTTTATACGGTGGATTTTAGACTCTATCTCTTTTAACTGCCGGACTTCGGATTTTATCTGCTCTTTAAGGACTTTAACCTCCTGCCTTTCCGCGGAAGCGCTTGAAGCATAAGCCGATGAAGGCGAAAAACAGAGGCACGCGTAAAATAAAAAAATGATAAAAGCTGAAATGCCGATTACTCTGATTAATTTACCGCCGCCTGTTATTGTTTTATTCATATTTTATTTTATTAGAATTATTCTCTTATAAAACGATTGGAAGCAAAATCCGAAACTGCGGCTTCTTCCCTTTTTAATTCGTTAATTTTATCTATCGCAAGATGCTTTTCGCGGAGTTTATTTATTTTTTCATATTCTATTTTAGCTTCAATAACCGATTTTTTTTTAATTTCAAGTTCATGCTCGGCAGATTCTTGCTCTGCAAGCAATTCGTTCAACTTATACTGCAGGGACTTATATCCGGCTTCAAGAGTATTGTACCCGTATATATCGGAGATACCCACAACCTGCGCCGAATAAGATTTTTTAAAAGATTCCAAAGATTTTTGAACGTCGAATATAGCTAAATATATCAGCGCGACACGCTTCTGAACTTCGGAAAGTTCAGCGTATTTTTTATCGAGAATTGTTTTTCGGTGGTTCAATATGTTCTGAAATTTAAACGCCATATATTATTAATTCGCGTCATAGGGATTTAATTCCGGTGACGCCTCAAATTTATACGAAATAATCTACCAAAGCATTAGGATTGCCATATCTTAAACCGTTTGCGCCGGCGGAAACGGTCTGCGTTTCTGCCGCTCCGTTTGAAAATCCTGAATTGTAACCCGAACCGCTTGGCGCAAAAGAGTTATTAAAAGATTCGTTTGCACCGCCGCCGGCACCGTTATTATAACCCGAACCGGTGCTTATATTCAAGTTTATTGCGGAAAAACCCTGATTTTTAAGAGCGTTCTGCAGAGAGTCCGAAGATGCCTGAAGCGCATTTTTTGCCGCTTCGTTCTGAGCAAGCATATTGACGGTTATAGCGCCGCCGGAAACCGCTTGATTAAATGAGTTTAAAGAGTTTGCCTGATTTAAGGAAATATTTATTTTTACCGTGCCGAGCGAAGCCGGATTTAAAGTAATGGTAGCCGACTGAACGTTTCTTCTCAGCATGAACATAACCGAATTAATAGCCAAAGAACCGGTAGTTTCGCCCGCCGCTCCGTCTTCGAGACCCGACACGCCGCCGCCCGTCAAGCTGAAACCTGCGGAATTGCCGCCGGAAGCCGAAGGCGAAGCCGAACCTGCCGCCCCTGAAACCGCCGAACCTGCCGCGCCGAAAAGATTTGAAGATAAAGAGCCGGAATCTCCGGCTTTTAAACTGCCGGCAAGGTTGATTCCAGAAGATGCCGCGGAACCAGACAAAGATAAACCCTCGGCGGCAGCATTTTTAAGATTTTCGGAATTAAGAGAGTTGTTTTTAATATCTTCGGCCAGCGTTTTTGCGTTTTGAGCGTTTATAATGCCCATATTTAAGTTAGTTTTTACGCCGTTATTTGCGGCATTAATATTGGAAATATTTAATTTATTTGCATCGGCGGCATTGGTATTAGCGTTAGTGTTTGAATTAATATCAGCGTTAGCATTTGTCTTATTTTCGGCAGTTTTGTTTAAAATATTTTGGTTAACGCCATTGTTATTATTGGCAGCGTCTGCAGATTTAGCCGGCGAACCGTCAGCGGCAGATATTGTTTTACTATCGTTTCCTACAGTTGCAGTCAAAGAGCCTTTACCGCTGCTATTTTTAGCGTTATCGGCAAGCGCAGTTATATCGGAATTATTACCGTCGATACTTCCGGCATTAATAGCGCCGTCCGATGCCGATAACCCGCCTGCGTTAGACGATGAAGCATTTATATTAGAATTAGATTTTGAATTTGCGCCTTCCGAGGAGTTTCCGCTGCCGTCCGTACTGCCCGATTTTACGTCTATTTTTTTCGCGGCGGCTAATTGTCCGGCAAAATTAATATTCGTATTTCCTATATAATAAACGTTTCTTCCGTCGTGAATATTACCGTTTGAGGCTGCATTTCCGCCGTCTTTTGAAGCGTTTTTAGCGGATTTATTCGCGGAATCGTGTCCTGCGGAATTACCGGATGTATTGCCGGTATGCCCATTTTCGCTTGAAACCTGCAAGGAATTTCCGTTAGCTGCGCCTCCGGAATTTTGATTATTCGCAGCAGTATTAGATGCAGAAATATTTGCGGTGCTTTTGCTGCCGCCGGTATTTAAAGAACTGCTTGTATTTGAAGAGCCGCCGGCATTATTATTTACCTGCTGCCCAATTGCATAACCGTTATTACCGTTCGGCGAACTTCCGTTTATACCGTTTTCCGACTGAGCGCCGCCGTTATTATTGACGTCAGAGTTTACTCCGTTGTTCGGCTGCTGAACGGTTGACGAAACAGTTGCAGGCGTTTCGGCTGTGTTTACTCCGTTATTAAACTGTTGTCCGACCTGCGAAAGAGGCGCCGGCGACGTTTCGGCAGTATTACCCGTCTGACCGCCGCCGTAAACATTAAACGCTCCGCCTGCAGGCTGAAAAACCCCGCCTTGATTTTGACCGCCTCCCGAAACCGATGAACCGGTATTAAATAAACCTTCTATAGAGTTATTAAGCATTTCGCCGAACGACCCCTGTCCGCCGAAACCCGACGAACCGTAACCGTAAGCAAAAGAGGAATCAGCGCCGCCGGCCGAAGAAAGCAACTGACTTCCTGATGTATTTCCCGAAACAGCACTTATAACATCATTAGCCAACGAAAGCCCCGCATCTACCGATAAATTTAAAACAAAGTTTCCAAGCATAATTTTTATTTTCTATTATAATTTTATTGTTATTTTTATAAATAAATAAATCTGACACCTTTATTACACCTTTATTTTAATAAATCTGACACCTTTATTTATTTTGTCATTCCCGCGTAGGCGGGAATCCAGAAAAATAATTTTTTGAAATAAATAAATCTGACACCTTTATAATATTATTGAAAATTTAATATTACTGTACCGAGCTTTCTAACGCCGCCAGCACCGAATTTTCCGTCGTAAGCACTTTAGAATTTGCGACGTAAGCGTTCTGCGCAATAATCATATCGGTGAACTGCGACGAAATATCGACGTTGGACTGTTCTAGAGCGGAATCGGTGATATAACCAAAATTTCCCGAATTTGCCACGCCGACTGCCGGCTGTCCCGACGCAAAAGTTTGAGCATAAAGACTGTTTCCTTCAGAAGTAAGTCCGGTCGGAGCGATAAAGTTTGCAAGGGCTACCTGATATAAATATTGAGTCTGACCGTTAGAATACTGTCCCGAAATTCTTCCGTCTTGATCAACTGTAAAGCTCGTTAACGTTCCTGTCGCATAACCGTTCTGGGTAAACGCCGTAGTAGCCGACGGAGCGGCATACTGGGTTAAATTTGAAAGGTTTAATCCTATATTCAAGGGCTGAGTCGCACCGTCCGGCAACAAGGTAGAAGATGTGGTTGCAACATAAGCCGGAACATCGGTAAGAGTTATGGATTGACCGGCATTTATAACGCCGTCCGGACTGAAAGAAATATCCGGACTATCATAAGGAGTAGCCGTACCATCTGCCGCAATAGCTTTATATGATTCTCTTTGAGCAGCAGTTCCGTTAATCGAGTAGTAAATATTCCAACTTCCTGCTGTAGAAGACGAAGGAGCAAACGTAACTGTCATCGGCAGAGCGTTTCCAAGAGAATCGTAAACGTTAATAGACGTAGAGTAATAATCGCTTGACGGGCCGGCTATGACGCCGTATCCTGTACCAGTTGTACCAGTTGGATAAGAAGCCGGCATTGCATTAGATAAGTTTACCGTTCCAGTTGTTGTATTTGTAGAAGGAGTAGCAACGCTGGAAATAGTATTTAAAAACTGATAAGCATCAGTACCTGTATTGCCGTTTGTATTTATTTGTATATCATAACCGCTGTTCATGCCTGATGTAGAAGTTACGTTTAACGAATTCTGCGAAATCGCCGTATTTTGTAGAACAGAAGAAGTCAAAGGAGATGATAATACTACTGCAGTTACAGTAGAACTGGACGGTAAATTAGCCGGAGTATAATAAGTTCCTGAAACATCATATTCTGATACATTGTAAAGATTTGTCGTTCCGTCGCCGTTGCCAATAAGTAAAGATGTAGGTGCTGAACCGGTTGCTCCATAATATTTCATCCCGCTCACGCTGATAGCAGAAGACGATGTATTACCGGTTCCCGCTGCCGCGTTTGTCGTAATATATCCGCCCATAAAATCAGAATTTTTAGGTTGAACATTTGGAGTAGCAGTTTGCGGCGTAATATTTGAATCCAAATTTGCGGTTAAAGTTGCCGTAGTCGTAGCCTGAGGTGCTATAGCTCCAGTGTTGAGAGTTATTGCGCTGGGCGAACCTGCCGTCGCTATACCCTGCGAATTTAACGGATAGCCCTGCAAAACATTTTGCCCCGTAGAATCTACTATCTGGCCCTTCGCATTTTCGCTGAAAGTACCGTTCCTAGTATAATAAGTTGCGCCGTTTGGAGCCTGAACGATAAAAAATCCGTTGCCGTCTATAGCCATATTGAGCGGATTTGAAGTATTCTGCAAAGCGCCCTGAGTGAACTGCTGCTGAATGGAAAAGACATCCGTTCCGAGTCCTTCCTGAGAATTAGAAGTGCCGCTTAGGGTTTGGCTGACTAAGTTTTCGAATATCGGGTTAGAACTCTTAAATCCTACAGTATTAGAGTTTGCTATATTGTTGCCTATAACTCCGAGATATGTCTGATTGGAATCTAATCCAGACACAGCAGTAAAAAGCGCATTTACGCCCATCTTTCATTCCTCCCTATAACTAAAATCCTTAATTTAATATCGTAAAATATTTTTAAAATTTATTAAACTTAAAATTTATTGCTAATGTAATTCTATATATATAATATATCGGCATATTTTTTTATTTTATAACTTTTAAGCAAACCATCCCGTCTGGCTTCGCCTGACTCCACTCTTTAAAAAGGAGGGGAGCTAAAATCAGACACCTTTTCCTTATACTAAAAATACTCCGTTTCAAATTATCCTATTACCCGACGTTCGTCACGCTGGACAACGGAACGATGGAGCCGTTGCTGAGTTCGAGCTGAACCGCTCCGTTCGATGAAGTCGAAAGTCCGGTTACCGTCGCCTGAGTAAAGGTCGAGGGCGTTATAGCCGTGCCGCCGGAACCCGTTGCGCCGACAGAGAAAGTATAATTGCCTGAAGGCGCCGTCTGTCCGCTGTTTTCCGTTCCGTCCCACGTGAAAGACTGCGAACCTGCGCTCTGCGCTCCGAGGTTTGTATTATAAACGAGATTTCCCGCCGAATTATATATATCCATACTGACGGAACTTGCATTGCTCGGCAAGGAATAACTTAAATTTGAAGTGCTTCCGCTTGAATAGCCGAATGCGTTGCCGTTAGCCTGAACAGAATGCCCTACCATATTTACGGCGCTTCCGAGAGTCGCCTGATTCTGGTCCGCTACGAGGGTTTGAAGATTAGAGTTGACGGTGTTTAATTGGTTAAGCGAATCGAACTGGGCAAGCTGGGCAAGAGAAGCCGAACTTGACTGCGGATTTAACGGATCCTGATTTTCAAGCTGCTGCACCATTAACTGCATAAAAGTCGTTGCGCTTACGAGACCGCTGTTGTTAGAATTAGAAGAACTTGCCGTATTTGCCGCTGCGCTTGCCGCAGAATTTGCAACCGTACTTGCGTTAGTCGTCGTCGTTGGCGCGAATAATGAATTTACCGACATTTTTATTCCCTCCGTAACTTAATTTATACTTTAAATACTTTAATACTTTATCAAATAAATAATTATTTTATTTATTTTTTTAACATTTTTTAACATTATAAATACAAGTTAATAAAACTTAATAGGAAAATTTTTCCTCTTTCAAAGGCTTTTTGTGCTTTTACATATGTTTATGCAAACTTCGTGCCACGAGAAGGAAAAGGTGTTAGATTAATTTTCCGCGAACCACCCCGTCGGCCTTCGGCTGACACCCCTCCTTTTTCAAAGGAGGGGTGTTAAGGCGAAACGTTAATTAATGCCGAGTTCTTTCAGCTTATTCCTGAGGGTTCTGGAGGTAATTCCAAGTTTTTCGGCGGCTTTCGTTTTGTTGCCGCCGGTTTCTTTAAGCGCGGCGAGAATTAGTTTTTCTTCCATTTCTTTTATATTAAGGCTGTGTCCTGTATCGCCGATTAAGATATCGATATTATTTTCCGTGCCGTTAAATCCGCGATCCAACGATAAATCGGCATTATCTATATTAATACCGTTTATAGATATAGAAGCAGTTGTATTTTCCGTATTATCTGCGGCAGTTTTATCTCCTGCGCCGCCTGCGTTTCCGCAGTTTTCACAATCTCCGTCTTTTCCGCCGTTTAAACCTAAACCGCCGTAAAAAGCCGGTTCAAAATTGCCGAAATGACGGACGTCTAAAAATTTGTCTTCCTGGGCAAGAATGACTGCCCTTTCTATTATATTTTCCAGTTCTCTTATATTGCCTTGAAAATCCAGCGAAAGAAGATATTTTTTAGCATCTTCCGAAATGCCGGCAACATCCCTGAAATATTTATTTGAATATACGGAAGTAAAATATTCCGCAAGGGCGATTACGTCGTCTTTTCTGTTTCTGAGCGGAGGCAGATGCAGACGTATTACGTTTAGCCTGTAAAAAAGGTCGTCCCTGAAATTACCGTCCGACACGGCTTTTTCTATGTCTTTATTGGTAGCGGCTACTACCCTTGCGTTTACCGAAACGGGTTCGTCCCCTCCTACCCTGTCTATAGTTTTTTCCTGAAGCGTCCTGAGTATTTTAGCCTGAAGGTTTTTATCCATTTCGGCTATTTCGTCGAGAAAAATAGTTCCGTTATCAGCCTGCTCGAACTTGCCTTTTTTTGCGGAAACCGCACCGGTAAACGCTCCTTTTTCGTGTCCGAAAAGTTCGCTTTCCAAAAGCGTCGGCACTATGGCGGAACAGTTGACGGCGACGAATCTTCCTTTTCTTCCGCTCAATTCGTGTATTCTTTTTGCCGCGACTTCTTTACCGGTGCCGGACTCTCCGGTTATAAGCACCGTCGCATCGGCTGCGGCTACGGCTTTTATATACTCGTCTATACGTTTCATCGCATCGGATTTGTATATAAAATTAGACGAGTTTATATCTTTGGGGAAATCCCCGTTATCTTTTGCCGTTCTTTTAAAAATGTTAGAACTATATGAGGAAAATTTTTCCGCATTTCCGACTATTCTTTCAAAATCGGAAATATCGAACGGTTTAAGCATGTAGTCCGAAGCGCCGGATTTCATTGCCGAAACGGCGCTTTCGATAGTTCCGTATGCGGTAATTATTACAAAAGGAACTGATTGGAAAACCGGATATTTTTTAATTTCGTTTAAAAAAGAGATTCCGTCCATACCGGGCATATTTAAATCGGACAGAATTAAAAAATAAGGGTTTATCGGGGAAATTTCGTTTTCGGAAACCGTTTCGCTTAAGGTAAAATTTTTACTTATATAATTCAGCGTTTCTTCCGCCGACGCAAAAATATCCCCTTCTTTGCCTATTTTTTTAATGCTTAAGCTTAACGCCGACCTCATGTGCGGGTCGTCGTCCACTATTAAAATTTTATTGCCGGCTTTAGCGGACTCTTGATTTTTTTTATCGATTTTTTCCATAACTAAATATATTATAATATAAAACGAATCTAAAAAAATATCAATTTGGAGGAAAAGCCTTAATCCTGCATTAGAATTTTTATTTTCTGCATAAACGGCATATTTTTTTGTTGAAAAAGACATGCTTTTTCAATACATACAAAAAAATATATGTTTATATCCGCTTTCGCGGGAATGACTATTTGGAGATTAAGGTTTTAACCAAACAGTCGTCATTCCCGCGAAAGCGGGAATCCAGATTTAATATAGCTTTTGAGTATATAATGCAATTTCTAATGCAGGATTAAGGAAAAGGTGTCAGGTTTTATTTTCCTCCTGAACGCAGAAACAATAATTCAATATAATATTGCGGAAAATTAATCTGACACCTTTTCCGAAATAAACAAGCAAAAATGGAAAACAAAGATAACCTTTCCGCCCTTACGGGCGAAGACCTGAAAAAAGCGTTCGAATCTTTTGAAGCTGCTTCGCAGAAGCTGTCGGAGTACTATAAAAACCTCGAAGAAGAAGTAAAAGATTTAAAAGAAAATTTAAACGCCGTAATAGAAAGTCTGCCGCTCGGAATATTGATAGCGGACGAAAATAACGTCGTAAGGTTTATCAATAAAGCGTTAAACGAAATTGCCGGCGGATACAATCTAATAGATTATTTAAATAAAGACATAGATGAATTTTTAAAATTTTTCTTTAACGGAGAAACAATTTTAAATTTTAGCAACAGATTTTTTTATCCTGTCGAAAAACTTATGAAATATAAATTTAAAAAAGAAGGCGAAAAATTTATTCCGGTTTTCCTGTATGTAAAAAATATGAAAGGAGCAGACAAAAAAAACAAAGGCAGAATTTTTATAATACAGAACATAGAAGAGATAAAAAGAATGAAAAGACTTGCGGAACTCGGGGAAATGTCGGCTAAAATAGCCCACGAGATAAGAAACCCGCTCGGCTCTATAGACCTTTTCGCATCGATTTTACGCAAAGAAATTCAAAATGAAGAACATGCGGAAATTATTTCCAATATAATATCCGCCGTCAAAAATATGAACTCTACCATAAACAATGTTCTCGAATTTTCTAAGTCCGTAAATCCTTTGTTTTCAAAGTGCCGTTTAAACGATATATTAAATAAATCTTTAATGTATTCTTCTTATATAATAAAAGAAAAAGGCGTCAGGGTGATTATGGAAACCGACGAAAATTTAGTTTTAAAAATAGACGAAAACCTTATAGAGCGCACATTCGTTAATATACTCATTAACGCCGCCCAGTCCGTTCAAAATTTTGACGGTGTTATAAAAATAAAATCTTTCGCGGTTTCGGCGCAGGAAGGCGAAAATGAAGGGACTGACTACGCCTGCATAGTTTTCGAAGATAACGGCGGCGGATTTACCGATGAAGCTTTAAAAAAAATATTTACTCCATTTTTTTCCACAAAAAAAAGCGGCGGAACGGGACTCGGCCTTTCCATAGCCTTAAATAACGTGATTTTGCACGGAGGTTACATAAATGCGGAAAATTCAAAAGAAACCGGCGGAGCAAAAATCAGCGTCTTCCTTCCATATATGGCATAATTTTTGCATATAATTAAAGTAACGGAAAAAAATTCTTAATAAAATTTAAAAGGTATAACAATTAAAATAATGAAATATTGTGTAAGGGAGGAAAAGGTGTCAGATTTTATTTTCCGCCTGAACGCAGAAACAATAATTCAATATATATCATCGGAAAATTAATCTGACACCTTTTCCGATAAACGCAGTCTTGTATAAAATTAAACATTAATAATAACGGTATTTAAAAATGTTCAGCAGTATTTACGGAATACTCGGCGACAGTTTAAACGTGCTTGACGACAGACAGAACGTTATAGCTTCCAACGTCGCAAACGCCAATACGCCCGGATATAAAGCGAAGGAGCTTAACTTCGAGCAGGTTATGCGCGGACTCGTTCCGTCGGCGGATGCTCTGCCGATGGAGGCTACGTCGCAAAAAGATTTATCGGGCGGCGGACTTGCGCCGGGTTCGTCTTCGGAAGAACGGTCGGATTATATAAAATCTTTCGTACATAATCAGAACAGCGAAACGGTGCCGGCTTTAGACGGCAATACGGTAAATTTAAGCAAAGAGATGAGCGATATGACTTCAAACGCTATACGTTTTCAGGCTGTAGCAGCGCTTTTATCTAAGAAATTCGCAACGCTCACTTATGCAATAGACAACACGATGCCGTAATCAAATACTGCAGTGCCGGAATTCAATTCCGGCACTGCCACAAAATAAGAGAGAGAGAAAGCGCAGGCGGAAAAGGTGTCAGATTTTATTTTCCGCCTGAACGCAGAAACAATAATCTAAAAAGTATTGCGGAAAATTAATCTGACACCTTTTCCGACAATAACTTGAAACAGAGGTAACTTATGAGTTTTAACGAATCATTAAAAATTGCGGCGCAGGGGCTTAACGCCGAAAGAATAAGGATGAACGTAATTTCATCCAATCTTGCAAACATAAATACCGACGACGCGGGAAACGGACTGCCTTACGTAAAAAAAGAGCCTCTGTTTAAAACGGTCAAATTTAAAAATTATTTAGGCGTGGAAGTAGAAAAAATCGAAAATGCCAAAAATCCGTTTTCCGAAAAATACGACCCAGGCAACCCTCTTGCAAATAAAGCCGGATACGTTAAAACTCCTAATATATCGGCAATAAGGGAGCTTGTAAATATGATATCGGCTACGAGGGCGTATCAGGCGGATGCGCAGGTTATATCGGAATCTAAAGCGATGTCGCAGTCGTCGTTAAGGATTTAAAAGTTTTAATCTATTACGTTAAACGAGTTATGTGATATAATAAAAAGTATTAAGAAACAAAAAAGGAGGGTTGATTTATAATGACGATACCTATAGGAATAGGAAACGGCGATTTGGCGGGATTGAATCCTGCGTCGGAAATTAAAGAGCTTAATCCCAATAATATATTAGGAAACGGCGGCGGTTCCGTACAGCCGGCTTCCGGAAGCGGTTCTTTTGCCGATACTCTTTTAAATTCCATAAATAAAGTCAACGAACTGCAAAATACGGCAAATAACTCGGCAGAAGCTATAGCTACGGGCCAGTCTTCCAATATACATCAGGCTATGATAGATATGGAAAAAGCTAACGACTCTTTCGAACTTATGATGCAGGTCAGGAACAAAATAGTCACTGCTTACAATACTATTATGCAAATGCAGGTATAAATATTACATATACCGCTCTCTATCTATATATAAAAAAATACTATAATTCGCAATTAGGATTAAATGGCAGCTAATTTTAAAGAATTAGGCACGCAGTTAAAGACTTTTTTCACCGAACTTTCCATCGAAAGAAAGATAGTCTTCGTCCTTGTATTAACAGGGGTCGCTATAGCCGTATATTTAACCGCGGTTTACGCTACCGCTCCGAAATACGGCGTTCTTTATTCAAATTTAAACGCAACAAGCGCTTCCCAAATAATCAGCAAACTTCATTCCTACAATATTCCTTATAAACTCGGAAACAGAGGGAAAACCGTTCTTATACCTAAGAACGACGTTTATAAAACGAGGCTTAAACTTGCCTCCATAGGTCTTCCGCGCCAAGAAGGGGTCGGCTTTTCCATATTCGATAAAGTCCAGATAGGAATGACCGATTTTATGCAGCACGTCGATTACCAGAGGGCTCTGCAGGGCGAACTTGAAAGAACGATAGACCAGATTAACAGCATTAAATATTCAAGGGTGCTTATAGTACTGCCGAGACAATCCGTTTTCGTCACGAGAAGGACGCCGGCAAAAGCCTCGGTAATTGTCAAGCTAAGACAAGGAATGACGCTTAATAAAATGCAGGTAAACGGAATAATACATTTAGTAGCAAGCGCGGTAGAAGGATTAAAACCAAAAAACATTACCATAGTCGATACGGAAGGAAAGGTGCTGTCTATCCCTACGAAAAGCTCTTTCGCATATACGGTAAATCAGTTAAACTACGTACATAAAATAGAAAAAAGCTTGGAAAGCAAAATAAATTCAATGTTAATACCCGTGGTCGGATCCGGAAACGTAACTTCTAAAGTTTACGTTAAGGTCGATTTTGCAAAAAAAGTGGAATCCAAACTGACTTACAATCCCAATACTACGGCTATAGTATCTCAGCAGACCTATAAATCTTCTTCTACCGGAGCATTAAGGCCGCAGGGTATTCCTGGAGCAAAATCAAACCTGCCGCCCGGAAAGGTTCCTATACCCGTCGGAAAACCGAGCGTTCATACGGTAAAAAAAGAAACGACAAATTACGACGTATCCAAAAAAATAGAGAAAATATCGTATCCGGTAGGAACTATTAAAAGAGTTTACGCTTCCGTATTAGTCAACGGAACTTATAAAAAAGTTAAATCGGCTAAAGGCAAAACTGCCGAACGATATGTTCCGAGAAGCTCATCCGAAATGAGCCTTTTTAAAAATATAGTGAAAACTGCTATAGGTTATTCCAAGACGGCAAAAGATAAAGTCGTGGTTGCCAATATTCCTTTTAAAAAGATAAGCTATAAAATACCGGCGCCTCCTAAAAAAACTTTAACGGCGCTGATTAAA
Organism: bacterium; assembly: GCA_021850985.1. Classification (GTDB taxonomy): domain Bacteria; phylum SZUA-79; class SZUA-79; order Acidulodesulfobacterales; family Acidulodesulfobacteraceae; genus Acidulodesulfobacterium_A. The sequence continues at coordinate 24,480 of JAJZJX010000016.1, forward strand.
TCGAACCTCGGCGAAATTATCAGATACGGCGTTATATTGATAGGCGTCATACTTTTAATTTTAATTATTTTAAGACCGTTGATGCAGTACATAACTACCTATGAATCTCACGGAAACGCTCGTTCTTCGGAAGAAGAAAGACTGGAAGCGCTTGCGCAGATAAAACAGGAATCGGTAGCGCCGCCTGAACCTGACGTTAAAGATGTAGCGTCGAATATAGTAAAATCCGACCCGGACGCCGCAGTCAATTACGTAAGGAATTTACTAAAAGATACCGGAAGGGATATATAAATGGGAAGAAGATTATCCGGACCCGAAAAAGCGGCGGTTTTCTTAGTTTCAGTCGGCGAAGACGCTGCATCCGAAATCATAAAAAGATTAGAGCTGATGGAAATCCAAAAAATTACCAAGTATATGGATAACCTTCCGACCATCGAAAAAGAAGAGTCGGAAAATATACTTAAGGATTTTAATTCCAATTTTTCAAAAGTGGGACTGATAGTAAAGGGAGACGATTACGTAAAAAATCTAATAGCCAAATCGCTTGACCCCGACAAAGCAAAAAAAATATTGGACAATCTTCACGGCCCTATAGAAGAAGAAGGTCTTCAGACTTTAAAGTGGCTCGACCCTCATGTTATAGCAGATTTCGTTAAAAACGAACATCCTCAAACCATCGCGCTCATTCTTGGACATTTGGAACCTCTTTCTGCCGCCGTGGTAATAGGGCTTCTGCCTTCTTCCATCAGGTCGCAGGTAGTATTCAGGCTTTCAAAACTCGAAAGAGTGCCGCCGGGCGTTATCAAAGACTTGGACGAAGTGCTTCAGGAACAGCTTAAATCTACCGGCTCCACTCAGAGCAAATTAGTGGGAGGCGTCCGTGTAGTAGCGGATATTTTAAACAATATGGATAAATCTATAGAAGAACCGATTCTTGCGGATATTGAAAAATTAGACAAAGAAGAAGCGGAAAAAATCAGGGAATTAATGTTTACTTTCGACGACCTTGCAAGCGTGGACGACAAATCTATGCAGCTCATTTTAAGAGAGGTTTCGCACGACCAGATAGTTCTTGCTTTAAAAACCGCTTCCGAAGAACTTACCAACAAAATTCTTTCAAACGTTTCAAAGAGGGCTCAAGAGATGATTAAAGACGACCTTGAAGCAATGGGTCCGAAAAAACTTTCCGAAGTCGAAAAGATTCAGCACGAAATATTAAAGGTAGCAAGAAGGCTTGAAGACGAAGGCAAAATAAGTCTTGCCGTAAAAAGCGAAAGCGAAAAATTAGTATGAGTAAAATTCTTAAAGATTATGAATTAAATATGGAGGGTCAAACCTTATACGACGGCAAAAAAACCATCTTAGCCAACGTTCTGAGAGGCGAAGGAGCAAGCGCAAAAGAAAATGCCGAACTTGCGGCGGCGCTGGAATCGGTACCTTCTTCCCTTCAAAAATACATACTTTCTTATATCGAAAATTACAAAAATAAAACGGAAAAAGAGTTTGAAGAAAAAGAAAATTCAGTTTTCGAAGCCGCAAAACAAAAAGGATATGCCGAAGGTTTTGAAAAAGGGAAATCGGAAGCATTAAAATCGATGGAAGAAGGCGTTAAAAATATATTTTCCGCCGCCGAATCCATAAAACAGTTCAAGAACGAACTATACGAAGACGTTAAAAAAGATGCCGTAAACTTATCCGTAAAAATCGCCGAAACGATAATTAAATCTAAAATAGCCGCCGACGACGGCGTGTTGTTTAATATAATAGCGTCCGCAATTAATAAGTCCTCCGATGCCGTAAATTTTACTATATGCCTAAATCCCGAAGATTACAAAGTATTGAATAAAAACCCCGATGCCTTAAAAGATTTCTTGTCGAAAGAAACAGCCATAGATTTTATTCAGGATAAAAACGTTCAGTCCGGAAACGTCGTTATAAGGACGGATTTCGGCGAAATAGACGCAACAATTTCTACTCAGATAGAAAGGATAAAAAATATGTTTACTAAAGTTTTTTAATTTTTCTTATTTTTAATCTTTCTTTTTTTGAAAGTTTATGGGGATTTCCTTTTTTGACTCCGCCGGTTCTTCTTTCTTCCTCTTCGTCTTCGTCGTTATATTCTTCATAAAGCCGATTTTCGCCGGTTTCGATAATGCCGCGGGCTAATTTTACGAACTCGTCTATGTCCAAGCAGGAACAGTCGGCGCTTGAAACCCTGCGCCTTATACCGTTATCGTTAGTTACGACCAATAAACTGCCCTTTATGCTTTTAGACAGCCTTATTATCACGTCGTCCGCTTTTTCGTCTTTTTTTGAATACACCACTTCAATATTTTGACGGTTGTATTTCGACTCCAAAGGTTCGTCGGTATTGTATCCGTCAAAAACCACTACCACTTTATTCTTTTTTACATTATAATATTTTGATAAAAAATTTATCGTCTCTTCTCTTAGCTTTTGAAGTTCGTCGGATTTAAAACTAACTTTAAAGTAAGAGTTGAAAATAAAATTGTATCCATCTATTATTATAGTCAGCATAGTATATAAATTATAAATAATATGAATAATATTAGTCAAACGGAAAAAAACGAATATTTAGTTTATATATTGTCGGAACAAAAAAAAACGTCGGAAATTATAAAAAAAGCTCTCTCACGGACTTTGCCGGAAGACAAGATCGCCGTATCCGCCGGTTTCAAAAACCTGCCGCGCAGTTTTAACAGCAATACTTATATTATAACCGAATACGACGAAAATTACATAAAAGAAATATCGTCGATAAAACCGAAAAGAAACGTTAAACTTTACGTTTATATAGAAAACTTAAACAAATTAAACGAGCGGGACGTAATTTTTTTAATAAAACATAATATAGACCACGTAATTCATTCGGGAAATATCGAAAAATTGGCTTACGAAAGTTTTATAGACGCTAAAATTTTCAAAAAAAAGCGCTACAACGCTTTTATCGATAAAGAATCTACCCTGCTTGAAGATTTATCAGCCGAAAATGAAGACGTCAAAGATACCGGCATCAATATTTACGGAATTTCGGAGCATATCGCCGAGGTCGTAAAAAAAATCTGCAGAATCGCGCCTTCGGAAAGTTCGGTTCTTATTACGGGAGAATCCGGCACGGGAAAAGAACTGATCGCAAGACTGATACACGATAAATCCAAGCGGGGCGGACACCCTATGGTATCGGTAAATTGCGGAGCGTTTCCGGAAGGCCTTCTGGAAAGCGAACTGTTCGGATATAAAAAAGGGGCATTTACGGGAGCTTTTACCGACAAGCTCGGAAGATTCGATCTTGCGGATAAATCTACGCTGTTCTTAGACGAGATAGGCGATATGAGTCCTTCTATTCAAGTAAAACTTCTAAGGGTAATACAGGAAAGAGAAATAGAGCCGGTAGGTTCGGTAAAAACAAAAAAAATAGACGTAAGAATTATTTCCGCTACCAATAAAAATTTAGAAGAACTTATAGCCAAAAATCTATTCAGGGAAGATTTTTATTACAGAATTAACGTAATACCCGTTCATCTGCTGCCTTTAAGGGAAAGAAAGGTAGATATTATTATTCTCATATACTATTTTTTAAAAAAATTCGGCGATTACCAGAACGAATCTGTTTACGGAATTTCCGAAGACGCTTTCTATATGCTCTTAAACTATCCGTGGACGGGCAACGTCCGGGAGCTTGAAAATTTAATGGAAATGCTGGTAGTGTTAAACGAAGGCGGTTTGATAACGGAAAAAGATATTCCCGATAAATATTTAAAAAAATCGAATAATATTATATATTCGGAAAATTTAAATATAGACGAAAAACTTACGATGCGGTCTGCCGAAGAACCGTTTCAAATTAATTTAAAAGAAAAAATGGAAGCCGCTGAAAGAGAAATTATTGAAAAAGCAATGAAAATTTCCGGAGGCGTAAAGGAAAAAGCGGCAAAAATGCTGGGGCTTAACAGAACGACTTTAATAGAAAAATTAAAAAAATATGAAAAAAATAAAAAATAAAGCAGTCTTTATATATATCGCTATAATATTTTTTGCGTTAACGCAAAGTTATTTTATTTTAGGCGCAAACGCTAAAACGGCGGCCGTCCCTTCAAAAGCGGAGCGGCTGTATGAAAAAGCTTTAAAAGAGTATAAAGCCGGCAGTTATTACAACGCGCGCATGAAACTTAAATACGTATTAAATAACTTTAAAATGGGGAAAAAATTATATTCCGACGTTTATTTTCTTACGGGAAAAGTTCTTTTTAAAGAAAAAAATTTCTTCTTAGCAAAACCTTATTTTCAGAGGGTAATTTATAAAAATCCCGATTATAAAGATATTTATAACGTTATATATTATATGGCGAGATGCGATTTTAATCTAAAAAACTACAGGCGCTCCATTCGGGATTTTGATTTTCTTTTAACTAAAAGCAAAAAAGGAAGCAGACTTTACGACAGATCGCTTGTATATTTGACTTTATCTTACGCTTCCTGCGGAGTCTTGAAAAACGCCGACAAACTTTACGGTACCGACCATGTTAAAAACATTCTGCGGAAATCTGAATTTTTAAAAAAAAGAAGCGGTTATTTCAAAACGGTTTATTTAAATTATCTTATTAATCATAAAAAAAATTTTTCTAAAGCGCTTTTAATATTAGACGTGAAAAATTTATTTTCCGCTAAAAAGAAAGAGTCGTGCTATAAATCCTATTTTACCGGAATAATAACGTACGAAGAGCAAAAATACGCCCCCGCACAAAACTATTTCGCAAAATCTTCCCGATACTGCACGGGATACTATTATAAAAACGGGTTGGCTTATTACGGTATGTCTTTGGTCAAACAAAAAAATAAACAAGGCATCAAATACATTAAAAATGCGGTCTTAGAAACCGGTTATCCCAAAATTGAACTGAAATCTTTAAAATTTTTAGCGTCATATTATAAAACTTTAAATAAACCGGAAAAAGAATTGAAATATTTAAAACAAATACTTTTCAATTCAGGCTCCATTCGCCAGATAAAAGGAAAAGAAAAAACCGAAACCGAAAAAAAAGCGGCAGGACTGCTATATAAGGTAATAAAAAACGATTATAAATCTAAAAAAGCGGCAAAATATAAAGATGCCTTTAAAACTTTCGATAATATAAGTTTTTTAATTCCGTCTAAATTTATAATACCTAAAACCTATGAATATCTCGCTAAAATTAAACTTAACGAAAACAATTTTAAATCCGCACTGCTTTATGCTAAAAAATATAAAAACTTATATCTTAACGCATATATTTATTTTAAAATGAAAAATTACAAAAAATCGCTTTCACTGCTGAATAAAATAAATTTAAAAAGCATAAAGGATTTAAAACTGGCCGATAAAATCATAAAGTTAAAATTAAAATTATATAAAAAATTAAACCTTAATAAAGATTATACGGCTCTGTTGAAAAACAGCATCAATTTAATGAAACCGGAAAACAGGATAAGAAATCTTTATTATCTGGGAAAGATCGAATTCGACGAAAATAATACGGTAAAAGCGGAATATTATTTTGAACAAATCTTAAATAACGGATTTTCGAAAGAAAAAAAGAATAAAAACATATTATACGAAACGTATTATTATCTTGGGCTTATAAATTATTCGCAGAAAAAATATAAACTTTCGCTTGACGATTTTAATAAAGGATACGGACTTGACGCCGCCGGCCCGCATTTTCAGTACGAGCTGTCCCAGATAGCATACATATATATGAAATATTTAAAAAATAAAAAACTTGCCCTGAAATATTATTCCGTACTGAGAAAAAACGCATCGTCTTCGACCTACAAAAACCTTGCTTCCACTATGATTTCCGCGATAAATATGCAGAAATAGTTATACTAACGCAGGTTCAATATGAAAGGGTTTACGTATTTCGTGTAAACAAAAACCGAATTTCTGTCCATATTTTTTAGTTCGTCGGGAGAAATTAAAGGATATAAGCCGGAAGCTACGGGAGATTCTCCGAAATCTAAATCGTTTATATGCCTTCTCAAAAATTCTTTATGCAATACGTAGCGCTCGCCGGACATTTCGGAATAATATTTGCAGGTTTCCCATCCGGCATGCCCCATAACTATATGAGTTCCGATATTCGACGCAATTAAAGCTATATCGCCGTAACGTTCCTTTAAAAAGGCGATATCCTGAACCGTCATACAGACGCCGGTATTTGTTTTCCTTAGATTTGCAAGTTCGGTATCAAAATCGTTCAATGTTAAAACCGGAAATTCGTCGAGATAAATAAAAAAACTGCGTCCGCCTTCTTTATCTTTAGTACCGCCGCCGTTTTCTGCATTGTCCGCACCGCTTGCGCTCCTTAAACCGCTTCTTCTGTATTCGTATATTCCGTTTATAAATATTTGCGTAATAAAAGATATCAGCCTGCCTCCGCCGGAATTTATTTTTTCCTTGGGAATGCCGGCTATAAACAAAGTATCTTCTGCAAAAAAGTCTTCGGTATTAAAACATTCGGATTCTTTGCCGTTATCGATATTATTACCTTTATTGATATTGATATTGCTATTTATATTGCTATCATTAGTTCTGCTCTTGCATTTAAAATATTTTCCGATATTCGGATCGTTTAAAAAATCTAAATTGTTTAATACGTCGGTTACTACTTTTGCCCTTTCGTAAACTGGAAGTTCTAAAAAATTATTAAATAAATTTCTTATTTTCTTTTCGTTTTCCCCGCTATATTTAACGATTTCGTTTTCGATAAATTTAACTCCTCTTTCAAAGAACGACTTAACGGTAAAGAGGTCGAAATGTTTGCCTTCATATTTGTATTTTAAATAAATAAGAACGGCGTAAAACATATCCGACGATCTTCTCGAATAATATTTATGGGCATGGACATCGCCGCCTTTTATCTCGTTTTTATCGGTATGAAATAGCATGGAAGCTATATTTAGCAGTTTATCGTCGCTTAAAGGCCTGCCGTTTTTATCCGTCAGCGGATTAAAATTTACCGAATTTTCGTCTGATTCTGCGTAAGGGTCGAACAACTCTACTCTCTTACCGGCTTTTTTCCAGTCATTTTTAACCGCTTCGTATAAATAGGGGCTGTCTATATCCACCGCAAAAACAGATATTCCGGATGACGCAGCATCGGAAATAATTCCCGGAATTATATAATTGGAAGTTTTTCCGCCGCCGGTCGGCGAAACTATAAGCATATGCTCGTATCTTTTTTTCTCGTCGAGTCCGATAACGATGTCAGGATATTTTTTACCGGCGGTTCCGGTTTTATCTGCGGAAGCTTTTAAAATACCGAGATCGAAAGATTTTTCTTCTTTTGAAAGGTTTTTAATTTTAGCGTTCATGGAAGAAACGTCTCCGCTTGTTCCGCTTTTTAAAAGTTTTATTTTATTTATCGTAAAGTATAATATGAAAAAAACTAAAACCGACAGTAAAATATATTCTACGGTTAAGGTGAACCCGGAAGTAAATGTTTTTGAAAATCCGGAAACGGCATTTAAAAAGAGCGTCAAAATTATGGCGGTTATCAGCGACAGTAAATATAATGCAATAACATATGGGATGTTTGCGGTTAATCGAGCCGGAATTATATTGCTACAAAGCCCGTCTCTTTTTGATGCAGTTCCTCCGCAGGTTTTGTCTTTATCGCAGTTTTCACCGCCGCCTGCAATGCGGACGCTGAAATTATTAACTATTTCGCCGTAAGAAGCAAAACGTCCGGCGGCTGCAGGATGAGATTTTTTACCTTTTAAAGAAAACATACTATTCTAAATTTATCTAATCTTTATCTTCTTAGAAAAGGCGTCAGATTAATTTTCCGCCTTAGCTCCCCTCCTTTTTAAAGATATATTTTTCTGCGTGTTTATGAAAAGCACGCCTTTTCATGCAGAAAAATATGGTGTCGGCCAAAGGCCGACGGGGTGGTTCACGGAAAATTAATCCGACGCCTTTTCCCAGTCCTCTTTACAAATTTTATCTTGATTCTTTTATATGCCTGTATAAATATATGATTATAAGCAGTATAATAGCCGCTATAATAATAATGCCGAATTTTTTAAAATACGGAATAAAAAGATTGATGTTTCGTCCTACGACTAAGCCGAGATAGGCAACCGCGCCGTTATATATAAGCGAACCGAGAACTATATAAACCGCAAATTTTTTGTAATTCATAAGGGAAGCACCCGGGGGGAAACCTATATAGGTTTTGATAACGGGAAGGCATATTCCGATAAAAACGGTTATAGAGCCGTATTTTTTAAACCAGCCTTCAGCTTTTTCAAGGTCTTTTTTATTTACTAAGAAATATTTTCCGTATTTTTCTATTATGCGCCTGCCGCCTTTTTTGCCTATATAATAAAGCAGCGACGAGCCTGCCAAAGTTCCTACGGTAGCGCTTAAAACCACTAGATAAAAATTTATTTTGCCTTCTCCTGAAAGAAAACCGGAAACCATCAAAACTAATTCCGAAGAAATAGGTATCGCGCACGACTCCAAAAACATTAAAAAAATAATCCCCGGGTAAAAAAGCCCTGCCGCTAACGCCCAGGAAAAAAATACCCCTATATAGCCTTTATTTAAAGAGTTTAAATTCATAATTTATTTTATCTCTAAGGAAGAGATGCCGGATTAATTTTTCTGCTAACCACCCCGTCGGCCTTTGGCCGACACCCCTCCTTTTTCAAAGGAGGGGAGCTAAGGCGGAAAAATTAATCCTGCACCCTGCTATAAATTCATAATTTATTATTTACCTGCAACCTCTTCGATAGATTCGTAAACGGCTGAACAGAGCGTTTCAAGCGTCGTTTCGTCTATAACAAGCGGAGGCATAAGGACTATAACGTCGCCTAAGGGTCTAATAATTACGCCTTTTTGCCTTGCCTTTAAAATTACTTTATGTCCTATTCTTTCATGTTCGGCGAAAGGCTCTTTGGTCTTTTTGTCTTTAACCAGTTCAATTCCGGCCATAAGTCCGATATTTCTTATGTCTCCTACGTTTTTAAGCTCCCGATACCGTTTCAAAAGTTCGTTGAAACGTTTGATAACAGGTTTCATTTTATTTAAAAGGTCGTTTTTTTTGAAAAGTTCGATAGATTTTACGGCGCAGGCGGAAGCAAGCTGATTTCCGGTATAAGTATGCCCGTGAAAGAAAGTTTTATTGTCTTCGTATTTTCCGAGAAATCCATCGTAAATCTCCTGCGTAAACAGAGTAGCCGCCATAGGAAGGTAGCCGCCGGTAATTCCTTTTGCAGTGCACATAGCGTCCGGCGAAACGTCTTCATGGAATGCGGCGAACATTTTTCCGGTCCTGCCGAAACCTGTGGCCACTTCGTCTAATATCAGCAAAACTCCGTTGTCTTTGCACGCCCTTTCTATTTTTTTCAAATATCCTGCGGGCATAGTTATCATTCCCGATGCGCCCTGTACCATAGGCTCTATAATTAAAGCGCAGGACTCTTCGGCATGCACTTTTATTATCTTTTCGGCTTCCTTTGCGCAGTGCAGAGCGCAGTCCGGATATTTTAAACCGTAAGGGCATCTGTAGCAGTAAGGATAAGTTATTCTTACAGTATCAAACAAAAGAGGTTTGTATATTGAATGAAAAAGTCCTATTCCTCCTACGGAAACGCTTCCTATGGTATCTCCGTGATAAGCCGAAGTGGCGGCGATTATTTTCTTCTTGTCTTTATATTTAGGCCCTTTTTGCCTAAAATACTGAAAAGCAACTTTAATGGCTATTTCAACGGAGGTAGAACCGGAGTCGGAATAAAAAACTTTTTTAAGATTTTTAGGCGCTATTTCTAATAGTTTTTCGGCAAGTATTGCGGACGGCACGTTTGCAAGCCCCAAAAGCGTGCTGTGCGAAATTTTATCTATCTGCTCTTTGAGCGCGGAATTAAGTTCCGGATTATTGTGTCCGTGAACGTTTACCCATAAGGAAGATACCCCGTCTATATACTTGTTTCCGTGAATATCGTAAAGATAAACGCCCTCCCCTCTTTCGATTAAAAGATTGCGCTCTTTTTCCCAGTCCGACATTTGCGTAAAAGGGTGCCAGACGTACTCTCTGTCTATTTTTTCGATATCTTCGGGATTTAGCATAGCATTTAAAATTTAAATTATCGTTATTATTCCTTTAATCCTTATACCCAGAAAAAGGTGTCAGATTAAATTTGATCTGTTTCGTATGCAAAAAAAATAAAATCAGACACCTTTTTCTTACATTTTGAAAGCCGCTTTCTATTTAATTTTTTTTGCAATAAATTTCTATATTGTTTGAATAAAGATACGTTATTTTTTTGCGTCCGAAATAAACGTCTATTTCTACCCTGTAAAAATCGGATTTAGTATCTCTTGAAAAATCGTTTATTTCATAAATAAGGTCGGTATTCTTCGACGAAAATATTTTTCCGCCGTTCCTGAATAAATTTATTTTATAAGGATTTTTCCTGCCGTTTATATCGATTCCCGCAAATATTATAACATTTTTTTTATCGTTTTTGTCTATATTTTTGCGAGCAGCGCCTTTATCTTTAAGATTAGTTTCGTCTTCAGTTTTGCCCTTAATTTCTAAGGCGTTTATATAATCCCCGCTGAAATATTTTTTCCCGTCCGAAGACTGCGCTCCGAAGTAAAAACCTTTTGGAATGCCGAACATGTCGAATGAAAAAAAACATCTGCCGTTTTTTACCGCTTCCGTTATTTTCTTTTTGTCTTCGCCGATTTTACCCGACGGCTTATCGCCTAAAAGAACGTGAGTCCTTGCCACCGAAAAAAGCTCCGAATATTTAGGAAATTTAATACGTCTTTTTCTTGTTACCTTAACGTTTGAATGGGCATCGGCAGATGCAATGCCGGTTTTCATATTTTTATGCTTCTGAACCGAGTCCCAAAATTTTATAGTTTTTGCCGGCTTATGCGATAAAAAATGAAGCGCGTAAAAAGAATTTATTTTATATGTAAAGATTACGGCAATCATATATAAGGGATTCATGCCGCGCCACTGAGAATCTAAGTTTATAATCTCTATGCCGTCGTATCCTTTTACTTTAAAATTTTTCCACGGCGTCCACCAGTTATGCGGATGGCATATAATTCCCGCTCCGTTCTGCTTTTTTATTTCCGACAAAACGTCCTTATAGCTGCCTCTTTTTATCTCCTTTTCGATTCCTACGGCAAGAAAATGTCCGAATTCCGTGTTAATTTCTTCTCCGGCAAAATAAAAAAGCCCGTCGTAATAACCTTCCAATCCGTCAAATTTAGGCTTAAGCGTGTTATGGTCCGACGAAACCAGAAAATCGGCTTTAAGTTCTTTAGCGGTCTTTATAAGCTCTTCTATGCGCCCGGACCCGTCGGAATATACCGTATGAAAATGTATTATTCCGTTAATCTCCGTAAGTTTAAACCTGTTGCGGTTTTCGCTCTTGCGGTTGATAAAATCGATTTTTAAATTAAAAAATTTTATCCTGAAATAAAATAAAATCAATAAAATCAGGATAAAAATTAAAATAATTCTCGCCGATATGATAAATAAAAATATATTCATAATTTTTTCAGCTCTGTTATCGGAAAAGGTGTCAGGTTAATTTTCCTTGAACCACCCCGTCGGCCTTTGGCCGACACCCCTCCTTTTTCAAAGGAGGGGAGCTAAGGTGTAAAATAAATCCGGCGTCTTTTCCTATTTATAACACGGAAGCAAGGTAATCACTGAAATATTCCTCAAATTCAATTTTTTTCTTTAAGCAAAAATCCAGCCCGTTTCTTCCGGTTTCCGTTCTTAGATTATCGTTTTCTATAAGTCTTAATATAGATTCTTTAATATTTTTTTCATCGGTTAAAATTAAAGCCTTATTTTCGGCCATTTCGCCGGTTATATCCGTAAAATTAAGCGCATATTTTCCGGTAATTACCGCTTTTCCGTATCCGGCCGGTTCGAGAATATTGTGCCCGCCGCTTTCTTTTGCAAAAAGGCTTTTGCCTACGTAAACGATATCCGAAACGGGATATATCTCGTTTAATATGCCGTAGCGCTCTACTATCAAAGCATTAAAATCTTCGGAATTTAAAAAAACTTCGGCGGCGGATCCGGCGGATTCTTTTGATTCCGCCGATTTTACCGAACCGTAATAAACTGCGCTAAAGCCCGCATCCGAAGCTTTTTTAAAAAGCATGCCCGCAATTTTGATATTTCTGGGAACTAAAATAAACTTTAAACGTAAATTTTCGGGAAATCTTTCTTCGGATGCTATTTCTTTTAAAACATTTAATATATATATTGATTCTTTTTTATGTACGGAAACAAAAGATATAATTTTAACGCTTGAATTTTCATCTTTTTCATCTTTATTAAGATTAATTTTTGCAACTTTTTCAATTTTATTAATATTATTAGCTTTACCTGCGCCCGCACAAGAAATATATTTTAATGACAGCGGCAAAACTTCGGATTTAACGTCTATTCCGGCTGAATTTAACGAAACCGCCGACGAAAGAAAAACATTATTTTGTATTTCGTTCTTACCCTTTATGTTCATATCCGTTATGTTCATTTTTTTAAAATTTGAAGCCGAAATGCCTGTAAAAATTAATTTAAGTTTTAAATTTGAATTAAACCCGAAATTTAAAAACTCTTTAATTAATTTTTTAGAAACCGCGTGCTGAACGGATATAAAATAATCCGGTTTTACTGAATTTATATATTTTTTAAAGACGGTTCTTGCCGGCAAAAAGGGGTGAAAAAAATATAATATACCGGCGTCCTTATGATTTTGCGCTACCGAAAGAGTCGAAAAAGTTTTAAAACTTATAAAAAAAAGCGGCGGTTCGGCGTCGTCGTTTTTTTCGGAAAATATCCGCCTGATTATATCCGCGGCGTAAACCGCAATCCTGAACTCGCCGATGGATTCGGCATAAATCCATATTCTTTTTCGTCCGGCAAACCCTGCCCTTTCCGTTCCGGCAAACTCTGCGCTTTGCGAAGAAATATCGGTATCTAACTGTTTTACCGATTTAAAAAAAAGCGAATTTAAGGAAAAAAAACTTATCAATTTAGGAAATATTTTCATCGGCGCCGACATTTAGTTCGTCTAAACTTTTTGCGTCTTCTATTAATAAAATAGGAATTTCGTCTTCTACCGGATAGTAAACCCTGCAATTTTTGCATATAAGTATTTCTTTTCCTTCAATTTCTTTGTAAATAAGATCGCCGAGGCATTTCGGACAGGCTAAAAATTCTTCAGCCATTTCCTTCACGTTCATAATTAATTTACTCCCGCGCTTAAACGCTTAGTTTATACCTGTTATTTTATACGCAGTCCCAAAATTAGTATCTTCCAAAGTTACACCTTTTTCTAAAAGCGATTTCCTAATCTCGTCCGCCGCAGCGTACTCTTTGTTTTTTCGCAGTTCGTTTCGACGTTTTATGAGTTTTTCTATCTCTTCGCCGCTAATAGCTGCAGCCGCCGCCGAAACTCCGGACTTGCCGTATTCATAGTTTGCCGGCGCGGAATTAGATTCTATAAATAATTTAGGATCTTCGTTTAAAATTCCGAATATATCGGAAAGGGAATGTTTAATAAAAACCATAGCGGAATCCAAAAAGAGTAAATCAGCCCGTTCGATAAAATTTTGCGCCATAGCGTCTTTTATAATCTTATTAGTCTTTCTTACGAGGTCGAATATAACGGATACGGCTTTGGCGGTGTTAAAATCGTCGCCCATAGAATCATAAAATTGAGCAATATACCTTTCGATACTTTCCGGATTTTTACCGCTGACCGCCGTGCCTTTATTGCCGTCTTCGGTTGAAGCGCCGCCTGCAGTTCCCCCGCTTGTATCTTTTTCTTTTGCGTCTTTTATTTCTATCCGTTTTTCGTACGTCAATTTTTTTAATTCGTTATAAAGATTTACCGCCTGATAAAGCCTGAGCAGGCTCTGCCCTGCGCTTTCAATCCCTTCGTAAGAAAAATCTATAAAAGACCGGTAATGCGTAAACATAAAGAAAAGCCTCAACGCTTCCGGATGAAATTTTTCCAGTACGTCTCTGACGGTAATAAAGTTTTTAAGCGATTTCGACATTTTTTCGCTGTTTATGTTTACGAAACCGTTATGTATCCAGTAATTTACGAAATTTTTTCCGGTATAGCTTTCCGACTGGGCAATTTCGTTTTCATGATGAGGAAAAATAAGGTCGGATCCGCCGCCGTGTATATCTATGCTTTCGCCGAGAAACTTCATGCTCATTGCGGAGCATTCTATATGCCAGCCGGGTCTTCCTTTGCCCCATGGGCTGTTCCAGCTCGGTTCCCCTTCTTTGGACTTTTTCCATAAAGCGAAATCCAAAAAGTTTTCTTTTTCTTCATTTACCGGAATTCTTAAACCGGCTATAAGTTCGTCGATATTTTTATGCGAAAGTTTGCCGTAATCTTTGAACGAATTAACCCTGAAAAAAACGTCGCCGTTAATTTCGTATGCATTGCCTTTATCTATAAGTTTGGAAGCAACCTCTATCATTTCCGGAATAGTCTCGGTAGCTTTGGGTTCGTAAGACGGACTTAAAACGTTAAGCGCATCCATATCCTTGCGATATTCGTCTATATACTTTGAAGAAACCGCCTCGACGGTCTTTTTTTCTTCGTTTGCTTTTTTTATAATTTTATCGTCTATATCGGTAAAATTTCTGACATATATTACGTTATAACCTGCGCTTTTTAAAAAACGGTAAATTATATCGAAAGTGATATACGCCCTTGCATGTCCTATATGAGACAGGTCGTAAGCCGTAATTCCGCATACGTACATAAGGACTTTATCTTCGTTTATCGGCTTAAACAGCTCTTTTGAAAGAGAAAGCGTATTAAAAATTTTTATATCCGGTTTTTTATTTTTTTTATCCATAATTTATAAATCCTCGCAACTTCATATCATATCATATACGAAAGTTTTTTTTAACATATTTTTAACAAAAATTTAACCGAAACGTAACATTATTGTCATAATACCGTAACATTAATTTGATATATTGTTAAATATAAAAACATTTTAAGGAGAATGTCTTATGGAATTAAACCTGTGGGATAAAACGGCTTTTCAACCTGTAAAACAGACGGTAAATTCTGCGTCGGGAGACGCAAGTTTCGATATCAGAAATTTAAACCGATGCAGCAAAGATACAGATATAAACATAAATAATAAAGATTTTAATAAAGATATAATAAAAGAAAGGGCTATTTTAAAAGGCGAAAATGAAATCAAGGCGCTTTTAAATTCCGGATTTATAGTAAAAAACAGCGAAAATTTTTTATTAAACACATACGGTTTTATAGACAAAGACGTCAAAAACAATTTTAACGACCTGTTTTTAAAAAACAGTTTCGTCGAAGTTCAGGGAGCTTCTTTCAGTTCTATGACCCCGTACGGAAGAAATATAACCGTAAAAAACATAATAATGTCGTCCGAAAAATTTAACGATATAAATTCGGCGA
>JAJZJX010000046.1 GCA_021850985.1 bacterium
TTTTATCGTATTTATTTTTAAAATCTTTGAAAAAATCCATAGCTTTATCTTTAGAAGATGCATAGAATATTGAACGCAAATCGTCGGCGACCTCTTTTTTATGCTTTATAGGCACTTTGGATAATACGTTTCTAGCAAGATGAACCTGACATCTTTGAACGGAAGAATTATAAAATTCTTCTTTAAAAACTTTTTCAAGACCCGATAATCCGTCCATTATACCGAGCTCAACGGTTGAGCCGTTTAGTCCCCTGTTTTTAAGGTCTTTAAAGAACTGCCGCCAGGAAGAAGCGGATTCTTTATCGCCGGACTGAAAACCTAAAACTGAACGGTAACCGTTAATATCTACGCCTATTGCTACCAGTATAGGAACTATTTCTATTTTATTAATCCGCATATGAAAATTAACGCCGTCTAAATACATATATTTTATAATCTCTTTGGATAAATCCCTTGTTCTCCATTTCTCTATAGCCGAAATAAGTTCCTTATTAGCGTTTGATACTTCCTGCGGAGATATTTTCCTGCCAATTAATTTATTCGACAAAAGAGATAAAGAGCGGGTTGATATGCCGGTTAGATACATCAGGCTTAAATCTTCCTTTATAGAATCTTCGTATCTTTTATAGCGCGGAAGAACTTTTGGTTTATAAGTTCCTTTTCTGTCTCTCGGAACAACAATAGTAGTGTCGCCGACGGATTTAATGCAAAATTTGCGGTTATATGATCCGTTTCGGTAATTAGGTTCGCTTTCGACGGAGCGCTCATATCTATTCCTTTTTAGATGATCTTTAAGCTCTACGTCTAAAAGTTTCGATATGTAATTACCGATCATTTCTTTTACGTCTGTCCTTATTAATTCAAACACTTTAGAGCATAAACGGCATGCGTTTATATCTTTTGAATTTCTTTGAATAAATTTACGATTTCTGATACACTAGTCTTAATTTCCATTGGCGTAGCCTCCTTTTAATTTTTATTTTAAGATGTAAATATTATATAGGAGGTACGCCTTTTTTGCCAGTTAGAATTTACACAAAATATTTTACACTATCAAAGATTTATTCTTATCTTAATAAAAAATCAATATTTAAGCCGTTTTCTATATTTTCTACTAAAGTTTGCAATTCATATGGCAATTCCTGAAAAACCAATGATGGCTTCTTAAATAGTTACATAATTCGCATTTCCAGAATCTATATAAAAATTAAACATGACCTTTATACCCAAGATTGGAAATATTATTCTGAAGCGTTAATTTTTCTTTTAATAAATCAGGCAATTCTGTGTTAGGATCAGGTTTTGCATTACTGCCGCCCTTACGTATATAAATGTCTTTAGTTTCTCTGTTGAAATATGGTTTTTCTTTTCCTTCCTTCACATTTATAATTATTAAGGTATGGCCGTCGTAACTTAAATGGTCAACAATAGGTCTCATATTGCCGCTTAATTTATCTCCTATGATCTTTTTAATTAATCCTTTATACCATTCTACTGGTTCATTTGATAATTTACGTTCAGATTGTTTACATTTTTGATATTCTTTATTTAATAAACTTTCAATGCCTTCTATATAAACATTATCGTTTATACCAATTATAATATTGCCGCCATTAGTATTTGAAAAAGCTATGACCGTTTTGATTATTTCATCCCATTTCTTATCACCATAAACAATAAATGGTTTAAATTCCGTTGTTTCATTCTCTCCGCTTTTAAGCGCCCCTAATACAATTTCTTGCAAATCATTATTAGAATTATTAACAACTCCTATTATTCTGCGCTCCTTATAAGCCCAATATGTCGTCTCTTGATAGTAATCGTAAACAGTTTCATCACTACCCATTAAATATATAGAAACAGATTCGGCATCTATTGGAATATCACAAACAATTTCTTTATCAAATTCATATTTCGAATTTTTCCTTTGTCCGTTAATAATCCATAAGATTTTTACTTTCAGGTTTTCTTTTAATCTCTCATCTGCTAATCTTGTTAATATTTTAAGTTTTCCATCTATGCTATTAATAGATTTAAATCCAGCTCTGCTCTCTGGTAAAAACATAATAACTGACCCCAATCTTGCATCGGAATTATTATGAAATTCTTTCAATTCAAGCCATTCCTTTATAGCTTGAAAAACATTTAAGAATATAGGTTTTTCGTATGATAAAATTGCGTCAGCAAAATTATATTTGCTTATAGCAGTTGATAATTGATTATTGGATTTATATAAATATCCTGATAATTCAGAATAATAATTATCAAAAGGTTCGAATGAATAATTACTAAAAATAAGAGACTTATCTAATTTAATTCCAATATCTCCATGGATATTAAAATTATGAATTCCGCTAAAACGCAGAATGATCTTGTCTTTTTTTTCGTTAATCCAATTATTTAATTTAAAGTCATCTATGCTATACCAGTACTCAAATAAACAAATATTTTTATATTCACAAATTTTATCTTGGGAGTCATGCGGCATGGTCTCATTATCAAAAGCTGTTATAATACATAAAACATTTTGATATTCATCTGTATTATTAGATTTAAAAGCCACACATCTGATACGAATTTTTACGTAAAATTGTTTATTTCTTTCTATAATCAAATTTATATGATTCCAGACTTCTTCATCGTTGACGTTAGATACATTAAAGTTTGCCATGATTTAATAAGCACCCTTTTATTTGCGATAATTAATTAAAATTTTATTCTCTTTTGTTTTTTAAAAATTCCGTCAAATTATTTATCTTATTAACCGGCTCCGGCAACGATTTATCTTTATAACCTCTGTCAAGCCAATATGCCTTGCAGTCGGGACAGTTTAAACCTATATGATAGACTACGGCGTTATAATCGTCTATGTAGTATTTTATTCCAAGTTCTGAAATAATTCTATGCTTTTCTTCTGTTCCCGCGTAATACACGGGGATATCTTTGTCAAATATTTTAGATATGTTGGCTTTTCTTAAATCCAATATTTCTAAAGGGCTTGACGTTATAAAGCATTTGATATTGTTAATATAATGCTTTAAGTTTTCAATCTCCGGATAAATATCCATATCGGAATAGTCTATATTTGAATTAATTAAGGATAACTGCTTAAGCGTGATTTCATATCTCTCAGTTATATTGTATGTTTCAGGGTGCTTAATTGAGATATTTAAGTTAAGTTTAGTGGCTTGTTTCTGAAAAGTTTTTTCGTAATCGAATATAACGCCGTCTAAATCTAAAGCGGTTGAGCTTAGTTGAGTCAGCTCAGATGGAACTTCGTTTTCGTTTCTATATAACATTAATTGCGCCTCTGTTTGTTTTGTTATTTGTATATCTACTTATTTTTATTTGAATATCTTTTATCTGACAAATG
Organism: bacterium; assembly: GCA_021850985.1. Lineage (GTDB taxonomy): Bacteria > SZUA-79 > SZUA-79 > Acidulodesulfobacterales > Acidulodesulfobacteraceae > Acidulodesulfobacterium_A. Next base: position 3,374 of record JAJZJX010000046.1, read on the forward strand.
ATTTGCCCTGCTATAACATTAATATCTATATTATATTACAAAACCTGATAAATTATAACCGAAAAGCGTCTTAATCTATTCCAGCAATATAGAATTAAACTAAAAGAAGAAAGCAATTAAATAAAAAATTGACAAACATCTATATGAGTATTATTATATATAAATATATAAAATGGTATTGTATTAAGAATTAATCTAAATAATTTAATTAAAATATCGGAGGTAAATATGCAGCTTCTAAAAACAATTGAAAACGCAAACTTAAAACCGAATATCGAAAAAAAAATTATAGATATCTTCTCTACAAAATCCATAGATTTTGAACACAGATTTTTAGAACTCACCGGAGACGATTTAGAAAACCTTTCAAAAATAAATTCATTGATTATCGAAAATATGGATTTCCTTATGGATAAATTTTACGACCATCTGCTTGAATTTAAAGAAACGAAAGATATTATGCTTGAAAAGCCTGGACTCGTGGAACATTTAAGAGAAGTGCACACATCGTATTTTAAAGAGCTTTTTTCTTTAAAATACGACGATAATTATCTCGCTCTCAGATTTAACACGGGGCTTACACATTTAAACGTTAATATACCGTTCAACGTTTTTATGGGAAGCTATTCTTATTTCTTATCTTTAGTTATTTATTTTATAAAAGACGAACTCCCAAAACGCGGCTTTTCGCATAAAGAAATTCTGAATATCGTCAACTCCATACAAAAAATTATAAATCTGGATATTACTTTAGTTATAAGAGCTTATTACAGCAAAGAAATAAGCGAAAAAGAAAAACTGAGCGACGATTTTATTAAAAGACTGTCGCGCATAGCTGAATTCCGCGACGAAGATACAGGAGCGCATATTGAAAGAATGTCTTATTACTGCATGATTATTGCGAGATATTTAGGATTTGACTACGATTTTCAGATGGATATTTTAGAAGCTTCGCCTATGCACGATATAGGCAAGATATCTATCCCTGATTATATATTGCTAAAGCCTGCAAAATTAACCGACGACGAATTTGAAATAATGAAAACGCATACAACAAAAGGATATGAAATACTTACCGGTTCTGATTCTAAAATTATGAAATTCGGAGCCGAAATAGCTTTGTCCCACCACGAAAGATACGATGGATACGGATATCCAAACAGACTTAAAGGAGAAGATATTCCGATTTCAGGAAGAATTTGCATAGTAAGCGACGTGTTCGACGCCTTGACAAATAAAAGAATTTATAAGCCGGCGTATTCGGTGGAAGAAAGCATAAGCATCATGAAAAACGAAATGGGCGTAGGAAAATATTTTGACCCTGCGGTGTTTGACGCGTTCACAAAAGGATTCGATGATATCATGACTATTAAAAATCATTATAAAAGTTAAACACGTTAATTTTATTCTTTTTAGCTGTTATGTATTATATGCCGGAGTAGTAAAAGTATTAGGAGTAGTAACAGTATATTGCATTAAAACATTAAAAATATGATTTTTCTTGCATAATTTTTTTAAAAAAATAATAATGTATTATATTAAATGAAAAATTTTTACGATATTATATATGTATGATATTATTAAATTTAATAAAATTAAATAAATAAAATATAATACAAAACTGCCATGATAAAATATAATATTAATATCACCCCCCCCCCCCCCCGCATTATATAGGGATAAAACTATATAGGACAGCGGCCGCGTATATTTATAGGAATCGGCTGACAGAACCGCTCGCATTATTTATGCCGTTAATATTTTTAATAGACGCTATTTTCTCTACATAGCTTCATGTAAATATTATATCGCTATATCTTAATGAAGGAGGTAATAATAATTATGAACGGAATAATGCGTAATTTAAAAAATGTACTGGAAAAAGAAAATTTAAATAAAAACTCGTTTGATGAAATTTATTTTCTTATTTCTAAAAATAATATAGAATTCAGCTTAGAATTTTCCAATATTGACGGAAAAGACATTGAAAATATTTCAATAGTCAAAGATTTAATGATTAAAAATTCTTATCTGATAGCCGATAAATTTTATAATCACCTGCTAAAATTTGAAGTTATAAAAAAAATTATCCTTAAAGAACCGTCTTTATTGTCTAAACTGAAACAATCGCTTTCAAAATACATCAAAGAATTTTTTTCTCTCAATTACGACGAGGATTATTTTTTTCGCAGGCTTCAGATTGGCTTTACGCATTTTAATAACGGAATATCTTTAGATATTTATATAAAATCCTATGCCTATCTTTTATCGTTATTTATGGAGATTATAAAAAAAGAAATGCCCGAGCTGAAAATAGACGACGATACCCTGCTAAGCGTGATAGATTCCATTCAAAAGATTATGACGATAGACGTCACGCTGGCTGTGGCGGCATATAACGAAAAAGCTATGAACGAAAGAATAATTCTGGAAAAATTAGCTACCACGGATAATCTGACAAAGGCGTTTAACAGAAATAAATACGACGAAATAATAAACCGGGAATACACAACCGCATTTAGATACGACTACCCTGTTTCTTTAATTATAATAGATATAGATTATTTAAAAAATATAAACGATACTTACGGACACAGCGCCGGAGACATAATATTAAAAGAATCGTCCGCTCTTATAAAAAATAATATAAGGCTTTCGGATTATCTTATAAGATGGGGCGGGGACGAATTCTTAGTTATAGCTCCGCATACTTCAAAAATAAATGCCGAAAAGATGTCGGAAAAGATAAGAAAAGCTATAGAATCTCACAAATTTATCCATAATATAAATTTAACCGTAAGCACAGGACTTGCTCAGGCGTTAGAAAGGGAAACCCCTGAAGATACGATAAAAAGAGCGGACGAAGCATTGTATAAATCAAAATTATTAGGAAGAAACAAAGTATGCGCCGCATAAACCGTTAATAATGATTTTATTATTTTATTCAGCTATTTTATTTATTTATTGAAGACGGTAAAAATATGAACGCTGCCGAAACCAAAACTGATAATGATAGTTCTTCTATTTTCTATAAACCTCTGTTTGAAAATCATTCCGCTATTATGATTTTAGTCGATAAAAGCGGTCAAATAATCGACGTCAACGATGCAGCGGTAAAATTTTACGGATATTCCAATGAAGAATTTAAAAAGATGCATAATTATGATTTTAACACTGTTCCGAAGGATGAACTGATAGAATACACCAGACAGGCTTACAATAAAGAAAGAAACTATTTCACATGCATACATAAATTAAAAAACGGCGAATTGCGAACCGTTGAAGTGCACATATCTCCGATTAGCGTAAACGGCAAAACTTTTCTTTTTTCAATTATCCACGATATAACCGAAAATATAGACTTAGCAAAGAAAATAAAAGAATCTGAAGAGTTATTCAGAACTCTTACGGAAAATATGACTATGGGTCTTGTTTTATATAAAGAAAAGATTATTTATATAAATCCTGCAGGAGAAAAAATACTGGGATACAGCGAAAACGAACTGAAGAACATGTATGTATGGGACATTTATGTAAACGAGTTTAAAGAAGAAGCAAAAAAAGGTATTCATAAGGGTCTTAGCGATATTAACTACAATCATTACGTAACATTTAAAGCCATAAAAAAATCAGGCGAAGAAATATGGCTTTACATCTACGGTTCGTCCGTTATATATAAAAACGAAATAGTAAGAATAGCCAGCTTCGTCGATATAACCGAAATGGTTAACATGAGAAATCAGATTGAAAGCGATAAAGAGCTGTTTAAAACGCTCATTGAAAATATGCCAATTCCAGTCGGTATTTACAATGAAAAACTATTATTTGCAAACCCCGCAGCAGAAAAATTATTCGGCTACGACAAAGAAGAGTTCTATAATAAATACGTATGGGAATTCTTTGACGAAAACGATAAAAAATTTAATAAAATTAAAAAAAGCTTCGGTAAAATCAAAAACAAAGAAAAATTTATTTCAAAATATATCATAAGATGCAAGAAAAAAGACGGAAGCATTATATACGCTAATTTTTTTGAAATGTCTATTGTGTATAACGGCGACATTGCAGGGTTTGGCGTTATACACGATATAACGGACGAAGTCTTGGAGAAAAAACTGATATCAGAAGAAAAAGAAGCCTATAAAGAATTGTCGGAAATCGACGAACTTACAAAAATAGGCAACAGACGGGCTTTTGATAAAAAACTTGAAGAGCTTCTTAACGCATCTGGCAGGTACGGAAGAGCGCTTTCTCTTATCATGTTCGACATAGACAAATTCAAAGACGTAAACGACGGCTTCGGTCACGAAATAGGCGATTATATTTTAAAAGAAATAACAAAACTTATTAAACGCAATTTAAGAAATACGGACTATTTCTTCAGATACGGCGGGGAAGAATTTATGATAATATCGCCGGAGACACCTCTTTCTACCGCAAAAGAGCTTGCCGAAAGATTAAGATTAAAAATAGAAGAACACGATTTTAATATAGGAACTTCATTAACCTGCAGTTTTGGAATTACCGAAGCCGTAAAAGGCGATACTAATATAAGTATAGTATTTAGAGTGGACGGCGCTTTATATAACGCTAAAAATACCGGAAGAAATAAAATCAGCTGGGAATAAAATGATAGGTGCCGAAATTATATATTAACTGCAGGAATATTATAAAAATTATTAAGAAATAGATATATAATATAATGCGCCGTAACTTGTAACTTAAGGAGGAATAATATGCCGTACAATATCAATATCACCCCCCCCCCCCGATGCGATATAAACGATACAGAAAACAATGCAGACGTCCAGTCTTCAACATATTACGCTATTCCTTATTTATATAAAACATATCTGCGCAAATATCCTCCTTTAGCTAAAGAAC
>JAJZJX010000017.1 GCA_021850985.1 bacterium
CTCATTCTTGCAAAGATTCGGGCTTATTTAGCCCAGGCAACTGTTCGAGCTTTATTTAATATGCGGCCGGCAGCGAAAAACGCTGACTCACGAACTTATAATAGTTCTTGATTTATTCCTTTCTGCTGCCGGCCTTTACTGCTAAAACTTTATATAAATTTTAAATCCTAATGCATTTATTTTGCCTATTACGCATTATAGCAATTAGGCGGAGTAATTTTCAATTAATTATGCGATTTTAATCTTATTTAACTTTTTGCGGCGGCTTAATTATCCCCGCCCACCCACCCTTACATCTTAAAATAAATATATATATTAAATGATAATACGGATATTATACAAGATTTATTTATTTGCTTACTGCCGACTGCGTTTAAAGCGGTCGAGAGTTTTTTTATCCATACCGTAAAAATTTCAAATAAAGGTGTCAGCTTTTATTCTTTCTTCTTGACTTATTATATTTAATACTTTTTCTGTTTCAGGCAGCCACATCTTTAAACACTCCAAATAAAAAATCCATAAACCAGTTTTCTCCGCCATTTAGTTTTACAGTTTTCGCAAGGGGTCTTACATATTGCGTGGTAAATGACGCTAATACCGATGCAAAGAGGACTGAAGCGGACAGTAGCGGCACTTGCATTTCAAAAATAGATGGCGTTAGAACTACAGAGCGGTCCAAATTTAATGAAGGGAATACTAATTCAATCAAATTTTGATATAATTAAATGGATTAAAGTTCAATGCATAAAACTATAACAACTTCATTATCAACGTTTAGGTGAAAACGATACTATTACCGGAACGGATTATGCAGGTTCGGACGGGAATATAGAAAATGTCACGGCAGGCTGGCACCGCTATTTCGTATTAGTTATTAAATTATCTTGTGTTCTTTTACCTTAATAACAGTAAAATTTTTATTTGTAAATATGCCGTTATTTTCGTCGTAAACTTGTATTATTTTAAGGTCGGAAATTAATATATCGCCCTTACCAAAACGTTCTATAGATTTTACGACTTTATCCAAAAATTCATAATCTTCTATATTTGCGGATATTTTAAAACCTTCGTAAACAAATTCCCATTTTCTTGTTTTATCGAAAACCAGTTTGACTATTTCTAATGCGGCATTTTCCTTAATGACAATCTTTTCTTCCTCTAAAAAGATATCGTTTTCGGCAATCATATCGGAAAATTCATCTCTTTTAACGGTAAACCTTTCTACGTCAATATTAAGCGGTTCTATCGTAAATCCATCGATAGACGGTTCTTCCGAAATAGATTCAAATGTTTTCTGGATATACTCGTTTACCTTTTTGTTTTTACTGTAAATTTCAAAAACGTTCTTATTGACCGTAATGTTCCCGTTAATAATCACTTTATCGTCTTTTTTTTCTATAGTATCCGGTTTTTTACCTTTAAGTTTTTCTTTAAGATATAAAACTCCGGTTAAAATAGATAATATAGTTGCTACGGATTGGACATCTTTATCGGCAATAAAATCGACGATATCGCTAATCAATTTATGAGCGAGATTAAGGCTTATTATAAAACTCCCTTTTTCTACCGCCGATATATTAATCTTTAATTTTCTATCCGGCAAAACGTTTTGATTTATTTCTTCCATTATATTTGCTACGTTAAGCAAAGATGTCATCAATACATTAATATCCATTTGGTCTATGTTGCCAAGATATTTAATTTGCATTAATTCTTTATTCATATATAAATTTCCTTATAAATCTCCTTATTTAATATAGCGAAATTAATAATGAATTCAATTATATCAGGCTCGTTGAATCCAAGTTTTTTAAGCATATTTATAAATCTTCAAGCGAAAATCCTTTGATTTTAAATTATTTATCGTAACTATGATTATTGTAATATATATTACTAAAAAATGAAATATAAAAAAAATAAATAATATTCAAATGGTAATTTTTTTAATGAACATCTTCTTATTGGTTCAAGCATATCTATGATGGAAACGGAAGTTTTGGGTTATAAAGCTCCTCTTCAAATTTATATTTGCAAGGAGGAACGAACTGGAACTTTGTTTAATAAACCAGGTAATTATTCAAATTAAAAAAGATTTGCCGATATATCTTTCATTCATATATGAACGTGTTGCCGTTCAAAAGTCTTCCATTTCCTTTAAATGCGTTCTTTTTTAGAATAATTAACAAAATTCTCTCTGAGGCTTTCAAAAAAATAACATTGTTTTTTTGAAAAAGAATTATGTATATATTATAATGCAATTGAAATGGCAAAATAATTTATGTTTATTATTATATAATTCTTTTTTAATTTTTAATGGGGAGGATATATGGAATTTATATTCTGGTTTTTTATTATAGCGGCAGTTATCATATTTATATTCGCAATTTCTATGTATAACAATCTTATATCCAGAAGAAACGGCGTAAAGTATGCATATGCGAGTATAGACGCGCTTCTTAAAAAAAGATTCGATTTAATTCCTAATCTTGTTTCTGCAGCAAAAGAATATATGAATTACGAAAAAAATCTTTTAAATCAGCTTACGGAATTAAGGACGTCCTTTAAGCCTGGAACAATGAACCCGCAGGAATTAGAAAGCCTTGATACTAAATCGACGGCATTAATTAAAGGAATATTCGCCGTTGCGGAAAATTATCCGGATTTAAAAGCAAGCCAAAACGTATTACAGCTTCAAGCTGCTTTGAACGAAGTCGAAGAACAGATTTCAGCTGCGAGGCGCGCATACAATGCGGCTGTTATGCAATACAACAACGCCGTAAATCATTTTCCGTCCAATATTATAGCAAATGCATTTAATTTTCAGCCTTCGGATTCGTTTTCTATACCTGAAGGCGAAAGGCAGAACGTTGACGTAAAAGCTTTATTTAAAAATTAATATTTTAATTTAAATAATAAATAATATCTTATTTTATGGACGATAACGAAAATTTTGACAAATTTATAGAAGAAACTATATTTCCGGAACTTGAACCTTTAGAAAAAACAAGGCAGGAAAAAGTTAATACTTTTTGGATCATTATTGTGTGTATAGCAGTTTTGGATATAATATTGTTTGTAATGACTCAAAGTTTATTTACAGGTTTATTTGCCTTAATAATTTCTTTGGCTGCTGCAGGTATTGCAAGAAATGCGTTATTCAAAAAATACGACGCCGATTTTTCGTCTCATGCCATAGGCAATATAGCAAAATTCATAGATAAAAATCTAACGTATGCAAGAAACGGACATATATCTCCGCAAGAATATAAAGCAAGCAGGCTTTTTTTAAGAAGTTACGACGGATTTACAGGAAGGGATTTGGTTTCCGGCAAATTAGACAAAACGCAGGTTAAATTTTCGTATTTATACACGTATTACGAGGAAGAAAGCGAAGATTCCGACGGCCATAAAACTACGCATACATATACGATTTTCGACGGTTTATTTTTTATTGCCGATTTTAACAAAAGATTTAACGGAGAGGTGTATCTGTTTCCGCATAGTTTTAATTTATTTTCTTTTTCGCCGAGAAAAGGCACTAAAAAAATTCCTCTCGAAAATCCTGAATTTAATAATTTATTCGACGTTTACGGAAGCGACCCGGTCGTTTCTATGTATGCTATTTCAACGAGCCTAATGGATAGACTTTTAAATTTTAAGAAAAAGACTAACTCTAAGATAAATATGTCTTTAATAAATTCAACGCTTTTTCTTGCCATAAGCGGTTATAAACCTTTTAAAATACCGATATTTGAAACGGTTTACAATAAAAACCTGTATTACGGATACTTAGGACAGTTAAAATTTGCAACCGGCATAGTCGATGAGTTTAATTTAAATACGAGAATTTGGAGCGTATAGTTTATTTAATTAAAAATATAAAGAATTAAATTATTAATAAATAATACAGATATAAACTGGTTAAACTGGAAATAAAAAGTCTTGCTTTTATATAAATTTTTTTATATACTCTAAAGTATTATACTTTATAGTATATAAATTACGATATAATGATATAAATAATTTTAACCGCTGTCTTTAAAAATTATTATTAATATGCCTTTCATAGATATAAAGCCGTTCATAGACAGAAAAAAGGAATTAACTTTTCTTGAAGAAAAGTGGCTTGAGAATAAATCTCAATTAATAGTTTTATGGGGAAAACGGCGTGTAGGCAAGACGGAATTAGTTAAACAATTTATTAAAGATAAACCCAGCATATATTTCTTTTCCGAAAATACCAGCAACAAAGACCAGTTGAGAAAGTTTTCGCTTTCTATTGGTAATTTTTTTAATGAACCGCTTCTTAAAACCAGAGGCTTTGCCGAATGGGAAGAAAGTTTTAAGTATATAAAAGAAAAGAATAAAAAATTTGTATTAGTTATAGACGAATTTCCATATTTAATTCAATCTAACCCTGCTATACCGAGTCTGTTTCAGTTAGCTTGGGACGAATACTGGTCTAAAAGTAATATATATCTTATACTTCTTGGTTCAAGCATATCTATGATGGAAACGGAAGTTTTGGGTTATAAAGCTCCTCTTTACGGAAGAAGAACCGGACAATGGTTAGTAGAGCCTATGTCCTTCGATTCGGTAAGTCTTTTTAGATTCGGTAAATCTTTCGAAGACAGATTATCTCACTATGGAATAGCAGGAGGAATACCTGCTTACTGGCTGCAATTTGACGAAGATAAAAAATTTTGCGAAAATTTAAGCGAACATGTTCTCAAAAAAGGACAGGCATTATACGATGAAGCCGAGTTTATACTCAAGGAAGAACTTAGAGAACCGCGTTATTATTTTGCGCTTCTCCAAGCCATTGCTTCCGGCAAAAGAAAACTTTCGGAAATAGTTAATTCGACAGGTATTAACCAACCTACCGCAAATAAATATCTTTCTGTGTTATCAGATTTAAGAATAGTAGAAAGAGAAATTCCGATAACAGAACAAATGCCGCATAAAAGCAAAAAAGGCCTTTACCGAATATCCGACGAATTTTTTCAATTCTTTTTCAAATTTATATTTGTAAGGAGAAGCGAGCTGGAACTAGGTTTAATAGACCAGGTAATTATTCAAATTAAAAAAGATTTGCCGATATATCTTTCATTCATATATGAACGTGTTGCCGTTCAAATAATATCAAAAAATACCGAACTGTTTTTTCCGTTTCGTTCAATAGGCAGATGGTGGGACAAAAACGAAGAAATAGACATAGTCGCCTTAAACGACGAAATCGATTCCATACTTTTCGGAGAGGTAAAATGGAGCAGCAGGCCTGTCGGCATAGACATCCTGGAGAACTTAAAGCGCAAATCCAAAACGGTAGTTTGGGGAGGGAAAAATAGAAAAGAATATTACTGCTTATTCAGTAAAAGCGGTTTTACGCAAAAAATGATAGAAATAGCAAAAAAAGAAAAGATTATATTGTTTGAAGGAGAAAGGGCTGCTGTAAAATTATATAATAATACAAATAATACTAAAATAAATTTGTAAGATTAACGATGGTTTTAATATCGAATAACACGGCCTAAAAACAATGTTGTTTTAGAATACATTTTACTCTTCTTAATTTATAATTTAATTAAATGTTCGATTGGTCGGACGAATAATTAAAATTGTTAAATGTAAATTAACCTAACAGGAGGGTAAAATGGAAAAAATGAAATTAAAAACAACAAAATTTAAACCGGCTAAATTAACGGCTTTCGCAGTTTTAATCGCAGCTGTGTTTTTATTGGGATTGTCTGCGGGCAAGGTTTACGCAAGTTCCAACTCTTATTTTAACGATTATTACGTAAGCCTTAACGGAGGTCTTGCCGAAACAAGTTTGAGCGGATTATCTTCAAAATCCGGCGGAACTTACAATATTACAATCGGTAAAAATTTTAACATGAATAAGATAATTGTCGGCGGAGGTTTATTATTGGGCTATTCTGACAACGGTTCTTATTCTTACGCCGGTGAAAGCGCAAGCCTGCATTCCGCATATTATGGAATATTTTTAAAAGGCGGATATGATTATCATGATTTTATGCCGTTTATTAAATTGGGTTACATAGATTACGGATTTGTAGGTACTTCCAGCACAGGTACGCAATGTTTCGATATCGAAGGGGATACAGAATGCGACGATGTTCAGTATGTATCGAGTATGAGTTCTGAGGGCGGTTTAATGTACGGCGCAGGCTTAGAATATTTATTTAATCCGCGCTGGGGATTGACGGCGCAGTATTTCGGAGGGGCATTATCAGACAGCGATAAAGTGAACAGTTTTACAATAGGAATTGATTATAATTTTTAGGAGGATAAGAATAAAAAATGAAAAAAGCAAAAATTTTATTGTTGCTTATTTTAGTATTAACAGTGTCTGCCGCCGCTCTTTCAGGCTGCGCCGCCGGAATCGGAAACGGCAGAATTGCAAATGAATCTAGTAATACTATTTCTAGAAAGATAATTAAAGGTAAAACTACTAAATCGCAAATCAGGCAGATGTTTGGAGACCCTGAAAAAACTACTTTTAACAGTAAGGGTGATTTAATGTGGACGTATGAATATCAGCATGACCATGACACTGTGGCGGCCTATATTCCTGTAGTAAATTGGTTCGCGAAAGATGTTAAAGGGCATAAAAAAACGCTTGTTATTCTATTTAATAAAAAAGGAATAGTAAAAAATTATGCCTTCAGCAATTCAGCCAACAGTATGTCTTTTGGAATGTAAGTTTAGTTTGCTTTGATTTGCGGCGTTAAATAAGACTGTATTATGTTAAAACAAAACGGGCTGATTATATATTTTGTGTTAATTTTATAATCTGCCCGTTTTTTTATTGGATTTTAATATTTTGAATTTTAAATTGAATGCTTATTATCAATAATATATAATTGAATAAAATCTAAAAATAAATAAAATAGGTATGAAAACGATATTAGTCAGCATAGTCGGCTTAAGCCCCCAGATAATTACCGAAACTTTATATTATTATTTGATAGAAAGAAAACCGCCTTTTTGGATAGACGAAATTAGAGTTTTAACGACAAGCCCTGGAAAACAAAAAATAATGAATGCTCTTTTAGACAAAAATAGCGGCAAGTTTTATTCTTTCTGCAAAGACTATAATATAAATCCGGCAAGTATAAAATTCGATGAAAGCTCTATTACGGTGCTTGGTTCCGACGCTCCGATAGAAGATATAGTTTCCGATAAAGACAGCGCGATAATCGGGAACGAAATAGTTAAGTATATTAAAGAAATTACGCTGATTCCGGATTCTAAATGCATATTTTCGGCTGCGGGAGGCAGAAAAACTATGACCGCTTATCTTGCCTTAGCGGCACAGTTATACGCAAAAGACGACGATATATTGTGCCATATTTTAGTCAGCCCAGATTTTGAGTCTAATAAAGATTTTTATTATATACCGCCTGAAAATCAAAAAATAGAAGTTAAAGATGTGTCGGGTAAAACTCTAAAAATTTTAGAAACTAAAGACGCTAAAATTTTTTCCTCTGAAATAGTTTTTTTAAAATTGAGAAAACTTTTAAACATTAAAGACGACCTTTTTTACGACGATTTAGTCGGAATAGCCCAGAAAAAAATAGATTATTGCGGAGACAAAATTGTCGCTTTCGATATTAAAAATAATTCCGTTCTTTTGGGAAACAAAAAAATCACGCTCCGCCCTATAGAATTATGCATATATTATCTGTTCTATTATCTCAAAATTAAATGTAAAAACGATTTTTGCGGGGATTGTACCGACTGCTATCTCTCCGTGAACGACCTTTATTCGGATGAAAATGTTAATATTATTTTAAGCGTTTACGAAAAAATTTATTCCAAAAACAGCGGACAATACGAAAGACTGGCTGAATCTTTTAAAAAACAAAGCAAGGGCGACGAATTTTTTATGCAGAATATTTCAAATATAAACAAAAAAATCAAAAAACAGCTAAATCCATTTGAATACGCGATTTATAAGATATCCAAAACCGGAAATTACGGCAAAAGATACGGTATATTTACGGAAAAGAGAAATATTAAAATAGATAAGAAATTATAATTTTATAGAAGGCAGATAGATGAGATTAACTGAATATGAAATTAAAGCGATTAAGGAAACATCCGTAAAAGTTTTCGGTGAAGGTTCTAATACATATATATTCGGCTCAAGAGTTGACGATACAAAAAAAGGCGGAGATATAGATATATTTATCGAAACGGATAAAAATACGGATATTTTTGAAAATAAATTAAAGTTTTTAGTGGAGCTTGAAAAAAAAATAGGTGAAAGAAAAATAGATGTTGTTATTAAGAGCGCAGATTCAGATCAAAATTTACTCATATATAAAATAGCCAAAGCACAAGGAGTGTTGCTTAAATAATGAACGATGAATTGAATGTTGACCGTTTAAGACTTCTTAACTATGTCGATGAATGCGACAGGCATATAGTTAAAATAAAGCATGCTTTATCTAAAATGAAAAATTTTATGCCGCTGACCTTGTCCGATTTTAAATCTTTATCGGAAGACGATAAAGAACATATCGACCAGCTAATATTTAGATATTCAAAATTACAAGATGCAATGGGGGAAAAATTATTTCCTTCGATATTAAAAAATTTAAAAGAAGATTATGAACATAAACCGTTTCGCGATATAATCGACAGACTTGAAAAATTAGAAATTATCGAAAGCGCTAATGATTGGGAAGAATTAAGAAAATCCAGAAATGTTTTATCGCATGAATATTCCTCTGAAGAAAATGAATTGGTAATAAATATTAATAATGTTTATGAAAAACTAGTTCCTAAAATATTTTTAATTTACGATAGAATTATATTATACATTGAGAATAATATTGTTAAATGACGATTGGATGTTTTGACTTTAGTGAGGAAATTGGTTTATAATATTTAATATATAATTTTTTTTGATTGACAATAATTTTGACAATAAAAAATTTTTATAAAAAAAGGAGATAAAAGTTATGCCGTTTGGAAATAATAATGGGTTCGGCATGGGACCGAGAAGTTACGATTACGATATTACGCGCGGAAGGGCTATGACTCAGGAGGGTCTGTCGGATTTCTTCAGGGGAGTTTTTACGTGGATGACGATAGGATTAATGCTTACGGGTTTTATATCTTATTTCGTTGCGATGGATAAACCTTTGGTAGGCTATCTTTATTCGCACGTTATGTTATTTTATGTTTTAATGGGAATTCAATTGGCGGCGGTTCTGGGTTTGTCTTTCGGAATAAACAGGCTGCCTGCCGATATAAGCGAAGCTATATTTCTATTTTATGCGGCTCTTACCGGAGTGACTTTTTCGTTTATTTTTTTGGTATATACTAATCAGTCGATAGAAATAGTATTCTTTTTAACCGCAGTTTCTTTCGGGCTTCTTGCATTCGTCGGCTATACGACCAAAAGAGATCTGACCGAAATGGGTAATTTTATGATGGTAGGGCTTTTTGCCATAATTATAGCTATGGTGGTAAATTTTTTCCTCCACAGTTCAACCTTAATGTATGTCGTCTCCATCCTTGGAGTAGTAATTTTCTTGGGGCTTACGGCTTACGACATGCAGAAACTTAAACAGATTTATTTGAGCGGTTCGTTTGATACGAGAAAAGAGACCGTAATGGGCGCTCTTACGCTGTATCTTGACTTTATAAACCTGTTCCTTATGCTGCTTACGTTATTCGGCGGCGGGAGAAGAAGGTAAATTCGGTCAAATTATATAAAATTTATTGCAAAAAATTAATCAGGCACCTTTTCCTATACGATAGACGATACAGTATATTTTCCGTGACCGAAAGTAGTGTTTTTCCCTATATGGACTAATTCACCGAGTTTAATTATCCAAAGATACTCAAAAGGTACTTTTTCGAAAGATAAATCGCCTATAAAGCCGCTTAATTTCATATGGGTTTTTTGCCTGTTAGAATATCGGTCTAAGGAATACCATTTTAAAGATTTTTTTGAGATTATAGGCAAGGATTTTTCGATATAGCGGTTAAAGTCTAATTCTAACTCAAACGGCGATTCATTGTCCAACGCCTTATTATCAGATGGCCAGTTATTCGACGTCGATTTCTTAATACCCTCATCTTGCTGATTTAAACAGTGGAAAAAATTTAAGTTCGAAATTCTTCTTAAGGCGTTTCTGACATACATATGAAACTCCGGTTCCGAAACGAGTTTTTCGTTAAACATAATCCTTGTCGGCGTTATAAATTTTAAATTAACCGAAAAATTTTCTCGGTTGCTTTCAGGAATAAAATCCTCAATAGAATAAGAATCGTTTATAGATTTTAGTTCGTCGTTTTTATAATAATATAAAATCTCACTGTCTTTATCGTTTATGATTTTAGTAATTATAAACTTGCCTTTTTTCTGCCTTCCTATACCTTTTTTACCTGCAAGTCCGAAAGAATAAGCAAAATAAGGAAATAAAGAAATTGCCTGACCGATAAGTATCAGGGAAAACCTTATTATTTCGTCCTTTTTATAAAAGTTTTTTTGGTCTAAAGGCGGTTCGATAATATAAGGATGCGGGACGGCTGAATAATTCCTTAATTTCTGCGAATTTGCAGGCGGGGGAGAGTCGAATATTTTTTTGAACATGCAAACTTTATCGAAACTACAGCTGCTGCATTCGCCTGTATGAGATATACACATAACATCTTTAAAAATATGTCCGAAGACTCCCCTGAAAGTGGAGCCTTTGTATTCGGGAAGAAAAACATCGTTTTCTGCTTTAATTTCAAAGTTAAATTTTGCGGCTTTGAAATCTTTGAAAATTTTTTTTACATCCGATAAATTATCGCTGACTTTAATCATAAAAACAATATAGCATATTAAAAAATTTTTTAAAACTTAAAACAATGTTGTATAAGGCGCAACTTATTTTAAATATTATATAATTTATTTATTGCAATATACGTTTTTATTAATATATAATTTAGATATTATTAGATACGCAGTTAAGAAAACATAGCAAATTAATTATATAAAGCTAAAGCTTATAGTATTTAGTTTTAAAAGGGGATGCGATAAATGATAGAGTTGGACTTGTCGTTAAATAACGAAGAAATATATAGAGGCGTGAAAATCGAAAGTTTCGGGGGGCGCAAATCTTTTACAGTCAATCAGGGAAATCTGGACATTATAGGCAAAAATATTACCGAATATATAAAAAGACGGAAAGAAGACTATAAAAATAAAAATGGAGACAAAAATTTAGAAAACGAATTAAAAAATCAAACCGCTGATTTTAACGACGTAGTAATTCTGACGGGAGCAACTGCCATTCCTGTATATCTGGTTGCATTCCATATCGTAGTTCATAGTTTTCACGAAGTGCGTTATAAAAACGAAATGTATGAAGTCGTAGCGGCAAAACATTGATATAATTAATACCTTAAATCACCGTTAGAAACTATTAAAATTGTTTCAATATATAATAAAATCTGGATTCCCGCTTTCGCGGGAATGACACCCGTTGAGTGAAAAGTTAAAATCACGCATTGTCATTCCCGCGAAAGCGGATATAAACATATATTTTTTTGTATGTGTTGAAAAAGCATGTCTTTTTCAACAAAAAAATATGCCGTTTATGCAGATAGATAAATTTCTAACGGTGATTTAAGGTAATATATAAAATTTTAATTATTTAAGCAAATTCAATAATTATAAAAAATGAATTTAAACGAAAGAATATCTTTTTACTATAATGAGCTAAAAAACTGGTTTCCGCTTGCCATATTAATAGCCTTATCGCTTATCTTAATAGGTATGATATCAATTTATTTTGATAATTTTTTAAGTATTATATTTAATAGCCCCGGAATTAAATTAATTATCGTATCCATCCTATTAATTATTACTTTATTTTTAATCAACTGGCAAAGAAAAAAATTTAATAAAATTTCCATACCTATAGAAAGAAACTTGAGCGGAAAATATTTTAATTCATTAGTTCTGCCGTTATCTAATAATAATAAAATAACAGATGTTGATTACGATAAAGATCAAAATAAACTAATTGTCAGGTATGAAAATAATGAAATTGAAAGAATTAGTCATGATGAATTAGAAGAAATTTTAAATAAATCGCCTAATTATGATAAAAACTCAAAAATATTTGCAAATTGGCAGATGCCATTGATTTCTATATATAGAAACGTAAAATTAGAAAATGAAACAAAAGGTATAGAGCAGATATGGCTTATAGGTTCAGCTGATAAAAAAGGTTCAGCGAATGAAAAAGGTTCAGCGAATCAATTAAAGTTATTTACAAAGATTTTATTTTCTTTTTTTAAAAACAAATTTGATATTTACGTTTACGATAAGAAAAATAATAAAGATATTAAATTAGAACATGAAAAATTAGATGTTATATTTTCACCTGAAAATATTAATAATATTGCGGTAGATTTTGAAAAATTTGAAGAAGTATATAAAACATTTAATGATATTATTAATAAAATTAAAGAAATTGGAGAGCAAAAGAATGAAGAAATCAAAGAACATGAGATAGCTATTGATATTACCGGCGGTCAAAAAACTATAAGTATTGCAGGAGCGCTGGCAACTATCAACCGTAAAACAAGAATAATTTACGTAAATACAAATAACAAACACGAAATAAAAGAAATAGATGCGATAGTGCAATCAGAACAAGGATAATAAAATTATTATAAGTGTATTAAATTATTTGCAATTCAAATATCTAAGTTTGTTTTCTTTCATGCAAAGTTTGTCCGTTTTCAATATTGTAAGCGAACCTGAGTTGT
Source organism: bacterium (assembly GCA_021850985.1). Taxonomy (GTDB): domain Bacteria; phylum SZUA-79; class SZUA-79; order Acidulodesulfobacterales; family Acidulodesulfobacteraceae; genus Acidulodesulfobacterium_A. Next base: position 12,805 of record JAJZJX010000017.1, read on the forward strand.
AAAAAAATATTTATAATTGTTTTGTTTTGCATTATAATGAAAAATATTAAATAATATGAATAATAAAAGTAAAACTAACAGTTTATAACTTTCTATTAATATTAAGTAAGATGCTCTCAGACGACAATTTGGATTTAATAAGGTCTCAGATTGAAACTGCTTATAAGGCTACCGAAGAGCCGGTAGTAAATGAGCTGCGTAATTTTGCTAAACAAATTAAAGACAACATAAAAATTTTAAGACCTTATACTGCTACCGCAGTGTCGTTCGTTTCTGCCGACGGCGGCAATAATAATATAAAATTCAATCCTTGCGTGCTTGAACTTGTAAGAGTCGTGGATTCAAGGGGCGTTCAGTGCGCAATAGATCCTATTTTCGGCAATTCTAATGCGGCTAATTTAAACGAAAGAGTTGAAAGAATTAAACCGCTAAAGCGTTTATGCGACGATTTAGGTTTAAACAAGTTAAGCGACATTTCATATCTATTGGCGGAAATGGGGCAGCCGGAAAAGACGGCGTCGGCCGTCAAGGTTTATAGGGATATTGTAGAATGGGCTATTTTATACGATTTTTTATATAATGATTGGGGAAATAATACTATAATAATAAGAGAGGGTTTACTGCGGACAAAATCTATTAAAAATACAATATTTCCTAAATTGGATAAAAAAATAAAAGAAAAGTGCGAAGAGCATAAACAAAAAAGGAATATAAACGTCAACATTGTAGGGGTAGCAAAAGAAAGCGCCGTTATAAGCCGTCTTTCTCTTGCACTTGCTTTAGAAAATGTTTTTAAGCTGCCTTATCCATGCTATGTAAAAGTTCCTGAAGAAATAGAGCAGTACTGTTATAATTACGATAGGACTTGGTTTAATACTTTTAACGATGTTTCTTCAGAAGAAGAAAATCAGAAGTATGCATCTATGGGTAAATTATTTCTTGTTAAATTCGGAGAAGGTGCTTACGATCCAGTATGGCCGGTAGATATTGCCGTCTGGGACGTCGAAAATGCCGAAATGATTCTGGGGCAGCTGCTTCATGATGCAAGGCTTGGTTTTCCGATACCGGATTTTCCGCTTAGTATTCAAAATGCTCACGGACATGCAAAAATTAACGGGATAGAAGTGGACTTAATTGAAGATATGCTGATAGAAGGAATAGGCAAGACTCTTACCGATTTAGAAAGAGAAAGTATATACAGAATGAAATATCTGCATCGTAATTTAACTGGGGCGCGGTATAAAAATGCTTGAGCTATTTGCAAAATCTGATGTAATGGGCATCTTTAAGGGTTCGGTGGAATCCGGCTACGAATTTTCTGCCGAGGTCGTTACTCCATACGAAGCGCGCATGCTTGAAAGACCGCAATTAGGCCAATTTTTATTAATAGAACTTGCTAATCCTCTTGAGGCTTCTCTTGCCAGAATAACTAATTTTGCGCCGGCCGGCCTTCTTTCCTCGGTAGAAGGCGAAGACTATATCATGGCTCTTCAAAAAAGATGGCAAACTGTACCTGATGATTTAAAAAGAGATAAGTTAAAATATAAAGTCCAGATTAAACTGTTAGGCGCCGTAAAAATAGCGCAGATTCAAGGAGCACAGGATAAAATTATTTTTATACCGTCTCTGCGCAGGATACCGCATCTTGGCGCTAAAGTTTCCTTTCCAAGCGATGAAGTATTAAGGGAACTATGTTCGTTAAGCCAAGGGGAAACAGATCTAGGCAATTACGTGCTTGGCGAATTTATATATTCCGGTAAAAACGAAAACACAAACACTGGCGGAAATTCCGGCGGGCAGGATTATCTTTCTAATTTTCAGTATATAGAGCCTAATCTTAACGTTAAATTTAATATAAATAATCTTGTTTCTAAAAGATCGGTCGTTTTTGCAAGAGCAGGTTACGGAAAATCAAATCTTATTAAATATCTGGTTTCGGAACTCTACAAAGATAACGGAAAGTATGCCGTAACTGACAAAAATAAAAAAGTAGGGACGTTAATATTTGATCCCGACGGAGAATATTTTTGGCCCGATAATAAAAACAGACCGGCTTTATGCGATGTGCTGCATTTAAAAGACAACATTGCGGTTTTTACTAATAGGAAATCCATAAGTTCATATTACGGCAGTTGGAAGGCAGGAGACGTTAAGCTTAATATTAAATCTCTTTTGCCAAGGGACGTTATAGGTATTGCAATTTCGCCGGACAGGCAGGAGCAGCAAAATATTATAAAATTAAAAAGTTTAAAAATAGATAATTGGAAAAAATTGGTGGATATTATAGAAAAAGACGGCATGCAGGCAGACGATAAAGAGATAGCAAAGATTATGGGCTATAACAAAGATGCTGCTTCGGGTCAATCAGCCGAGATCAGCGCTGCAAAAAGCAATATGTATAATTTAGTGAGCCATTTGCACGATCCTAACAGCAGATTGGTAGAGGAAGTTGAAATTTTACTGAAAGAAGGCAGGGTCGTAATAGTGGATATAAGTCTGCTTAGTTCAACCGCAGGTAATAACGTTGCAGGACTTATAATGAGGAATATATTTAATTTTAATCAGGAAAATTTCACCGGAGACGGCTCTTCTATTCCCGTTATTGCAATAATGGAGGAAGCGCAGAGCGTTTTAGGCAAATCTCTCTCCGAAACAAGTCCGTTCGTAGAATGGGTTAAAGAGGGCAGAAAATATGATTTGGGCGCTATTATGGTAACTCAGCAGCCCGGTTCAATAGCTCCTGAAATATTAAGCCAATCTGATAATTGGTTCGTTTTTCACGTTTTATCTGAAGGCGACGCGTCCGTTTTGCAAAGATATAATTCCTTTTATTCAAAGGATATTATTTTAAATATTATCAACGAGCCTATAATAGGAAACTGCTATATGTGGAGCGCGCCTCTTCAGCCTTTTGTCCTGCCGGTAAGAATAAGAAGTTTTGAAAGCCTTTACAAAAAATATATAGTAAAAGAAGATAATCCACAGAGCAATAAAAAATATGAAAATTCTCCCGCTATGCTTGTAGTAAAAAGAACCAACGAACGTATAAAATTAATGGCGGAGGAAGTATTTAAAGTTATAAGCAGCGAATTTAGAAACAATAAATTCAAAACTCAAGATTTTAACGATAAAAATAAAACCGGAATTTTAAAAGGCAGATTATATTATATAGTTCATGATATTAAGGAAAAAGAAGAGTTTAAAAACGAAATAAGAAAAGAAGACGATTTGTATAAACCGTTATTTAGCTGCATATTTGATTGTACTGAAGATGAAATTGAAATACTTCAGGGGCAGCATTTTATGAATGGTAAAGATGAAATTAAGCCTTTTGTCTGTGTGCCTACCGATAAATGGAACAAAAAAATGAATCAAAAATAAACATGCCTTCTGACGATAACTTTTATTACTTTCCTTTGCCGCCTGTATTTACGCAAAATATAGAAATTGAAAATCAGCTAATAGACAAATTAATATTAGAGTCATCCGAGTTAGAAAATGATATCGTCGCTTCCGTTTGCAGCGATCTTTCCGCATTAAATTTTAAATTTTCTTATGAAAATGGCAAATTTCAGTTTGAAAATAGCGCCTTGGATTTAAATGATAAAGATTTTATAAGAAATTTAATGCTTCCAAGAAAAGAAGAAATTATACAAAAAAATACTAATTTTATATATAAAAATAGGGATATATTTACTAAAAATATTGCAAACGGACACGATTGTCTTAATTCGGATATATCTCCCGTTATAGAAGTATGTGAAACCCAGAAGCAAAGAGATCTGTTCAGAATGCTAAGATATACTTGGTCTAGTCCTTATAGCGAATATGTTGGGAGACGGATTAAATTCATTATAAGAGATTCTGCTATAGACTATAAACCTGTAATAGGAATTGCCGCAATAGGCAGTTCAATAATAAGAATACCTGAAAGAGACGAATTTATAGGTTGGAACACCGAAACAAAAAATAAAAATATAGTATATTGTATGGATCTTTATGTATGCGGAGCAATACCTCCTTATTCTTATCTGCTTGGCGGAAAATTAATTGCTTATATGATGGCGTCAAAAGAGATTATAGAAATTTTTAAAAATAGATATTTAAATCAGACTACTATAATAAATAAGAGACAATCTTCAAGACTTGCTGCAATTTTTACTACAAGTTTATATGGTAAAAGCTCTCAGTATAATAGAATAAAATATAACGGCGAACTGTTATATAAAAGAATCGGACAAACTAAAGGTTATGGTACTTTTCAATTTTCAGAGCGCACAAAAGAACTGTTGAAAAATTTATTAAAAGCTAAAGAAGGAAATGTCGGATACAAATTTGGAGACGGCCCAAATTATAAATTCAGATTTATTAAAAAAGCCCTTAAATTTTTAGAGAATTTTGGTTTCAATCCAAATTTTATTTTAAATCATTCTATAAAAAGAGATATATATTATGTTCCTTTAGCATATAATTCTTTGGATTTTTTAAACGGACGCGCAGATGAATTAGAATATTTCAATTATAACAAAGATGATCTTATAGAATACTGGAAAAAAAGGTGGCTTGACGGCAGGAAAAATAATCCGAAAGTTATAGAAAATGTTTTATCGTTTTCTCCTGAAAATTTCAGCATATTATAACTAATATTATAACATTATAACTTCTTTTTTGAATTATAACGGATGAGGCACATGCCTTTAATATAATATTAATATTTTCTCACTAAACCTACAAGTTCGCCTAATATTTTAACGCTATTTTCTTTAAGAATTAAAGGTTTAAAGGCAGGGTTCGCCGGCATAAGTTTAACGGTGCCATCTTTTAGTTTATAGTATCTTTTAAGAGTAGCTTCATATCCTTCGATAATAGCCGCAACAATCTTGCCGTTTGAAACCTCTTCCGTTTTTTTTAAAATGATAATGTCTTTGTCGGAAATCATATCTTCAATCATTGAATCGCCTTTAACTTTAAGAGCAAATAACTCTCCTGAATGTTTAGAGTTTAGCCAATTAGGTATAGAGATAGTTTCCCTTACTTGAATGGCTTCCATCGGATAACCTGCTTGAATGCAGCCGTATAAAGGTATGTTATAACTTGTATTTTTTTCCTCTAAAGAAACATTAATGGGGACCGACAAAGATTTGTATTTGTATCGTCCATCCTGCATGTCATAGACGCTAGTAGTATCAGCTTTTTTCAATATTGTGTTATTAACTTTAGCGTTAATATATTTTTCCGTTAAAAACAGAGATCTTTTTCTGCCTTTAATTGTATCTATTAAACCTCTGTCCTTTAAAGACTTTATATGTTTAGAAACTGTTGATTTTGAGGAAATGCCGATTCCTTGGCATATCTCATCGTAAGAAGGGGCATAGCCTTTTTTGCTTTCATAGTCTATTATAAAATCAATAATATTTTTTTGTCTTTTGCTTATCATATTAAAAACATAAATTTTCTTAATAGCGTTTTAATGTAAATTAACATTAAATAAATCGTCGTATTTAATAATTTTTTCTTTTTTAAAATTAAGCTTATACTCGTCAGGTATACCGCCATTATTTTTAATTCTTTTTAGTATCATATTGTAATAAATTTTATCTATTTCTGCCGAAATATAATGTCTATTGAGCTGCTTAGTTAATAATATTTCATTGCCTGAACCTCCAAAATGAATTAAAACTATATCGCCTTCTTTCGTAGAAGCCTTCAGCAGTTTTTCCGTTAATGCGACTGGTATCTGGCATGAATGCATTGTTTTATCTTTAGATACATTTTTGACTAAATTGTAATATAACCATGAATAAGGCATTCTGCCTTTAGAGCCGTTTAATATATTTTGTTTAATCCTTTTGTCGTTTAAATTTAAATATTCTTCAGCTACTGCATTTTTAAACCATTGATTATTCTTAGTTTTTGTGCAATGAAGTATCGTCCTGTGTGCCGTTGTAAATCTTTTTAGGGAATGTCCAATATTTGTATTGTAAATCCAAACATATTCATGAACATCGTAACAGGCTTTATCCAAATATTTAACCCATAAATAAGAGTTTTGTTTTGGATAATTTATAAAAAACATATTGCCTGTATCCTTTAATACTCTATAAGATTCTTTTGCAAGCTCTATATACCATTCGATATAATTTTCAAATTTCTTGGTATATGTGTTGTTGTTGTATTTGATTCCTACATTATAGTCAGGATCGCTGTAAATCATATCCACTGAATTATCAGGTAATTTTTTCATCATTTCGATAACATCTTCGTTGTATATATTATCCAAAAAATCAATCATGGATTAGTCTCCTTCTTTCAAGTACGTACTCATTTTTTTGAATAAACTTAATTGACGTTATATCTTCAGGATTTTCGAATATATAATTGTAGAGCCTTACCTTTGAGCCTTTTGAAGTCTTTAATCTCAATAAATAACATGCAGTAAGTTTTGTTATATCGAGTTTTTTTGTTAATTTTAAATTATAATAATATCTGTAGGGATTGTATAATTGAAAAATATTAAAATTTTTAATCCAATTAACAGAATCGACGGCGTTTTTGCCTTCAAATACAGTAACAAATCCATAATTTTCCATAGTTAAATCGATTTCTATTTGAAGTTTTTCAAAATTCATTCGTAAATCTTTAATAAAATAATCAAAAGATATACCTCTTTTTCGTTCGCTATTATATATTTTAGGATTGGCGGCTATATCCTGATATAAAAAATCATGAATTATCCTATGATTAAAACAAAGCGATAATACGCTGCTTTCCGAAATAGAGAAATCGTTTAAAATACTAGGACGGTAAGGCCACTTAATGACTTCGTCTTCATTTATCGGCTCAAATTCATGAAATACTTTATTTAAACCTTTAATAAAACAATGTTTGCCTTGTCCTATATGGGCTATAAAATAATCTTCCTTTAATAAAATATCGGGATATTTTGAAGTATTGTCAAGTTTAGTTATATCATAAGGATTAGCGTTTGAAGCATATTTTTTTAGAACTTTCTTTATTAAATCGTTACCAAAAACAAAATTGTTTTTCTTTTTACAAATTTCAAATATTTCAGCTATAATATCTTTCTTTGATTTTTTATCATTCATAAAAAATAGATTATGTTTTATTTATAGTATATACAGAATAATTATATCGAACATTAGGCGAACATGTCAATAAAAAAATTAATTTTTTATTTATTTTATTTTTATTGTATTATGACTTCTTCTTCGGTCGGAGCGGAATTTCTGTCGGGCATAAGGTAGCTTTTAATATCTCCGGCATTTTCAGGAGTGTTTCCTTTTACCGAAAGGATTACGTAAGAGTAAAAAGGCCAGGAAGCGTTGATATCGAAGTTTGAAGGGATTGCCGGATGGTTGGGATGGGTATGGTAAAACCCCAGAATATCAAGGTTCTCTTTCATGCAAAATTTATCCATTTCCAATATGTCTTTCGGTTCTATCTCAAAACTGTCCCAAGTTATTTTTCCGTAGCGGTTTTCTGCAGGATAGGCTTTTACGATAATCCTGTTTTCCCCTTCGATTCTTCCGAGGAGTCCCCCGCAAGCTTCATACGGGAAAATATCGGCGGCATGTTTTTTCATTATTTCCAGTTCGTTTTTTGGAATTATAATAGCCATAGTAATCTATCCTTATGTTCCTAATTAATTTATAATTAATAGAAGTTTTTAGTTATTGTTCTATTGTTCAAAACGTTCGTCAAAACTCGGAAAAAACTCTAGTAGAAAGATATCTCGAACCGGTGTCCGGAAGTACCGTAACGAAATTGCCTTTATATTTTGCCGTAAGTTTGAGTATTCCGTAAACGTTGGCGCCGGAAGAAAACCCGCACAAAATTCCTTCTTCTTTTACGAGTCTTTTTAGCGCGGCGTAACTGCCTTCCGTATCGACTTTAACGAAGTCGTCTATTATTTTATCGGCGTCGAATCCGTGGAAATTTAAAGAATAGTTATATTTCCATCCTTCGATACCGTGCATTTCGCTGTCAGGAACGACGGCTATAATTTTTATTTTATCGTTATATTCTTTAAGCCTTTTTCCTACTCCGAGTATTGTTCCGCCCGTGCCTATGCCGGTAGCGAAATAATCGATATTTCCTCCGGTTTGCTTAAGGATTTCTACGGCGGTAGTCTCGTAATGGGATATAGGGTTGTAAGGATTATTATACTGGTCGGGCATATAATACATATCTTTGCCGCCCCTTTCATACTCTTCGGATGCCCGTTTTATAGCTCCGTCGTGGCTTTCTTCTGCGGGAGTAAGTACTAATTCCGCTCCGTAAAGGCGCATTATTTTCTTTCTTTCTTCGCTCATATTTGAAGGCGCGTAAATTTTAACTTTTATGCCGAGAAGCGCGCCTATCATTGCATAGGAAATGCCGGTATTTCCTGAAGACGAATCTATTATAGAGGTGTTTTCTTTTATTAAACCTTTTTCTACGGCGTTTTTTATCATATAAAGTGCAGGCCTGTCTTTTACTGAACCTCCGGGATTAAGTCCTTCGAGTTTTGCGTATAATTTTGAACCGTGCGAGGAAGTTTTAATGATTTTATTTAAAAGGACTATTCCGGTACCGCCTATGTTGGATGCCGAATTAAACATATCGTAAATATTAAAAAGGGATTTATTTTTTTCCATCTTTTTCCACGATAATTTCATAATCGGTGTCGTTAATTTTATTTACGGATAATACTTTATGTCCCTGTTCTTCCATGGAGCGCGGAACGTTTCTTATTGCAGGTTCGTAATCCACTATTACCCTTAAGATTTCTCCCTTTTTCATTTTTTCTAAAACAAGTTTAGATTTAACGAAAGTAAAAGGACATATTTCGCCTTTTATATTCAGTTCTTCGTTTTCTTTATATTCGGACATATTTTTACTCCACTTTTTTATTAACTTTTAAATTCGCACAGATCGCCGTATTCGATTAATTCAAAAACGGTAGGGTTTTCGCCGCACAGCGGACAAGTTTTATCCTGCCTCAGTTTCATTTCGGTGAATTTCATATCTAAAGCGTCGTAAATAAGAAGCCTTCCGTTTAAAGTCTGTCCGATGCCCAGAATAATTTTTATGGCTTCGTTTGCCTGAATAGCGCCTATTACCCCGGGAAGAACGCCAAGAACACCCGCCTCCTGACAGCTTGGGACAAGTCCGGCCGGCGGAGGAGTAGGAAAAAGACACCTGTAGCATGGACCTTCGTCAGGCAGAAAAACCGTAGCCTGTCCGTCGAACCTGAAAATAGAGCCGTAAACTAAAGGTTTTTTCATAAAATGGCAGGCGTCGTTTATTAAATACCTGGTAGGAAAATTATCGGTAGCGTCTATTATTACGTCGTATTCTTTTACTAAATCTTTAATATTGTTTATATTGATGCCTTCTTTATACGTAATAACTTTTACGTCGGGGTTAATGCGTTCTATGGCGTCTTTGGCGGAATCTACCTTGTATCTTCCAACGTCTGCGTTGCCGTGCCAAATCTGCCTTTGAAGATTCGACAAATCGACGGTATCGTAATCGACTATACCGAGAGTGCCGATTCCCGCCGCTCCGAGGTAATATCCGCAGGGAGCTCCTAATCCTCCCGCGCCTATAAGCAGGACTTTCGACGAAAGAAGTTTTTCCTGCCCTTCTCCTCCGACTTCCGGAAGTATAATATGCCTTGCATATCTTTTAATCTGTTCTTCGGTAAAATTCAATTTCCTTTCCTCCGTTTTTTACACAAATTGATCATTCTACTACGTCAAGAACAATAGGTTCTACCGTTACGCCTTTGGATTCCAAAAATTTAACTGCCTTTTCTATATCTTTAGTTTCGCCTTCAAGTTCTATAGCTATTATCCCTATATCGTTAGATATGCTTGCGCTTCTTATATTAGTGATAACGTTGTAGTTTTTTCCGACAAGATAAATTAACGGTTCTTTAATTACTTCCTGCGGATAGTTTAGATAAAATTTTTTTTTTTCAGGCGCGCCGCCCGCTATTGCGGGAATAATGGAAATAGTATCGCCGTCTTTTACCTTTGAATTTATATTGTCTATAAATCTTATGTCTTCGTCGTTAAGATATACGTTGACGAACCTTCTTACCTGGTCGTTCTGTTCGCATATTCTTTCTTTTATTCCCGAAAAATTTTTCTCTAAATCGTTAATTACTTCGATAATATTTGAACCGTTAGACTCCACTTCAGCTTTTCCGCCGGTTAAAGTTCTGAGCGGCGTAGGTATTCTTACTTTTATAGGCATTTTAATCCTCCTTTATTTTTATAATAAAATTAATATAATCGCTTATTTTTATTTACTTTTTTCTTTTAATTTTAGCGAGAACTCCTTCAAATTCTTCTAAGTTAGCTTCGATAACCGGCGCTTCTTTTAATTTTCCGTTTAAGGCTTCAAGGGTCTTAAGTCCGTTGCCGGTAATAGCAAGAACGGTTGTCTCATTTTTGTTTATATAGCCTTTTTCTATAAGTTTTTTTGCTACGGCTACTGTAACGCCTCCCGCCGTTTCGGTAAATATGCCTTCGGTTGCGGCAAGAAGTTTCATACCCTCGACTATTTCTTCGTCGGTTGCGTCTTCGCCGTACCCGCCGGTTTTATTCATAAGGTCCGATGCATAGTAGCCGTCCGCAGGGTTGCCTATCGCAAGCGATTTTGCTATAGTATCGGGTGTTCTTACCGGTTTTATAAATTCTCTTTTTTCCTTGACGGTTGAGGTTATGGGGTTGCAACCGGTGGCCTGTGCCCCGAAAATTCGCGTATGCGGTTTTTCGTTAAGCAGTCCGCAGTAGTCGAATTCGTCTATCGCTTTTCCGACTTTTGTTATTAAAGAGCCGCCTGCCATAGGGACTACGACGTTATCAGGAGCTTTGAATCCTAACTGTTCGAGCATTTCGAAAGTAAGAGATTTTGACCCTTCGGCATAATAAGGTCTTAAGTTGATATTTACGAATGCCCAGCTGTGTTTGCCGGCGATTTCGGTGCAGAGCCTGTTCACTTTATCGTAACTGCCGTTAATTTTAACGAGATTGGTGTCGTATATAAGAGTTCCCAATACTTTGCCGGTTTCAAGATTCGACGGTATAAATACGAAGCTTTCGTAGCCTGAGGAAGCCGCTAATGCGGCAACCGAATTTGCAAGATTGCCCGTCGATGCGCAGGCGACGGTTTTAAAACCGAATTCCCTTGCCTTTGCAATGGCTACCGAAACGACCCTGTCTTTAAAAGATAAAGTAGGAAAGTTTACGGCATCGTTTTTAACGTATATTTCTTTAACGCCGAGAGCTTTTGCGAGGTTATCGGCTTTTACGAGCGGCGTATAGCCGACGTTTTTGCCTATTTTTATTTCTCCTTTTATAGGGAGAAGTTCCTGGTAACGCCACATATTGGCATCTCGCGATTTTATTTTTTCTTTCGTTATTTCAGTTTTTATTTTATCGTAATCGTAATCCACTTCGAGAGGACCGAAACAATAATCGCAAACATAAAGCGGACTGTCCGGATACTCCTTGCCGCATTCCCTGCATTTTAAACCTTTTACGAACATTTTGTCTCCTTGTTTTAATTTTCCTTGTTTTAATTTATTAATAAAAAAACCTCTTCTTCCCGAAAAATAGGAAGAAGAGGTTTTTAAACTCGTTTCTTCTTATCTTCCAGGAATGAACCTGCGGGAATTAGCACCGATTTTATTAGAAACTAAACGGTTGCTGCGGTTTCAAAGGGCCCGTCCCTCTACCGCTCTTGATAAGAACATTAATATTATAGACTTGTTTAACAGTCTATTTAATTATATAATTGTGAAAAAGATACGATAATATTTTAAACGGCTAAATATTTTTAACTTATTTAAATATATTGTTTTTATTATATAGCATAAATATAAAATATGTCAAATAAAAAAATAACCTTAATTTTAATTTTATTTTTTGTTTTGATGCCGGCAATTTTTCTTTCGGGCTGCGTTCCTTATATAATAGGAGGAAATTATTCAGGACAAAGCAGACAAGGATATGCTCCTCCCCCAGGATATTACCCCCCTAAGCGCATATCTAACGACGTAGAAATAGGCGTAGCTTCATGGTACGGACCGGGATTTCAGGGCAGACCCACTGCGAGCGGTCAAATTTACAACATGTACGATTTAACCGCCGCTTCACTTACTCTTCCTTTAGACAGTTATGCTTACGTAACGGATCTGGAAAATCACAGGAGCGTAGAAGTTTTGGTTAACGACAGAGGGCCTTATGCCGACGGCAGGATTATGGATCTTTCGTATGCTGCGGCAAGAGCTTTAAATATGGTAGGACCGGGGACTGCATTAGTAAGAGTGCAGTACTTAGGTCCAAATCCGGTTTCTTTAGCTCAATGTAAAAGATATTATAACGCAAGCGGAATAATGCCGGCTGTACCGGCGGTAAAGCATGCTCCCGCGGTTTGCGGCTATACGCTGCAGTTTGCCGCTTACACGAGAAAAAATAAAGCGTTAAACAAAATAGCGGAAATGAAAAAATTTGTCCCCGGCGTGCATCTGATAGAAAAAAATATAAACGGATCACTTTATTATAAAGTAGTATTCGGCAGTTTTAAAAACCTGCAGGATGCCTACAATTTTGCGAAAACTATAGCAAAATACGGTTACGACGTTTATATAACAAGGTCGGAATAAATTTATTTTATTTTAAGGCTAAATGTAATAAAATATGAATATGAAAAAAATAGTCGCGGTTATACCCGCAAGATATAAATCGACAAGGTTTGAAGGGAAGCCGCTCGCTTTGATTCTGGGCAAACCTATGATAAAGCATGTTTACGAAGGAGTTAAAAAATCCGAATTGCTGTCGGACGTCATCGTAGCAACTGAGGATAAAAGAATATTCGACGCTTGCAAAGATTTCGGAGCAAACGTAGTAATGACTAAAGATACGCATCAAACGGGAACGGACAGGATAATAGAAGCCGTTCAGGATATAGATGCCGATATAATACTAAATATACAGGGAGACGAACCGTTAGTAAATTCGGAAATAATATCGGCATTGATAAAACCTTTTAACGAAGCTGACGAAAACGTCGAAATTTCATTTACGAGCGTTAAAACGCCTATTTACGACTTTGACGAGTTTATGGATCCTAATAACGTAAAAGTCGTGACGGATAAAAAAGATTTCGGAATATATTTTTCGAGAAGCCCTATACCTTACGATAGGGAACAGGCGGGCAGACTTAAAGATATTGAGGGGATTTACGGATATAAACATCTCGGTTTTTACGGATACACAAAAAAATTTCTTTTTGAATTCGGCAAAATAGAGCAGTCTTATTTAGAAAAAAAAGAGATGCTGGAACAGTTAAGGGCGATAGAAAACGGTTATAGGATAAAACTTGAAACCGTAGATATTTCTACCATACCCGTCGATGTTAAAGACGATATTAAAAAGGTTGAAAATTTTATTTTAAAATCTTATAATAAATAACTTATGTAAAAAAATAAAAAAGGAGCGGTAAAAACATGAAAGAGGGAATACACCCAAAAATTTATCAGGCTAAAGTTAAATGCGCCTGCGGTGAAGAATTCGTTACGGGAAGCACCGTAGAGGAAATTCATGTCGATATATGTTCAAAATGCCATCCGTTTTATACGGGTAAGCAAAAATTTGTCGATAGCGCAGGAAGAATAGATAAATTTAACAAAAAATATGCTGGCTTAAAAAAATAATTATAATTTTATTCTTCCTTTTATGAATGGTTAAACTTATTAATTATACTTCCAAGCCGGAAATTACTATTGCGACCGCAGCGCGTCTATGCTACAGTTCTTACGGCATAGACAAGATAGAAGCCGATTTTAACGACGGCGAGAAAGGGCTTGAGCAGGCGAGGAAATTAATTAAAAGAATTAGAATGTCCGGACACGAGTCCGTCCTTGAACATTCTAATTTTACTTTCGGCGTTGAAAAATTGTCGAGAAGCGCTTCCCTTCAATTAGTAAGGCATAGAATAGCTTCGTATTCTCAAAGAAGCCAGCGGTACGTCAAGGAAGATAAGCCTAAATATCTTATTCCGGATTCGATAGCCTGCAACCCCGAATTTTTGGAAAAATATAAAAAAATCACCGAAGATATTTTTTCGCTTTACGGATATTTTATCGAAAAAGGCGTTCCTGCGGAAGATGCCAGATATCTGCTTCCAAATGCGACGGAAACACAGATTATTTTTACTATGAACGCAAGGGAACTGCTTCATTTTTTCAAACTTAGAGGATGCAACAGGGCGCAGTGGGAAATAAGGTCGGTAGCCCGCGAAATGTTTAAATTGGTCTATCCTATAGCTCCGTCAGTTTTTCACGGAGCCGGTCCGTCGTGCGTCCGAGGAAATTGCTCCGAAGGGGAATTTTCGTGCGGCAGTCCTTCCGACGTAAGGAATTCCTGGTTAAAAGGCGGTCTCGACTTTTAATATAATTGCAGGATTAAGGTCGGATTGCTTTGCAAGGCGTAAAATATTCCTTAATCCTGCAATAGAAAATATTTATATATTTATTTGCCGCGTTAAGTAAAATATTTGAGCAGGCAACTTTCTATTGCAGACTTAATTGTACTATTGCTATATGCACTTAATTGCTTTGAAGGATGTGTTTAATGCTTGACGATAACTTAATAAAAAAAGCCTCGGAATTATCCGAAAAAGCCGAGGAATTATATTCTAAAATACAGGAAGAAAGCGCAAAAGGTTTCAGTCCCGAAATAAAAGAATTATCTAAACAATACAATGCGATAAAAAAAACTGCGGAACAATTTTCGGAATACAATAAAACGGAATCGGAAATAAAAGATCTTGAAAATCTGATTAAAACCGAGTCCGACCATGCTCTTATCGATTTAGAAAACGAAGAAATAAATTCACTAAAAAGCAAAGCGGATAAAATAGCCGAAGAAATTAAAGATTTCTTTTATCCCAAAGAAAATTCCCAGGATAGAGATATACTTCTTGAGATAAGAGCCGCTACCGGCGGAGAAGAAGCCGCCCTTTTTGCTCTCGACCTTTTTAAAATGTACAATAAGTACGCGTTAGCGAAAAATTTTCAATTCGAAGCTATTTCTTTAAGCCCTTCCTCTACAGGAGGACTAAAGGAAGCCATAGTTTCGGTGAAAGGAAAAGATGCATTCCGCCTTTTGCGCAATGAAAGCGGAGTACATAGGGTTCAGAGAATTCCGGCGACGGAAACACAGGGAAGAGTTCATACTTCTGCGGCTACGGTTGCGGTCATGCCGGAAGCCGAAGAAATAGATTTAAAAATAAATCTGGAAGATTTGAGAATAGACGTTTACAGGTCTTCCGGACACGGCGGACAGAGCGTCAACACGACCGATTCGGCAGTCAGGGTTACGCATATTCCTTCGGGATTAGTCGTTACCTGCCAGGATGAAAAATCTCAGCATAAAAATAAAGCTAAAGCCCTTAGAATATTAAGGTCGCGCCTCTTAAACAGAATAGAAGCGGATAAAAAAAGCATAGAGGCTCAAAATAGAAAAAGCATGGTAGGGAGCGGCGACAGAAGCGAAAAAATAAGAACTTATAATTTTCCGCAAGGCAGAATAACCGACCACCGCGCCGGCATAACCATACATAAGCTGTCTTCTTTTATGGACGGAGAATTAGACGAACTTTTAATGCCTTTGGCGGATTATATCGAATCGCAGAAACAACTGCAATAAGATGACCATTTACGAATTAATTAAATACGGAGAATGCAGGCTGAAAGAAGCCGGAATACAAAATCCGTACAATGAATCGCTCGGTTTATTGCAATATGCCCTCGGTTTAAATTTAGAAAAAATTATTGTTTCATATGAAGATAATATTTCGGATGAACAAAAACAAACTTTTGAAATATTAATAGAAAGAAGGTTTAAAAAGGAGCCTTTTGCATATATAGTTAAAAATAAAGAATTTTATTCTTTAAATTTTTACGTTGACGAATCGGTTTTAATACCGAGGCCCGATACAGAATGTTTAGTCGATGCCGCAATAGAGGAAATACGAGGACTTTACGGCATATATAAAAAAAAGATTTATGTTTTAGATATTGGTACCGGTTCCGGAGCAATTGCGATTTCTATTGCAAAGAATTTTGATAATGTTATAATTTATGCTGCGGATAACAACTTAAAGAGTTTAGAAACCGCAAGAAAAAATATAATTAACAACGGCGTTCAGGGGAAAGTAATTCCTATTTTTTTAGACATAATCAAATTAAATGGCGGCGAAAATTTATCTTTAAATGCAAGTGCCGGAGACTTTAATTTTTATAATCTGAATAATTACGATTTAATTATATCGAATCCGCCGTATATAACTACGGAAGATTTAGCTTCTCTGAATGACGATATTAAATTTTACGAACCCGCAGGAGCTTTAGACGGAGGCAAAGACGGACTTTTATTTTATAGAAAAATATTTGACGCCGCATCGTTTGCCTGCGAAAAAATTAAAACGCTGATTTTAGAGATTGATTATCGCAAAAAAAAAGAAATTCAGTCTTTATTTGAAGAAAAGTTTAATAATATCAATTTAAAATTTAAGGAAATCTGTTTTATTAACGATTTAAATAATAAAGAGAGGGCGGTAAAAATTACATATGGATAAAATGGTCATAGAGGGGGGGTTTCCTTTAGTAGGAGAAGTTTCTATAAGCGGTTCTAAAAATGCTTCTTTGCCGATAATAGTTTCGTCTATAATGTTTGACGAGTTCGACTGCGAAATTGAAAATGTCCCCGATCTCGAAGATGTTAAAACGATTAAAAAACTTTTAATCAGCCTCGGCGCCGTTATAAAAAAAAACGACGACGCCGATAAGCTGGTTATTAATACTTCGGGCATTAATAATTTCGATGCGCCTTACGATTTAGTAAAAACTATGAGGGCTTCGGTTTTGGTTCTCGGTCCGCTAATCGCCAAATATAAACGCGCAAGAGTATCTCTTCCAGGCGGATGCGCAATAGGCGCAAGACCTATAGATTTTCATCTGAACGCTTTAAAACAGCTTGGAGCTACGGTCAAAGTAGATCATGGGTACGTCGAAGTTTTTGCCGATAAGCTCAAGGGCGCCGTTATAAATTTTCCTATTCCTTCGGTTACCGGAACGGAAAACGTTATTATGGCGGCAGTTCTTGCGGAAGGCACTACTATTATAAAAAATGCGGCGAGAGAACCGGAAATAGACGATATGATTACCGCTCTTAACAACGGCGGAGCCGATATAAAAAGAATAGAGCCGTCGGTTATTTCCGTCAAGGGAGTTAAAAAACTTAACCGTTTATGCCATAGAGTACTTCCCGACAGAATAGAGGCCGGAACTTTCATGGTGGCTTCAGCCATAACGAAAGGCGATATAGTTCTTAAAAATCTTAACGTTAACCATCTGAAATCGGTCATCGATAAACTTTCCGAAGCAGGCGTGAAAATTATTATAAACTCATCCACTTCAATAAGGGTTAAAGGATCTAAAGTTATTAAAAGCGTAGATATTTCCACAGCTCCTTATCCTGATTTTCCTACGGATATGCAGGCGCAGATTATGTCTCTTATGACGCTTTCCAGCGGATTGTGCGTTATTACCGAAAACGTTTTTGAGAACAGGTTTATGCATGTTGCCGAACTTATTCGTCTCGGAGCGAATATTAAAGTGAGAAATAATTTTGCAATAGTAAAAGGAGTTAAAAAGCTTTCGGGAGCCGAAATTATGGCAACCGACTTAAGGGCAAGCGCTTCCCTCGTTCTTGCCGGATTAGCCTCTTCTGACGGTTTAACCACAGTTTCAAGAATATACCATCTTGACCGCGGATACGAAAGAATGGAAAAAAAGCTGACCGCTCTAGGGGCTATAATCTCAAGGGTAAAAGCAAACGATATATCTACGGTACCCGAGGACGAATCTAGATTTAGCGACGCTGTTTGCAGTAAGACTGCTTGAAATAAAAATATTTATTTATATATTAATGAAAATTTCTCAAAATAAAAAATATCGTAAACTCAAGAAGCTTAAAATTGCAGTTCCTAAAGGCAGAGTACTTAAAGATGCCTTAAGATTCTTAAGAGAATCCGGATATATTAAACATCCTGACGCCGATTACGATTCAAGGAAACTTATCTTCGATTACGAAGACGATGCCGTAAGTCTGCTTATAGTAAAACCTTTAGACGTACCGACTTTCGTAGAGTACGGAGCGGCCGATGCCGGTATAGCAGGCAAAGACGTTTTACTGGAAAAACCCAGAAATATATACGAACCCTTAGACCTTGGCATAGGAAAATGCAAGGTAGTCGTTGCGGCGCGCAAAACATTAATATTAGGAAAAAAAAATAATAATTTAAATGACGAGGATAGTTTTCCGGTAATAGACGACGATATAAAAAATAAAATATATTATTCCGGAGTAAATATCGGAGTTGCCACTAAATATGTGCGTATTGCCAGGGACTTTTTTAATAAAAAAGGCGTTTCAAACGTTCAAATCATAAAATTATACGGGAACGTAGAACTTGCGCCGATTTCCGGACTGTGCGATTTTATAGTGGATTTAGTTTCTACCGGAGAAACCCTAAGGCAGAATAATTTAATTCCTATCGAAGATATAGTTCATGTTACTTCAAGATTAATAGTTAACAGGGCAAGCCTTAAAATAAATTCTGCGGATATTGCGGCTTTAATAGAAGATTTAAAAGAACGGGTCAATAAAAATGAGGGTATTTGATTCAAATAAAAACGATTTTAAAAAATTTTTACAAGAAAGAAGGCTCGGTCAGTTTGAATTTGCCGATAAAATACAGCAGGAGCTTAAAGTCATACGCAAAGACGTTATTGCAGACGGAGACGAAGCTTTAATCTTATATACCGATAAATTCGATAAAGTCAGCCTGACGCCGGAAGAATTTTTAATAGGCAAAAAAGAAAAAGACAAGTCCGTAAATTCTTTAACTAAAGATGAACGAAACAGCATCGAAAATACGATAAAAAGAGTTTACGACTATCACTCCAAACAAAAACTTAATACTTGGTTTTCTAACGATGCCGAAACAGGTCTTATAACCGGACAGCTTGTATCGCCTCTTAAAAGAGTCGGTATATACGTCCCCGGTGGCAAAGCGAGCTATCCTTCATCCGTTATTATGAATGCGATACCTGCTGCCGCGGCAGGAGTTAAAGACGTTATAGCAGTTACTCCTCCGTCAAAACAGTTAAATAATTATGTTATTGCGGCTGCGGTTTTGTGCGGAATAGAAAAAATATTTAGAATAGGCGGTCCGCAGGCTATATTCGCCCTTGCTTACGGTACGGAAACTATTCCCGCCGTAGATAAAATAGCCGGTCCGGGCAATATTTACGTAGCAACGGCAAAAAAAATGGTTTACGGCGACGTCGATATAGATATGATAGCCGGGCCGAGCGAAATTGCGATAGTGTGCGATGAATACGCCGATCCGGAACTTGCGGCAGTTGATATGATGTCCCAGGCGGAACACGACGAAATGGCGATTTCTACCGTTATCAGCGACAGCGCCGATATTATAAAAAAAATCAAGCAAATACTTCCTAAATTAATTAAGCGCGAAAAAAGAAAAGAAATAATAGAGAAGTCCATAAATAATAACGCATCTTTAGTAATAACGGGATCGTTAGACGAGTCTATCGATATTGCCAACGAACTTGCGCCGGAACATTTAGAACTGTATATAAAAGGCCCTTTTGATAAGCTTTTTGCTATAAAAAATGCAGGCGCCGTTTTTATGGGAGCAAATACCCCCGAATCGCTTGGAGATTATGTAGCAGGTCCGAGCCACGTGCTTCCGACCGGCGGCACGGCAAGGTTTTTTTCCCCTTTGGATACGGTCTCTTTTCTTAAAAGAACAAGCGTTATTTATTCGAGTCCGGATTTTTTATTAAAAAGCGCAAAAGACGTTGATTTCTTTTCTGAAATAGAAGGATTGAGCGCGCATAACGAATCGGTAAGTTTTAGAATAAAAAAGATAAAATAATCATGTCCTCGTTTAATATAGAAAATTTTATTAAAGACAGCGTCCGTGAGCTAAAAGCTTATAAGGTCAACGAAGCAGACCAGCATAAAAAAGCTTTGAAACTTGATGCAAACGAATCTAATTATATTCTGGGCAAAAACATTAAAAAGAAATATGCCGATTATATAAAAGACACGCTGATAAATCTTTACCCCGACCCTAATTCTAAAAATCTGCTTGAATCGGTCGAAAAATTTTACGGGATTCCGCCGAAAAATTTTATTTTCGGCAACGGTTCGGATGAACTTATATCTATTATTCTGCTTAGTTTAAAAAAAGACGTTACGGTAAATATACCTTCGCCTTCTTTTTCAATGTACGAAATTATAGCTAAATATAATGATTTAAACGCAAAAATAATAAAATTAAACGATGAAAATTTTGATTTACCGGATAATATAGCGTTAATAGACGATAAAAAACTGAAAAATTTATATTTTTTCAGCTATCCAAATAATCCTACGGGCAATCATTTTAACCGCAAAATCATATACGGTCTTTTGGAAAACAAAAACAACTTAGTCGTAGCGGATGAAGCATATATATTCTTTTCGGACGAAAAGTCATTTTTACATGAACTGCCTAAATATGAAAATTTAATAGTTTTAAAAACTTTTTCCAAAATCGGGCTTGCAGGATTAAGATTCGGGCTCCTTTTTTCAGGCGATAAACTCATAAACGAATTTAAAAAAATAAAATTACCCTATAATATAAATTCCTTAACGTTGAGTTCCATTGAGTTTTTTTTAAAAAATTTCGACGAATTCGAAAAAAATATAAAAAAGACCGTAAAACAGAGAAAGAATTTATATGAAAAACTAAGCACCTTACCTTTTATTAAGGTTTATCGTTCCGACGCAAATTTTTTACTTATAAAACTTAACGATGAAAAATATAAGGTTAAATTCGATAATTTTTTAAACGCTAATAATATAATAATAAGGAATTTTACCGGCGGCATGGAGCTTTATTACAGAATAACAGTAGGCACCGAAAAAGAAAATAAAAAATTAATTGATTATTTTACGGAGTTATCCGAGAGTTTGTGATGATAATATAAGAAAAAAATATAATTGCGGCGGTTTTTAATGTGCTATAATGAAATAAAAGTATAATAATATATTCTTCTAAAGGTAAATCTTTATGTCGGAAAAAAATACGATAAAAAAAAAAGCAAGAAAAGGTAAATTTATAAGAAAGACTACCGAAACGGATATAAAATTAGAATTAAATATCGACGGAAAAGGAAACTATAAAATCGATACGGGCGTTCCGTTTTTCAATCATATGCTGGAACAGTTTTCAAAACATTCCGGTTGCGATATATCTCTTAAAGCGAAAGGCGATATAGGGGTGGATCTGCATCATCTCATAGAAGATACAGGTATAGTTATAGGGCATGCATTTAAAGAATTATCCGGCGATAAGAGAGGCATCAAAAGATACGGTTTCTCATCCGTTCCTATGGATGAATCCCTTGTTCAATCCACGGCAGATTTTTGCGGCAGATCTTTTTTCGTTTACAGATTTATGGGAGAGGATATATCTCAATCCGGCAAAGAATTTTTAAAATCTTCGTTAAGGATTTCCAAACAGGAATCGCGTGAAATATTGGTAGATAAATTTTTTTACGTATATTCTAACGTTTTTTTCGATGCGGTTTGTAAAAATGCCCTTATAAGCCTCCATATAAATATTCAATACGGATCGAACATACATCATATGGTCGAGGCGGTTTTCAAATCTGCGGGAAGAGCGGTTTCGGACGCCTTAGAAATCGCAGGCGATTATGGAATTCCTTCTACTAAAGGAAGCATATAAAAAATGAAAAATATTTATAAATTATTAATATTCTGCTTTGTGCTATTTATTTTTTCAGCAGGCGTTTTTCTGTTCAAGGCGCAAAAAACTTATGCTTTTTCACAAAATATAACTTATATTAACAGAATTTTTATAAATCATGCAGACGGTACGATAGATATTTTAACTGCCGGCAATAAGCCTTTTTATAAGAGTTATTTATTTCAAAACGGATATAAAAAATATTTTATTTTAGTTTTTGGACATGCAGTTTTGTACGGACGCGGCAATAAAATAAAAAACCCTTTTACTGACGTATTTTCCGTTTCTTACTCTCAATTTAGCACTGCGCCTAAATATTCAGTGCATTTGGTTTTAAGGCAAAATTCTTTAAATAAGCCTGAGGTTAAAACTTTTTCCGCGGGAAATAATAAATATGAGACGGTAATTTATGATTCAAAAGCCGAAGGGTATTCTGCTAAAAAAACAACCACCGTTAAAGCCGGTAAAAATAATGTTTCGGTAAAAGGCATAAATTTTAACGTGTTTATCGATGCCGGCCACGGCGGAGTAGATCCCGGAGGGATAGGACCTATGGGTCTTCCGGAAAGTTTCGTCAACTTAAGCATTGCTTTAAAACTGAGAAAACTGCTTGAAGCTAAAGGAATTAAAACTGAGATAGACAGGACGTCTAACGTGTTTGTAAGTCTTCAGCAAAGAGCCGCGCTGGCTAATCGAAGCGGAGCAAATTTATTTATAGGATTATACTGCAATTCTCAGGTAGTTCCGTATCTTTATGGGACCACGACATATTATTTTCATAAAAATTCGTATCAATTTGCAAAATATTTAGAACATTACGTTTCGTCAACATTAAACTTAAAATATGACGGAATACTGAGGGACGATCTTTACGTATTGAGATTTACTACTATGCCAGCAGTTGTAATAGAATATGCATATATTTCAAATCCTTACGAAGAACATCTTTTAGCTTCTTCGACTTTCAGGCAAATGGTTGCCAATGCGATAGCCAATGCTATTTATAAATATTTTATAATAGATAAAAGATGATATAAATAAAATGGAAAAAAAAATAGCCGTTATAGATTACGGAATGGGCAATCTTAAAAACGTTAAAAACGCTTTTAACTTTTTAGGTTATTCGGCTAAAATAACCGGCGACTTTGAAGATATAAAAAACGCAACGTATTTAGTACTGCCGGGAGTAGGGGGCTTTAAGGACGCTATGGCGACTTTAAAAAGAAAGGGCTTGGTAAATCCCATTAAAGATGCAATAACCGAAGGCAAGAAATTTCTTGGAATCTGCTTAGGAATGCAGCTTTTGTTTGAAACTTCCGAAGAATTCGGTTACAGCGAAGGACTTGGAATTTTTAAAGGAAAAGTAGTTAAGTTCGACGAAAATATTGTAAACTTAATTCCCCACATAGGCTGGAACGATATAGAAATATTAAAACCGTCGGAAGAGTTTAAAGGGATAGAGAATAAAAGTTTTTTTTATTTTCTTCATTCTTATTATTGCGTTCCGGAAGAAGATATTGCGGCGGCGGCTTGCGATTATTACGGCAAATTTACCGCCTGCGTTAAAAAAGATAATATTTTTGCATGCCAGTTTCATCCGGAAAAAAGCCATAAAGAGGGGCTTGCCTTGCTTAAAAATTTTATAGAAAGTTAAAAATTAAGTAAAATTAAATCTAATAAAAAGTATGGTTATTATTCCTGCCGTCGATATCCTTGGTTCTAAGTGCGTAAGGCTTACTATGGGAGATTACGACGTAAAAAAAGAGTATCAAATTTCTCCGGTTGAGGCGGCTCTTAACTGGCAAAATAACGGCGCTAAAAGGCTTCATATAGTTGATCTCGACGGGGCTAAATCCGGAAACCCCGATAATTACGGGATAATAAAAGATATAATTAAATCGGTAAATATTCCCGTAGAGGTGGGTGGAGGAATAAGGAATAACGACGTTATAGACCTTTATTTTAATGCGGGAGCTTCTTATATAGTTTTAGGCTCTATACTGTTTAAAGATATAAATTCCGTTAAAGATTCCCTGACGAAATACAGGGGCAGGATTATCGGCGGGATAGATTTATATGACGGCAAGATAGCTATATCGGGATGGAAAGAGTACGTCGAAGTTTCTGCCGGCGAAGCCGTAAGAAGCTTAAAAGAAAAATACGGCATAGAAACTTTTATATTTACGGATATTAAAAAAGACGGTATGCTGGAAGGGGTTAATTTAAATCTAATTGCCGAACTTGCAAAATTAAAAGTCGATATTATCGCTTCCGGCGGAGTTTCCGGGTTAGACGACGTCAAAAAACTTAAAGAGCTTAATATAGACTGTTTAAAAGGCGTAATAATCGGAAAAGCTCTTTACGACGGAAGGATAGATTTAAAAAAAGCCAATGATTTATTAGGATAAACTTATGCTTGCAAAAAGAATAATACCCTGTCTGGATATTAAGAACAACGAAGTCGTAAAAGGGATAAATTTCGAGGATTTAAAAAGCGCCGGCGATCCTGTCGCGCTTGCTAAAAAATATGACGACGAGCTTGCGGACGAGCTGATGTTTTTAGATATTACGGCTTCAAGCGAGAAAAGAAAGACGATTTTAAAACTCGTCGAGAAGATTTCGGAAAATATTTTTATTCCTTTCAGCGTGGGAGGAGGGGTTTCAGAGATAGAAGATATTCATAATCTTCTTAACAGCGGTGCAGATAAAGTTTCAATAAATACTGCGGCGGTTATTAATCCCGAAATAATAGACGAAGCCGCAAAAAAATTCGGTTCTTCGACTATAGTAATAGCGATAGACGCAAAAAAGGTAGGAGACGAATATTTAGTTTTTACATATGGAGGAAAGAAAAATTCCGGTATTAACGCAATACAATGGGCAAAAGAGGTTTATAACAGAGGGGCCGGAGAAATACTTTTAACAAGTATGGATAAAGACGGAACAAAAAGCGGCTACGAAATAAATTTAACGTCTATGGTGGTTCGGAGCGTAAAAATACCCGTGATTGCTTCAGGCGGAGCAAGAGACGCAAAAGATATAGAGGAAGTTTTCGTAAAAGCCGATGCCGGCGCCGCTCTTGCGGCTTCAATATTTCATTATGAAAATTCAGGCATTATATCCATAAAAAAATATTTAAAATCAAAAGGGATTAACGTAAGATTGTGAAAGAAGACGATAAAGATAATGCGGTAATAGTTGACGTATTAGACGGCGATTCGATAGAGTCGTTTTTAAAAAAAATAGATTTTTCCAAACTTAACGGTTTAATTCCGGCGGTTGCCCAGGATTATTATACCAAAGATATACTAATGCTTGCATTTATGAACGAAGAAGCTCTCAGGAAAACTCTCGAAACCAATTACGCGCATTATTTCTCTCGGTCTAGAAATAAATTATGGAAAAAAGGCGAAACTTCCGGACATACTCAGGCGGTAAAAGAAATATTTTTCGATTGCGATAACGACAGTATATTATTGAAAATAATTCAAAACGGCCCCGCGTGCCATACCGGTCATAAATCTTGTTTTTATTCTAAAGTAAATACTGGATTATCCTTATCCGGCAATGTTTCGGACGATAACAAAAACGGCGGAATATTTTATTCCCTTAAACTTTTATACGACCATATAGCGAGCCGCAAAAATTCCGACCCGGAAAAATCTTATACGGCAAAACTGTTGAAAGAAGGATATGAAAAAATAGGCAAAAAACTTCAGGAAGAATCTCTTGAACTTATTTTGTCCGTTGCAAGTAATTCGGAAAAAGATAAAATTATCTATGAAGCGGCGGATTTGCTGTTTTTTTATACGGTTATGCTTGTCTATTCCGGAATAGATTTTTATTCCGTTATTAATGAATTAAAGAAAAGGGAAGGAATATCCGGACTAGACGAAAAAAATAGCCGCAAACAAAAATAGTTGCAAATTAATAAAAAATATAAGATACTATATAAGAGAAAAGTTGTGTATAACTAAAGTGACGGCGCAGGAATTAAATTCCGGCACCTTGACAATATAATAAAAAAGGAGGCGAAATTAGGTTTTGTCAATCGTAAAAATTAAAGAAAACGAATCATTCGAAAATGCTTTGAGAAGATTCAAAAAATCTTGCGAAAGAGCAG
>JAJZJX010000003.1 GCA_021850985.1 bacterium
ATAATAAAAGCACGGCAAACATGAAAAGTATAAGAAGTATAGAAAACATAAAAAAAAGGAAAGGAGGGGAACCGGCCGGAAATGCCGGCGGAAAAATAAAAATTATAACTAAGATAGACTATACCAGAAATAACCCTAAATTTATAAAAATAGAATTCATCGACAACGGCTGCGGAATAAGCAAAAGCGATATGAACAATATGTTCGTTCCGTTCTTTACTACAAAAGAAAAAGGAACGGGGCTCGGCCTTGCCGTAAGCCAGAAAATAATGCACGAACACGGCGGTTTTATAGATATATCCTCGGCAAAAAACCGCGGCACGACGGTTTCGGTGTATATTCCGATATAAGATAATTAAGTGTTTATAACTGAGAGTCGCCTTTACCCAAGGTCTTTATCCGGACTAAATTTTTGTGTCATACCGCAAAATCGGGCTTAGCAGATAATGCCTTTAAATAAAACTTTTTATCTTCTTCCATTCTTCCGGTATCGTTAAAAAGATTGCCTATACGGAAGTATCTACAAGAATCATATAGTTTTAAATGTTTCTTCTGCGCGGTATATTTTTTAAGCGTTTTTCCGTTTTACCCAATTTAGCAAATTTTTTTGCGCTTTCTTCTATAGATATAAGAGCTTCAAGTCCCATTTAAATTAAAAGGTGTTTGCATAAAATCTGTATATGTTGTATAATTACAAAATAAAATAATATTAAAAATATATTTATCGACATTGTTAAAGTTAAAAGCGCGGTATCCCTTTAAAGGCATCTCTTTAAATATTCCTCCAAAACTATTCGCAGTGTTAATTTGTATAAAAACGGGAGGAATTTAAGAAATGTTAAAAAAGTTAAAAACGATCGAAGAAATGAGTTTTAAAGATTTAAATTTATCGGAAAATTTGATGAAGGCGATAGCCGATGCGGGTTACGAAAATCCGACGTCGGTGCAGGCGAAGGCTATACCGATAGTGCTTTCGGGAAAGGACCTTCTTGCGGGTGCGCAGACGGGAACGGGTAAGACTGCGGCTTTTACGCTTCCTATACTGCATATGCTTTCGGAGAAGGATTCGGCGGATAGGGCGGAGAGAAGGTCTGCGCCGAAGTCTAAGCCGAGATGCTTAGTGCTTGTTCCTACAAGAGAGCTTGCGGTGCAGGTCGAGGAATCGGTGAAAACATACGGAAAATACCTTCCGATTAAATCGACGTCGGTTTTCGGCGGGATGAGCATAGTTCCGCAGATAAAGGCGTTAAGGCGCAATGTAGATATATTAGTGGCAACACCTGGAAGACTTCTCGACCATGCGGGACAAAGGACTGCGGATTTATCTGGAATAGAGATTTTGGTTCTTGATGAAGCGGACAGAATGCTGGACATGGGGTTTATAGTCGATATAAAAAAAATTATAGCGCTTCTGCCGAAACAGAGACAAAATTTATTGTTTTCGGCGACTTTTTCTGAAAAAATCAAGTCGCTGTCGGAGTTTGTTCTGCGGAATCCGGCTTTCGTGCAGGGTGAAAAACAGAATTCGGCTTCGGAACTTGTAGATCAGAGCGTGCATATGGTTTCTCAGAAGATGAAAAGTCATTTGTTATCGCATCTCATTAAACATCATAAATGGGAGCAGGTGCTGATTTTTACGCGCACTAAAAACGGGGCTAACAGGCTTGCGGATAAACTTGCGGCAGACGGAATTTCTGCGACTGCCATACACGGAAACAAAAGCCAGCCCGCGAGAATTAAGGCGCTTAATCAGTTCAAGGAAGGTTCGGTGACGGCTTTGGTAGCTACGGATGTTGCGTCGAGAGGAATAGACATAGACCGCCTGCCGTACGTAGTCAATTTTGAACTGCCCAATGCAGCCGAAGATTACGTTCACCGCATAGGAAGGACGGGAAGAGCGGGGGTAAGCGGAAAAGCCGTTTCTTTGGTGGACAGGGAAGAAATGCGTTTTTTAAAAGAGATAGAAAGATTTATAAAGAGGGAGATACCGAGAGTTCTGTTCGACAGCTTTGTTCCTCCCGCAAATATTAATTTACCGGTTAAAGATGCACCGCGCGAATTTAACAATTTTAATCATGATACTTCAGAAAGGCAGTTTAGAGGCGGTACCGGGTCGAGAACTGCGCAGGCTCACCGCAAATCTTCCGATAGACAGGACAGGCAAAGCCGTTTTGGAGTGAGCGCTGCCGCAGACGGCTTTAAAGACAAAAATAAAGACAATTTTAAAGATAAAGATTCAAGAAATTTTGCCGGTTCAAAAAAATCCTTTAGTTCATCAAATTCATCGCGTTTTGGAAATTCAAAAAGGCAGAATTTTTCAAAAAATTCATTTTCCAAGCCGGCTAAGGGCTAAGGTTAAATAAGAGGAAGAAAAAGGTATTAAAAAATATTGGACAAAATTTAATTTATAAAATAAAATACCTTAAATCGCCGTTAGAAATTTATTTATCTGCATAAACGGCATGCGTTTATGCAGTATTTATTATATGTTGAAACAATTTTAATAGTTTCTAACGGTGATTTAAGGAAATATATAAATTATTTTTAAAGAATAAAAATTAATAATTAACGCCGACGTTATGAAAATCAGGGTTGAACCGGAATCAAGCGGAAAAAAAGACGGCTACGACATTATTATCGACGCCGGAATTATAGGCGGAAACCCAGCCGGTAAAACGGTTTCGCTTTTAAATTCCGCCGGCATAAATTTAAAAGCAGGGTTTTTAGCCGTAACTACTAAAACCGTCCACGGTTTATACGGAGATAAATTTTCCGCTTTTCTTAAAAAATGCGGAATAGAAAATTTTGATTTTATAGTCCTTCCGGACGGAGAATCAACCAAGAGTCTTAAATATCTTTCCGATATTCACGACCGCCTAATAGATAAAAGGATGGAAAGATCCGACTATATAATAGCTTTCGGAGGCGGAGTCATAGGCGACCTTGCTGGCTTTGCGGCGGCAACCTATCTCAGGGGAATAAATTTCATTCAGGTTCCTACCACTTTGCTTGCCGACGTAGATTCAAGCGTAGGCGGGAAAACCGGCATAGACCATCCTAAAGGAAAAAATCTTATCGGCTCTTTTTACCAGCCGAAAGCAGTCCTTATAGACGTGGATATGCTTAAAACATTGGATAAAAGAGAGTTAGCCAACGGATTTGCGGAAGTAATAAAATACGGAGCGGCGTTAGACGCTGATTTTTTTAAGTATCTCGAATCTAATTATAAAAAAATACTTACCTACGACGAAGAATCTTTAATTCATATAATAGAAAGGTCGTGTTCAATTAAGGCCGATATCGTCAACAAAGACGAAAAAGAATCTGGACTGCGTTCCGTTTTGAATTTCGGACACAGTCTGGGGCATGCGGTCGAAACTTTATATAATTACGAAAATATTAAGCACGGCGAAGCGATAGCCGTCGGAATGGTTTTTGCGGCAAAACTGTCTAAACATCTCGGATTGTGCGGCGAAGAAGACGTTAACAGGATTAAAAATTTAATAATAAATTCGGGTCTGCCGGCCGATATTCCGGATTTCACCCCGGAACAGTATATAAACGCAATGAAATTGGACAAAAAAGTGGCGGATAAACAGATAAAATTCGTGCTGATAAAAAGAATAGGAACGTTTGAATTTAAAATGCTGGATTTCGGTTTGATATACGATTACCTTACTAAGTTAACCAAGCTAAAAACGCCGTAAAATTAATAATATAGCGCCGGAATTTTATCCGGGCGCCTTACGAAGCGAAAAAATATGAATGCCGGGCAGATTCGGATTAAAAAAGACGAACTTGAGGCTTTTATAGAAAACTATATATCTTTTCTTAAAATAGAAAGAGGTTTAAGCCCCAATACCGTTTCTTCGTATTATCTGGATTTAATGAAATTTCACGGCTACGTAACGGATAAAAATATTAATTTCAAAGAACTTTCGCCCCTTTTTTTTCAGGATTTCCTGTCTTATCTTTCCGAACTAAATTTAAGCGGAAAAACAAGGGCAAGGTTTTACTCGTCTATTAAAGGATTTTATAAATTTTTATTTAAACGCGGCATTGTAACGGAATTTCCTTTTAAGGATATAGAATATCCTTTTACGGCAAAGAAACTGCCCGATTTTCTTACGGAAGAAGAGATAAGAAAAATTTTATCGGTGGAATTTGCAGGGCAGGGGCATGGAAGAATACGAAAAAGAAAAGACCCGGATGCGGATAAATTTGAAAATCTTAGAAATAAAGCAATAATAGAATTTCTGTATTCAAGCGGGCTGAGAATTTCAGAACTTGCGGACATAAAGCTCGATAATTTTAACTTCGATTTGAATTTTGCAAGAGTAAGAGGCAAGGGGTCCAAGGAAAGAATAGTACCGTTCGGAATACCTTTTAAAGAGATGCTTAAAGTTTATCTGCCGCTTAGGCAAAAATACGCGGTTAAATCTAAAAATACCGGAAACGCAAATCTTTTTATTACGGCAAAAGGTCTGCCTTTAACAAGGCAGGGTCTATGGAAAATTATTAAAAAAGCGGCGCTTTTGGCTAAAATAGATAAAAATATAACCCCGCATATGTTAAGGCATACTTTCGCGACCCATCTTTTAGGGGGCGGGGCGGATTTAAGGTCGATTCAGCAGATGCTCGGCCATTCCAGTATTTCTACCACGGAAATTTATACGCATACCGATATATCTCATTTAAAGGAGCAGCATGCTAAATTTCATCCGAGAAATATGGAGCAGAGTTTAAAAATAGCCGGTTCAGGCCCTGCTGAAGAAGGCTATGGCGGCGGTAAAGACCGAAAGAATAAAATAGGTTAACTGAAAAGCGGTTTAATGAATCGGTAAAAATTTGGAGGATTTATGGGCAGGATAGACGATATTTTAACTAAAAATAAAATGACAGAAAAGGGAGTTATGGGCATTTACAGTCTTTTTGCCCAAAACAATATAAGGCTTTTAAAAGACTTGACGCATTTTACTCGGAAAGATATAGACGGCATAGGTAAAATAAAGGGATGCATAGAAAATATTTCTTTAAAAATAGCTTCGGATTTTTACGACTATCTTCTTAATATCGAAGAAACCGCCAAAATTATTAATTCAAGACCAGACCTTTTAGAACAGCTAAAACTTACGCAATCGCACTATATAAAGCAGCTGTTCGGATTAACGTACGACGAAAATTATTTTATAAACAGGGTTATAGTCGGTTTTGCGCATTACGTTTATAAGATATCGCCTTCGGTTTACATAGGAAGCTACGGCTATTACAATACGCTTATAACGGATGCCGTTATGAAATGCTGCAAGGAAAAAGGCATCGGCAGCGAAGAGTCTATATCTATACTTAATTCCGTACAGAAAATACTTTCCATAGATATAACGCTTGCCATAGAATCGTATTATCAAAAATCTATAGACGACGTTTACAAGATGGAGCACGATTCTCTTAACAGGCTGATGGTTTTAGCGGAATACAGGGATGAAGACACCGGAAATCATATTTCCAGAATGTCCCGTTATGCCGCCGTTATAGCGAAGGAACTTGGAATGGACGGCGTTTATCAGGAAAATATATTGAATTCCGCTCCTATGCACGATATAGGCAAGGTCGGAATACCCGATAATATTCTTTTGAAACCCGGACGTTTAGATAAAGACGAATTTGAAATTATGAAGTCGCACACTGTTATAGGATATAATATTTTAAAGGATTCCGAATCAAATACTTTAAAGGAAGGAGCGGTTATAGCGCTGTCTCATCACGAAAACTACGATGGAAGCGGATATCCAAACGGATTAAAGGGGGATACCATACCTCTTTCCGGACGGATTACGAAGATCGCCGACGTTTTCGACGCGCTTATAAATAAACGTATATATAAACCGGCTTATACGCTTGAGGAAACTCTCAGGATAATGAAAGACGAAATGAAGCCGGGGGCAGCTTTCGACCCGTATTGTTTCGGCGCATTTTTAAAAGGTTTAGACGAGATACTGGAAGCAAGGCGGAAAATTGATACGGAATAAAAATTTGTGCCGTATTTAGGTATTGACACGAAACGTTTTTTATGTTGTATTATTTAGTATGTATAAAGCTAACGTACTTATAATTGACGACGAACCGGATCTGGTAGAGCTTCTAAAATACAATCTTGCTAAAGAAGGTTATAAAGTAGAGTTTGCGTTTAACGGATTTGACGGATTAAGGGCATCGGAAGTATTTAAGCCCGATCTTCTAATATTAGATATAATGCTTCCCGATATTAACGGCTACGAAGTGTGCAAAAGAATAAAAAGAACGGCAAATTTTTCGGCGGTTCCCGTGATATTTCTTTCGGCAAAGCAGGAAGAGGTCGATAAGGTGCTGGGTTTTGAGTCCGGAGCGGAGGATTATATAACCAAACCTTTTTCGGTTGCCGAACTTCTGGCGCGCGTAAGAACCATTTTAAAAAGGGTGCCGCCTGCAAACGTTATAGAAAATATTAAGGTTGAAAAAATATCCGACGGTTTCGGTTTTAAAAATATAACCATTAACGTTCTTAAACACAGCGTAATGGTAAAAGACGCCGAGATAAAACTCAGCCCTATAGAATTTAAACTTCTTATTTTTTTGATGACTTACGCAGGGGACGTTTTTTCGCGCGAGAAACTTTTAGATAACGTATGGGGAAGCGATTCTTTCGTCGAACCGAGAACGGTTGACGTTCACATAAGGCGGCTCAGGTCGAATATCGAGATAGACGAATCTATTAAGTTTATTGAAACTATAAGAGGCGTAGGCTATAAATTTATAGATGAAAAAATATGACAAAAAGCTTAAAATTTATCTTGCAGTCCTGCTGTTTTTTATCATCGCAATTTCGGCAAGCGCAGTCTCTTTTTTAGACTCTTCCTATTTTGCCTATATAGCAAAAACATATATATCTTCTTACCTTTCCAAAAAACTTAAAAAAACGGTAACCTTAAAACGAATAAAATTTTCTGTTTTTTCTCCGCAAATAAGTATTTACGGCTTAAAAGTTAAAAATTTTGCTAAAATTAAACAAATAGATATAAATATCGGACATATTAACATTTTCCGCAGAGAACTTAATATTTATAAAATAAATATAATTAATCCAGACTTAAATGTTTTAATAAAAAATAATAAGTTTTATAACTATAAAAAAATAGCTTCGGTAATAAAAGAATTTTCCGTAAGGCGTCCAAACGGTTTAATTTCGCTGTCGTTCGATAAAATAAAAATATCCGGCGGCAGTTTTAACTTTAACGATATTGACAAAAATATACTTATTAATCTTAAAAAAATAAATCTTACCGTTTATAAAAAGCCTTCTAAAACGCCGTTTATTTATAAAAACGCGGGCATATATTTTAAATACGATATTCCTTACATATTTTTAAAATCCGGCAAATTAAAATACGGCGGAGTTTACAGTTCAAGCGCGGAAGAGCTGCATTATATAAAAGGTTTTGTATATTACCGAAAAGTAAGATTCGGGAATAAATATTTTAACGTTTCATCAGGCGGCATTTTGGAATTAAAGAAGAAAATTTTATTTCCGGAAATTATTAAAAAAATCAACGATACAACAGTGTTGAAAGTAAACGACCTTTCTTTTTTTTCCAAGCGTTTCAACGAACTTCCGGCTTTAAAAGGAAAACTGCGGGCAGACGTAAGCGTCGTAGGAGCGGTTTACGGCAGGTTAAAGTCTAAAGCGGTAATCAGCTTAAAAGATACGGTTTTTTCAGGCGGCGATTTTAAAAGCGGGAAAATAATATGTACTTACGAACGAAACGGAGCAAAAGACAAAAATAATACTATAAAATTCAAAAGAATTAACCTTAAAGTATTTAACGGTACGTTCAGTTCCAAAGGCAGTATAAATCTTAACGAAAAAGAAGGCAGGTTTAAATCAGTATTAAAAAAAATAGACGTCGGAAAACTGATAGAATTTTACGATACCGAAAAAATTCCGCAGTTAAAAGGCGGGGCTGACGGCAGTATAACGACTTTTTTAAATTTCGGCAAGCATTTCTACGCTGCGAATATTGCAAAGATAAATTTATCTAAGCCGGTGGAGCAGCTTAAATT
This sequence comes from bacterium, assembly GCA_021850985.1. Classification (GTDB taxonomy): domain Bacteria; phylum SZUA-79; class SZUA-79; order Acidulodesulfobacterales; family Acidulodesulfobacteraceae; genus Acidulodesulfobacterium_A. The sequence continues at coordinate 8,098 of JAJZJX010000003.1, forward strand.
TAAAAACAAAAAAGGAGTAAATAAGATATACCGGATTAGTTACGGAAACTTAATTTCACTTAACGGAGCGGTTTTAGTAAACGATAAATACGTTATTATAAAAAATACAGGAATTTTATCGAGAAACATAAGAGGTGTTTTCGGCGGAAAAATAAATTACGTAAAAAAATATTTAAATTTTAATTTTCAAGCTTCTTATAATAGACTTCCTAAAATAGATCTGGTCGATGAATATAAAAGCCGTTATTTTAATCCGTCGGCTGACGGAACTTTAACGGGCAATATAGCAGGAAAATTTAAAGGCATATATTTTAATTTTAAAAACAGGTTTAACAGGCTTTTTATAAACGAATATACCGCTCCGTTTAGGGGGCGGGCCGATTTTAATATAACCGGAAGCGGCAGGGTTATAATAAAAAAAGTAAGGCTAAAAGAAACGGGTACGGACGGTGCGGGGAAGTTTAATTTTAACGGAGAAATTTATAAGGATAAGATTTCGGATAAAGAGCTGATTAACGGATATTTTAACGCAAAAAACCTTGCGGCGTCGCACGCCGGTTTTATTGCCGTTTTTAATTCGGGAGGAAATATTAAAGGGGAATTAAAAAATCCTCTTTTAACCGCGTTCGGAAATTCAAAAAAAGCGGTCATATACGGGCAAGACGTCGGCGAAGTTAATTTTAAATTTTCCGTTACGAAAAAAATATTGAATTTATACGAACTTAAAGGTTTATACGGCGGGGCATATTTTAACGCATACGGCAGTTTGAATTTTAAAGGAACAGCTGAAAACGGCGCTAACGGACATAACGGCGGCGGCCGCGATAATTATAATATAAACATAGTTTCAAACGGCATTAACTTTTCAAATTTAAATTTTAATTTTTTTAAAAAATATTCGGTGAAGGGAATTGCCGATGCCGATCTGCATATAGGAGGCACTTTTAATCTGCCCGATATTTCGGGTTCGGTCTATGCCGAAAAAGTTTCGGTTAAGAATTACCGTCTCGGCGGTATAAAAGCCGTAGTGAATTCTTCTAAAAGAAAAATGAAACTGCATTTATATGCGATGGATAATGCGATTGACGCGAAAGCTAAAATTTTGCTGGAAAAAGGTTATCCATATAATTTTATTACGAATATAAAGCTGTTAAGCGTTAATTACAGAAAAACTTTGTTCAGGCTGTCCGGCGGAATTTTCGGCAGCGGAAAACTTTCTAATTTTAAAAATTCGTATCTGTTTTCTAAATTGGATTATGTATATTTAAAACACGGTCCTTTTTTTCTGCAGAATACCAAAAATATTAAAATATCTTATATCGACAGAACGGTTGAATTCAGCGGTTTTAAGCTGAAAGGCGGCAATAACTATTTTCAGCTCAGAGGTTATATAACCCCACGAAAATACCATATAATATTAAACGACAGAACGGATTTATGGGTTATCGGAATTTTTACGAATAAGATAATAAATTCATCCGGATTTGCGACTGCTTCCGCCGTTATATTCGGACCTTTCGCGTCTCCGGAAATATACGGATTCGCTAATATTAAAAGAGGGCTGGTGGAACCGTCGGTTTACTCTTCTTTTACGGCTTCGAGAATTTTTGCGAAGGTTACGTTTAATAAAAATATGATTTATATTAAAAAAGCAAGATTCAGGATGCTTAACGGCATTTTTTCGGCGCGGGGTATTATAAGGCTCCGCAATTTTTTGCCCTCTTATTATAGATTGGAAACTAATTTTAATTCCGCAGTTTACAGGGCGTCCGATTATTTTTACGCCGAAATGAGCGGACAATTAGGTTTTTCCGGCAGACCGGACAATCCGGTTCTATACGGCAGAATAAAAATTAAAAAAGCCCTGTACGATAAAAAAATAAATTTTTCGTCGTTCCTTTTAAGCTATAAAAAATATAGCGCGGTAACCCAGTCGCCCCCCGTAAGTTTAATTAATCCGAGGCTGAACGTAAAGGTCGTGTCGAAAAAGAAAATAGAGATAAAAAATAATATAATAAATACGAATTTCAGCGCCGACTTGAATATTCTCGGCACGCTCGACAATCCCGTGATTATAGGAACGGCTAATGCCGAAAAAGGCGATATATTTTTCAGAGGGACGGAGCTGAAACTTTCATACGCAAATTTAGATTTTAATAACAGGTATAAAATAAATCCGACGTTCGACGTAGCGGCAAGAACTTATATAAACCAGTATATGATAAGAATGAACGCAAGCGGTTCGATGTTAAATTTTAACGTAAATCTTTCATCGACGCCCCCTCTTTCGGAGTTAAGCATCGTTTCGATGCTTGCGCTCGGCACTACTGCAAACTCGGTTTATGCTTCTTCGGCGGGAGGAATAGCCGCTTCTGAAGCCGCTTCGGCTATAGGCGGCGGCGTCGAACAGAGCGTAACGGGAACTATATCAAGCTATTTCGGTTTTAAAAATATGTCCGTAACGCCCGGCTATTCGGCTATAACCCACAGCGCCGCGCCGCAGGTAACGGTTTCTAAAAATTTAACTAAGCGGCTGTCGGTTTCTTACAGCGATATTGCGTCTTCCCAGTCCTCCCAGTCCGCTACTATTACTTATACGCTTACTCCTCATATTTCGGTTATAGGCGTGTGGGAAAATAACGAGCTTGCGCCTAATAATTCCAACGTTTACAGCGAAGTGGGCGGCAATATAGTTTTTCATTTTAGGTTTTACTAAAATTTTAAAAATAAAAACAATGAATATTGCAATAAAAATAAGAAAAATTATAATTTATTTACTGTTATTTGCATCGTTAAGCGCATGTTTTGCGTTAAAAGACGTTTTTGCCTTAAAAGCCGCAAATATTTACGGCATAAACGCCGGCATTTACACGGTAAAATCCATACATTACAAAGCGCCTTACGGCATTCCCGCAAGCAATATAAAAAATCTTTTTTATATAAAAACCGGAAGAAAATTTTCCATGGTTTCTTTGGAAAAAACTATTAAAACTCTTTATGCTTCAGGCTATTTTTCAAATATTTCGGTTTTTGCGCATATAAATAAAAAATTAAAATTAATTTATTTAAAATTTGTTTTTTTTCCTAAAATTTACATTAAAGAGATTAATATAAAAGGGCTTAAAAATACGGGAATTTCGAGCAGACTGATAATAAAATCAATTCCTTTTAAAAAAGGCGGTTTAATTTATAAATATTATAAAACTATAAGCATAAAAAAAATAAAAAAGATTATGAACAGGGGCGGTTATCCGTCTGCAAAAGTAAGTATCATTACGCCGGTTTTAAATGAAAAGCCGAAAGCTTACGCGGTAAATATAAAAATTATTCCCGGCAGTCCCGTTATAATATCTAATATATTTGTTAAATTTAAATTATATTATCCGGAAAAAAAAGTTGAAGTTTTAATTAAAAAACTTATAGGCAAGCCACTTAATTTAAATAAAATTAGGGAATTAAGAAAAAGCATATGGGATTTATATAAAAATAAAGGATATTTGAACGCTATAATAACAAGTCCTAAAATAACTTTTATTTCTAAGCGAAAAGCCGTCATAACCCTTAATGCCCATCCCGGTTATAAAATATCGTTTCATTTTAAAGGGATAAAACCGTTAAGTAAAAATTTCGTTAAAACTTCAGTATTGCAAATGAAAAACGTATTGATATTCGACGGAGGCACTTTTTTATCTTTTCAAAAGGTTTTAAAAAAATACTATATGAAACAGGGCTATTTTTTTACGAAAGTTTTGTTTAAAGAAAATAAGGATAAAAAAGATAAGACGATAAACGTTTACTATTCCGTAAATAAAGGAAACAAAGTAAAAATAAGCAAAATATATATAACCGGCTACAAACCTTTTAAAAGAGAAACTATAACACACCTTATGAGAACGCGCGTTACGTCTTTTTTTAACAAGGAATATTTCTGTAAAAACAGGCTTAAAAACGACGTTCAAAATATTAAAAACTATTACGACAATGAAGGCTATCTGTCTGCAGGCATTTCTTATAAATTAAAATTTTCGCCGGATAAAAAAAGCGTGGCGATAACCGTAAATATAAATTCGGGAACTCCAACGACCGTAAAAAAAGTTTATATTAATGGACTTCCCGCTATTTTTAAAAGCGATGCAGCCGTGACTAATTATTTTTTAAAAATGAAAGGAAAACCTTACCGTATAATTAAAGCCGAGAACGGAAAGGAACTGCTTTCAACTAAATTATCGGATTCGGGGTACGTTTTTTCAAGAGTTAAAATGAACGTAAAGTTTTTAAAAAATAAAAAAAATGCATATATCTACTATAAAATAAAATCGGGACCGAGGGTCAGGATAAAACGGATTTTAATAACCGGCAATACCGTAACTAAAACCGGTTTTATCGAAAGCCTTCTGCTTTTCAAAAAAGGGCAGTTTTACGACCAGAAGAAAATACTGCAGACCCAAAACAGGCTTTATAAAAGAGGTATATTTAATTCTGTCGTTATTAAAATAGAAAATCCCGAAAACGAAGTTTCCGAAAAAACGGTAATCGTTAAGGTAAAAGATGCAAAACCTCTGGATTTAAGTTTTGGCGCAGGTTACGGAACATACACCAGATATAAAGGATTTATTCAGATTGAAAACAACAATCTTTTCGGCACCGGAAAATCTCTTTCGTTAAGATTTTCCAAAAGCGCTATTTATACCAATCTTCTGTTAAATTATTACGACCCTGCGATATACGGATACAGGGGGCTGGCGTTTAACGCGAGCGGATTAGATACCGACGTAATAACGCTTAATTACACGATGCATAAAGAAGGAGCGGACCTTTCGCTTATAAGAAGATTCGACAGATATTTTAAAGGCTTGCTCTCGTACGGAATGTTTTACGATTTTCTTTCCGGATTAAACCCCGGCGCCGAAATTACGCCGCGCGACGACGGTTTTACCAGAATAAGCTCTGCTTCTCTTTCGTTTATATATAATACTAAAAATAATATTTTCAATCCGACTTCAGGAAATTTAACAGACTTGCGTTTTTCTTATTCTAATTTTCTGCTGGATTCCCAGATTAACTTTTTTAAAATCTATTTTCATTCGGAAGAGTATATTCCTTTCGTATATAATACGGATTTTCTTATAGGAGCAAGATTAGGCTATATAAGACCGCTGTCGCCGACCTCCCAGGTTCCTATAAACGAAAGGTTTTTTCTCGGCGGAAGAACGACAGTCAGAGGTTTCCCTCAGGATTCTATAGGACTCGTCAACTTAAATCCTTACGGTTACCCCATAGGCGGAGACGTTATGGAAAATTACAATCTTCAGCTGAATATACCGGTTTATAAAAGTTTTAACTTTTTTGTTTTTCAGGATGGAGGCAACGTTTTTTTGGATACGTCGGACGTAAGGCCTTTAGCGCTTTATAAATCTGCCGGAGCCGGTATAATGTATCTTTCGCCTATAGGGCCGATAAGTTTTTCATACGGCTTTATTCTTACGAGGGAACCTTACTGGCCCGCGGGAGGAGTTAATTTTACGGTGGGGACTTCATTTTAATGGAAACGGCGGAAATATCGAATGTAAGATTCGGCGGCGGATCGGCGGCATCCGTGTCAGGACTGAGAAAAGGTTTTTCCACCGGAAGCACAAGCGCGGCGGCGGTAAAAGCGTCTATAAGGTACTATTTCGAAGGCGAAAAATTTGATTTAATAGAAATAAAAATGCCGGGCGGCGAAAACGCTTCTTTAAAAGTTGCGTCTTTATCGAAATTTAATTTTAATTTAGAGCAGAAAGAAACGGAACCGTTTATTTCAAAATCTGTTTTAATAAAGGATTCCGGCGACGATTTTGCGGACGTAACCGGAGGGATAGAAATTTGCGCCGATTTTACGGTTATAGATAAAAAAGATAAAAATGCCTTAAAAAATTTAAAAAAATATTATGAAAAATTTTTGGTTTATAATATAATAAAATGTCCTTTAGCCGAAGATTCGACGATAATTTTTGCATCGTCGAAAGGTATAGGAACGGTTAAAAGAAAGGGACTGCCGGTAAAAGCGGGTTATCCCGCAATAAATCCGGTTCCGTATAAAATGATAGAATCGGCCGCCGAAGAAGAATTAAAGCTAAAAATATTAAACGGGAAAATATTTTTTTCTATACTTTACGTGCCGGAAGGAGAAAAAATTGCGGAACGGACTTTAAATCCGAGGCTCGGCATCGAAGGAGGCATAAGCATACTCGGAACATCGGGATACGTCGTTCCTATATCTACAAAAGCATGGCTCGAAACCATTAAGGCGTGTTTAAGTTTTTTAGAAGCGAATAAAATAGACACCTGCGTTTTTACGCCGGGAAGATTCAGCGAAAAAGCGGCTTTAAAAATATTTAATAATCTTCGCAGGGAAAGTTTTATAGAAATAGGCGACTATGTCTCTTATTCTTTAAGGAAAGTTTGCAGGACGGGAATTAAAAATATTATATTCGTCGGACAATTTGGAAAAATTGTTAAAATTGCCCAAGGCGCAAGAAACACTAACGCTAAATACGCCGCTTTGGATTTAGGTTTTCTTGCCGAAACGGCAAAGGAAGCTGTCAAAAAGCGCAGCGAAAAAGACGCCGAGCGTATTTACGGGCTTATAATCGGGTCTAATACTTCGAGGGAAGCTTTCGGATATATAACCTCGGACGATTTTAGTATTTATTCGGACGATATTTTTAGCAAATTATTAAAAAAAGCCGCCGAAAAATTGTATAATATCGCAAAAAACGCAGGAAACGCCGCAGAAATGGGTTTTAGAGCCGAAACCGAAACCGGAGTTAATGCAGTTAATGCTAATACTAATGCTGTTTCTAATGCTGCGGCTGAAGGCGGAAATTCGGCGGACATAGAAATAGTGCTTATCGATTACGGCGGAAACGAAATAAAAAGGGAGAGATTGTAAAATATGGCAAAAATGTCCAAAAAAGTTTACATAGCGGGAGTTTCTCCTTGCTATCAGGATATTGCAAAAAAGCAGATTTTAGAAATGTTTACCGATAAAAAAAATAGAATAGATGCCGTATTTGCAAAAAAAGAAGATTCGCCTCTTCTTATATGGGTCAGGGAGCAGATTTCGGCAGAAAAGAAAAGTTTGATTTTGGAAAACAACGGAAATATAACCCGCTTAAACAATGCGCAGATATTTTACGACGGAAAAGTAAAATTTATCGAAGATTACGTTAAAGATAATCTGGGCAAAAAAAATATTTTAATACTGGCAAACGGAGATCCCAATTTTTTCGGTATCGGCGGCGCTATTCTTAGCGGATTGAAAGAAAACGAAAAAAGGTTTATAGAAATATATCCGGCAATAAGCTATATGCAGATAGGATTTTCAAAATTAAAAATTCCCATGACGCATGCTTATATATTAAGCCTGCACGGCAGGAATTTCGAGGATCTGTATCCCGTTCTTAATTCCGAGAAAAAAATAATAGGTATATATACCGACGAAATAAACACTCCGGATAAAATATACGGCGAACTTGAAGAAAAGGGCATTATAGAAAAGTTTGAATTTTATGTCCTTACGGAACTATGTTCCAAAAACGAAAAAATATATAAAAGCTTTACGAAAGGAATTTTGGAAGATATAAGCGGTAAAAAAAATATCGTAATATTAAAGGAAAAAAATCAAAAAAACAAAACGGAAACGCTGAAGGCAGGAAATCATGCGGATAATAAAAGAAGCGGGGAAAACGATAATTATAACAATAGCGCTAATTGCGCTGAAAAGGCTGCAAACTCAGAGAATACGGCTAATATAAATAATATAAATAGGAATATCGTATTAGGCATAGAGGACGACAAATATATACATGCTTCGGGAGAACCTACGAAAAAAGAGATCAGGGCAGTCAGCCTCGGCATGATGGAAATTAAAGAAGATTCCGTCATAATAGACGCAGGCTGCGGAAGCGGAAGCATCAGCATAGAAGCGTCAGGGCTTGCTTTCAGGGGTAAAGTTTATTCTATCGATAAAAATAAGCAGAAAATTGAAAATCTGAAAAGAAATATGAAAAAATTCGGAAGAAATAATATAGTGCCGATATTAGGCGAACTTCCGGATGCCATGAAAAGCAGTTTAAATATAAAATTAAAAGGCGTTAATGCCGATTCGGTTTTTATAGGGGGCGGCGGAGCCGAAAACATAGACGGAATATTGAAAGAATCTTTAAATATACTGAAAGAAAACGGAGTAATCGCAGTTAACGCCGTTACGGTAGAAACTTTATATGCGGTAATTTCGTTTATTAAAAACGCGGGGCTTAAATACGAAATAGTTTCTTTAAACGTTTCAAGGCTCAAATCTATCGGCGAAACTTCATACTTTCAGGCTTTAAACCAGATTTACGTTATTAAAATAGTTAAAAAGTTTTTAAATCAAAACGCCTTGACTAAAGCAGAGGCTAAAGCCGAAACTAAAGCCGAAACTAAAGCCGAAACTAAAACTGAAACTAAAACAGAACTTAAAACAGAACACAAAACCAAACCGAAACCGGAACAAGAAACTGCGGGCAAAAAAAGAAATATGACCTTTAAAATAGAAAATAGAGAGGATAAAAAAAACGAAGAATTAAATTCTAAAATGCCAAAAATAAAAGTAAGGAATAAAGCTATAGGAGCGCCTAAGTCCGATAAAGATAACGGCGGCAACGGCAATGACGAAAATAGCGGCGGCAATATGGGCAACACGGGCGGCATCGGCGGTAAAAATTATAACGGCGGTTATAACGAAAATACGGGCGGCAATTTAGAAGAATTAAACGGATTAAAAGAATCTAACGGATTAAACGAGTTAGACGTAAATGAGGAAACAGGAGTAAAAGATTCAAATAACGGTATTGAAAACGGCAGGAGCGGCGAAAATGAGCGGTAGCGAAAACCGGCAAAAAACGCTGTTCGTAGTAGGAGTAGGACCCGGAGATCCCGAGCTTATTACGGTAAAAGCAATAAACGCCGTGCTTAAAAGCGATTATATATTTTATCCGGACGTTTGCGGAGGAAAGAACAAAACCGCTTACGATATTATTAAAAGCGCGGTAAAATTTGCCGGTTTGCAGGATATCGAGGAAAACAGGCTTATTCCTTTGCGGGTAGAAATGAAGCGTTCGACTGGCAAAAATAAAGATTTATACATGGAAAACGCCTTAAAAATTTATGAAAAATTAAAAAACGAAAGTGTTTCATGCGTTTCATACGTTACTCTTGGAGATCCGGCTTTTTACAGCACATATTTCGGGATTCACGCCGCCTTAAAAGAAATAGGGGATGAAAATATTGCCATAAATATTATTAACGGAGTTTCTTCTTTTTTGTATTCTTTCGGACTCCTTGAAGAACCTTACATAGCTAAAAATGCGAGCGTTTTAATATCCGTGCCGCTTAAAAAAAGTTTAAGCGAATTAAAATCGGAAATAAAGTTCATAGCCGATAAATCAAGGCTTTCGAGTCCGCAAATTATAGTTTTTATGAAAGCCGGAAGCTGCGTAAAAAATATTCTGGAAGCGTTTGAAGATGCTTCCGGCGGCGGATGCGCGGAGAATAAAAACGGCAAAATAAAACTGTATTTAATAGAAAAATCGGCGGTCGTAAAAGATTTTACAAAGAAAACCGATTTGGATTTCGATTATTTTTCAATTTTAATAGGCGTGTTTTTGTGAGGATACGGTATGAATAATAATAAATTTTTAAAATCGAAAATATATTTTGTGTCCGCAGGACCGGGCGACCCTGAACTGCTGACCGTCAAAGCCGCAAAAATATTAAAAAAATCGGATGCCGTTTTTTACGCAGGCTCTTTAATTAATCCTTTAATGCTTAAAATTATCAAAAAAGGCGCCGAATTGATAGATATTAAGAGCCTTAATTTTGAAGAAATAAAAACGAAAGTCGAAAATATTTTAAGTTTAAGCGAAAGCGATAACGGCAATGGAGGTTCGGTCTCGGCGAAATACGGGAAGCGCGGAATAAAGGTAATTTCGATACTGCATGCCGGAGACTCCTCTATATACTCCGCAATAAACGAGCAGATGGCTTATCTGGAAGAGATGGGAGCGGAATATGAAATTATACCGGGCGTTACCGCCGCTTTTGCCGCAAGCGCCGCAAATAAATCCATTTTAACGCTGCCGGACGTTTCGCAAACCGTCATATTTTGCAGGGGCGAAGGAAGGACGGGCAGGATGCCGGAAGGACAGGATATAAAAAGCCTTGCAAAGCACAGAGCCACTATGGCTATATATTTAAGCTTCGGACTGATAAAGTCCGTAACCGGCGATCTGCTCGAATATTATAATGAAAATACGCCCTGCCTTATAGCAAAGGACGTGTCTTTAAAAAGCCAGTTTTTGATAAACTGCAGATTAAAAGACGTAGTTAAAAAAGCCGAAGAATTTTCGATAAAAAATATGGCGGTTTTGATAGTCGGAGAAGCTCTTAACGGAAAATATTTCAAAAATAATAAGTCGAAACTTTATGACAAGAACTTTTATCACGGGTACAGGGATTCTTCTGCCGGTTTATAATAATCATGCGGAAGCAGGCGGCGCTTACGAAAACGGCAATGCAGATATAAATATCAATATAAATATAAATATAGAAAAAGTAAATTTTATAGCATTAGTTATAATATCGGAAAATTCTCTGCATAATGCCGCTAAAATTTGCAGGGGATTAATAAATAAAAAATCTTCCGAAGAATATTATAAAATAATTTTTTTCATAGAAGAAAATAAAGAAGGGTTAATTAAACAGGCATATGCATTAATAAACGAATTAGACAGACTAAACGAATTAGAAAAATTTAAATTTAATAATTTTCAATTTACTAATATCGAATTTGAAATAAAAAAATACAAAAAACTTTCGGACGGCTCCGCGGTTAAATTTTTGCTGGAATCTTTCGATTATATAATATTTTTTCTTGCAGTCGGCGCGGTAGTAAGATTAATAGCGCCGTATCTGAAAAATAAGTATAAAGACCCGGGAATAATTACGGTGGACGAAGCCGGAAAATTTGCGGTAAGCCTGCTTTCGGGACATATAGGCGGAGCGAACAGGCTCGCCGAAGAAATTTCCGGATATCTTAAAAATTCTATTCCGGTAATAACTACGGCAACCGATTCTAAAAATAAATTTTCGATAGACGCTTTTGCCGAAAAATTCGATTTTTATATTGCTGATGCGAAGGAAAAAGTAAAGCATTATAATGAAGCGTCGCTTAACGGAGAAAGTTTTGAAATAATTTTGGAAGATAATTTTAAAGCGGGCGGCATAAAACATTACGTAAAAGGTTTTAATAACGCGGAAAGAATAAAAATAAAGGAGGCATTCGATTTTAAAAGTTTAAAATTAAATGCCGAAAATTTTAACGGTAAGCATAAAACAATAATAGTTACTATAAAAAAAGATTTGAACGGTTTAGATAAGTCGAAAAACATTGCGGTTTTAAGACCTAAACGTTTAGTCGTGGGGATTGGGTGTAACAGAAACACCGGCGTAAACGAGATAGAAGATTTTGTTTCGGAAGTATTCGAAAAAAACGATATCGTTTTAAATTCCATAAGAAATATAGCTTCTATAGACAATAAAAAAAACGAGCGCGGTCTTTTAGATTTCGGATTTAAATACGGAAGATTTATCGATTTCTATTCAAAAGACGAAATAAACGCTTTTATGGAATCGTTTGTTTTAAAAAATACGCCGGCATCGGCATCTGCGGTATATTTAAAATCTCCGAGTTTTAAATATACCGGAGCATATTCAGTCTGCGAACCTTGCGCTATGATTTCCGCAGGAAGTTATAATGCGGCGGCGATGCTTGTGCCTAAACAAAAAAAAGGCAATGTTACGGCGTCGGTTGCAGTTATTAAAGACATTAAAGTTAAATTTAGATAAAACATAACATAACATATTCTTATCATATGTTTTTTACGGATATTTTTAAAAATATTACATTTAATTTGGTATATCTCATATGTGTCATTGCGGGCGTCAGCGGAAGAAGTCCAGCGGAGCTAACCAATCTCTTAAAACATAATTTATTAAATTAAGGAAAATAAAAAAATGAACTATGGAAAAATAACGGTTATAGGAACAGGACCTGGAGATTTAGAGCATCTTAGCAAAAAAGCTTTAGACTCGATTCGGGAATCCGAAGTCGTAATAGGATATTCTTCTTACTTAAAGCAGATAAGCTCTTTATTGAAAGACACGCAGGAAAAACTTCCTTTCAATATGAAAGACGAAATTAAGAGATGCGAAGCGGCTGTCAAAAAATCTTCAGAAGGAAAAACGACGGCTCTGGTTTCGGGAGGCGATGCCGGCATTTACGGCATGAGCGGTTTATTGCTGGAAATTTTAGACAAACAATCCCTTACCGGAAAAGTTCCTGTAGAAATCGTTCCGGGTATTCCGGCTTTCTGCGCCGTTGCGGCGGCAGCCGGAGCGCCTATAACGAACGATTTCTGCGTTATTTCCCTGTCTAACCTTTTAACGCCTTGGCAGGACATAGAAAAAAGACTAAGGGCGGCGGCATCCGGAGATTTCGTAATAATAATTTATAATCCAAGGAGCATGAAAAGGAAAGACGAGCTTACTATTGCTAAAAATATTTTATTGGAAAAAATAGAAAAAGACAGGCCTGCGGTTATCGCAAAGGCGGTAACAAGACCTGACGAAGAGATAGTTATAACGACGCTTGAAAATATCGACAAATTCGATATCGTAAGCATGAATTCCGCTATAATTATAGGCAACTCCAATACATATGCCAACGACTTATATATGATAACGAGGAGAGGCTACGGCAATAAATACGATTTAAGCGGAAACGGTTTAATTAAAAATACAACTGAATAAATATAAATATAAATAAAAAAATATATAATAAAAATTGACATAAAATTGATTTAGTTTAGTTTAATTTAATTTTGATAAACATAAAGAGAGGATAATTAAATTATGCGGATACTCGTAACGGGCGGAGCGGGCTTTATAGGCTCAAACTTATGCGAAAGGCTTTTAAACGAAGGTCATGAAGTTTTATGCATGGATAATTTTTATACCGGGTCTAAAAATAATATAAAAGAGTTTATCGAAAATCCGGCATTTGAATTGATAAGATGGGATATAAGCCGGTCATTTAACATAGAAGCCGATTTTATTGTCAACCTCGCCTGTCCTGCATCCGTCCCGCATTACCAGAGGGACCCTTTAAAAACTATGAAAGACAACGTTTTCGGAATATTTAACGTTATGGAAAACGCAAAACGCCTTAAAATACCCGTTCTTCATACTTCGACTTCAGAAGTTTACGGCTCACCGTCGGTTCATCCTCAGCCCGAAAATTACAACGGCAGCGTCAATCCGGTTTCAATAAGGTCTTGCTACGACGAGGGAAAGAGGGCGGCGGAAACCATTATGTTCGATTATCACAGACAGTACGGAACGGATATAAAAGTAATAAGGGTATTTAACACATACGGCCCTAAAATGCTCGAAAACGACGGCAGGGTAGTTTCCAACTTTATCGTTCAGGCTCTGAGAGGGGAGGATTTAACGGTTTACGGAGACGGAAAACAGACCCGTTCTTTCTGCTACGTATCGGATTTAATAGACGGAATTATGCTGTTTATAGAAGATAGAAGCGGATTTACAGGACCCGTCAATATGGGAAACAACTACGAATTCACAATATCGGATTTTGCGGATTTGGTTTTACGGCTCACCGGTTCTAAATCGAAGATTAAATTCGTCGAACTGCCCAAAGACGACCCGATTCAGAGAAACCCCGATTTAACGCTCGCAAAAACGAAGCTCGGATACAACCCTAAAGTAGATATAGAAAGCGGAATTAAAAAAACCGTAGAATATTTTAAGAAAGTAATAAAATAAAAATAGAAAAATTTCGTAAAATAATATGCTTAATACAATATGACCGTATATAAATATATAAAAACTTTTCAACAATGAATATAAATATCGACGCAGTTATTGTAGAATCCGCAATTTACATAATCGTTGCGTTTATTGCAGGTTTTTTACTGAGGGACGAAGAGTTAAAAAAAATTAAGCGCGTTATTTTGATTTTGTATTTAGTCGTCGGCATAGCAGTGCAGAGCATCTCGTATTTTCTTATACTCTCTGCAGGGGTTTTGCTGGCCGCGGTATTCGTATTAAAATATTTCAACGAGTAAAATTAATATAGGCGGCCGCAACAAAAATATTGACAAGAAGGCAATTTTTATTTATACTATCTAACAGTTATGCATATTGCTCATAAAAACTTATGAGCGCAATTCATAACATTATTCATATTCATTCTATATTCCCCGATAGCTCAGCCGGCAGAGCAAGTGACTGTTAATCACTGGGTCGATGGTTCGAATCCGTCTCGGGGAGCCACTAAAAAACAAGCTATGTTAAAAATATATTACCTTAAATATCAAAAAGTGATAAATTTATGTAAAATTATGCAAATTTTACATATAAAAACACATATACTTTTTTATCGATATGAGATTATATAAACGAGGTAATTAAATAATATCTAAATGTATTTTTATTGCTTTAACAATTTGCTCAAATAGAACTTCGGGCAGGCTTCCTATTCTTTCTTTAAGTCTTTTTTTATCTACTGTTCTAATTTGGTTTGCTTTTGCTTTTGAATCTTCTTTTAAATTGGCTGTATTTTTTTCTATAAACACTTCAAAGGGATAAATATTCTCGGTACTTGTTGTTAAAGGGACGATAGTAACGGTGTCCGCAAATTTATTGTTTATATCATTCGATACTATAACGGCAGGTCTTGTTTTCGCTATTTCCGAACCTTCTGCGGGATTAAGATTAATCCAATAAATATCACCTCTTTTAAATAATTCCATCGTTAATTGTATGCTCCCATTCGGCAGTTATTTTCTTATCCTCTTTTTTTGTAGCGATATATCCTTCTTGAAGCAATTTTATAAGTTTTTGTTTTTTTTCTTTATCTGAATATTCTTTTATAGCATTAGTTATAAAAGCAGATTTATTTTTTATTCCCTTTATATCATTAGCTACATCTAACGGCAAAGTTATATTAAATCTTTTTGTATTCATAATACACCTCCTATAATGTATTAATAATACATTCATATTTAATATTTGTCAAATATTTTTGCAGAAAAGGCGGCAATCAAAAAATCCTAAAAAATAACCGTCACAAAAAACAGTACCTGCAAAAAACTTCAGATGAAATTTATTATGCGGAAACGCATATAAAATAAAAAACCTGCCGGAAGTAGTTGAAAAGAAAAAGGTGTCTGATTTTATTTTTTTTGCATACGAAACAAATCAAATTACATAAAATTTACTTGCAAAAAAATTAATCTGACACCTTTTTCTCTATTGCAGGATTAAGGAAAAAGCATTATTAATGGATTAAAAGATTCTAAATCATCTAAAGCCGATATTTTATTAAATCCTTTTCTTGACGAAATAAAGGAAATGCAAGACAAAAAAATAAGCATAAGCGCTCAATTAAAAGCTTTGTCTAAAATCGGCATTAATATAAGTTATAGAACTTATAAGAATTTTATTGCCGGCATTGAAAACATAATCCCTTCATCTCCGGCTCAAGAAAAAGTTCCAGAAAACAAAGATAAGGAAACAGAAAATAAAAAAATAGTACAGCTTAACAATTCAGGCGAAGTGAAAACATTTGCCGTGAAAAATGAAATCAAAAAATTGGGTTTCACAAGGAACGAAAAATCTAAGGCATGGGAAACAGAAGATACAGAAGAAATTATTAATAAAATTAAGGAACTTAAAGTAGGGTATGGTATAATATAAAATTATGGAAAAGATAATAGATAAAAACAATGAAGTATTATATAGGCTAAAAGATTTACCAATAAGCAAAGGGGCTTTCTGGCACTGTGATACTAATAAATCTTATTTTCCATTGTCTAAAATATTGCATCAAGTTTTGGAAAATAGCGATTTGGGTAGTATTTTAAAATTA
This sequence comes from bacterium, assembly GCA_021850985.1. GTDB lineage: Bacteria > SZUA-79 > SZUA-79 > Acidulodesulfobacterales > Acidulodesulfobacteraceae > Acidulodesulfobacterium_A. The sequence goes on from JAJZJX010000003.1 coordinate 24,131, forward strand.
GTTTCCATGTTTAATTATGATGAAATAGAAGCCGCTTATAAAAAAATAAAGCCCGAGTTTTATAAAAAACAGGAAATTGGTTATATTGCTTTAATGGAACTATTAGGAATTATTATTGATATTAAAAAAGAGGATAAAATATGAAATCTTTGATATGGTCTGAAGGTACTGAGAGAGTGCTGGATTCATTATCTAAAGAACCTTTAATTAAAAATTACGTCTTTGTAGGCGGCAGCGCTTTAAGCTATCATATTAAGCATAGATTATCCGAAGATATAGATTTATTCAGCCCGTCATCTGCTTTAAATAACGAAGAAGTTAATAATATAATTAACAATATGGCTAAAAGAGGTTATTATGTCGAAGATATCGGGGTTCCTTTCAGCGAGACCCACAGAAAATTCCATATAATAGGAATTAAAGTAGAATTCGTAGCGTCGGGAAGAGATTTTTTAAATAACGAACATACTAATTTAAGAAATAACCTTAAGGTTGCAAATCTTAATACGGTTGCTGGAATGAAAGCTTTTACCGTAACGCAGAGAAAAGAAATAAGGGATTATTACGACAATTATGTTTTATCGGAAAAATTCGGTATAGATTTTCTTATTAAACAAGCTAAAGAGCTTTACGGCGGTCAATTCAGCGAAAAAGCTTTTTTATCCGCGCTTATAACTGGAGACAAAGTTTTTAAAGAAAATTATATAGAGGAAAGGCTTTTTCCTTCGTTCAAAATTTCAAAGGAAGAAATGAGCTCTTTTTTTAAAATAAAAGTCAAAGAATATTTAAAAGATTTTCTTTCTAACGAACAAACGCTTCAGCAAGACGCCTTTACCAAAGACTTAATAATATTTCGCAAAAATTAATGCCCGGAGCGGAATTATTTTTTTAATTGTGATTTTAAATCACAACTTGTTATCTTAAATCATAGTTTCAGTTTTTTCTTTCCAACAAGCCAACAAGAATTTTTAAGGTATTTGGTTTTTGGTAGTCGGTTTATTGTTTAAAAAAACGAACGGAATCGCCTTTATTTTTTGTTTTATTTTATTTTGGTATTTTTTTTTATATTGCACTGAAATAAAAAACGCCTTAAAACGCCTGTTAGATACCTTAAATAAAGTATTCCTTATTTTATGCTGGTTTGCAGTGTATAAAAAAGCTGTAAAAATACAAAAACGCATACATAAAAACAAAATAGTTTATATAATTTAATAATATCAATAAGTTATAAGCTAAGCAATAGGACTGTTAATCACTGGGTCGATGGTTCGAATCCGTCTCGGGGAGCCACTCAAAAACAAGCTATTTTAAGACTTTTAAGCCTATTTCACCGTTAAAAAATATATTGCCTAAAATGTCAAAAAATGATAAATTTATCTAAAATTATGCAAATAAAATATGCTATAATTCTAAAAACAGTACCTGCAAAAAACTTCAGATGAAATTTATTACGCGGAAACGCATATAAAATAAAAAACCTGCCGGAAGTAGTTGATAACCGGCAGGTTAGGAGGACATTACATCGAGGAGTTAAGATGAAAGAAATAAAACCTCTGATAAGTTAATTATAAAACATAAAATTCAAAAAATCAAATTTTTTTTAAAAAAAAATTTACGCCGTTTTAAACATTCTTACCATACTTGATAAATCCACCGCCATTTTAGCAAGCTCTTCCGAAGAAGCTATGACCTGCCTCGAACCCGCCTGGGCGCTGTCCTGGGCTTTGATTATTTCTTCGGAGGAAAGAGATATCTCTTCGCTGACCTGGGACTGCTCTTCGGAGGCCGCGGCAATCTGCGTTATCATCTCTTTGAGTTTTATCATCAAAGAGTTTATGTTGGATATGGCTTCGGCGGACTTTCCGGCAATCTCCGCTCCTTTTGAGACTTCTTCTTTTCCTTTCTGCATAGAAACGACGGCATCCTGCGTGTTTCTCTGGATGCTGAGTATCATAGATTCTATCTCTTTTGTAGCTTTTGTGGTTCTTTCGGCTAATTTTCTTACTTCGTCCGCGACTACGGCAAACCCTCTTCCCTGTTCTCCTGCTCTGGCGGCTTCTATGGCGGCGTTTAAGGCAAGAAGGTTGGTCTGGTCGGCTATGTCGTTTATTACGCCTATGATTTCCCCGATTTTTTCCGAAGAAGAACCCAGTTCGGTAATGGTCACGGAAACGGCGGATACGGTCTTTTCTATGTTTTTCATCTCGCGCGCAACGTCCTGAACGGACTTCGTGCCGTAATCGACGACTTTTTCGGTTTCCTGTGCCTTCTGGGCGGAAGAGGAAGAGTTCTTGGCTACTTCTATGATAGCTATCGACATCTGTTTAATGGATTCTATTATGCGGGACGCTTTTTCCCTCATCTGTTCTATTGTTTTTTCGAACTCTCTGGAAGAGGAATTCAGCTGTTCGGACTGAGAGCTTAAAGAGTTGGAAGTGTTGACTATGCCTTTTACGTTGCCGGATAAAGAATCTACCAAGCTGTTGACCTGCTCTATGAGGACGCCTATTTCGCTTTCTTTATGGACGCCGGATATTTTGATTTTGGAGGTTAGGTCGCCGGCGGCTATCTGTTTGATTTTTGCATCGACTAAGTTCAAAACCCTGATGACGGAATTTTTAAAATATAAAATTACTATCAACGCTCCAATTAAAAATACGATAGGAAATGCTATGAATATATAATCCAACAATTTTACCTTTTTATAATATGATTTTTTTACGATGGCGTTAATCTGGGAAATCTGTGAAACCATAGGATCAAGCTGGCTTTCAAAATACTTCGTGCTCATCGCTCCGCCGAGAAGAAGAGGGTATTTCAGCAGTCTTCCGACTATCGGGCGGAATATATAAAATTTATTTTTAAGGCTTTTTAACAGCAATGCGGTTTTTTGCGACGAAAATCGGCTGAGTTTCGATTTTTGCGCGCCGAAGACCGCCTTTGATTTAACTTTTGCGAATCCCATCGTGTATCCCGTAAGAGCGTTATTTATGTTTGAAAATAACGGTTTAGAACCTTCGGCTAATTTTAATATTTTTGCGTCGTAGGATTTTTCTATCCGCACTTTTGCTTTTTTAGATTTTACCGCACTCATTTTAAGCATTTTTATGTGGGATAAAAAAATTATCTGAAGGAGGTTTCCTTTTAAAATTTTGATGCCCGTCTGCGTATTTGAAATTATGTCGGAGTTAACGGTTTCGGTTTTTAAACCGTTTGAATAATAGATTAAAAACAGGTTGACTACCAAGATAAAAATAAAGCCGGCAACTGCAACGAAATAAAGCTTTGATTTTAAAGTTTTAAACATAAATCTTCCCCTCCTCTATGTTCAGGTTCAAGTTGTGACAGTGCCGGAATTAAATTCCGGCACTGTCGTATAATAGTTTTGCAAATTTTTATTTCTTCTTTATACAATCGGCATTATATAAAAAAACTATAACGGCTGACCGATCGGAAAAGGTGTCAGATTAATTTTTTTTGGAAACATTTTCTCGATAATTTAACTATTTTATATGCAAAAAAATAAGATCTGACGTCTTTTCCTCTCAATCGGCATTATATAAAATAAAAAAACTATAGTTGTTACGGGGACAGAATTGAATTCCGTCCCCGTAATTAAATAAATAAGCCGTTGTTTAAAAATATTATTTTTGTTATAATTTTTTAAGCAAAATTATATATAACTATTGCAAATAAGTAAAGGAGGAAAAAATTATGCCTTTCGTATCCGTTAAGATGCTCGAAGGAAGAACTAAAGAGCAGAAAAAAAAATTAATTAAGTCTATTACCAAAAGCGTTTCGGAAAGTTTAAATATAGACGAAAATAACGTATGGGTGGTAGTGGAAGAGTTTCCTTCGGACGAATGGGGACTGGGCGGAGAACTAGCCTGCGATAAAATAAAAGCAGGAAAGAAAAAGGAAGAAAGCAAATGAAACCGAGAGTCTGCATGTCGATAGGCAATACGGCATTAAAAGAAACATACGGCGCTATAGACTATGCTAAAAGCAAAGACGTCGAATTTATCGAACTTAGGTTCGATACGATTGTCGAAACTTCGCGCTTAAACTGTCCGGACGGTAAAAGCGGAGATAATTCGGACGAAGAAAGCGTTCTTACGGAAATTAAAAAAATAATTCTATACGCTAAGGATAAAGGAATTAAAACTATAGGAACAAACAGGGACGCTTTTTACGAATCAAACAGGCGGGTTTCGTTTTTGGAAAAGCAAAAATTTGCAAAACGGCGTAACGATGCAGAAATCGAAGAGAACGGCGGTAAAAGCACTCTTAATGCAGTTAATAACATTAATGGTGCGGCGTCACAACATGAACCGGAAAGAATTAAATTTTTAAAATCGGCTATAGAAGCCGGCATTGACATATGCGATATCGAATTAGATATTTTGGAGAGGAAGACTATAAAAGATTTTATAGAATTCGCACATTCAAAAACAACGCAGGTTATTTTATCCGTCCACGATTTTAACGGACATATAGGCCTGCTTGATGCCGTCAAATATTATTTGGATTCAAGCTATTTCGAAGCCGATTATTTTAAGCTTTCCGATACGGTAATATCCGACGAAGACGTTTTGTCGGTTTCGGAAAAAAATATAAAAATACGCTCTATAAAATCGACGGACGAAAAAGTTTTTCCGGAATTTATAATTTTCGGAATGGGCAAAAAAGGGGCGGTTACCAGAGCGTCTTCTTTGATTAACGGCTCATATCTTGCATACTGTTCTTCTCCTTTCGGAATTACGGCTCCGGGGCAGATCGAGCCGGACGATTTATATGAAACGGTAAAATTTTTAAGCAAAACGGCGCAATAAAACTATCTAAAAAGAATATAATATTCATTATGGCTATTTATAATTACAGGGCAAAAGATAGGCATGGCGAATTCGTTACCGGCAAGATAGAATCTTCTACTTTGGTTTTAGCGGAAAAGCAGATAGAGGAATTGAAGCTGATACCTATATCTATAGAAGAAGCTTCAAGTTTTTATCTTAAAGATTTTTTTCCGGCATTTTACGATGTTACCAAAAAAGACGTAGTAGTTTTTTCGAGACAGCTTGCCGTTCTTTACCAGTCGGGCGTGCCCATAAGCAAAAGCCTCGGATTGTTAATAGAATTTACGAGAAACAGAAAATTTAAAGAAGTTCTGGGCGGGGTTAAGTTTGACGTAGAAAACGGAATGACTTTATCTAAAAGTTTAGCCAAGCATCCTAAAATTTTTTCGGAAATTTACGTCGATATGGTTGAAATCGGGGAATCGAGCGGTCTTTTATACGATACGCTGGTAAAATTAGCTCTTTTGACTGAAAAAGAAATAACCGTAAAGACTAAAGTCAAAAGAGCCGCGTTTTATCCGAAGATAGTCGTTTCCTTAATCGTAATAGCGTTAATAATTTTTTTAGGTTTTATAATGCCCAGATTTACGTCTTTTTATAATAAATTTAACGTAAAACTTCCTATAGAAACTAAAGTCCTTGTGGATTTATCAAATTTTACGGTAAACGAATGGATGCCGTTATTTATTGCGGCTGTTATACTTATTTCAGCCGCGGCAATTTATTTAAATTCCTCTTACGGAAGACCGCTGTGGGATAAATGCAAACTTAAGATGCCGATATTCGGGACGATTTTTTATAAATCGGCGATGAGCAGATTCGTCAGAATATTCGGACTTTTATATAAAAGCGGACTGCCCGTCAATAAAGTTTTTGAATTAGTAAAAAACGAGACCGGCAACAAATTTATTTTAAATAAAATAGACGATATTCAAACAGATGTTTCAAAAGGTAAATCCATAACGGAGAGTTTTAAAAATTCCGAAATATTTTCCGGTATAATTATACAGATGTTAAGCATAGGAGAAGAAACGGGACAGATAGACGAAATGCTTGCCAGAGTAGCAGACTATTTCGACGAAGAGTTAGACCACCGCATAAGCATGCTCCATGCCAGCATAGAGCCCGTCTTTCTTACCGTAATTTTCGGCACCGTTTTATTTATTATACTCGCTATATACCTGCCGGCTTTCGATATTATAAATTTTGCAAAAAAAGGTTGATATTTAATATACAAAAATGATAATATTATTATATATTGATATTCATATATATGATATTATATATTATTTAACATACAACAAATAACCTAACCGATATAAATTTCAGAATTGCGAAAATAAGATATTAAAGGGGTGCAGTCGATGAGAAAAAAAAGAATATTTTACGGTATTTTAACTACGGCTTTTATAATGGCGGTTTTGTCATTATCGTTAAGCGGATGCTCGGAAAAATCCGCTTATAAAGAAAAAGCCGAAAATAAAATATCCGCCGCCGCTTATAAAACCGAATATACTTCAATGCCTAATTTCCTTAAATCTCCGGGCAATACGGATTCTTTAAACAATACGGCTATTTCCGCGCATATAATGGGTTACGTTGTCATGGAAGACGTTCATCAGGGCCAGCCGGTTAGCAGGGGAGAACTTTTGTTGAAATTAAGCGCGCCTGAAATCGCTTCAAAATATTACGCCGCTAAAGCAGGATTTGTCGATGCAAAAAAAACTTTTGACAGAATTAAAAGATTATACGCCGAAAATTCGGTTTCGCGCCAGACATACGACAATACGCTTATGCAGTATAACGTTGCGAAGGCAGATTTAAACGAAGCCGGAAGTTATTTGAATTATAAAAACATATATTCTCCTATAAACGGAATTATCGTTAAAAAGAACATTTCAATGGGCGACCTTGTTGCGCCGGGGCAGATGCTTCTTATGATACAGGGAGTTAAAAATTTAGAATTCAAGACTTCCGTGAACGTGAAATATTACGATAAAATTAAAAACGGCGGCGGCGTAAATCTGAAATTTTCGTCTATAAATAAGACTATAAAAGGAAAAATAACATCCGTCGTCCGCTCTGCAAGTCCTTACTCCCACTCGGTTTTAATAAGGATTTCCATATCAAAATCAGATATGGACGGGCTGATGCCGGGAATGTACGGGGTGGCTTATTTTAAAATAGGCATGGAAAAAGCTTTGATAGTCCCTAAAGACGCCGTAGTCAGAAGGCTCGGCATAACCGGCGTGTATATCGAGGGCAAATCCGGACGGGTTATGTTTCAGCCGGTAAATAAAGGACCTGTTTATAAGAAAAAATTCATCGTAATTTTAAACGGATTAAATCCTGGAATGACCGTTATAACCGGTAAATTAAATAAAATAGATATAGGCGATTACGTAAGTCCAGACTTTGCGGCTGCTTCAGGAAATAAATAATTTAACTCATAAAAAATTTAACCGGCAAATAAACCGGCAGCCTGAAGATAAACGGCATTGACTTAAAAGAAATAAAAGAAACATAAGGAGTTTTATAAATAGATGAATAAAAATTTCAACGCTAAAATTACCGAATATTTCATAGAAAATAAAATCACGTTACTTCTTATATTATTCATAATCGGTTTCGGAATAATAGCGGTTATGTTGACTCCGAGGCAGTATAATCCCCAGATTATAGTTCCCGCCGCCAACGTAATAGTCAGGTTTCCCGGGGCAAGCGCCGAGCAGGTTAAGAATTTGGTCACAAAGCCTTTAGAAAGAAAAATGTGGCAGATTCCGGGCGTAAAGCATGTTTATTCCATATCTATGAATTCCGAGTCTATAGTTACCGTGCAGTTTCACGTAAATGCAAGCCGCGACAAAAGCCTAGTCGATATTTATAATAAAGTCTTTTCAAACTTGGATGAAATTCCGAAAGGAGTAATGCGTCCGCTTATAAAACCGATTGACGTAAATCACGTTCCTATTCTCGACATTACGTTATGGAGCAAAAAATACGATGCGGGGTATCTGACGACTATTGCAAACAGAATATTGTTCAAATTAGATTCCGTTAAAGGAACCGGCGTTACATTTTTAAACGGGGCGAGATACAAACAGCTTAATGTATATCTAAATCCTGTAAAAATGGCAGCATACAACGTTTCTCCGCTTATGATAGCGCAGGAACTTAAAAACACTAACGTTAATATGCCTGCAGGTTTTTTAAGGAACGACAATAAGAAAACATTTATTGCCGCCGGCGGATATTTCCATCACGCAAGGTCGGTTAAAAACTTTATAATATCGGTTTATAACGGAAAACCGGTTTATTTAAAAGACGTCGCAAAGGTCAAAGCTTCATATAAACCTTTAAATTTTTTATCGGAAATAGGATTCGGCAGTCATTACAGGAAAATTAACGCAAACGACAGAATAATAAAAGGTGCTAAGGGCGTTTATCCTGCGGTTACTATAGCCGTCGCTAAAAGAAGGGGCAAAAATGCTGTTACCGTCGTCGATAACGTTGTTGCCAAGTTCCGCAGAATAGCCGAAACAAGCCTGCCCGCGGGAGTTCATTATACTATAACCAGAAACGACGGCAAAAAGGCGAACAATGCCGTAAATAAACTGCTGTTTCATTTAATTATAAGCATAATCATTGTAATAGTCCTGCTTCTGCTTATACTGGGCTGGAGAGAAGCTTTTATAGTAGCTTTTACGATTCCGCTTATGCTTTTTTTAACCCTCGGCATTGCATATGTTTTTCATCAGACGCTGAACAGAATTACGCTGTTTGCGCTTATCCTTTCTTTAGGACTTTTAGTCGATAACGCGATCGTCGTAATAGACAACATAGAGAGGGTTTTTTCGAGGGAAAGAAACGTTCTGCCGACATATGCCGTGGATGCGGTAAACGAAATAGGAAATCCTAATTTTTTTGCGACCCTTGCGGTTATATCTTCTTTTATTCCTATGCTTTTTGTCGGAGGCATGATGGGTCCGTATATGAGGCCTATTCCTTTTAACGTGCCTATAGCAATGCTGGTTTCTTTATTTGTGGCTCTTACGGTAGTTCCCTGGTTTTATCTTAAATTAATGGCAAACGAAAAGGGAATGGCTCTTTTAAGGAAAAAAGAATTAAAAGAAGAAGGAAAAGACGTTAATTCCGGATTATATGCAAGAATATTAAAACCCCTGCTGTCAAGCAAAAAGAAAAGATATATTTTTATGTCGGTCATTATAATTTTATTTATTTTGGCAATGTCGCTTCCCGTTTTAAAAATTGTTAAATTTAAAATGCTTCCGGTAGCCAATACAAACACTTTTTTAATTACGGTCAATAAACGTCCGGGTTCCACCTTTGAATCTACAAATATCGCTACGATGCACATAGTTAATTATTTAAAACGCATAAAACAGGTAAAAAATTACGTAATTACGGTAGGCACGCCTTCCGTAATAGATTTTTCCGGTCTTTTGAGGGGAGCAAATTTTAGGAACGCAAGCTGGTATTCGGAAATAAGGGTTAATTTAATAAATAAAGACAAAAGAAGCACTTCGTCGCATCAGCTTGTATTAAATATACTTCCTGAAGTTCATAAAATAGGAAAAGAATATAATGCCGACGTAAAAGTATTGGAAAGTCCGCCGGGACCTCCCGTAAAATCGACTATAGTCGCCGAAATATACGGCAATAATTATAAAGAGCAGGAAAAGCTTTCTAAAATAGTGGAAGCGAGGATGAAAAGAACGAGGGGCGTTACCGACGTAAATTCTTCTTATAAAAAGCGGATTAGAAAAATAATGCTTATAGTCAGAAGAAGAAAAGCGGCTCTTATGGGAATAACTACTCAAATGATAGCTCAGTCGCTTTATATTTTAAACAACGGCATGAGCGTAGGAACGATACACAAGAAAGAGCATTTGCATCAGGAAGATATATTTTTGAGAATGCCGGACGATTTCAGGACGGACGCAAATGCGTTGTCTTCGGTGTGGATTTATGCGCCGTATGCCGGAAGATTAGTGCCTTTAAATTCCGTAGTAAAAATAAAACGCGGCTATCTGCATAATATGATATATCAGAGAGATTTAAAATCCGTCGTCTATGTTTACGGAAAAGTAGTCAAAAGAAGCCCTATGTATGCAAATTTGGACCTTTTCCTGCATTTTCTAAAGCATCCGCTTCCGACAGGCTATAGAATACGCTGGGGAGGCGAATGGCACCTGACGCTTAAAGTTTTTGCCCAGTTAGGCGCGGCTATGGGAATCGCAATTTTGCTTATTTATATATTGCTTGTCGGTTATACCGGTTCTTTTATAATACCGTTAATACTTATGGGCGCTATACCTCTTGAAATGATAGGAATAATGCCCGGTTTCGGCTTAATAGGGGTTTATTTTACGGCTACTTCCATGATAGGCGCTATTGCTCTGTCCGGCATAGTCATAAGAAATTCGCTGCTTTTGCTTGAATTTATCAACGACAAAAAAAAAGAAGGGTATAATATAATAGATTCTCTGGTAGCGGCGGGATCAATGAGGGCAAGACCTATTATTATAACGGCTCTTGCAGTAGTATTCGGTTCGGCTATATTAGTAACCGACCCTGTTTGGAACGGTCTGGCATGGGCTCTTATTTTCGGAATGATAGCTTCCACGACGCTTACGCTTATCGTTATTCCCGTGCTGTATTATATGATAGAAGGTAGAAGGTGGCATAAAGAAGATATTCACGAGAATTTGTAAAAAGAAAGGAAGATATAATTAATACAATACAATATAATATAATATATTTTTAATATAAATATCGAGGTTATTATTATGCCTGTAAAATTTAATTGCGCAAACAGCTGTATTGCAGAGATAAATTTGGATTTAGACGGTAAAAGTTCGTTTAATATTACCGAAATAAACGAACTTATAAAAATATTCGAATCTAATTTAGAAAAAGAAATCGATTTAAAAGCTGTCGTAATTAAAAGTACAAACCCCGATTATTTCGCTACAGGACCTGAAATTAAAGAAATAGCCGGATTGGACAGGGAAGGCGCAAGATATTACGTGACCCTTCTTAACGTATTGACTAAGCATATTTCCGAATCGTCCGTGCCTGTTGTATGCATTATAAACGGCGCCGTCAGCGGTATAGGGCTTGATATAGTTTCTTCGTGCGATTTCAGGCTTGCCGGACCGAAGGCGTCGTTCGCCGATTTGTCTTCCAAATACGGAATATTGTATCCCTCCCATATTATTTTAAGACTGTCTTTTTTAATAGGAGTGCAGAAAACTAAAGAAATTTTGTTAAGTTCTAAAATATATACCGCAGAGGAAATGTACGGAATTAATTTCTTAGCAGATTATTTTAACGGGGAAAATTTCGAAAAAGGAGTTAACGGATTTATTGAAAATTTTAAAAGTCTTTCCATTGATTCATTACGGCTTAAGAAAAAATTATTTATAGATTTATGGAAAAACTATCTTAAAAACAATCAGCTTCCTGCAGAAGAGATTTTTTCGGAAATTTTAAAAGAAGGTAAAGACTGGAAAAAATCGGTAAAAGATTTTTACGGCGATTCCCTCTAATTATTTTTGAATTTTTTGCGATATACTTGAGAATAAGAAAAAATTATAGTATTATATAACTAATTCAATTCAATTTAATATAAAATTAAGGAGGAATTTATTATGTCGTCCAAGATTAACGGATGCGATATTCCGGAGGATTTATACTACAGCGTAGAAAAACACGTGTGGGGAAAATTAGGCGACGACGGAATAGTGACCGTCGGAATGACGAGCGTAGCTCAAAGCTTAGCCGGTAAACTTTTATATCTTACTCCTAAAAAAGTCGGACAAAAGATAGCCCAGCTTAAATCCGTAGCAACTGTAGAAAGCGGAAAATACGTCGGTCCCGTCCCCGCTCCGTTTTCCGGAGAAATAACGGCGGTAAACGAAGATGCCGTTAAAAACGTATCCTTAATAAATTCAGACCCTTACGGCAAAGGATGGGTTTGTAAAATTAAACCGGACAATGCAGAAGCGGATAAAAAAAATCTGCTTACCGGAAAAGAAGCGGTAGAAGCCTATAAGAAAAAGATTGAAGCCGACGGAATTAAATGCGAATAAAATAAATAAAACTGCAAAATATAAATTTGTAAAAATTTGGAGATATAAATGCCTATTTTTAATGAATGCAATCTGCCGGAAGACCTTTATTACGATATCGAAAATCAGGTTTGGGGCAGAAAAAACGGCGACGGAACTTTTACTTTCGGCATGACGGATCCGGCTCAGTCTTTAGCCGGCAAGATTCTTTACGCAGACGTTAAACCGGTCGGCAAAATTATTAAAAAAGGGAAAAGCGCCGCTACAATAGAAAGCGGAAAATACGTCGGTCCTTTTCCGATGCCTTTTGCCGGCGAAGTAGTAGAGGTAAACAAAGAACTTGAAAATGATTCTCATATTATAAATACCGACCCGTACGGAAAAGGCTGGATTGTAAAATTAAAGCCTCTTCCGGAGTCCGTTTCGGACGTAAATTCCCTTCCTTTCGGCGAAGAAGCCGTAAAAGCCTATGTTAAAAAGCTTGAGAAGGAAGATATAATCTGCAAAAAGAGATAAATATGAGTTTTTATGAATATAACGAAAATATCGGCGAAGAATATGCAGAAGGTTTTGAAATCAGAAAAAATTATTTTGATTCTGAAATAAATTTTTACGCTCCAAGTATAAAATCTTACGAAACGGAAGATTTTAAAAATACTAAGTCCGATTCCTTCCCTCCTTTTTCTATTACGGGCGGTTCATGCTCTTTAAAATGCGAACACTGCAATGCGGAAATTTTAAAATCTATGGCTCCGGCTTTAACTCCGGACGAACTGTTTGAAAGAGCCGATGTTATTCATAAGTCCGGAGGGCTGGGTTTTCTTCTTAGCGGCGGTTCTAACAGCAAAGGAATAGTTGATATTCTGCCGTATATAAAAACTATCAAAAAGATAAAATCGGAATTAAACCTTAAGGTAATAGTGCATTGCGGGCTAATTACGGAAGAGATAGCCGACGGGCTTTTAGAAGCCGGCGTGGACTCCGCCATGCTGGATATTATCGGCGAAGAAGATACGATACGTAAAATTTATCATCTTAACGCAGAAGTTAAAGACTATGAAAATTCCTTAAAATATTTATCCGACAGAAAAATTCCCTGCTCGCCGCACGTAGTAATAGGGCTGAAACACGGCGTAATAGCCGGAGAATTTAACGCAATAGATATTATATCCGATTACGATATATCGTCGCTTGTATTGGTCGGTTTTATGCCTATGCATAATACAAAAATGGAAAATATAATTCCGCCTGCCGCAGAAGAGATAGGGAAGGTTTTTTTATATGCGCGGAAAAAATTTATTAAAACTCCGGTTCTTTTAGGCTGCGAAAGGCCGTACGGATTGAGCAAGTTTAAAATAGAAGAACTTGCCGTAAAAGCAGGTTTAAACGGAATAGCATATCCGTCGGAAGGAATAATTCCTTTCAGCGTAAAATTAGGTTTAAAGCCTAAATTTTCAGAGGTATGCTGTTCTTTAATTTTTTCCGAATCGGCTTTGCAGGTAATAGAAACCGGCAATTAAATTAGCTCAAAATCCGATAATTTTTCTAATATAATTATAATAAATAGTTATTATATATAAATATTTATTGCGCATGTTTAGAGTTATAGACACCGGCTTAAAAGATTTCTCTTATAATATATGCATGGATAAGGCCCTGATAAAATTAAGAAAAGAAGGGTTGATAGAAGACACTTTCCGGTTTTTAAGATTCGAACCCTGCGTTTTGACCGGTTACCATCAGTCCGTATCCAGCGAAATAAGATTAGATTACTGCAAAGAAAAAAATATAGCCGTCGGCAGAAGAATTACCGGAGGCGGAGCTATATATTTCGACGAAGCCCAGCTTGGCTGGGAGCTTGTTTTTTCGGCTAAAAGCATTAAAATTAAGAATTTGGACGATTTGACCGAAAATATATGCACGGCTTTTGCCAAAGGAATGAAAAAGCTCGGAATAAATGCCGAATTCAGGCCGAGAAACGATATAGAAGTCGAAGGGCGAAAAATATCGGGCACAGGCGGAACTTACGAATCTTCGGTTTATTTTTTTCAGGGCACGCTGCTTTTGGATTTCAATCCTGAAAATATGGTAAAATCCTTAAAAATACCTATAGAAAAGCTGACCGCTAAGAATTTTGACTCTATTTTATCGAGGGTTACTTCGGTGAAAAGTATTCTGGGGAATATACCAGATTTAGATTCTATAAAATCTGCCGTTTTAGGCGGATTCAGGGAACATTTAAATTTAGATTTTTACGAATCGGAAATCTCAAAGGAAGAGGAAAATTTTTTAAATAAAAACCGTTCTTTTTATTCGTCTAAAGAATGGATTTACTCAAAAGATTTCGATCCGGCGGAAACAAAAATAATTTCCGAAATTTATAAATGCGGAGGAGGAGTTTTTAAAACCTTCGCAAAAGTTGACGAAAAAAGAAATTTATTAAAATATATATATTTTACGGGAGATTTTTTCGTTTCGCCTGCAAGGACGGTCAACGATTTAGAAAGCTGCCTTAAAGACGTTCCGCTGGATGAAGCGGTATTTAAAATAGACGGTTATTTTGAAAAATTTAAGCCTGAGTTCCGCAACGTAAAAAAAGAAGATTTTTTTAACATAATCGTTCAAATAATAAATAAAGTTCGGTTTCTTAAAAACGCGGGCGTAAAAGAAGAAGATTTATCGAGATTTACATTTGTAAACGGAATGAATGCGGAAGATATTTCTTCGGCGGAATATATTTTGCTTCCTTACTGCGCAAAAAAACCGGACTGCGAGTTTAGAAACAAAGATAAATGCATTGCCTGCGGAGAATGCGAAACGGGTATAGCATATAAATTTGCGGAAAAATACGGAATTGTTCCAAAAACCGTTATAAGCTACGAAAATTTAATAGAAACCCTAAAAGAGCTGAAAATAAAAGGGATTAAATCTTACATAGGCTTCTGCTGTAAAGAATTTTATATAAAAAGAAACGAAGCGTTTAAAAACAGCGGCATAAAAGCTCTTTTAATCGATATTTCTTCTCCGTTATGCTATAAATATAAAAAAGAAAACGATGCTTACGACGGCAGATTTGACGGAGAAACTGCGCTCGGTGCACGCGTTTTATTTAAAATTTTTAAAAATAATTCCTTATTATAAAAATAAAAATGGAGGATGTAAAAATATGAACGGACTAACGGGGCATGCGGCGGCTGAGTCGGCAAAAAATTTTGATAAAAAAAATGCGGATATTTCCGGAAGTTCTCCCGAATATTTAAAGGTGAGTCTTGCGGCTGCGATGACTATGGATTTCGTGCCGGGTATTTTTTACCGCAGCGCCTGTCTCCATTGCATAAACGTTCTTTTGACTTATGAAGAAGGGTGCAGGGCAAATTGCGCTTATTGCGGGCTTCAAAAATCTCGGGAAGGCGGATATAACGATAAGAGTTTTATAAGGGTCGATTGGCCGGCGTATAGAACCGACGATATAATAGCATCGACTTTAAAAAAGAAAAAAATAGTGGACAGGATTTGTATTTCTATGATAACGCACGAAAAGGCTAAAGAAGACACTTTTACTATTTTAAAAAGATTTTCCGGCGAACTCCACTGTCCCGTTTCTATACTTATGACTCCGACTATATTAAAACATAAAGATATAGATGCATTTAAAGAATACGGAGCCGATATGGTGACCGTAGCGCTCGACGCCGCAACGCCGGAACTGTTCGACGAATACAGGGGCATAGGAGTGGGAGGCCCGCACAGATGGGAAAAATATATCGATACGCTGGAATATTCCGTTTCCGTTTTCGGCAAAAATAAAGTCGGATGCCACCTTGTCGTAGGACTCGGAGAAACGGAGAAAGAAATGTCCGAAAGAATGCAGGCGGTAAGGGATAAAGGGGCAAGATCGCATCTTTTTTCTTTTTATAGGGAAAAAGGTTCTAAATTAGAAAACCATCCTCAATGTCCTGCCGGCCAATACAGAAGAATTCAGGTTGCAAGGCATATAATAGACTACGATATGGGAAGAGCGGAAGATATGAAATTTGACGAAAACGGAAAAATAACGGATTTCGGAATACCGTTTAAAAACGTAGCGGAAATAGTAGAAAGAGGCACCGCTTTTCAGACTACCGGCTGTCCGGGCAGAACCGAAATTTCCGCTTGCAATAGGCCGTTCGGCGACTCTTCTCCTAAAAATATCAGAAGTTTTCCTTTTGAACTTAACGCCGCCGACGTAAACAGGGTGAGAAAGGAACTGCTTGAATATTAAATAATGCAAACCGCCCCGTCAGGCTTCGCCTGACGGGGCGGTTTTGTAAGCAAATCTATTTAGAGGTAAAAAATTAAAATTTGAACAGTGCTGAAATTTAATTCCGGCACTGCCGTAATTTGAAAGGAGAACAAGAATTGGACGAAGCGGAGTTAGTCAATGTCAAAGTTAAGCATTTACATAATTTGCAAAATCAGATTATTACGGAAAAACATACGATAATCACGGACGAGCCGGAGGCTTCCGGAGGCGACGAACTTGCTATTAATCCTATCGAGCTTGTGCTTGGAGGGGAAGGTTCGTGCACTATTTCCGTGCTTATGATGTTTGCAAAAAGAATGAAGTACGACCTGCAGGGCGTCGAAATAAATCTCACGCACAAAAGGGTCAGGGTCGAAGAACTAAAAGAATCGGGGATTGAAATAGACGACGAAAGGGGTTACGTCCATAAAATAGAAAAAAAGATAAAATTTATAGGAAATTTAGACGACGACCAGATAGAAGAGCTTCAGAGGGTTTCGCAGAGATGTCCCGTGCATACTATGATAGAAAAACGGACATATTTTGAAATTTCATTCGATAATGCGGAAAAATAGCCGGAAAAGTTGTCAGTTCTTATTTTTTGCATATAAAATAGTTAAATTATCGAGAAAATGTTTGCAAATAAATTAATCTGACGCCTTTTCCGAGTAGATAAATTTCTATTGCAGGATTAAGGTAAAAAAAGGTAAAAAAAAAGATTGAAATTTTTTGGAATAACGTATAAAATTTAAATATATACATTTAATTATTTAAACTTATATATAATATCTTAATCCTGCAATAGAAAATATTTATGCATTTCTTTGCTCGGCTAAGCAAAATATATAAGGATTAAGATAATATTTAAATCATTAAAAAATAGAAGGAGGTTTGGTTATGGCAGTTACCGGCATTACTTCTACGCCTACCAGTACCATAGATACTAATTACCAGCAGATTATTCAAAATGCTCCGCCCATAAAAATAGAACTGCCGAATGCTCCGTCTTCCGTTACGGTTCAGCAGTCAAACGGCAATATAAATATCCACGTTTGACGGATAATTATAGTATATAGTAATCATAATAAATTTATAAATTGGATAAAATCAGTTCTTCTTTCCTCGATAAATTAATTAAAACCGTAAAAAGTTTTAACCTTCTTGCTTGGGGAGAAAGAGTCGTAGTTGCGGTAAGCGGCGGGGTAGATTCGTCCGTTCTGCTTTTTTCGCTATACGAATTAAGGCATTATTTTGGAATATCGGCCGCCTGCGCTTCATTCGACCATAAAATAAGACCGGATTCCGGACAAGACGTAATATTCGTCAAAGATTTATGTAAAAATCTTTCCATACCTTTTTATTCCGAAAGCGGCGACGTAAAATTATACGCAAAAGAAAATAAATTAAATCTTGAAGAAGCTGCGAGAATTTTACGGTATAATTTTCTATTAAAAACCGCGCGCGATTTTAATGCCGAAAAAATTGCCGTTGCTCACCATTCAGACGATTTTGCCGAAAATGTACTTATGAGGCTTATTACCGGAGCGGGAGCCGGAGCTATATCCGGTTTTCAAGCCAAATCCGGACAGGTTATAAGGCCGCTTATAAACCATTCAAAATCCGAGATATTGGAATTTGCCGATAAAAATTCGATAAAATTCACCGAAGATTGCACTAACAAAGATACGAAAATTTTAAGAAATTTCGTCAGATTAAACATTCTGCCCTCTTTTAAAGCCGTTAATCCTTCGTTCTTAAATACGGTTAGAAATACGGCTGAAATATTAAAAAAAGACGACGATTTTATCGAAAAAATCTCGCTTAAAATTTTTAAAGACATAGCCAAACCTATAAATAACGGAAAAATTTATTTTAAAAAAAAAGATTTATCGGAATTAGACGAACCGGTGCTTTATCGGATATTAAAGTTTTCCGTTTTAGAAATATATAAAAGTGTTCAGGAAAATAAAAATAGCTTTTTTATAAAAAAACCGATAATTTATTATAATAATTTTAAAGCATTTGTTGAACTTATAAAATCAGAAAAACCTAACGCTTTTTTTTACATCGGCAGATACATAGAGATCGGAAACGAGTACGGCAAGATTTTTATCGGATATGCCGCATCGGCAGACTCTTTAAGTTTTAAATCGGTCGAATTTAATCCCGTCGAATCTGTTAAAAACAGGGAATTAGGCGCCGCTTCGCGTTATAATAAATATGAATATATAATCGATAAAAAGCCGTCCTCTTCAAAAACCGTTTTAAAAATTAAAGAGATAAACAAGACGTTTTATATTGAAAACGTCAATGCGTCCCGCGGCGCCGAAATAATAAATAAGCTTATAAATAAAGATAAAAAACTTAATTTTGAACCGGATTCGGTTTATTTCGATTACGATAAGATAAGTTTTCCCGTTACTATAAGAAACTTCAAAGAAGGCGACAGGTTCGTTCCGCTCGGAATGAAAGGCGCTAAAAAATTGAAGGAATATTTTATAGACAAAAAAGTTCCCGTTAAAATAAGAAAAATAATCCCGATAGTTTTATTCGGCGGCGAAATAGCATGGGTTTCTTTAAACGAGATAAGCGACCATATTAAAATAACGGAGTTTACAAAAAATGTCGGAGTTATGCGGATAGGATAAAAAGCGGATAAATAGTTATTGAAAAAAATATATAAATATGACATATTTAATATATGGCGGTATTAATAAATAAAATCAAAATTAAAATTTAAACCAAAAAACCGTAAGGGGGTTAATATAATTTGAATTCGAGAATAAAAAATCTTTTGTTGTGGATATTTATAATTTTTTTGATGATTTTTATCTTTACGATGTTTAATCATCACCCCCCCAAAATTCAAAAAATAATTTTTTCTAATTTAATTAAAAACGTAAAGTCCGGAAAGGTTAAGAGCGTTACGTTAGAATCCCACGATATATTGGGCGTTTTTAAGAACGGAAAGAAATTTAAGGCTTACGCGCCTACTTATCCGGGTCTTGTGCCTCTGCTAGAAAAACATAATGTCGCCATAGACGCAAAACCTAAGCCGGGTTCGCCCTGGTATTTAAGTTTTCTTATCGACTGGCTGCCGATGATAATAATCCTGTTTGCATTCTGGTATTTTTTCTGGAGGCAGATGCAGGGAGGCGCCGGAAAGGCTATGTCTTTCGGAAAATCTAAAGCGAAACTGCTGAACGACGGAACAAACAAAGTTACATTTAAAGACGTAGCCGGAATAGAAGAATCTAAACAAGAGCTTGAAGAAATAGTCGATTTTTTAAAAGACCCGAAAAAGTTTACCAAACTTGGCGGCAGAATACCGCACGGCGTTCTTCTGGTAGGCCCTCCGGGAACCGGTAAAACTCTTCTTGCAAAAGCTATAGCCGGAGAGGCGGGCGTCCCGTTCTTCAGCATAAGCGGTTCGGATTTTGTAGAAATGTTCGTGGGCGTGGGAGCATCGAGAGTCAGAGACCTTTTCGCCCAGGGTAAGAAAAGCGCTCCGTGTATAATTTTTATAGATGAAATAGATGCCGTCGGAAGACACAGAGGCGCAGGTTTGGGAGGCGGACACGATGAAAGGGAGCAGACGCTTAATCAGCTTCTCGTCGAAATGGACGGTTTCGAGCCTAACGAAGGCGTTATTTTAATTGCGGCAACCAACAGGCCGGACGTTTTAGATCCCGCTCTTTTAAGGCCGGGAAGATTCGACAGGCAGGTTGTAGTTCCAAAGCCCGATATAAAAGGCAGGGAAGAAATATTAAAGGTTCATATTAAAGACGTGCCTATAAGCCAGGACGTAAATTTAAAAGTAATAGCAAGGGGAACACCCGGATTTTCGGGCGCAGATCTTGCCAATATGATTAACGAAGCGGCCCTTTTAGCCGCAAGAAAAAACGAAACTTCGGTCAGCATGGCAGACCTTGAAGAAGCCAAAGATAAGGTTATGATGGGAACGGAAAGAAGGAGCATGGTAATTACCGAAAAAGAAAAGAAAATTACCGCTTACCATGAAGCCGGACACACCCTTGTGGCAAAACTTCTGCCGGATACCGACCCTATCCACAAGGTTACGATAATTCCGAGAGGCATGGCTATGGGTCTTACCCAGCAGCTGCCGATAGACGAAAAACATAATTACGACAAAGAATACCTTCTTAACGAAATAGCTATTTTACTCGGAGGAAGAACGGCCGAAGAGATAATATTCAACCAGATGAGCACCGGAGCTTCAAACGATATAGAAAGAGCTACGGATATTGCGAGAAAGATGATTTGCGAATGGGGTATGAGCGAAAAACTCGGACCTATGACTTTCGGTAAAAAGGAAGAGCAGATATTTTTGGGCAGGGAATTTGCCCAGCATAAGGATTATTCCGAATCTACGGCAGTCGCTATTGACCAGGAAGTCAAAGAAATTATTACATCAAACCATGAAAGAGCAAAGGAATTATTAACCGAAAACATAGATATCCTTAAAGACCTTTCGTTAAAGTTAATAGAAAAGGAATCTTTAAGCGGAAAAGAAATAGACGAGATTATTATCGCACATAAACCGGATTACAAAACCAACGAGTCCGAGGACGAAAAAACCGATCAGGCGGAAGGCGGTAAAGACGGGGAAAACAATGAAGGAATAGATATAGAAGACTAAATTTCCAAGTTGCGGCAGGGACGGAATTGAATTCCGTCCCTGTAATAAAAACAAGGTTTATATTTTATGAAAGCTTATCTTGTCGATATTTTAGACAGCCATATTGCCGGCAGCGAATTATTGCGCATCGGCGTGTCCGCTACCGGCAGAATGATTATGGGGGAAAAATTAAAATATATAATCATAAAACTGAAAAACATAAATGCAACCGCGCTCAATATCCTTAAGCAGGAAGCCCTCGGCATAGGCGCCGAAGTCGCAAACCACAAAGACGTTATAACCGGTAAAATTCCGGTTTCAGATTCCATTTTATTCGGAACGCCGGTTCAACTAAGAATTATAGTAAAAAAAATTAAATTACAGCAGTTCGGTTTAAACGAACTCTCCAACGAACTTGAAAATATATTAATCGAGTGCGACAGGTCTTTCAAAAAAAACAATCCGAGGAAAATTAAAACAAAATCGACGGATAAAGATATAGTTTTTAACGGCAAAACCTATATAATGGGTATTTTAAACGTTACCCCCGACTCTTTTTCGGACGGAGGAAAATTTTACGATTATAAAGATGCCGTAAAAAGAGGTATAGAAATAGAAAAAGAAGGCGGCGATATTATAGACGTAGGCGGGGAATCGACCAAGCCTTATTCCGAAGAAGTAGATATACGGACTGAAATAGACAGAGTCTGCCCTGTAGTAGAGGAACTATCTAAAACCGTTTCGATACCTATTTCCGTCGATACCAGAAAGCCGGAAGTCGCAAGGGAAGCGTTAAAAGCAGGGGCTTCTATAATAAACGACGTTTCAGGATTGTCTTACGATGCGGAAAATATGGCTAAAGTATTATTGGATTTCGATGCCCCTTACATAATGATGCATTCTAGAGAAAAAAAACCGGAAGATATGCAGAAAAATATAGAGCCTTACGACGATATTTTTTTTGAAATACTGATTTATTTTAAAAAAAAATTGGAATATTTAGAGCTTAAAGGCTATAATACGGACAACGTTATAATAGATCCGGGATTCGGTTTCGCAAAAACCTTAGACGATAATTATAACCTTTTATCGGGCATTATTTCTTTTAAATCTCTGGGCAAACCATTATTAGCGGGCGTTTCAAGAAAATCTTTCGTAAAAAATATAGCTAAAAACGATAAAAATTCTATTTTAAGCGGCAGCGTGGCGCTCGCTTCTTATCTTAAAATTAAAGGCGCGGACATCGTAAGGGTGCACGACGTTAAACAGACCTTTTCGGCTTTATCTTTGCTGGAAAAGATAAATTTATAAATAAAATATAAATAAAAATAAACAATATATTATATAGATAAAAGTAAATATGTTTTCTCTCCTCAATAACTTCGGATGGCGCGACGTATTAGACATAATTATAGTCGCCTTTATAATTTACAGGGTTATTACCCTTATTAAAGGCACCGGAGCATTTCAGGTATTAATAGGGCTTATTATAGTTTTTGCAATTTTTTTGTTTGCGGTAATATTTAAACTTTATGCCACCGAGTATATTTTCGGCAATTTTTTAAGTTCTATTATAATAGTCATAATAGTTCTTTTCAGGAACGAGATAAGGCGGGCGCTTATAGAAGTAGGGAAAAATCCTTTTGCGATCGCACAGAATAAATTAGAAAGAGTAAACTTAGTGGAAGAAACCTCCAAAGCCGTTTTCGAACTTGCTTCAAAAAAAATAGGGGCGATTATAGTTTTTGAAAGAAACGTATTTCTGGGAGATTATTTAAAAATAGGAGTTAAATTAGATTCTATCGTATCTAAAGAGCTTCTTATAAGCATATTTACTCCGCCTTCTCCTCTTCACGACGGCGCCGTTATAATTCAAAAAGGCAGGATTGCGGCCGCTTCCTGCTACCTGCCGCTTTCTACGGAAGACAATATAAGCAAAAAGCTTGGAACGAGACACAGGGCGGCTATAGGTTTGTCGGAACTGACCGATGCGTTTTCCGTAGTAGTTTCCGAAGAAACGGGAAAGGTTTCTATTATCCGATCCAAAAAAATATCGGGAGTCGAGACCATAGAAGATTTAAGAAACGGGCTTTTAAAGCATTTAAAGTATTATGAAGATCACGGACATGTTTTTATAAAGTCAATTTCCGATCTGCTGTTAGGAAAATCGGCGGATAAGTAAACTGAAGTAAAATAAAATTTATATTGCAAGATTAAAAATGAACAGATATATAGAGAACCTTATTAAAAAAAATTTTTGGCTGAAGATTTTTTCCTTAATTTTCGCCGTAATAATCTGGGCTTACGTAGTAGGCGGAACAAAGCAGGACGAGGTTATGACAGCAGGATTAATTATAAAAAATCTTCCCAAGGGTTATGCCGTCAGCAACGTTATGCCGGAAAAGATTCACGTAAAGCTGAGAGGTTCGAGAATGGACCTTATGAAAATAAATAAAAAAATTTTTTTTCAAATTAACGGCTATTCTCTGCTCGCAAAAAAAAATACCATAGTTCTCGGCAGATCTTATTTAAATCTTCCCAACGGAATTAAAATTATTAAAATAAGTCCTAGAATTATTCCGGTTATAATAAGCAGAATTACGACAAAATATATAAAGGTTTTGCCGATAACTTCGGGATTGCCGCAAAAAGGCTATGTTTTAAGGCATATAAGCGTTTTGCCTCAATACGTGCGAGTCAGAGGTCCGCGCGATATAGTTAATCATCTTTCGGTGATTACTACAATGAAAATAAATATCGATAATATAGATAAAAATAAAACGCTGTCTGTTTCTTTAAGAAAACCGACAAATTTGTTAAAAATTTTGTATAATAAAAAGATTAACGTTAATTTAACGGTAACGAAAAGTTTAAAAAAATAAAGGGGGAACAGATATTTTGGGCGGCAGAAAGCTATTCGGTACGGACGGAGTCAGAGGGCAGGCGAACAGATATCCGCTTACGTCGGAAGTTGCTTTAAAATTAGGCAAAGCATTGGTTAAAGTGTTAAAACCGAACGGAAAAGGATTGAAAATAGTAATAGGAAAAGATACCAGAATTTCCGGATATATGTTAGAAACGGCTCTTTCTTCCGGCATATGTTCTATGGGGGCAGACGTTTATCTTGTAGGGCCGCTTGCGACTCCCGGAGTCGCGTTCATAACGTCGAGCATGAGGGCGGATGCAGGCGTGGTTATTTCGGCTTCGCATAACCCTTTTTACGATAACGGAATTAAATTTTTTGACGGCAGCGGATTTAAATTCGACGATGAAGTAGAAAAAAAAATAGAGGATTTATTTTTTAATTTTAATTTCGACGACAAAGGTCCGACCGGCATTCATATAGGAAAAGCGCACAGGATAGACGACGCCGCCGGAAGATACGTTATTTTCGCAAAACTTTCCTTTCCTAAAAATTTGAATTTGAACGGATTAAAAATAGTTATAGACTGCGCAAACGGGGCTAATTATAAAGCGGCTCCGGAGGTCTTTGCGGAGCTTGGAGCCGAAGTTATACTCGAAGGCGTAAGTCCCGACGGCGTAAATATCAACGACGGCTGCGGTTCAATGCATCCGGAAAAATTAAGCGGTTCTGTTAAAAAACACGGGGCAGACGTCGGACTGGCTTTCGACGGCGACGGCGACAGGGTGATTTTTTGCGACGAAAACGGGAAAACTTTGCAGGGCGATGAATTCTTAGCAATTTGCGCATTGCAGATGAAAAAAGAAGGATGCCTCAAAAACGAAGGTGTAGTTACCACTCCTATGTCTAACGTAGCTCTCGAGATATTATTTAAAAAGCACGGAATAAAAACAATTTATGCAGACGTGGGTGACAGGTATATTATGGAAAAAATGCTTAAAGAAGGCTATAACCTCGGCGGCGAACAATCCGGGCATATAATTTTTTTAGACGATATTAATACCGGGGACGGCATAATTTCGGCATTAAAACTTCTTTCGGTTATGGTTAAAACGGATATGCCGCTTTCCGAATTAAGAAAAGTCATAAATCCTTATCCGCAGGCGCTATTTAACGTCGATGTGCCTTATAAGAAAAATTTGGACGAACTGCCGGAGGTTTCAAAAAAAATTGCTTATTTCGACGAAATTTTGAAAGACAGAGGAAGAATATACGTGCGTTATTCCGGAACCCAGAATTACTTGAGAGTGCTTGTAGAAGGGGAAGACGCATGCGAAATAAACAACATAGGCGAAGAAATAAAAGAAGAAATAGAAAAAGGTTTCGGCATAGAAAAATCAGGGTATAACAAAATAGATAATATTTATTAACCACCCCGGCAGGCTGACGCCTGCCGCCCCTCCTTAAAAAGGAGGGGAGTTTTTACAAATCACCCCTTAATAATTAAAAGAGGGGAGTTTTAGGAGGGAGAATAAAATATGAAATTGGGCGTTAATATTGACCATATCGCAACGCTGAGAAATGCAAGGGGGGAAAATTTTCCCTCTCCGGTACATGCCGCTTTCGCAGTTCTGGAAGCCGGCGCTTCAAACGTTACGTGTCATTTAAGGGAAGACAGAAGGCACATAAGGGATAACGACGTAAGAATCATATCCGAATTGACTAAAAGATTAAACTTAGAAATGTCGGCGGACGACAAAATTGTTAAAATAGCCCTGGATATTATGCCCAGAAGCATTACTATAGTTCCCGAAAAAAGAAAAGAGTTGACGACGGAGGGCGGACTCGACGTTGCAGGCGACGTAAAACGCTTCAGGGATATAACGGAATCTTTTAAGCTTAAACCTGAGGAGAGTGTTACTTCGGCATTTATAGAGCCCGACGTAAAGCAGGCGGAAGCGGCTAAGGAAGCCGGATTCGATTTTATAGAAATACATACCGGAAGATATGCGGGCGCCGTAACGGAATCCGAAAGGATGAAAGAATTAAAAAGAATAAAAGAAGCCGTCGGATATGCTTTGAAGATAGGTCTTAAGGTTAATGCGGGACACGGACTCGACTATAAAAATATATACGATATTGCATTGATAGACGGGTTTGAAGAGTTTAATATAGGATTTTCAATAGTATCGAAGGCAGTCTTTGAAGGACTAGGGCGTGCGGTAGAGAAAATGCTCGGCATAATAAAAGCGGCGGATTTAGCCAAATTTGAAAAATCAAAAAATTAAACCGCCGGCTTTTATAAAAATTAAATGAAATGTAAAGGCATCGGATTAATAATACAAAAATGATTAACGGAATAGGCATAGATTTAATATCTATAGATAAAATTAAAAAAGCGATAGAAATGCGCGGCGAAAAATTTTATGTACGGGTTTTTTCAGAATCCGAATCGGATATAATAGAAAAAATAAAAAGCAGAAACGAGAAGAGGGCATTTGAAAAAGCCGCCGGATATTTTGCCGCCAAAGAAGCTTTTTTAAAGGCTTTAGGCAAAGGACTTTTCTCTATTCCCTTGAATAAAATTAAAATTTCAAACGACGAAAGCGGACGGCCTTATATAAATTTAGATTCCGTTTCGGAGGCTAATATTTCGGCTAAATTAAGCATAACCCACGATAAAGGTTTTGCGTGCGCAGTAGTAATAATCAATTTGTGATATATGGAACTTTATTTTTCAGACAATTTAAAAAAAATAGACGAAGAAAGCTATTCGGTTTTCGGATATTCCGAAAATATTTTAATGGAAAATGCCGGAGGCGGATGCTATAGGGAATTTTTGAAACTGTACGATAAAAACTTCCTAAAAAAAGCCTCTATCGCCGTAATTTGCGGCAAAGGCAATAACGGCGGAGACGGGTTCGTATTTTCAAGGTATCTTTTAAACTCCGGCTTTAACGTAAATATTGCCGTTCTTGCTGAAAAAGCGTCTTATAAGGGAATTGCTGGAATAAATTTAGATATATTGGTAAAACTGGGGGCGGTTATAACGGAGATACCGTCGGAAGATAAAATTACGGATTTAGAAAATATATTGGAAAAGGCGGACGTCGTCGTCGATGCCATATTCGGCGTCGGTTTAAACAGGGAATTAACCGGATTTTTTAAAAAGGTCATAGAGATTATTAACGAAAAAAGTTATTCCGGCGGAAATCGGGAATGTTTAAAAAAATTTGAAAGCGGATACGATATTATATGCATCGACGTTCCGAGCGGTTTAAACGCCGATACCGGCGAAATTATGAATGCCGCAATCACTGAAAATATTAAAAAAATTTTTACGTTAGGCGGTTTAAAAGTTGGATTTTACATAAATTACGGTGAAAAGCTGCTTCTCAACGAAAAAACAGTATTAATCGACATAAATCAGCCGCGGCAACTGTTAAAAAAATATGGGCAGGGTATAGAAATTATTACGGAAAAAGAGATATCCCGCTGTTTTAAAGAAAGAAAACAAACCGCCACCAAATTCGATTACGGACATCTTCTCGTAGCAGCGGGAAGTTCAGGTAAAACGGGAGCTGCTTTTATGTCTTCGCTCGCTGGTTTTAAAAGCGGCGCAGGTTTAGTTACTGCGGCGGTACCCGGGAAACTAAACGATATTATGGAAGCAAAAACGGACGAAGTTATGACTTATCCCGTGGACGACGGCGGCAAAGGTTTTTTTATCGAAAAAGGGGCAGAAATTATTCAAAACAATTTGCTTAAAGGAAAAAATGCGGCGGTTATAGGTCCCGGCATAGGACTTAAAGAAGAAACTAAGGCTTTTTTGCGCAAGCTTTTGTCCGAAATAAATATTCCGGCGGTTTTGGATGCAGACGCCTTAAACATTTTGTCGGAAGATACCGATATATTAAAACAAACGGCAAAAAAAACCGATTTAATCTTGACGCCGCATTTTAAAGAAATGGAGCGGCTTTCGGGTATAGACCGCCATATTATAGAGAAAGACCCTATAAACTTAGGAAAAAAATTCGTTAAAGAATTCGGAGTATATTTGGTGCTGAAAAGTTCAAGCATGTTTATATTCGACAAAAACGGCGAACATGTTTCTATACAGTGCGGACACAGTTCATTGCTTGCAAGCGGCGGAAGCGGAGACGTCCTCAGCGGTTTAATAGGAGGTTTTATATCGGGGGGGATGAGTTTATATATGAGCATGAAATGCGCCGCTTTTATTTTAGTTTATTCGGCAAAAAATCTGGAAAAAAAATACGGATATTTCGGCGCCGGCGCGGTAAAAATTGTCGAAAATATACCTTTTTCGCTTAATTTAATGCTGTCCGAAACAAAACAAAAGAACAAAACAGACGACTTATAAATATTAAAAATAATAAAATAAAAAACGATAAAAAAGGAGTTATTAATGATTACTGCCGGCGATATTATGACAAAGGACGTTATAGTTTTAAACGAAGAAGACGATATTAAGAAAGCGTCCGATATTTTCCTTAAATATAAAATAAACGCGATTCCGGTGGTAAATTCCGGTAAAAAATTATGCGGAATAGTATCGGAAACCGATTTGGTGTATCAGGAATCAAATCTTCATATTCCTACGCTTTTTACGATTTTCGACAGCATATTTTATCTTGGATCTTCGAAGCATTTCAAAGAAGACGTAAATAAAATAACGGCGACTAAGATTAAAGATATTATGAACAAAGACGTTTTTTACGCTAAAAAAACTGAAGATATTTACGATATTGCAACGGTAATGGCGGATAAAAAATTTTATTCCATTCCTATCGTAAACGACGATAAAGAAATTATCGGCGTAGTTTCAAGATATGATATAATTAAAGCTATGTCTCGGTCAACGCAAAATCCGGCAAATAAAAAATAATAACCTAAAATGCGGAATATTCAATCTTTCGAGTCTGATTCTCCAGAAGGTACGGAACTGATTGCGGCTGAATTTGCAAAAAAATTAAAACCCTTCGATTTTATAGCTTTAAACGGACGGCTTGGAGCGGGAAAAACTAAATTTACGTCGGGAATAGTCGGATTTTTATGCGGAAATCCAGCTGTTGCCGCCGTCAGTCCGACATATTCGATTATGAATAAATATTCGTGCGGCGGAGCGGTAATAAACCATTTTGATTTTTACAGGCTTAAAAGCGCTTATGATTTAGAAAGCTGCGGTTTTTTCGATTCTTTAGACGGCAAAAATTTGACTATAGCGGAATGGACCGATACCGTTAAAATCGATTATAAAAAATATGCAAACGGAAACTATTATTCGGTCAATATCAAAATAAAAGAAGGCGAAAAAAATAAAGAAAAACGATATATAGACATAGAAAAAATTTTATAAATTTGTGACTGGGACAGAATTGAATTCTGTCCCAATATTTAAGAGAACGGAGGTGCGTTTTTGGAAAAATTCGACGTTTGTATTATAGGAGGCGGTCCCGCAGGTTACGTGAGCGCATTGAAATGCGCTATTAACGGTTTGTCGGCGGCGATAATAGAAAAAGAACGGTTCGGCGGAACATGTTTAAACAGAGGCTGTATTCCGACTAAGGTTCTTTATTCAAAAGCAAAATTTTTAAAAAAATTAAAAAGTCCCGAAAGGGGATTTACCGTTAACGGATTTAATTTTAATTATAAAGAAATCATAAAATATAAAGACGAAGTCGTTTTAGCATTGACAAGCGGAGTAGAAAAATTATTGAAAGCCAGAAAGGTAAATATTTTTTACGGCTCAGGGAAAATTACGGGAAAAAACGGCGAAAAAGGATTTGCGATAGGCATCGAAGGCAGAGACGGTTCAAAAGCTGAAATTTCGGCCGATAACGTTATAGCGGCTACCGGTTCGTCGCCTTTTATGATACCCGCTTTTAATATAGACCATAAAAACATTATAACGTCGGACGAAGCTCTTTCTTTGAACGAAATACCCGACTCTTTGATTATCATAGGAGCCGGAGTTATAGGATGCGAATTTGCGAATATTTTTTCGGAATTCGGATGTTCAGTTAAAATGATAGAACTTTTGCCTTCTATTTTATCCACCGAAGACAAAGAAATTTCAAGATTTATAGATAAAAACTTTAAGTCCAGAAATATCGAAATTAAAACGGGCGCGGAAGTTAAAAGCATTAAATCTGCCGGCTTCGGCGCGGAAGTAGAACTTGCGGACGGCGAAAAATTTTCCGCCGAAAAAGTCCTTGTTTCCATAGGCAGAAAATTAAATACTTCCGGTTTGGGGCTTGAAGAAATAGGCGTAGCGATGGACAAAAGAGGGAAAATAGAAACCGATATTCATAACGAAACTAATATAAAAGGAATTTATGCCTGCGGCGATATAACCGACGGACCTATGCTTGCCCATAAAGCGTCGTACGACGGAATAACAGCCGCAGATAATATTGCGGGAATAATTAAAGAAAAAGATTACGGCGTACTTCCGTGGTCGGTTTATACAAATCCTGCAATAGGAACGGTAGGATTGAGGGAAGGCGATCCGGGTCTTTCGGAAATAAAATATTCGGTAGGACGTTTTTCGTATGCCGCAAGCGGTATGGCGCTGGCAATGGAAGAGCCTGAAGGATTTTTAAAAGTAGTGGTAGAACCGGAAACTAAAAAAATACTCGGCGCCACAGGAATAGGAGCCGATATTCCAGAACTTATCGCCGAAATTGCTTCGTATATGCATTTCGGAGGAACGGTTTTGGATATCGAGTCGACGATTCATTCCCATCCTACGCTGTCTGAAATAGTGCCGGAAGCGGCTTTGGATTCCATAGGAGAAGCTATACATAAATTTAATCCGAGAACTGCAAAAAAAGCATAGTAAATAATATAAAATAAAAGGAAAACATAATTTATGGCACTTATAGTTCAAAAATTCGGCGGAACTTCGATGGGAAGCATTGAAAGAATAAAGCAGGTCGCCGGACGGGTAATAAAGGAAAAAAATGAAGGCAGCGACGTAGTCGTAGTCGTCAGCGCTATGAGCGGCGAAACTAACAGGCTTTTAGACCTTGCCGTTAAAATGGGCGGAAAGCAGGACGATATGGAAACCGACCTTATAATATCGAGCGGCGAACAGATAAGTTCAGGACTTTTATCTCTTGCTTTGAAAAACGAAGGTTACGACGCAGTCCCGATGCTTGGTCATCAGGTAAGAATAACTACCGATGAATCTTACGGAAAAGCAAGAATATCTTCGATAGATTCCGAAAATATACGAAGGATGTTAAAAAGCGGAAAGATAGTGGTAATAGCAGGTTTTCAAGGAATAGATTCCAACGGATTTATAACGACGCTGGGAAGGGGAGGGTCGGATACTACCGCCGTTGCGGTAGCCGCCGCAGTTAAAGCCGACAGATGTGACATATATACCGACGTGGACGGAGTTTATACCGCCGATCCTAATATCGTTCCCGATGCGAGGCGGTTAGACGTCGTTTATTTCGACGAAATGATTGAAATGTCCAGCCTCGGCGCAAAAGTTCTCCAGATAAGGTCGGTGGAATTTGCCATGAAATACGGGGTTAATCTTTTTGTCAAATCCACGTTCGTAGATGGAAACGGCACTCAAATAAAATTTATAGGAGAAGAAGAAAGTATGGAAGAATTACAGGTTTCAAGCGTCGCATGCGATAAAGACGAAGCTAAAATTTCTATAAGGGGAATTCCTGACAAGCCGGGCATAGCCGCAAGGATATTTTCTAAAATTTCGGCGGCCAATATAGTAGTGGACATGATTATTCAGAATATATCTATCGAAGGACATACTGATTTAACATTTACGGTGTCCAAAAAAGATTTAAAAAAAGCTTTGGAAATTACCGAAGAACTTGCTAAAGAACTTGATGCAAAAGAAGTTTTAAGCGACGATAAGATTGCAAAAGTTTCGGTAATAGGGGTCGGCATGAGAAATCATTACGGAACGGCTTCCACTATGTTCGACGTTCTTGCCAAGGAAAATATCAATATTATGATGATTTCAACGTCGGAAATTAAAATATCATGCGTCATAGATGCAAAATATGCCGAACTTGCCGCCAGAATTCTTCACGATGCATTTAATCTGGGCAGGCAGAATTAACGATATAGTAATTTTATAAATATGAATAATGTTTTAGAGCAAAAAAAAATTGAGATTTACGATACTACTTTGAGGGACGGCACCCAGGGAGAAGGTTTTTCCTTATCTATAGACGATAAATTAATGATAACGGACATTCTCGACGAACTGGGTATAGATTTTATCGAAGGAGGGTTTCCGGCTTCAAATCCTAAAGATAAAAAATTTTTTGAATCGGCTTCTAAAAAGAAATTAAAGCACTCTAAATTAGCCGCTTTCGGAAGTACAAGAAAAAAAAACGTCAGGGCAAAGGATGACGCCGGATTAATAGTTCTTAGCGAAACCGATGCTAACTATGTCACCATCTTCGGCAAGTCTTGGGACCTGCATGTGGACAGCGTTCTAAAAATATCTTTAGAAGAAAATTTAGATATAATATCCGATTCGGTAGAATTTTTAAAATCATGCGGAAAAAAAGTTTTTTTCGATGCGGAACATTTTTTCGACGGATTCAAAAACAATGAAGATTATGCCGTTAAAACCCTGAACGCCGCAATTTCGCTCGGGGCCGACAAAGCTGTTTTATGCGACACTAACGGCGGCTGTCTGCCGGATGATATAAGTAAAATAATAAATAAGCTTAAAATTAAATATAAAATAGATATCGGCAGACTCGGCATACATACTCATAACGATACGGATTGCGCCGTAGCAAATTCTATAGCCGCAGTTCTGGAAGGAATAAAACACGTTCAGGGAACTATAAACGGCTACGGCGAAAGGACGGGAAACGCCAATTTATCTTCTATTATTCCTAACCTTGAATTGAAAGCCGGATTTAATGCCATAGGCAAAGAAAAACTTAAAAATCTTCTTAAGGTAAGCAGGTTAATAGATGAAATTTCAAACAATACTTCGGCTAAAAATATGCCTTATGTAGGGGAAAGCGCATTTGCCCATAAAGCCGGACTTCACGCAAACGCCGTTCTTAAAAATCCTTCTTCATACGAACATGTAGATCCGTCATTTGTCGGAAATGCCAGAAGATTTTTAATTTCCGATTTATCCGGCAAAAGCAATATAACCGCAAAAGCAAAAGAACTCGGCATAGATATCGGCAATTTATCGGAATCGCAGGAATCGGAACTTTTAAACAAAATTAAAGAATTAGAAAATTTAGGCTTTAATTTTGAAAGCGCGGACGGTTCATTTAAAATCCTTTTAAATAAATATTCTTCCAAAGATTACGGGAATGAAGAATATTTTAAACTTTTATCTTTCAGGGTCAACATAGAAAAAACTTCCGATAAAAATATTTTCAGCGAAGCGGTAGTAATGATAGAAGTAAAGGGTAAGACCGAACATACCGTAGCGGTAGGGGACGGCCCCGTAAACGCGTTGGATAACGCATTAAGAAAAGCTCTCGTTAAATTTTATCCCGTTCTCGACGAAATGAAACTTACCGATTTTAAAGTCAGGGTTATAAGCGGCAAAACAAAAACCGGAACGGCTTCATTGGTAAGGGTTCTTATAGAATCTTCCGACAAAGAGGAAAAATGGACGACGATCGGGGTATCGGAAAACATTATAGAGGCTTCTTATATCGCTCTTGCAGACGGCATAATATACAAACTCGATAAAGATAAAGGCGGAAAATAATGGCAGATTTTGATAACGTAAAAGAAGCCGGTTTTTTTAAGGCTTTATATTTAACATGGAAAAAATCTCTTTTCAGTCCGGAAATATTTTACGAAGAGTTAAATAATACCGGCGGACAAGAAGAAAAAAGTTTGTCCAAACCTTATTTTTATGCCCTTTTATTTACGTATATAAATTTGGTTTTTTCTTTCTTCTGGGAAGTTATTTTTTTTAAGGTAGGATTTTACAGAAATTATGCCTTTTTGCCTAAAATACCGCTTTTTTTTGAGAACAGAAGCTTTATAGATATGTATATAATTTTAGGCGTTATATTTCTTCTGCTGATTCTTGGAATTTTATATACGGTTTTTCTGGTAATTCTAACTATAGTCGTTCATGGATTCGTTATGCTTATGGGCGGCAAACAGGGCATAAGGAATACTTTCAGGATAATAGGCTATGCTTCGGGCGTGGGAGTTTTTTCCGTATTTCCGATATTCGGATACAATATATCCGCCGCATGGTTCGCCGCGCTTTTAATTATAGGCATCAAAAAAACTAACGGCTTATCGACGTCAAGGTCGATAATGACGCTTTTACTGCCGTTTATTTTCCTCTCTTTAATATTAACGGTCTTTTTAATAAAAATATTAGCGGCAAGATAAGAACTGGTGATATAATAACACTAATAACCCCCGCCCCTCTTTTTTTAAAGGAGGGGCGGCAGCCTTTTGCTGCAGGGTGGTTTGCAAAATTTGCGACGGTGCCGTATATGAGGGTAGTTAAGGGTTAAGCTCTGCCGGAAGAGCCGAGGACTTTCATTCTTTCGGTAATTACTTCAACTACGTAATCTCTTGCCGGACCGAAAATCTTTCTCGGATCTATCTGGGATTTATCGTTTACCATGCTTTCCCTGACTTTTG
Organism: bacterium; assembly: GCA_021850985.1. GTDB lineage: Bacteria > SZUA-79 > SZUA-79 > Acidulodesulfobacterales > Acidulodesulfobacteraceae > Acidulodesulfobacterium_A. The sequence continues at coordinate 58,521 of JAJZJX010000003.1, forward strand.
CAAGAAATGCAATACGCAGATCGGTGTCGGTATTAACTTTGTTTATGCCGAATTTTACCGCTTCTTTAAGTACGTCGAACGGAACGCCTTTTGCGCCTTTTAAGTCTCCGCCGAATTCTTCGAATTTTTTCGACGCTGTTTCGGGAACAGACGATGCGCCGTGCAGTACCAGAGGAATACCCGTTAATTCTTTGACTTTTTTCAGCCTTTCAAAATCGAGCTTTGCTTCTCCTTTAAACTTAAATGCTCCGTGTGAAGTGCCTATAGCGGGTGCAAGAAAATCTATGCCTGACGCTTCTACGAAATCGCGCGCTTCATCCGGATTTACAAGCACGGCATCTCTTTCCGCGACGGAAACGTTGTCTTCTACGCCTTGAAGCCTTCCAAGCTCGGCTTCTACGGAAATTCCGACAGGATGGCATATGCCTGTTATCTGTTTCGTCAATTTAAGATTTTCTTCGTATGGAAAATGCGAAGCATCTATCATAACCGAGGTAAATCCTGCTTTTACCGCAGTCATTACGGCTTTTATATTAGAGCCGTGATCAAGATGCAGAGCAACCGGTATATAAGGAAATTCATCTGAAAGGGTTTTGACCATAGAATGCATCATTTTTGCGCCGGCGTATTTCATGGCTCCTTCGCTTGCGGCAATTATAATCGGCGATTTTTCGGAATCGGCGGCGGAAAATATTGCCTGTAAAAATTCCATATTATTGGCATTAAAAGCCCCTACTGCATAACCTTTCTTATTTGCGTCGTCAAGAATTTCTTTTGCGGATACTAACGGCATTTCGTACCTCCTTATCGCATTATTTAATATTTAAGTTATTTTTGGCGGAAGCGTACGGGAATCGAACCCGCCTTGCCCTTTTGGGGACAACTGTTGATTTGAAGTCAAAGGGGAGCACCAGCCCTCCAATCGCTTCCATATTAATTATATCAATAAAATTAGATTATGCAAATAAAATTCCTCAATCTCAATAAGCAAACACAGTCGGCAGTAAGAGAATAAATAAATCCGGCACCTTTTAAATGACACCTTTAAAAAATAATCTTTGAATATATTTTAAAATAATGATAAATTATATATATGTAAAGGAGAGATGTCCGAGAGGCCGAAGGAGCATGACTGGAAATCATGTATAGATGCAAGTCTATCGAGGGTTCGAATCCCTCTCTCTCCGCCATACGTTCTTAATGTTTTGCATTATATAATTTATTCAAATATTGATTAAGGCACATAGAGAGGGGTTCGAACCCTCGAAGCGCGAAGCGCGTAAGAGGGTTTGCAAGTATTTAAACTTTTCGAAGAAAAGTTCATCCCTCTCTCTCCGCCATACGTTCTTAATGTTTTGCATTATATAATTTATTCAAATATTGATTAAGGCACATAGAGAGGGGTTCGAACCCTCGAAGCGCGAAGCGCGTAAGAGGGTTTGCAAGTATTTAAACTTTTCGAAGAAAAGTTCATCCCTCTCTCTCCGCCATATGTTCTTAATGTTTTGCATTATATAATTTATTCAAATATTGATTAAGGCACATAGAGAGGGGTTCGAACCCTCGAAGCGCGAAGCAGATATTTAATTAAGTCTTTCGAAGAAAAGACGGAGGTGGGCAATATGTTTGGTTTAGGCATTCCAGAACTTTTAATTATTTTAGTAGTCGTTTTTTTAATTTTCGGAGCCGGCAAACTTCCCCAAATAGGAAGCGGTTTAGGAAAAGCTTTGAGAAATTTTAAAAACAGCGTTTCGGGAAAGGACGAAATAGACGTTACGCCGCAAAATTCTCAAAACGAAGATGAAATAGCGGCTAAACCGAAAAGACGGCAGATAGCGGCTAAAACTGCTGAGAAAACAAGTTCTAATTACGTTAAGCCGGCCGTTTCTAAGAGAAAAAAGACGGTTAAAAAAGCATAATTACGGTTTGATTACTTTGTTATTCTGTAAAAGTGGCTTATTGTAATAGAATAGTTTTTTGAATTTGGATTAATGTCGAAAAATACCGCCATAAATTTTACCGGATGATTGGGCAGAATTTCTACATCGGACATGTCGTCGCCGTCTTTATTTTGCAGCGCCATATTTATAGACACGTTGGACATCTTTTTAAGTTTGTTTAAATTTATAAAATTTCCCGCAAATACGTGTTTTGTCAGCAGAACAATATTTTTTGTGCTGTAAAGTTTGCACGTCAGCTTAACATAGCTTACGGGGAACTTATTTTTATTTATCAGATAGCCGGTAATCAATAAATTATTTTCGGGAAGCGCTTCAGATTTATAAACCAATGTTTTTAAGCCGTATAATTTTATATCGGTATTGTTCCCCGGAAATATAGTTTTAAATAAGTAGTATGCAGATATTAATGCAGCTATAAAAACTATAATATAAAATATCTTTTTAAATCCGCCCTTAGCATCGCTTCTTTCGTATTTACCGTAATTTTCTTCGGAATTTGTTTTGTTTTCTTTCTTCGGAACGGCTTTTTTTTTCGTGCTGCCGGGCTGGTTTTCTTCAAGAAAAAAGTCGGATAAATCTTCTTTGTCTATTTTTCCAAGCGAAAACGGTTTATGAGATTCGTCGTCTTTATGAAAAAGTTCGTCGTCGTCCCCGCCCAATTTCCATTTATCCATATTATTTTAAATTCGACCTCTAATTTATGTTTGCCATATTAAAATTTATTTTATATTTTATCATATAAACATTATATTTAAAATACAAAATACTCCTTATAATTTTTCTATTGACATAATAATATAAATTTTGCTAAAATAAAAACAGTAATTCTTTTCTCCATTTTTCCCCCTGATGTATGCCGAATATGTCAGGGGGTTTTTTATTTATATTTAACATACAATCTGTTTGATTAATAAAAGCCGAATTTTTTTGGTATAATTTAACATTTTGTATTAAGAAATATATGAAATCTAAAAATATAATAACGAAGAAGGATATAAAATCAAAATTTTCGAGGCTTAAAGCCGAATCAAAAAAAATTATATTTACGAACGGGTGTTTCGACATTATACATTCGGGACATATCAGCTATTTAAATAAGGCAAAAGCTCTCGGCGACGTATTGATAGTAGGATTAAACAGCGACGAATCGGTAAAGCGCTTAAAAGGCAAGGACAGACCTATAGTAAACGAACGGGACAGGGCATACGTCCTTGCAAATTTAAAACCTGTGGATTACGTAGTTTTGTTCGACGAAGATACGCCTTGCGAACTTATAAAAGAGATAAAGCCGGACGTGCTTGTAAAAGGCGCGGACTATGAAGGGAAAAGCATCGCCGGAAGCGATATAGTCGAAGCCGCCGGCGGAAAAACGGTTTTGATAAATTTCGTAAAAGGCAAATCTACAAGCGAAATAATAAAGAAAATAAAATCCTGACCGATATTTATAATAAACGTTAGAATAAAAAATAATTAAAAATAAAAACTGCAAATCGTCGAAAGAACTATGAAAGATTATTACGACATTTTAGGCTTGGACGAGAATGCAGGAGAAACTTTAATTAAAAGCAGTTACAGACAGCTTGCCTCTATATATCATCCCGATAAAAATCCTGAAAATCAAGATAAATTCATAGAAATAAACGAAGCTTATAAAACTCTTTCCGACGACGTTTTGAGAAGCGCATACGACAAAGAGCTAAAAGATTATAAAGCTTTTAAGGCATCGCAATCGGAAAATAAAATAAAGCCGTACAGGACGAGGCTCAGAGACGGAGCAAACGTTAATTTAATTTTGGATTTTACTTCCGATATAGAACAAAAATTTCAGGAGAACAAAAATATAAAAGAAGATTTAGAAAGGCGGGAATATTTCATAGATAAAATTATAGACGCAGAACGCTATATAAAATGTCCCTCCTGCAGCGGTGAAGGCAAAGAAAGCGGAACTCTGGGCATGCCTTGTCCTGAATGCCGCGGAACAGGAAATATTAAAAATAAAAGTTCTGGAATAATGGAATTATGCAGAAACTGCGACGGATACGGCGATATATTCTTGTATAAATGTAAAACGTGCAAAGGTATGGCACGGATAAAAACTTCCGAAAAGATAAAATTGGGCTTTTCTTTAAACAATCTTTTGAACGGCGGCGATAAAAATATAGTAATTTTTGAAAATATGGGAGACGCCGGAGTATTCGGAGGAAAAAACGGCAACCTCAATATTACGGTTAAAATAGACGAGAAAATCTTAAACAAAATTAATAAAACAGGCAGCAGTTTTTTAAGTAAATTTTCGTTTCTTAAAAAATAAAATAACAACTTTATAATGCGGGATTAAGTAATAAAAATATTCCTTGACAATTCATAGTATTTTTCATAAAATTCAAATAAATAAATTGTTATTATAATATATTATTTTTTTGTTTAGTTTAATATTAGAGGAGAGATTTTATGGTCGGAGCAGAATTTCAAGACAAAAATTTTGAAATAGAACGAGATATACTTAAAAACGTCGAGATTAAAAATCTTCTTAATTCTTTAGAAGAAGGAGCGTTTGTAGTCGATAAAGAAGAAAATCTTGTTTTTTATAACGATGCCGCTCCGATTATACTAAAAATAAATTTAAATGAATTTTTATATAAAAATATAAAACATATTTATTATTTTGAAAATCTTTCTAAAAATCAGTCTATTCCGGAATATATCAGAAATCTTGCTTCGGGATGCAAAATATGCAATATATGTTATTTGGAAGGCAAAGACCATTATTTTGAAAACGAAAAAATTGACTTGTTTAACGAGTCGGGAGAAATAAAAGGCGCTTTATATTTAGTCAGGGATATAACTAAGGAAATACAGCTTGAACTGTCTTTATCTAACGAAGTCAAAACCGATAATCTTTCAGGACTATACAATTCAAGGTTTTTTCGCGAAGAATTAGATAAAGAAATATCGAGATGCTCCAGATACGGACATGATTTATCCGTCTTATTTTTAGATATAAATAATTTTAAATACTTCAACGACACTCTTGGGCATCTTGCCGGCGACGAAATTATAAGATTTACCGGAGAATCTTTAAAAAATGCTATAAGAAAAAACGTAGATACCGCTTTTAGATACGGAGGCGACGAATTTACGGTTATATTGCCGAATACGCCCGCAAAAAGATCTACTATAGTAGCAAATAGAATTTTATTTAATTTTAACAACGGTTTTAACGAAAAGTTAAAAATGCTTATGTCGGATGAAAATTTTAACGAAAAATTAGATAATTTTACTTTAAATAATAATGACGGAAAATCAAAAAAGATAGGTCTGTCTATAGGTGTATCCGGATTTAAAAAAGGTAAAAATGCCGACGAAATAATAGAAGAAGCGGATATGGCAATGTATAAGGCAAAACGTGGAAACGGAAATCAAGTTTTTATTTACGAAGAACAATAAAAACAAAACAGATATTGCAATACCGATATAAAATATTATGTATGGAATACGATCATCAGCAGCGCCGCAGTATAAACAAGCGCAATAATTATAGACGATACTTCCATTATCCTTATAGTTTCAATTATACTTTCAGCGTCCGGCTGATTGTAGTTTTCAAATCCTATAACCGGTCTTCTGCTTTCAACGCCGCTGTAATAATTTACGCCGCCTAATTTAATATTCAGTGCGCCTGCGGTAACGGACTCAAGCTGTCCGCCGTTGGGACTGGGGTGATTTTTTCTGAATTTTATAAAGGATAATAGGGCAGATTTATTTTTATAATTATTTAAAGCAATACTTAAAATAAATATAGATAACATCATGAATAAAGCCGTTATTCTGAATGGTACAAAATTTAAAGCGTCGTCTAATCGCGCAGAAAATTTACCGAATTTCTCATATTTTTTATTTTTGTATCCGACTATAGAGTCTAAAAGATTTGCAGTTTTGTAAATTACGGCAGATAAAACGCCTAAGAATATAATGAAATAAACCTGTAAAAATTCTGCTATTAAACAATGTTTTGAAATCATCAATCCTGCTATTCCTCCCAAGGTAAAATAAAAAGCGACGGAGCCTATTCCGTCGCCTGTATTTTCAGAAACCGACTCTACGACGGCTCTGGAAATTTCGGGCGGATTAAGGTTTTTGCTATCCCTGCCGGCAAGAGACGGGAGATTTTCTCTTGCGCCGTTTATATCGCCGGTTTTAAGCATTTTATATATTTTTAAAGCTTCATGCCTTAATCCTCCGGCAGAAAGAAAAGAAGCAAGTATGTATAAAGAAAAGATATAGAAGAGCGGGGGCGAAATATAAAATATTGCAAAGCATGCCGCAGAAAATAGAGCCGATATAACGAGAATAGTTATTACGTTAAAAAAAATACCTGATATAATTTTATCGGAAAATGTATATAGCCGCTTTTCTATATTTAAGGCAATTCGTCCCATTATGTTCAGCGGATGCAGTTTATATTTTAAGAAGCCTGAATAAAATTCGATTATAAATGCTAAAGGAAAAAATAATGCGAGATAAATATAATTAAACAGCAAAGAAGGCATTTGATTTTATTTTACAGTTTACATAATGTATCTTATGGGACATCATAAATATTTTAACGTATGACTCATACAATCCAGTTTACTATTTCAAAGTTTGAATCAGGTACGGTAGTTTCGAAATAACCGCTGACCGGAAAACGCTCTATTTCGACGAGCGGATTATCTTTATAAGTAAGAACGGCGTAAAAGTCGATTTTATTGTTTGGCGTTACGCCTAAGGCAAAAGTCTTGACGGATAATTCGAGAATTTTATTATATGCGGCCTTCAAAAGATTTCCTGTATTGTGTTCTGCCGCGGACTTTCCGTCTTTAATCGCCGGTGAATTCAATAGTAAATTTAATGAGTTATTTTGATAAAATTCAATTTTTACTTCAATTTCTGAAGTATTTATAAATTTTATTATAAGCACTTTTCCTATTAATTCGGAATAGTCTTTTTTAAAAAAATCAAACCGCATAAAAAAATTATCTTCATTAAATCCGTATTGCATTTTTCTTATAAACCTATCGGTATGCGCCATTGCCTTTCCCGATAAAATACTTGGGAAAAAAATAGCGCTTCCGAGCCATTCAAAATAGTTATCCGCTATACCGTCTATTTTGGGATAAATAAAAGATACTATATCCAAATTAGGCTTTACCGCTTTTTTCCCCTCGAGCAAAGGTATAAAGTAATCGTCCGGCGGGGTTTCGTTTAAAAATTTATATACGTTTATAAGATGCGTTCTGTAGAGGAAGTCGTATTCTTCGTCTATGCCGGACGTTCTGTCTTCGCCGTACCACCAGTTATAGTCGCTTCCTTCCGCTATAAATATCTGTTCCCATGCCGCTTTAAAATCAGGTCTATTTCCGTCTTTTTTTACTGAAACAGACGCCGTTACACCGTTTTTATCGCCATACGCCGCTTTGTCTTTTTGCATAAGGTAATCTCTTGTTTTCGAAAGAATATCCCAAGCCCTGTTGTCTTCTTTATCGCCTATCCATATTCTGAAATTGTGATTAATCCATGAACCTGGGTATATCATGGGTATATTGTATATTTTAGCATAATCGAATTCGCTGTATTTGTCAGGATCGGCATTCCATTTAATATCGAAAAACGGTTTTATTTTCAATCCGGTTTTGCCGTTTTCGAATGCGCCCGATTCTGCATCGGTCATTTTTAACGTTTCTTCCGTCTTTTTTATATATTCGCCGACCGTGAGCGTTTTTAAGATTTTTAAATTTTTAGTCAGGCTTTCGTAAAGATAATTAAAAAAATCGTATCCGTTATTTTTATAATATTCCCATGCGTTTTCGCCGTCTAATATTATCGGTACTGCGGATAATCCGTTTTTATCGTAATTTTTAAGACTTAATGCTATATTTTTCAAGTTATTTATTAAATCTTCCGCCGCCGCTTTAGGTTCGTAATTGGAATATTTAAAACCTATTAAATCTGAAAGACCTTTATCTCTAAAAAAAATATATAAAAATTTGCCGTTTCTTTTTATTATATACGGCCTGTATAATAATTTCCGCAGCCTTAAATCCTCAAGATTTGTTCCTATAGAATTTTCCAATATTTCTTCGTCGGTAGCTATCCAGTTTATATCGTTGTCCATAAAAAGTTTTAAAGCTTTTTCGCTAACGCTTCCTTCCGACGGCCACATTCCTTTAATATTATATTTTAATTTTGCGCTGAAATAATCCAAAGCACTTTTAATCTGATAATCTGCATCTTCAGGATGCCTGAAAGGAGCCGGCAGTTTGATGCCGTCGTGAAAATCGGCTATATCGGTATCGCACAGCAGAGGTAGTATAGGATGATAATAAGGGCTTGCAGAAATTTCTATCTGTCCGTTTTTTGCAAGTTCGGTTATTAAAGGAAGTATTTTATTTAAAATTTGCGGAATTTTTTCTTTGATTAATCCGTCTTTTTCTTCTTCGGTAAATTTTTTATCTTTATTTTTTAATGCGGTTAAAAACTCGTCTTCTGCTATAGAAATAGGATCAAACCACAAAAGATTAAACAGGACTATAATGTCTAAATAATCTTGAGTGTCAAACAAATCGGCTTTTTCCTCAAGTCCTCCGCCTTCTGCGGTTTTTAATCTGACGTAAAGCTGTTTAAACCTGGCGCTTTTTTCTATGAAGTTGTTGCTTGAAGAACATGCGGGAAAAAATTTTTCTATAATAAAAAATTTGTCTTCAAGCGAAAGTTCCGATATTTTTCTATCGGATATGCTTAAAAAATTTTCGTTTTTAAGAAGAGCGTCGTAATTGCCGGTATAATCTTCAATCTGGCGGAGCAATGACGGCGAATAGTTAAACGTTGCGTGAATTTCTGGATAATTTTTTAAAAGCCCTCCCATGTAGTAATAATCTTTAGTTGCATGGAGCCTCGTCCACGGCATTAACATTTCGCCTGTAAAATTATCCTTGTAATACGGCTGATGAAAATGCCATAGAAATATTACGTTTATAGGATGTACCGAATCCACTATTTTTTCTGCCTGTTGTAAATATTATCTGCTTTGACTTTATTATTTAAATCGTCAAGCACTTTTATTACCTGATTTTTATAGTCTATCAGCTTGTCCGCCAAGTTATTCGCCTTATCTAAATCTTTTGCGTTTAAAGCGTCGATAAGAGCTTTTCCGGTTTCGTGGACTTTCGGATGAATTTGCCCTAATTCTATAAATTCTTTATAATCGCCGTATTTCTGTCTGCCAATACCGTCATACCACTTGCCGAGCCTGCACTGGTGATGGTCGGTTAATTCGGAGCTGTTCAGGGATAACTGTTTATTCGATAAAGCATCAAGCACTTTGGTAACCCACATTAAATGATCAGCTTTAACTATATTTAGTAGCATACAGTCAAATTTCCAATCAGAAAAAACTTTCAGAGAATTACCCTGTTCTTTGATTATCTTATCAAAAGAAGAACCTATATTATTAAAAGTATTTTGCATTTCTTCCATACCCGAAGACAGCGATGAAAGATTGTTAGCCATTTCCGAGGCGACCTGCGACTGTTCTTCCGCCGCCGTGGCGATGTACGTTACCTGTTCGCTGGTTTGCGTTGCCGCTTTATCGGCTATCGACATAACGTTCGTTACTATATCTAAAGATTCCTGCGAGTTCTTAAGATGAGAAAGTCCTTCGTTGACTTTAATTTCTACTTCTTTAGACTGTCCGCCGATATCCTGAGTAACCTGTTCTATCTCTTTTGCCGCCTGAGCAGATTTTTCCGCCAGCGTTCTTACTTCGTCGGCTACCACCGCGAATCCCCTTCCATGTTCTCCAGCTCTTGCTGCTTCTATTGCGGCGTTCAAAGAAAGGAGATTGGTCTGTGCCGCTATTTCTTTTACTTTATCGGTTAGTTCTACTATTTTCTGCGTTCTCGTTACAAACTGGTTTATCGACTCCCCCATTGTTTTAACCGCTAATTCAACCTGCTCCATTCTGGAAACAAGTTCTTCTAATGCGGCAGAACCTTCTTTTGTTTTTTTGACAGTATCTGCTGCTTCTCCAGCTGCAGCCTGTGCGTTTTTGGCAATTTCTTTAGCCGTTGACGACATTTCCTCTGTTGCCGTAGCCACGCTGGTAATCCTTTGAACCGCTCTTTCTATTTCTCCTCCGAAAACTCCTGCTGTTTTTTTGGTATCTATCATGATTTCCATAATATCTACTCTTTCTGAGACAAGAGACAATATCCTATTTCTCCATTCGTTTACTAAAGACAGCACAGGAAATGAAGCGTTAAAAAGTCTTGGGTCTGATTTCTGTATTTTCTCCAATTGCTCATCGTTATCGGTTAAAGCGGAGTTCATTACATCGTAACATCCTTTGTTATTTAATTTGCCAAATAACCCCATAATTTACCTCTTTTTATTTTTGACTAATTTTTTAAATATATATAAAAATTAATTATTAAGCTGAATCAAGTTTTCTATGTAACCTCTGTCTTTAGTCATCGCATCGTTTGTAAGCATAGTCTTATAAAGCGCAACCGCTTTTTTGGGTTCTTTTATTTTCGTATAAACTGCGGCTTCTTCAAGCATAGCATATTCCTGAAGTTTTACGTCGTTTATTTTAGACATTGCGGCAAAATCGGAAATTGCGCTTTTGTAATTTTTTTCAAGCATAGAAACCGTTGCAAGATTGCTGTAAGCAAGATAAGTTAAATTGTTAGAATCAGACTTAGGATAATACTTGACGTATTTATTAAAATAAGACGACGAATTTTTAAATTTTCCCATTCTCATATAATCTAAACCTGTATAAAAACAGGATATTTTAGCCGCATTAGTTCCGCCGTATTCGCTGCGGAGTTTTTTCAGGTATGAAACGGATTTCACAACGGCGGACGGATTTTTTCCGTCGTACGACATATAAAGCCTAATCCCTTTCCATAAAAGCTTTGAAGCTTTTTTGTTTTGCATGCCGTTATAATATCTTATGCCGAAAACGGCGGCGATTATAATAATAACTGTTGCAAAGACGGCTATTAACGCAATTTTATTTTTAATAAAAAAACCTTCCAAATCGATTTTATCCATTATTATTTCCCTTTTTTAATCATTAAAGATAACTAATATTATAAGATAACAAAATAAAAATCAAGCGTTTTTTTTCAACAGATTCAAGGCATTTTCTTTAATTTTTTTAAGTTCTTTAACTGTTAGCCCGGCTCCTAAACCGACGTCATTATATTCTTTTTCGCCCATTATATCCGACGGCGAATGAGTATCGCTTGAAATTATCAGCTTAGCCCCCGTTTTTTGTGCAGCGGCTGCGACGTGTCCGTTTGCCAAACAGTGCCCCTTTCTGTATGACAGCTCTAAATATATGCCGTTTTTCTTTGCTAAATGGACTTCTTTCTCTGTAATTAAACCTGGATGCGACAGTATGTCTATATCTGCTTTGAGCGCCGCGGCGTTGGTGCCTTTTTCGACAGGTTCGCTTAAAGTCTCTCCATGGACTATGATTATTTTTGCTCCGGATTTTCTTGCAAGAATAGCGGCATCTTTTATAAGAGCCGGCGGTACGTGCGTAATTTCGACGCCGGGCAGAACTTGAAATTTATTTCCTCTTTTTTCATTGCCGTAAAGAGAGTTTATCTTATCGCATATTTTTTTTAAACAGGATAAATTATGTTCTATATTTGAAAAATCTGCATGATCTGTTATAGCTATTCCGTCAAGGCCTGCATAAATAGAACGCCTTATTAATTCGGCGGGAACAAGTTCTCCGTCCGAAAAGACCGTGTGCATATGGAAATCTATAAGCATAGTAATATATTACCTCTGTTTTTGGATTTCTTTGTATTTCTGAAATACCCTTTCAAGCCTTTCTTTTTTAACTTCTAATGAAACATCGTCTTTAAATTTAAAAGCTTTAGTAAACGGTCTCGGCGAATATTTAAATGCAAAAATAGAACTGAACTCCGCTTCTTCTATTAATTTTAAAGTATCTTCACAATCTTCGTCCGATTCCCCGGGAAAACCGACTATAATGTCTGTAGAAACAGAAATATCCGGATTTCCGTTCTTTAATTTTCGGACAAGGTTTAAATATTGTGCTTTTGTATAGCCCCTGTTCATCATTGCAAGTATTTTATCTGAGCCGGATTGAACCGGAAGATGAATTTCTTTCGCAATTTTGTCGCTGCCGCATACCGTATCAATTAATTTATCGTTAAAATCTTTAGGATGCGAAGTTAAAAATCTAATTTTAAACTGTCCTTCTATACCCGACAGTTCATTTAATAAATAATGAAAGTTTTTCTTATCGCCGTCCGGCGACATATAAGAATTAACGTTTTGACCTAAAAGCGTTATCTCGGACGCGCCTTTATCTATAAGATTTTTAACGGTATTATATATAATGTCGATAGGAATAGACCTTTCTCTTCCCCTTACGTACGGTACAATGCAGTAAGAACAAAAATTATTGCACCCTTCCGTTATTTTTACGGATGCCGTTCCGTTTTCAGGCTTTTTATCGTAAAAATATTCTTCGGTTTTATTATCTATTTCAAAATATTCGGACGGACGCGGCCGTTCCGTTAAGAACGGAATTTGCGCCGTTTCGTTTGAACCGTCTGCACCTTTGATGCCGGTATTGTTTTTAAGTATATCGGGAATGGAAAAAATTTCTTCCGGAGCGAAACAATAATCGAAATATATATTGCCGCTTTGTTCTTTCGTCAGTTTAATCTGTTTTGCGAAACATCCGGCAAGGACTATTTTTTTATCGGCATAGTTTTTTTTAATCCTTCCGAGTTCGGAAATTACTTTATGGTCTGCGTTATCCCTTACGCTGCATGTATTAAAAACCACGATATCCGCGTCTTCGACAGAAACGGCTTTTTTAAATCCGTTTTTAACGAGCCCGTTTTCTATTAAATCCGAGTCGTGTACGTTCATCTGGCAGCCGTATGTTTTAATGAAAAATTTATTATCTGCTTTAATCTTCGACAAGGTCATTTTTATAAATTTTACTTACTTTAAACTGCGGAACTGATTTTTTGCCGACTTCTATTTTTTCTCCGGTTTTGGGATTTCTGCCGGTATAAGTGTCGTATTCTTTAACGAAAAAACTTCCAAATCCTCTGATTTCTATTCTTTTACCCTGAATTAAAGTTTCTTTAATATCGTTAATTATAGTATCGATTATTCTGTCAGCCAATTTAATCGGTATATTGTTTTTAGAAGCAAATTTTTCGGTAAATTGAGCTTTATTCATTTAATAACAACCTCGACGAGATAATTTAGTTTATATTATTATTTATATTATTATATAATTTTAATTAATTTATTTTACTGTACACCGCATTTAATTTATATATACGGAATAGTTTTTTAGTTTATCACATAAGAACGTCGGGGTCAACATCTGCAATAATTTTTCTAGAAGAAAAACTTTTAAAAAGATTTGCGTCTATTTTTAAAGCCGATACGAGTTTATGCAGATTTGCAGCAGGCGGAGACGATTTTAAAATAAGCTGATACCTGAATTTGTTGTCTATTTTTTCTATTGGACAAGGCGAAGGCCCCAAAATACTTATGCCGCCGTTATCGCCGCCGGCAAAATCTCCCGATTTTATCTTTGTATCTATAATATTTTCAATGCTTTTTTTTAAGTTCAAAGCGGTTTCTCTCAGGGTTTCGATATTTTTGTCCGTTAATTTCAGGGCGATTATTCTGGAATAAGGCGGATATCCGTATTCTTTGCGTATTTCAAGCTCTTTTTCGTAAAATCCTTTTATATCGTGTGCCGCGGTATACCTTAACAGGTAGTTATCGGGTATAAAAGTCTGAACGGCTATTTTACCTTTGTCTGCTCCCCTGCCTGCTCTTCCGGCTACCTGCGTTAAAATTTGAAAAGCTTTTTCGGCGCTTCTGAAGTCCGGCAGATTAAGCAGGCTGTCGGCAAAAATTACTACTGCGAGACCTACGTCGGGAAAATCATGACCTTTGGCTATAATTTGAGTACCTATTAGTATGTCTATTTTTTTTTCGCGCATTTTTTTAAAAATTTCGGCGCCTGTTTTGCCTTTTTTTGCAATATCTGAATCTATTCTTTCTATTGCTATTCCGTTTTTTTCGCCGTTTGAAAACAATGATTTTACGTATTCTTCTAACTTTTGTACGCCTATGCCGTATGGTTCTATAGTGTCCATGCCGCATTCAGGACACAGTTTTGGAACTTTTTCTTTATGTCCGCAGTAGTGGCATTCTAATATTTCATGGGATATATCGGAATTTATTCCCGTTTTTTTCCCGTTTTTATGCTTATGGTAAACCAAAGATATAGCGCAATTTTTACATAAAAATTGATGCCCGCAGGAAGTGCATATTAAAAACGTAGAGAATCCTCTTCTGTTCAAAAACAGCAAAACCTGTTTTTCGGCGGAAATGTTTTCGGTTATTAATTTTATAGTTTCTTCCGATAAAATTTTATCTTTAAATTCTTTTTTAGTAAGAGTTTTAAATTCTGATTTTAAATTTATCAGTTCTATGTCCGGCAGCGTTTTGCCTTTAACCCTGTCTTTTATATAAATATATTCATATTTTTTTAATACTGAAGCATTATAATAAGATTCTAAAGAAGGCGTAGCGGAACCAAGTATGCATACTGAGGAAGTTTTCTTAGCTATCATAACCGCAACGTCCCTTGCGTTGTAAAGAAGACCGGACTGCTGTTTATAAGAACCGTCGTGTTCTTCGTCTATTATTATAAGTCCCGGATTTTTCAGAGGAGAAAACACTGCCGACCTGGCTCCCAGAATAAGTTTGACGCCGCCGCTCATTATCCTGATATGGTTTATCAGTTTTTCTTTTTTAGATATTTTACTGTGAAATACGGCAAAAGCGTTTTGTTTTAAAAGGTTTTCAAAACGTTTTTTTATGAGGTAGATAAACTGGTTGGTTATAAAAATTTCCGGGACGGTAATTATAACCTGTTTATTTAAAGACAGCACGTAATCGATGAGATTAAAATATACTTCCGTTTTGCCGCTTGCCGTGACGCCATGAAGCAGGAAAGTTTTATAAAAGCCCTCCGAGATAGATTCTTTTATAAGATTTACTGCGTTTTCCTGGTCTTTAGTAAGTTCGTATCCGGCTTTTGAAAGGAAACCGTCTGCGTATTGTCCTTGCGGCTTTAAGTTGCCGCTATTATTTTTTTTCAGGAAATCTTCGGCCTGCCCGTAAACACCGGAGGAACTTTGATTAAAACTTTCGGCCTCTTCAAAATATTTATCGAGCAGGTCGAATCGTTTTGCGTCTAAAGAGGGCAAAACAGTATCGAAAACTCCTGATATATTTTCATGATAATACGCTGCTAAAAAATTAAAAATATCTTTGCGAGATTCCGTAAAAAAACTTACCCTTGAAATACGCAATACATTTTTTAATTTTATCGGTTTATTTTGCTTTAAATTTTCTTTTTCTTCGTCATCGTTTTTTTTTACGTCGTAAATAAACCCGTAAACGGTTCTGTTTTTTAATGGAACAAGCGCCGCCCTGCCCGTTTCCGCTTCGCTTTCAAAATCATCGGGTATTATATAAGTAAACTTTATATCCGTTCCGCTTTTAGGAATTACTATATCCGCCGTCGTCATATAATGACTATTATAATATAATTTTTTTTAAAGGTGCCAGATTTATTTATTCTATTACTCTCGACTGCATTTGCAGTTTCTAATCAAAAAAAGGCGTCGGATTTTATCAATCCGACGCCTTTTTTTTGTTATCCCGGCTAAAGCATGTACGGTTTAAAACCGTCAGCGCTTAGAATACCTATTAAAATTTAAAATTTCTATCGGCACATTTCTATAGAAACGGTTAATTGTTTTTACCTCCCTTTAGCGGATACAGCTGTTTTCTATAGTAATCTTCTTCGTTTAAATCAAATTTTCTTCCGTCGTAAGCAGTGAAATATTTGCCGCTTCCAAATTCGGTTTCCCATGCCTTATCCGCAATTTTGCCGTAATTTTGCGAGTATTCGTCCATCTTATCTTTGAGTTCCGTGATTATGGACTCTCCGCCTTCCTGAGTCGCTTTTGCTCCGCCTTCGGAAACCACTTTTCTTAATATTTTCGGATGGTCTATAATCATGCATGGACGAAGCCTGTTCTTAACTCCCATCTGTTCTTTTCTAATAGATTTAAAATACATGGAATTTAAAATTTCTTCCATAGATTTATCAAAAATATTGTCGGCGGCAAACTGGGCAAATACGCAAGGCTCTACTCCGCCGTTTGCGTTTACGTGAAGATAGACCCGTCCTCCTGAAAGGCATCCGTGGGAAAGTACGCCGTCGTTCCAGAAATCGGCAACCACTATCGGCTTAGTTTCCCTTATTTCTACCACCCTTTTTCTTCTAAAATTGCGCTGTTCCGGCGTAGGCATAAGATTTACGTCAGGCTCACGGCCTATCGGTATATAATTAAAATACCAGCCGAGAAAAGCACCCTGTTTAATATAAAAATCTATAAATTCGTCGCTTACGATTAGTTCGTTGTTATAGCGCGTAGCGGTTGCCGAAAAACCGAACAGCACTCCGTTATCCTTGAGATTATTCATAGCGGATACTACTTTTTTAAAATGTCCCCTGCCCCTTCTTTCATCTGTTTCATCTTCAAATCCTTCGACGCTTATGCAAGGAAAAACATTACCTATATTAGACAGTCTTTCGGCGGTTTTACCGTCTATAAGCGAACCGTTAGTGTATATCTGAAAATAGCAGTCGCTGTTTCTTTCTAAAATATCGAACAGGTCTTTTCTCACGAAAGGTTCTCCGCCCGATATAGTATAAAAGAATATGCCGAATTTTTTGCCCTCGTCTATAATCTCGTTGATTTTTTCAAAAGAGAGTTTATCGTTTCGGGTATAATTTGCAGAGTAGCACCCGTAACATTTTAAATTGCAGTGCATTGTAGGGCTTATAACGTAAAAAAGAGGCGGATAAAATCCGTTTTTTTCTATAAAAGCTTTTCTTCTGTCTCCGCTTAGCAAAAGAAAGTTTGAAATAAAATTATCTAATATTCCCTGTTTTACGTTTTTAGATAAATGCGGAAATTTTCTTTTTAATCCGATAAAAATATGGTCGAAAAAAATCTTTCCGGCAGGCGCTTCAAAATTATTGATTTTATCGGACAGTTTAATTATAGTTTCATCGCTTAATTTAGGCAATACGTAGTTTCCTGCAAAGTGAAACACGTTTTTTACGACGGAACTTTTAACGGACTGTTTAAACGAAACTAATCTCTCCATTTTCCCCTCCTGATTAAAATAAAATTAATATTTTAATTATTTCTAATACATAATTTTATACTTTATATACCAATTAATTAAATAATTAAATTAACTAAAAAAATTATTCAGAGTTTAAGAAGTTGAAATATTTATCGTTTCTTATTAATATTTTATCGCAGTTATGCAAAAAGTCAAGAACGGGGTTGCAATTTCGGTTGCAATTTTAATTTTTTTTTGGGATAATGTCTATATTACGGGGACAGAATTTAATTCTGTCCCCGTCACAATTTGAAAAGTGGGGGGTTAGCTCAGTTGGTAGAGCGATGCCTTCGCATGGCATAGGCCAGGGGTTCGAATCCCCTATCCTCCACCATTTCAAATTCAAATATGTAAAATAGGTGGCATAAATACCTTGATGCATATTAGCTGAAATTTTATAAATTTTTATAATTCTTAAAATAACTTTTTTATCGCTTCCGCAATAATTTCAACGGTTTTGTCCAAGCCGGCTTTAGTATGTTTGGAACTTACGAACATCGCTTCATATTGTGAAGGCGCAATAAATAACCCTTCGTTTAATGCCGAAGCGAAAAAATCTTTAAACCTGTTTGTATCCGATTTCATAACGTCCTTAAAATCAATAACGCCTCCGCCCTTTAAAAATATTGTTAATATCGAAGAAATAGAATTTATGGTTATTTTATCTTTAAAATCTTTAAGTTCGTTTTTTAAACCGTCTATTAAATAACTTGCGGAAGAATTAGCTTTCGATACGGCGTCGTCGCTTTCTATAGCTTTTATAGTCGCAATACCGGCGGCTACGCACACAGGATTACCCGATAGCGTGCCTGCCTGATAAACGGGTCCGAGGGGAGAAAGAAATTCCATTATATCTCTTCTGCCTCCGAATGCTCCTATTGGAAGTCCGCCGCCTATTATTTTGCCGAGGCACGTAATATCCGGTTTTAAACCGAATAAACCCTGCGCTCCGCCTTTAGAAAGCCTGAATCCCGTAATAACTTCGTCGAAAATGACGAGAGAACCGTTGTCGTGAGCTAAATTTATCAAGCCGTTTAAAAAACCTTCTTCAGGCAAAACTACGCCCATATTTGCCGCAACAGGTTCTATTATAACCGCCGCTATCTCTTTTTTGTTTGCTGAAAAAAGCTCTTTGACGGACGATATATCGTTATAAACTGCGACTAAGGTATCTTTTGAAAGGCTTTCCGTAATGCCTGCGCTTGATGGGACGGAAGTCGTCAGCGCGCCCGACCCTGCTTTAACCAGCATAGAATCGGAATGTCCGTGATAGCATCCTTCAAATTTTATAATTTTGCTTCTTCCGGTAAAACCTCTCGCAAGCCTCAGGGCGCTCATCACGGCTTCGGTTCCGGAATTTACGAGCCTGACCGATTCTATAGACGGAAAATATTTATTTATTAAACCTGCAATTTCTATTTCCCCTTCCGTCGTGGCGCCGAAACTGAAGCCTTGCGAAGCTGCCGACCATACGGCTTTAACCACTCTTTCGTCGGCGTGCCCAAGAAGCATCGGGCCGTAAGACATTACGTAATCGATATATTCGTTTCCGTCTATATCGTAAATTTTATCGTCTTTAGCCCTTTTTACGACTATAGGAGATAATCCGACGGATTTAAATGCCCTTACGGGACTGTTAACGCCTCCGGGCATAAGCGACTCGGCATGTTTTACGGCATCTAAGCTTTTATCTAGTTTCATAAATTTTCCTTGATTATAAAAATTTTCTTCCGTTTTTATTATTTTTTAAGGTTTTTTTAGCGGCGTTATTATCGGATTTCGGCAGATAAGGGGCAAAAAATTTAAAAACCTCCATATTCCAGCCCGGAAGTACGACGTGACCGCTGTTTTTAGCGACGAAAAGCTTTTTCTTCGATTTAATAAGTTTATATACTGCCAAAGTGCCTTTAGGCGGACAGTCTTCGTCTTTAAGTCCTATGCCTATCATAACGGGAACTTTTATCCATTTTGCAAAATGTTTGGTGTCCACGTAATATAAAGAGCGCATAACTTTTGCTTTATCTTCCGGATGTTTCTTAAGAAAAGCCTTAACTTCCATATAAGGACCCATTTTTGCAAGCGGCATCTGGACCGGAATATCGCTTAAAAACGGAACGTCTCCCGCCGCCGCCGTAACGTGAGGATCTATTGCAGCGTCGATTAGCGACAGCCCTCCTCCCATACTTCCGCCTGTAACAAAAATATATTTATTGTTTATATGTTTATAATGTTCAAGAAACCTTAGAGACGCAAGAGAATCCATTACTATTTTAACCATAGAAAAACTTTTTACGTGAAGAATTCCGTTAGTCATAAGACCTGGAAAACCCGGATGATAAACCGTTGCGCTTCTGCCGTGACCTCTTAAATCAATCGAAAGAGCCGCATATCCCCTTCTTGCAAAAAAATGCGCCCAGCCGGGCGTTCCGTATGAGCCGTAGCCGTGAAGCAGGAGAACCCCCGGATATTTTTTTCCTTTGATGCCGTACGGAATTGCAAAATAGCCTTTCAGCTGAAGTCCATCGTAAGAAGTAAGGGTTAAACTGTAAGTTTCTATTTTATTAATTTTATCGTTATAAAGCGGTCTTAAAGAATAAACGACTTTCTCGGTGCGAAGGTGGGCGTACATTTTATGCCAAAATTTTTTAAACTTTTGATATCTTGTAAGTTTAATTTTAGAAACTTTAGGCTTTGACGAAGATAGCGAGCCTTTGGACTGCGTCTTAAAATTTTTATATAACAGTGTTCCTGCGGCTAAAACGACGACTATTAATAATGTTATTAAAACGGTTTTATTTTTATTATTTGTTTTCATAATTAATTTTTCTAATTTTTGTATAGCAATAGTTTATATTTATTAAGATTGGTATAAAGAATCATATAAAAAGGCATCTATGAAATTAAATTTATTCAATTTATTCATAGATGCCTTTTATTTTTAATTATGTTAATTAATTTTGCTTGATGCTGCTATAAAAACTTATTTTAAAGATTCAAGATATTCCGCAACCGTTTTTAACTGAGCCGGATTAAGGTTATGATTCGGCATCATAGTGGTTTTGTCATGAACTTTAGGCGTATTGATCTGAACTTCAAGCCAATGTATAGAATGACCTTTAGTTCCTTCTTTGTCGAGATTAGGACCTATCGATCCGCCCTTTCCGTTGATTACGTGGCATCCTTGACATCCCTGTGCTTTAATAATTTTCATTGCGGCAGTTTTTAAGTTTCCTGCGGCCGGTTTTGAAGCAGACATCGTTTTAGCTTTTGTTTTTGAAGTTGCTTTTTTTGATGCTTTTTTGGCAGTTTTCTTAGCGGCTTTGGCGGCTTTTTTCGCGGTTTTTTTAGCCGGTTTAGTAGTTGCAGCAGGTTTTTTTGCGCATCCGTAAAGACTGAAACTTACTAATACTAAAAATAATGCGGTAAATAAAACGGTTAACCCTTTTTTTCCTTTCAATGCTTTCAATTTCTTACCCTCCCTAAATAAATTAAAATTAAATTATAATTGTTTTGCCGTATTTTGCCGTCGCATGTATGTATGTATGGTTAATCTTAGTTCATATTTAAGATTTGCGCTTTAGCTTAATCTTTCGCCAGCCGATATCGTGTATATTTTATATATAATATAACTATTTTTAAATTTGTCAATAAAAATTTTAACATAGTTTTTATATCTTTATATCTATAATTTTTAAACCTTCCGGCAATAACGTATTTATTTTATCTTTTAAATCTGCTAAGTCAGCTAAGTTCAAAGTTGCGGCATAAATTTTTGCAATTCTTCCTTTAATATACAGCCCGTCGCTTTCCGACATGAAAGGTATCGGGTTGGAATAGCTAAGTTTCGGTCTCAAAACATATTCGGATTCTTTATATAACAGCGGAATTTTTACTATCCTGAAAGTTTTAAGGAGTATTTTAACCGTTTCTAAATGTCCGAGATATTTTGCTATTCCTCTTTTGGAATATATGAAGGTTATTTCGGAAAATGGAACAGTTTTAACTTTAATATTATTATTACAGTTAAAATTATCCGATTCCGCTCTGTTTCCGCCTGCTTCATTAATAAAAAAGGCGCCTTTATTTATACTTTTACCGTAATCATAATTTACGCCGCTTTTAATATTTTTTTTATGCATTTTTATATTTGCGGCTTTAGACGAGTAAACGGGGCTTACGGTTTTAAAATCGCATACGCCGCATAAATAGCATATTTTTCTGCAGTTTTGCGTAGAAAGGTCTTCTATATCTGTTTCGGAATTAAAATTAAAATAATAAATAGACCTTGCGTTCTGAATACAAGATTTTTTATATTCTTCTTTCAAAAATTTTTTATCGACCAGAATATCTATGAAGTCCCATGGGAGCGGATCGTTTATTTTTTTTTCCTCGTATAAGTATTTAAAATAACCTCCGTAATCGATTTCGTCTCCGTCCCGGTCCATATTTTCGTTTTGATTCCGGTTTTCGTTTTCAAGCGCTTTTATCCACGCATTATAATTAAAAAGCCTCGACTCGCTGTCGTAAACCGCTCCCGATTTATACGCCTTATATATAATTTTAGAAGTAAATTCATCCCCTCTCGATATCAGCGCTTCTATAAAGCTGACTTTGGGGTCCTGATATTTAAAATTTACGTTCAGCGGTTTTAATATCTTTTTTAAATAATTTATTTTAAAGTTAAGCGCTTCTTCTTTTTCCATCGGAAACCACTGAAAAGGAGTATGAGGTTTGGGAACGAAGTTATTTACGTTTACGGTAATATTTAGTCCTTTTGACGCGCTTTTTATTTTTATTATTAAAGCGGCTATTCCGTCTAAGTCGGCGATTCTTTCAAAAGGAAGACCTATCATAAAATAAAGTTTTAAAGACTTATAGCCTTTTTGCGAAAGCCCGGCGGCTTCGTTAAGAAGATCCGTTTCGGATATATTTTTGTTTATGATATTTCTCAGCCTTTGGGTTCCTGCTTCCGGAGCCAGCGTAAAATTTGTTTTTTTGACTGCGGCGGTTTTTTTAAGTATATCTTCGCTTAAAGAACCGATTCTCATAGACGGAAACGACATCGATATTTTCTCTTCGTAGGTTAATTCGGCTAACTCGGAAAGCAGCGGTTCTATTTCGGAATAATCTCCCGTAGAAAGCGAAGATAGCGATATTTCTTCTAAACCGGTCGTATGAAGTCCATGCTTTACGGCATTTACGACGGTATCTTTTTTTCTTTCCCTTACGGGTCTGTAAATATAACCGGCCTGACAGAATCTGCATCCTGAAGAACAGCCACGCGCTATCTCGACGGCAAGCCTGTTGTGGACGGTTTCTATAAGCGGTACTATATGCTTATTTATATAAATATGTTCACTTTGCCCGCCGTTTTCAAAATTAAAATTATTAAATTTATTATTAAGGTTATCGCAATTATTTAAGTTATAGTTTAAATCTATATCGTTAAGTAAAGATTTTTTTACGCTTTTTGAAATGCCAGGTACATAAACGCCGCGAATTTCGGCAAGTTTACTTTTAGTATATTCTCGGTAGTCCGATATATCTACCGCACCGGATTTAAGGCCGTTTTTTGCTTTCAATACGGTATCGCATACCTCGACGGTAGTAATTTCGCCGTCTCCTATGATAAAAAAATCCATAAAATCGTTTAACGGCAGAGGGTTAAAAGCGCAGGGCCCGCCCGCCCCTATAAAAGGAAAGTCAGCTCCCGTCCGGTCTTTAGAAAATACGGGAATACCCGAAAGCTCAAGCATTAATAATATATTAGTATAGGATAGTTCATACTGCAGGGAAAAGCCGGCTATGTCGAAATTTTTAATTTCTTCGAAAGATTCTAATGAAAATAAAGGGATATTATGTTCTTTAAGTTTTGCGCTCATGTCGGGATAAGGCAGGTAAACCCTTTCGCATGCAATGTGGCCTACGGAGTTTAAAATATCGTATATTATTCCCATTCCTATATGGCTCATGCCGAGTTCGTAAAAATCTGGGAAAGCTAAAGCAAATTTTAAAGGAATATTTTTGATATCTTTTACGGTAGTTCCGGTTTCTAAACCAAGATATCTTACCGGTTTTTGGACGAAAGGCAGGACTTCGCCGTTCAGTTTGCTATAAAGTTTATGGTTTGCTTTCATGTTTAGATTGTAATTTATTATCATTATACAATATTGCGGACAAAAAATTAAACATTTTTGTTTATCCGAACAAAATAGCGCATAAAAAATTTCTATTGCAGGATTAAGGAAAAGGAATAAAATTATATTGATTTATAAGGAAAAATAATCGTATAATGGTTGCATATGAATAATACTATACAGTTAATAGTAATTGCAATAATTCCGGTTTTATTCGCCATTATACTTCACGAGGTCTCACACGGCTACGTAGCGCATATTTTCGGCGACGATACCGCTAAAAAAGCCGGCAGGCTCACGCTCAATCCTATTAAGCATATCGACCCGTTCGGGACGATACTTCTCCCTTTATTGTTGATTTTGGTGGGTTCGCCGTTTTTATTCGGCTATGCAAAGCCTGTTCCGGTAAATTTTAACGGCTTAAGAAATCCTAAGAGAGATACTGGATTTGTTGCGGCCGCAGGACCGGTAACTAATTTTATCTTGGCTTTTATATGTTTTGTTTTTTTAAAGGTTATACTTTTTGAATTTCCGGTTATGAATTTATATCTTGCATACTTCATAAGCCATCTTCACTTTCAGGCAGTCCACGGCGACCCGTTTTTTAAATTTTTCATTTATCCGGTAACTTTTATGCTTTTTATCGGCATCATGATAAACGTAATACTTGGAACGTTTAATCTGATACCTATTCCGCCTTTGGACGGCGGCAGGATAGCCGTAAGCCTTTTACCTGAACCTTTTTCCGGCTACTTAAGCAAGTTAGAGCCTTTCGGCATATTTTTAATTTTAATTCTGCTTTTGATAGATCCGGGCAATTTTTTAGTGGTTTCTTTTAACTTTATAGTAAACGATATAGTTTTAAAAAATCTTTATTTTTAGCTAACCGTCTTTCTAAGCAAATAAAATGTAAGGAAAAGGCGTCTGATTTTATTTTGCGCATACGTAACGGTTGATTAACATAGAATTTATTTGCGGGAAATTAATCCGACGACTTTTCCGATAATATGTATATTTTTATATAGTATTTATAATTATGCAGTCCATTAAACGGCAAAATCCCGTAACAACTTCTTTAAATTCCTTTTATCCTAAAGTAAACCTCGAAGCATACAACGGACCGTTAGATCTGCTTTTAACTTTAATTAAAAAAAATAAAATAAATATATACGATATACCTATAGTCGAAATTACGAATCAGTATCTGGAAGCAATAGGCATAGACGAAAAAAGCGGATTTTTGGCTCAGGAAGGAGCTGCGGCGGACGAGATGAACGGCGGCGGCGCATTAAATTTAGATTCCGGCGGAGATTTCATAGTGATGGCGGCGCAGCTTATATATATTAAATCGGTAATGCTTCTGCCGAAACGACATGACGAAATCGGCGAAGACGATGACGGAAACATAGAAGATCCGCGAGCCGAACTGGCAGATATGCTTTTAGAGTACAAGAAAGTTAAAGAAGTTGCCGAATTTTTAAATAACCGCCCTATACTTGGGCGCGATGTTTTCGGAGTTAAAATTATTCAAAACGATAACGATGAAGATGGGTATAAAGACGAAAACGGAAATATTATAATTCAAAATCATAAAAACAGCGGAGTCGTTTTTGAAGCAAATATATTCATACTTTCTAAATATTTTTACGATAAAATAAAAGAAGCTCAAAACAGGATAAGCGTATATGAAGTAGATAGAGAAAATTTTTCGGTAAAAGAAAAAATAATAGAAATAATGGAAAAATTTAGCGATAATATTTATTATTTCGAAAATTTTAAAATCGCCGATAACAACGATGCCGTTACCGACGGCGCTTTTCATCATAGCAACATAACTTTCGGGGTAATCGTAAAAAACAGCCGCACCAAAGACGAATTTTTTACCTATTTTCTAGCTGTGTTAGAAATGGCAAGGCTCCTCCTTATAACCATAGACCAGTTTCAGTTATTCGGCGATATATACATAACTCCCGTTTCCGGCAGCCTCGATACTTACCGTTCAAAAATAGCCAGCATGAGCTAATTTTTTTTAAAGGGAGTTTACCATTTTAAAGTCAACGGATTTATTTATTATCTTACTATTTGACTGCTTTTGCTATGAAACCACCCCTGCAGGCTAACGCCTGCCTCCCCTCCTTAAAAATGAGGGGAGTTTACAAAGCAAGATTTACGACAGTTTTTACATTTTAAAGGGAACGGATTTATTTATTATCTTACTCATGACAGGGTTTGATAAAAATGTCAAATTAATCTGCATCGGAAATAGCCAATTCTGCGGTTTTTTTGTTTAATATGCGGTATTCGCCTGAGGGCAGGTCCCCAATATAAAGTCCGCCTATTCTTACTCTTTTCAGCATTAAAATCTTAAGATTAAAAAACTCCATTAGTCGTCTTATTTCGCGATTTTTTCCGTGGGTTAAATCAATAGACAGTATAAATTTGTTGGGATTTTTTCTGACTATTCTTACGTCGTCCGGTTTTAATAGTCCGGTTTCTGCAAGCCTGACGCCTTTTTTTATCCTGTTAAAAAGGTCTGCCGTCAGATCGCCTTTAACTTCTACTATATAGGTTTTTAATACGTCGAACTTAGGATGGGTTAATTTATACGAAAAGTCGCCGTCGTTGGTAAGTATCAGCATGCCCTCGCTCATAAAATCAAGCCTGCCCGCAGGAAATATATGCTTGTATTTCTGTGTTTCTTTCTTAACTAATTCCATGACGGTTTTAAAGCCTTCTTCTGATTTGACGGCGGTAATATACCCCTGAGGTTTATTTAGCATAATGTAAACTTTAGGCTCTTCTTTAAATTTAATTTTTTTGCCGTCAATGGAAACTTCGTCGCTTGGTTTCACCGAAACGGCGAGTTTATTTATCTTTTTTCCGTTTATGACGACTCTGCCCTCTTCGATAATTTCGTCCGCATTTCTCCTTGAAACGCCGGTATGCATAGCTATAAATTTATTCAGCCTCATTTCTGCCGTTCCTGCTCCCGATCTATCTCCTGCGTCGGACTTAGATGAGGCCGGATTAGTCGGTTTAGAATTTATTTTTTTCTCTCTTGTCAAAATACTATCCCCTCCATCTGAGTCGAAGCCTGAGCATAAAGTTTCATAGGAATCCTTCCTGATAAATATGCCTGCCTGCCGGCTTCTACGGCTTTTTTCATGGCTTCTGCCATATTAACCGGATATGCGGCTCCCGCTATCGCCGTGTTAATAAGAATGCCGTCAACGCCGAGTTCCATGGTTTTACAGGCATCGGAAGCAGTTCCTACGCCGGCGTCCACTATTACGGGAACGGAAACGGTTTCTTTAATTATTTTTATATTGTAAGGATTTCTTATGCCTAAACCCGAACCTATTGGTGAAGCAAGCGGCATAACTACCGGACAGCCTATATCTTCCAGTTTTTTTGCAAGCACAGGATCGTCCATCATATAAGGCATAACGGTAAATCCTTCTTTGACTAAAATTTTTGCCGCTTTTAAAAGTTCTTCGTTATCGGGATAAAGGGTTTTTTGGTCGCCTATTACTTCCAACTTTACCAGGTCTGTCCTGAAAACGTCTAATTCTCTTGCAAGCATCAATGTGTTTACCGCATCTTCAGCAGTATAACAACCTGCGGTATTCGGCAGAAGAATATACTTATCAAGGTCTATATAAGACAATAAATTTTCTTTGGCGTTAAAATCTATTCTTCTTACTGCTACCGTAATTATTTCCGCTCCGGAAACATCCGCCGCTTCTTTCATCGTTTGAAAATCGGGATATTTTCCCGTACCTATAAGCAGTCTCGACTTAAACTCATATTTTCCTATTTTTAAAATATCTTTGTCTTTTTCCATATTTTTCATGCTTTTAAATAATCCTCCTATTTAAATAAATCTTAAATAAATAAATCTGACACCTTTAAAAAAAATACAATATTTATCCGCCTGGAGCGATAGTTACCATATCTATTTTGTCGTTCTCGTTCAACTTGAATTCCGCGTAAGAACTTTTTGGAACGATAGTCTTATTTACCGCTACAGCAGTGCTTTTTATGTCCAGTTTTAGTTCGTCGATTAATTTTTGAATAGTAATTCCGTTTTGTTTGACTTCGTATTCGCTTCCGTTTAATTCGATTTTCATAAAATTTTATTCTACATTTTTTAAAGGAAAAAGCGTCAGATTAATTTTTTGCTGGAACTTTATGTATTAAATTGCTATATTTTATCTAACCTTACAACTTTCTATCGGCAATTTTCTCATACTGCTTTCTCCATAGCATTGTATTTATATAAGTAATTATACACGGTATCTCTTCTGACCGGAATTTTGCCGGATTGTTTTATTAAATTTATAATTTCGTTTTCATCTAAAAATTCGCCGAATTTACCGCCGGCGCTTTTAGTTATATTTTCTTCCATCAAAGTTCCGCCGAAATCGTTAACGCCGCAACCAAGAGATTTTAAAGCCGCAGGCACGCCTATTTTAGGCCAGCTGGTTTGGATATTTTTAAAGTTGTATAAATAGAGCCTTAAAACGGCATAAAATTTAAGCGCTTTTTTTTCGTTCATTATTTCGTTTCTATCAGTTCTATATATCGACTTCCCTAAAGATGTTTTAGGCGAAATAAACGGCAGAGCGATAAATTCCGTAAATCCGGCAGTTTCATCCTGCATCTGCCTTATAATGCTTAAATGATAAGCCAAGTCAGCGCTTGACTCTATATGCCCGAAAAGCACCGTAGCAGATGTTTTAACTCCAAGCTTATGCGCCGTTTTTATTATTTCGAGCCACTCCGCCGTATTTATCTTTTGCGGGCATATCTTTTTTCTGGTTTCTTCCGCTAAAATTTCGGCAGCGGTTCCCGGCATAGAATCAAGTCCGCACTCAACCAATTTTTCGATAACCTGAGCATAAGCCATGCCCGTTGCGTTAGAAAGTTCGTAAATTTCCTGCGGCGAAAAAGCATGTATATGAAGTTTAGGAAAATTATTTCTTACCGTTTTAATTAAATTAAAGTAATAATCGGGGTTAGTTTTCAAATCCGGATTTATTCCGCCTGTTACGCATATTTCATCGATTCCGATGCTGTCTATGCCTTCGGAAATTTTCTCTATTATCTTATCGTAATCCAGTAAAAAAGCGTCTTTAGAATTTTTAGTTCTTTTATATCCGCAAAATTTGCAATTTAAACTGCAAATGTTCGTGAAATTAATATTTCTGTTGACGACGTAAGAAACTTTATCAGAATTAATTCTTTTATTCAGCGTATCGGCGGTAAAAATAATTTTACCGACGGCTTTCTCGTCCCGTTCTTCAAGTAAAATAAGCAATTCCTCATTGTCAAGCTTTTCTCCCGATAAAGCTTTTTGCAAAATGTCGTACGTTATGATTTTATTTGTTTTATTATTTGATTTATAATGCATTTAGTATATCTGTGTATATTCTACTAATATATCGTGATGTTTCGCAATAAATTAATCGCTTCCGCAATAATTCACTGATTAAAATAAATATGCTAAACCTGATGAAAAAGCTATGAATTATAGCTTTTAGGAATAAAAAAAGCCGGAAAGAAATGATAAATTGGTAGAATAATTTCTTCCCTACGACGGCATTATCCGTATCAGGTTCAAAGGGTTGCGTGCTTTAACGGCTACGCTCTCAGCCATAGTTATAAAATATACGGCACCCCACGTTTTTATTTAGATATTGCGATATATTTCACAATATAAATTTCAATATCAATTAAACAAAAACTTTAATACTTAATATTTGTATTATACCATTATTACTTTATAATTCCAACTAAAAAACTTCTATTTTTATTGCCGTAAACTTTTACGCATGAAACTTCTACAGTTAAAACGCCGTGTTTTGCTTTTAAAGGAATAAAGTTGAAAGACAGAAAGACTGATTTTTTAATATGCCCGAATGTCCCTGTTCTTTTATTTATAAACTTTTCCGCCTTTTTTGCAGGAACTTTTAAAAAATTAAATTTTCCTGCGTTTTTATAAACTATCGTTAAATTTTTTGAAAAATAATAAATATTCCCATGTTCTATTTTTACAAAATTTATATTCCTGTCCGTTCTCATGCCGTTCATTATGACTTTGTTTTGACTGCGGTAAGTTAAATAGAAACCGCCTTTATTTATTATATAGCCTCCGACCGATGCTTTTACGTAATTTTTAAAATATTTCGCGGAATCGACGTATTCCATAAGTCTATTTAACCTTGCTTTATCTTTTGAATATAATTTATTCCATAAAAAAACGTTATTTCTGTCGTGCTTATACTTTGCAGGGTTAACTATTTTTATATATGTAACTATGTCGTTTTTGTTTATAGCCTTTCCTTGCGCTTTTAAATAAAGCGCATAAATTATAGGATTTGATGCGTAAACTCCGCTGCATGCAGTTTTGCCGTTCCCGTTTCCGTCGGCAAACGACTTCCTGACCGACGCCGGATTAAAATTAATAAACAAAATTGCCGATAGCGCTAAAATTAATAATAACGAGGCTTTAAAAATAGACGTGCCGTCTTTTTTAATTGTTTTATCCGCGGTCATTTTATGCTCCTTTGCTTTATATAATTAGTATTAATTTTTAATTATTTTTTAAATGTTCAATGAATTTACTTAATTTTAATAAACTTTATTATAATTTGTCAAATCAAATAATAACAACGTATATTTTTACCGTTTCTTAGTTATTTTAATAGCCTTCTGTAATAATTATAATATTTATAAACACGCATAATATAAATCTCCGTCTGTCGATACGGCGGGATTATAAATTTCCGGCGGTTTTTGACGTACACCGTGCGAACCGAATCGGGGCCTGCGTTATAGCAGGCTAAAGCCGGCGCCGGTTTAAAAGCAAAACGCTTAAGGCAGTAATGAAGATATTTTGCCCCTGCTATAATGTTTAATTCGGGATTTTCGACGTTAATGTCCATTTCTTCGCCTGTTTTAGGCATAACCTGCATAAGCCCTACTGCTCCTTTAGGACTTAAAGCCGTTATATTGAAGCCGCTTTCGGCTTTCATAACGGCGACAAAAAAAGAAAGCGGTATGCCGTATTTTTTTGAAGCATAAATTACGGTTTCGACTAATTTTTTTTGATTCAAAACGGCGGCATAAACCGGACTTGAATAAGTTATAAAATTCGCTAAAAAGAGGCATAACAATATTAAAAAAGCGAAAAAACGAGCCGAAAATTTTTCATAAAATTTTTCAATATTTAAATATAATGTTATCTTCAATGCCAAATTTTTTGCTTTATATATCTTCATTTTATTTTTTTCGTTTTTTATTTATAATCTCACCGGCAATTTTATAAATTTTACTCCGCCGTAACCGTTTTTGTATAAAGCTTCGATAAACAAAACCGTTTTGCGCAAAACTTGTTTATTTTCGTTATTTTTATCCTTTGTAATACGCATACATATAAGTTTTCCGTTAATTTTGCTCAGTCCGGATAAAGTAAAGTAATTTTTGCCGCCGTTATTCTTAATATTAGACTTAAAAGGTATTTCGATATATTTATTTTTGCCGGATTCTTTTAATAATAAAGGCTTATACCTTAGAAACGACTTATTAAAATTTGACAGCGAAAACGAAATGATTTCCAAAATGCCGTCATATTTGACGCCGGTTACCTTTAATACGATTTTGTCGCCGTCGGATTTGACTGTTTTATTTAATTTAACAGATATCGGCGCCGATTCTTTTGTATTTTGGTTTAATGAAACGGCGGCAGTATTAACTTTACTATTTTTATTCGCAACTTTAAGCAAGGCAGATTGCGCTTTTATTCTTTTTGCGTTTGTATTATATTTTTTATATATGCCGTTTTTATTTTTTTCGGCATCGTTTTTAATGCCGTATTCTCCAGCCATAAAGGAAGGTTTAATATAGTAATTATTTAGGCCCGTTCGCTCTTTTTTATACTTATGCCCGTATATTTCGGAACGTTTTAAATTCTTAATTTTTTCCTCCGATACTTTATTTAATTTCAAAGAATAGTATAATACGCTGTTTTCCAAAGCTTTTTTAAGCTTTTCCGTCTTTTTATCATAGCCTGTTTCTTCGTTATTTTCTAAATATCGACCGCTTTCAACATTACCGTTCATTCCGCTATTATTATATGAATACGTAGAATTATTGCTAAATAAAGAATTTGAAGCGCAGCCTGAAAGAAAAAATTGTAAAGATAAAATTAAAGTAAAACATAATATATATATGTTTAATTTATTTAATTTAATAAATTTTTTGTTAATTATTATATCTATATATTTATTTTTCATGATTTCATTTATTTTTGATTAATATATTTTTTTATATTAGATTACGGGTTAATCCCGTTAATTTTTAATTTAATTAATCTTTTCCCGTATATAATATGAAACGAAAGCCTCATATTTGTGCATCCGGACGATTGATCGGAATGCCCAGCGCCGTTTGACGCGCCGCTACTCTCTTTTTTAAAAATTATTACGTTTTTTATAATTTTATAAGGCATATAGTATTTATCATGCGGCGTTTTATTAATAGCCGGAATTTCTTCCAGTTTATCCGGCGTATAACCGTTAAAAAAATTGCCGCCGTATTCTTTGTAAAGATATACATTTCTAACGAAAAATTTTCTGTTTGAATTATTGGTCAGCTGGTACTGCAGATAATAAAAATTTTTTATCCTGCTGACTGAAATAGCGGTCAGCGTTATCCCGTCCTTTGTGACCGACTTATTAATTTTTTTTCTGTTTATCATAAGTATCAGATCCATAACGCTGCGTTTTTCTTTCTTTAATTCTTCCGCTTTTCTGGTTAAAACCGATTCTTTAGATTCATACTTTTTAAGTAAAACTGTTCTTAATCCGTCCAGCTTATTTTTTACGTAATTTTTTACGAAAACATTTTTTATCGTATTTGCGATGTTTAAATTATAAGTGACCGATTTTGCGTTACGTATCCTCAAGAGCACGTTTATGAGTCCGTATTTAGTATATATTTCCATATTGCTGGTTTCTTGATAGTCGTAAGTAATCGGTTTTATGAAAATCTGCCTGCCGACTATCTGTTCGGAAAAAGCGCCGGTATTGCCGAGAGCCACATCTAACGGAATAACAGGCAGTGTTATAACGGAGACATAACCTGGGGCAGTGTTTATTTTATAAATTATGCCGGATTTTATCCTTAATTTATGCACCCAGAGTTTTTTCTTCAGCGTATATTTTTTTAAAGGCGAATAGTTTAATGCAAATAAAGGTTTGGCCGAAAAATTAATATAATAGGCCGGCAATAAAAACGATAATAAAAACAGCGATATTTCGAAAACTTTAATGTAATTATTATAAATATAATTAGCATAATTAATGAAATTAATATTATTAATACAATAAGTTATATTACTATATTTAAACTTAGACTTTAATTTATAATTATAATTTTCTTTCAAATTCCAGTTTGAATATAATTTCAAGATATTTCCTCCCTTTTATCTTTTTATCTGCTTATCTGTTTATCTTTTTACGGTTTCATCCCGTTTTCTTCATTATTGCCGTTATATTTTTCTAATTTATTAAACATTTTAAGCTTAGAGCCGCTGACTCTTATTTCAAAAATCCTGACGTATAAACTGTGAAGTCCCGCAAAAAATAAAAATAAATTTAAAACGTACAATATCACAACAGCCGGATAAATTTTAAACGAATATGCGATAAACGCATAAAACGAATTTATCCAGTACTTAAAGTTCGTATTAGTAAAATAGAAAAGGGCGAATAATCCGCTGAATACAAGAAAAGCTATTTCGATAATATCTAAATCGTCCCCCTGCCCTCCTCTTCCGTTTTCTCCGTAACCGTAATTACCCATGCGATTCTCCTTTTTAAATACAGGGACAGAATTCAATTCTGTCCCTGTCACAACTTAAACCAGCTCTTGGTCTTAGGCCTGTATATAGGGTGAAGATATACTATGCCGGGTCCTTTTACTTCGCCGCCGGAATAAATCCTGTAAACTGCCTGATTTAATTTTAAATTTGCAAAACCGTCCGTGTCGAACGACGGCATTTTTTCGTATGTTTTAGTCGTTCCCTGAGAAATAGTATTGTCGTCGGAAAGCAGTTTTCCGATGTATGGATTAAAAACCGCCCTGTCGTCCTGTTCCGTTATGTTTTCGGTAATTTTAAGCTTATATTCTTTATCGCAAATTTTGGAGGCTTTTTCCCTCGAATAATCGTCGCTTAAAGCAAGCCAAATAGTTGATCTTATATTTCCTATTAAAGAATTTAATTTTTCTTCGGAGCCGAGTTTCAGTTTTAAAGAGCTGTAGCTTTGGGTTAAAACTATATTCACCGCTTTAGACTGCCTGCATCTTGCAAAAAATTCCGCGTCAGATTCGATATCGCCGGAAGTAACGTAATTCTGGTATTCGTCGCATATAAACAGGACGGGTCTTTTAGTATTTACTTTGTCGTCTATGACCGATTTGTAAACTCTGTTTAAAACAGTCCTGAAATAATCTAATTTCATCATTATGCCGATAATTTTTCCGGTCAAACCGTATTTCGATTCCGGCATGTTTAATATAACTATTTTTCCGGCATTGACGACTGCATGAAAGCCCGGAAAATTAAGTTTTTCCAAAGGCGCGCAAAAAGTTTCCTTAAAAACGGGCTTTATAAAATCGCTGCATACCCTTAAAGATTCGCTTTTTATAATACCCTTTGTCCTTTCGTCTAAGCCGGCGTAATCGGCTCCCGCAAAATAAGATACCGTTAGTTTTAGTTCGTTTACGTAAGTTTCGGTTTTGTTAGATTTTATTCTTATTAAATTTTTGGCGTAATCTATAATGTTATTAAGTTTATTATCGTCCGACAATATTTCATAGATATCGCTTAATGTCGCATAATCCATGCAAAGCCTTATTATATTAAGCGAATTTGCCAGAAGATTTATTGACTTATCTTTCCAGAAACTGTCCTGTCTGCCGTCGTTTGAATTCATATTTTCTAAAACGGAATATAACCTTTCCGCTATAATTTTAGCGTCGAGCTGCGGATAATGCACGGGATTAAAGTAGTAGCCGGAGCCCGGTTCTATTATAACTATATCTTCGCCTCTGCCGTTCCGCCTTAGTATAGAAACGGCTTCTTTCCAAAAATCGCCTTTAACGTCCAATATCAGCCCGCCTATCTTTTCATCCTGCGAACCGCTTTTGTATTTAACTAACTGATCTAAAAATGGGTATGCACAGGCGGTCGTTTTTCCGGTGCCTGTTGAGCCGAGTACTAATATTCCCGTATAAAGACCTTTTGCATCCATAGTAAGCCATTCGGGTTTTTCTTTTCTGCTTCCGTCTTTTTCGTGCACCTCTCCTACCACAAGTTGAAGTTCACCGCTTTCCGGCCATATCATAGAGTCCGCATTTTTTGATTTTTTACCGTTAAATAATTTATTTTTATTTTTTTTCTCGTCGTCCGGTTTAAAATATAAATATTTATTAAAAACTATATTGGATAAAGTATATGACGACGCAAACCATGTAATTAAAGGAATAAAAATAAACGCAAGTTTTACTCCTTTAAAATATGCAAAATAATAAGATATTTTTTCGTTGAAAAAAAATCTCGATACTAAAAACAGGTAAACCATTTCTACGGCAAAAATTCCTCCTGAAACCGATAACTTAATTATAAAAGCTTCATTTTTTTTGCCGTTTTTCACTTTAATATCCTCCCGACGACGTTTCTTACGGCTCTTATATCCGAATAATACGTCCACAGAGAAGGCTCTATCATTCTTAAATCTTCGATCGCAACGTAAGATCTTTTATCTAAAACCGCCGCTGTTTTTAAAATTTTAACGGTTTCACGCCATCTTCTGTCGGAAACTATAACCTGTTTATTTTTTAATTCTTCCCTGATTAAGTACATTTTATTTAAAATATCCGCTCTTATTTCTGTATTTTCGGCAGTTTTGCTCAGAATATCTAAGTCTTCCCTGAGCAAGAAATCTCCTGCACCGCCTGCACCTGCCGCCGCTCTTTCACTTTCTTCGCCTTCTATTCCTCCTGCATCTCCCGTTTGTCCGCCTGCTTCCGTAATTTCTTCTCCGATATAAGTTTCATTTTTTTTCTTATTTTCATTATTTTCGTAAATATCTGTGTCTTTAAGTTCAAGCAATTTCTTGAAATTTTCTTCGCTTTTAACCGGCGCAATTTCCATTCTGAATAAAAATCTGTCGTATAAAGGCAAAAGATTTGAATCGGATGACTTATCCGGTCTTTCGTTAGACGATGCGAAAAGGCTTATTAACGGAATTTTAACCGGTTCTGACTTTCCGTAATACATTATTCTTTCGTTCATTATAGAAAGTAATGAATTTAACGTAGAATGCGGACATTTAAAAAATTCGTCTATCAAAGCGATATCGCAGTTGTCTATGCCGATTTTATTTTGACTGCGCCCGCTGCCCCATTCGCTTACGTTTCCTCCTGTGCCTGCTTTTTCCTCCGATATTGCTCTTGAGGCTTCGACTGCGCCTTTATATTCACAAGAAAGAAGCTCGTCTATTCCCGTAGCCGGCGTCATCTGAAAGTCGAAAAATTTTAAACCTTTTACCCTGCCTGCGAGCGCTTTTAAAACCGCTGTTTTTGCAAGTCCCGGTCCGCCGATCAATATCGAATGTTTTCCTGATATAACGGATAAAACTATCATATCTACGGCATTTTTTCTTTCCAGAAAATTTGCGTTTAAACCGTTTTTTATAGCGTTGATTTTATCGACTATTTTATATATCCGTTCGTTCATAGTTTTAAATTGCATTCAGTCGTATTTATACCGGCAATTATTAATTAAATATTTAATTAATTGTTATTAATTTTTGTTCATATAGAGCGGTCTTAAAAATATTATCTTAATAGGCGTTCCGGCCGGCAAGGTTATGCTTATGTTTTGATTTGACTGGGCATAGCCGTTAAGTCCGTTTTCGGCGCTGTTAAGTTCGTTCTGTGCAACGTTCTGCCTGACCTGATCCTGAAAAGTATATGGATTGGAAGAGTTTACGCCTGATCCGCCTCCTACGAAAATCGATGCCGCGCCGACTATGCCTTGGGCTATAGAAGTTAATATGTTTCCGGTATAATGATTATGAACGTCGCCTTTTACGCCTCCGGAACCGTCGGGCATCATAGCTATAGCGTCTATAGTCAGCGATTTTCCGGTTTTTTCAATAATTTTATCAAAATTAATATTAAGCCTGTTTAAAGAATGTTTTACGCTTACCGTTCCGAAAAATTCGGCGCCTTTTTCGAAAACCGCCTTGCCGTCCGAATAATAACCGGAAACGGCTATCGCTATAACAGGAACGGAGGTATTATAGGAAAAAATTTTATATTTCGTATATGCGTTTATTACGGCGCCTTGCGGAACGGCTATTTCGGAAGAAACGAATTTAAGATGAGAGCCGTTGTTTTTTAAAGATTTTAATTCCAAAGGTCTATCTTTTTTTATGTCTCTTTCTTCGTCCAATATATATTTTCCGTAGCTTGCCTTTATAAAAACTACGGTTTTTTTAGTTATCTGAGCCGCCGAACCTGCTTGCCGGCTTGCACCGTATGTCCCGTATCCGCCGCCGTATCCGCCGGAATTAAATTTTATGCGCCTGTTCAAATTGTCCGCCTCTTTTTTAAATTTTGCGTTAAATTTTGTTAAACCTTTTTTTCTTTTATTCTTAATACCTGAATTATCGGCTTCCGGCGTTTGTCTGCTTTTGCCGTTTCCGCTGAAAACCGAAGGCGAAAACATTTTTTTGTCGTTTATAACCGTATCGTTTTTCACTGCTTTTTTCACGGTTTTTTCAGGTTTTCCTGCAAATATATATTTTAAAAAAAGTAATAATGCAATTAATATAACGAAAATTATCAACGGTAATTTAAAATAGCGTAAAAAATCTTTGCCGGATAATTTTTTGAAAACTGCCGGACTTGAGTTGTAAATATCTTCGCCGCCGTCAGCACTTTCTTCATTAGTTTCCGCGTCGTTTTTGGTTCCGTTTTTATTCCAGTCTTTACCTTCATTTTTACTTTCACCTTCGTTTTCGTCTCGGCTTCCGTTTTTATTTTTGCCGTCATTTTCTACGTCTTCTTCTCTTATTACGTTGGAATCGTTAAAATTTTCAAACACGGATTACGCTCCTCCCAGCTTTAAACTGCTGAAATAAACTACTTCCAAACCGAAAGGATACTGAATGCTTCTTTTTACTCTTTTGAGAATTAATTTGTCTTCGTAAGCAGCCGCATTTTTTACCGAAGTATCGGAATTAGATATTACGGTTCGTATAACGTAAAGTTTTAATTCGTCGTGATTTACGGTCTGTTTAATTAACTTTATTTTTTTAAATTTTATTTTTGAAGTAATATCAGCTTTTTCCATTTTTTGAACGAATCTGTTTCTTATAATAGCGCGAAGCGTTTTTTTGCCGTATGTTTCCGACATTTTGTTTAATGCGCGCGAAAGTTCCGTTTTTATCATTATCGAATTAAACCCCGTAAATTCCCTTACGAAGCTTTTTGAAAAATATGTAATTTCACCCATTCCGGTTTTATTGTTAAACGGCAGGTTTCTCAAAACTTTCGCGTTTCCGACGGAATTAACCCTTATGACTACGGGAATTCTGTTTGCTTTATAAGTATAAAAAGCTGTCGATAAGGACGCCAAAGTAATTAAAGACATTAAGATAATTATTATTTTCAGAGTCGCATTCTGGGCTTCCAAATCCCCCCATATCTCGTAAAACAGCCTGCCGTTCCTTTTTTTACAACCGTCTTTATAATTAAACAGATTAGACATCTTTTACCCTTTAATTTATTTTTTTTATTTCGTTTCCCGCTTTGGCGGGAATGACGCCTTTTCCATATCGCATTTTCTATTACGATGCTGCCGCTATTCCGGCGGATACGATTTTAGATTTTACGCTTTTAATTTTTTCATGAGCTTCTCCGCTAATTCCGTCAAATAATTTTGCTACTAAAAACGGAACCGAAACATTTATAAATATCATTACGATAAAAACGGTTATAACCTCCGCAAAAGTAAACAATCCGAGAATATTGCCTATTCCGCTGCCGGTAGAAGGCATATTTGCCGATTCCATTTTGCTTAATATTGTAAAGAAAATAAGCTGTTCAAGCGCAACCATGACCCCCCAGAACGAAATCTCGACGAACATCTTAAACCATTTGCCGAATATGCCCCTCATATAAGGTATAGCTTCAAATCCGAGAATTATCGGACACAACGAAAATAAAAGCCCGAGAAAGACAAGCTGTATCAACGCCATAAAAAGCTGTATAGCAAGATAAATTATATTAAACAGAAACCATATTATGCCCATTAGAACCGCTCCGGTTATCGCATGCATGGCACCGGCAAGCCATGAAACCGGATTAAGATTCCAGCCGCTTTTTACCGACGCGGTGCCGTTAGAAGAAACGGTCGGTATCGAAACGGAATGAAGGCTGCCAGAAATGGAAGACACTATCTGCGAAACCGACTGTCCTATTCCCAATATGTTTTGTTTTATAAGATAAAGCTGAATTTTATCGGCTAAAGTCAATATCAGCTGGGCAAAATTAGACTGCCCCGTCTGTTTCCACGAAAGAAAGCCTATCGCTATCAATGCCGTTCTTAAAAATAATCCGTAATAATTAAAAGATGCTCCGGTTAATTCCGCTCTGTATCCTTCAAAAAATGAAAGAACTATTCCGAGCGCGAATAAAAAATAGAACATATAAGTGACGAAAGTACTAAGTTCGGAATTGTTATTTAAAGCCGGCGGAATAGAATCGATTGATAACATGGTTAAATCTTCGCCGTTTTTAAGTTTCGATATAGAAAGGGCGGATTCGTTTAATTCAGTATTGTTAGACTTTGATCCTCCTTTCTTTGAAGAAGCGGCCGATGCAGGCGGATTAGCCGCATAACAGTTTTTTGCGTTAAAAACACCTGAAAAATATACAAAAAATGTTAAAATAGAAAAATTTACCGTAAAAAATATAACCAAAAATGCGGCAAGGTTTACTAAACCGTCATATAGCAGATTATTACCGTTACATTTGTTATATATTTTTAATTTCATTGTTTTAATTTCCTTGTCTTAATCCTTTCGTTATTTTCCTGTTTTCATTTTTTCCGCTTCATTTCGCTACATAGTAATTTTCGTATAATAATTTAAACCGGGCGTAGAATTAGTCTGCGGAAGAATTACCGAACCGTTATGCTCTTTTTTAATTTCTTCGGCGGATTTATCGAGCTCTATCTGCTTAAGCTGGCTCTCCATATAGCCTAAATTTTTTAAGCTTGCGGCGTTTTCTTCGGCAATAGTAGTCAAAATAGAACTTTGATAAGCATAATAGTTACTGCTGTTTTTTAAAGCATTTTGCGAAATTTCGCTCATAAATTCGGAACCTTCAAGCTCGGCTTTATGCGCCCTTGCCGCCGACAAACCGGCGTTATAAAGTCCAGCCGATACCGTATCGTCTAAAAATCCTCCGGCTAAATCAGTGCATCCGCCTACCGGATTTCCGCTTGAATCAAAAGTATAACCGGCATCTAAGGACGAGCAGTTTATATTTTCCGAAGGATCTCCGGAATTTCCTCCGGAATTAAAAATTGCCCCCTGGGAAAACAAAGCAGAACCGTTTTCGAGATTAGACTTATTTAAAGAACCCGCCTGCGCCGAGGCAGAACCTCCCGAAACAAAAACTGCGGGATTATAGGCGTTTTTTTCGGAGGCGGCAGAAACAATATTTCCGTACTCGGATGATTCATAATTAATTCCGGAATTAATGCTTGATACTGCGTTCTGCAGGGAACCGGTTTGAACGTCGCTTGCCGTCAAATCCTGCGGAATTTGGTTGAAAGCCGAATTAATCTGATTGTTCAAATTATTTATACTGCTCTCGGCGTCTTCTACCGAATTAACTAAGTGGCTTATTTTATCGAAATTTATTACTATGTTCTGATACTCTTCCTGCATATTCGAAACGTCGGCGGTCAGTTTATCGACTGTAGCCATTGCTTCCGAAAGTCCTGGTCCGGGATTAAAAAGCGGGCCTCCGCTCGCCCCGGGAGCATATCCGAGAGTACCCGCCAATCCCTGCAGCGCCGAAAACGCTCCACTTGCGGCAGTTTCTACCGACGAGATCTGTCCTGATATTGCGGTTATATCGGGGATCGGCAGCGGCAGTCCGTAAGCAACTCCGGTTAAATAAGTTGAAGCAGTAAAAATGATAATAATCGAAGCTATGACAGTCTTGTTTTTAGCAATTTTCTTCATTTTCTTTATCCTCCTAAAAAACAAAAATAATTATTTATAATTATTTTTAACGTAAAAAAATAAATCTGGCACCTTTTTTAAATTATGAAAATGCCTACTTTGATGAACTTATCCCGTACGGTCCGTTAGGATATTTCTCCGCCAATATATAGAGCCTTTCTTTTAAAGTTTTATCCGGATACAAACCCTCTATTTGTCTTTCTATCTCTTCGTCTTCCGATGACTTGCAGCAAAGCCAGTATTCAAAAGGGTCGGGTGAATTTCTTATAACCGACGAATCTTTTCCGAATTTTAAAAGATATTCGGAATAATGCCCTTTGACTACCTTAAGATTTTTTACGATACCTATCTCTTTTTCGTTTAGTCCGCACGTTTTTAAATCGTTTTCCGAAACCCCTCCGTCAAGCTGGCAGAATATTTTTACCGACGAATTTTCTATTATGCTTCTGCCGACGGCGCCGGCTTTTAAAATATCGCCAGGCTCCTGAGTAATGCTCCATACCATCGAACCCCATTTTGCCGACGTTT
This sequence comes from bacterium, assembly GCA_021850985.1. Taxonomy (GTDB): domain Bacteria; phylum SZUA-79; class SZUA-79; order Acidulodesulfobacterales; family Acidulodesulfobacteraceae; genus Acidulodesulfobacterium_A. Next base: position 99,819 of record JAJZJX010000003.1, read on the forward strand.
TATACAGATGCATTATAAGCTCGGCAAGTTTGGGGTCGTTCATAAACTCCCAGCATTCGTCGTAAAAGAAAAAAACTTTTGCAGATTTATCGTACATTTTCTTAAATGATATATTTTTAATAATTGCAAACACTACCTTTTGTAAATCTTCATGCCCTTTTAGCTTCTGCAGGTCGAATATAACTATTTTATTATCTATGTTTATCCCGTTCTTTCTGTTTATAAGCATTCCGTAAGGAGAAGAAATATCTGTCCACTGAAAAAGATTTTTGCCCATTTCCATAGCCCTTTGTTTATCTAAAATATCTCTTGCCTCGCCGTAATCGAATAAAATGTTGTTTATATCGGATATTATAGGCATATCCTCATAGTCCTCGACGGCATCGTAAGCCGCCTGCACCGCCCTCGCTATTATGGTTCTGTCGTTCGGAGATAATTTCTTTTCCGGTTCTGCCATTAAACCTATTATGCCGGTCAAAAAAACCATAATATCGGGGTCGAAAGCCTCTTCCCCGTTTATTTCTTTGACGAAATATTTTTTGGGCGGGAAAGGATTTATGCAGTATGAACCGTCGAGGTCTATTTCGATGTAATCGCCGTTAAATATTTTGCAGAATTTTTTGTAAGTTCCTCCTATATCGACCCCCACTATATGGTAATTTTCTCCGGATATGTAAAAATTGCTTAAAAATCCGTTCAGCATAAACCCTTTTCCGCTTCTCGTTTTGCCAAAAACTATTCCGTGTTTCGAAGGCAGACGGTTTTCGTAAAGGTCTAGTTTTACCGCTTCCCCCCTGTCGTTTATTAAAGGAATAGCGCACTTGTCAGTTCCCCTAAACCCTTCGTTAAGGGGTATGAAAGGCGCAGCCGCAGTAGATATAGACGTTTTAAATCTCCTGTTAAAACGGGACTGGCCAGGCAAAAAAGAAAGATAAAGATTATGATGCTCCATATCGTCTATTATGCCCTCCATTCCGTTAAAATTTTTAAAGGATTCAAGCAGTTTTACAGCCCTTACATTAAGGTCTTCCAAGTTTCTTGACTTTATCCGCGCGCATAAAGAAAACTCTACTACTTTTTTTTGAAGTTTTGAAACAGATTCTAAAAATTCATCCAGCTGCTCCGTGATATTTACTCCTTTATAATCGGTATATCCGCCGTTTACGGCTTCCGTCAGGCTTGCTTTTATATTTCTGTCGGTCTGTATTTTTTCCATAGTTTTTTCTTGTTCCGGAATATTAAAAGCTACGGATATATCGTAAGGAAAAAGTTCGTCTATTCCGGAAGAACCGCTTATTACGTTCAATAAGGGGGTTATACCGAAAGAATCTATCCGCGACGGCAGTCTATGCATATTTATAAATTTGTAATAATATCCGTCTATATAAAAAAAATCTTTTTTTATTTCCGCATAGGAATATATAAGCTGGCTCCTAAACGTAGAGCCGTCCAGCATATCTTCCCATTTAGGCGCTTCGATTCCGGATTTAAATCTTAAAGGGTTCAATTCTTCGTAAAAATAGTCGGTAAGTTCCTGATTAGTCATTCTTTTTAAATTTAAATCGAGCTTGGAAGATATGAAAGCGAGATTATTTTCTACGTTTTTTAACTTTCTTTCTATTATTTTTTTATCGCAGACTGCGTTTAGTTTTGCTATTGAATTAACGGAAGCCTTTAAATCTATTTTAATAAGCCCGCCCGCAAAATCGGCAAGTCGGGAAATTAAACCCGTTCCGCCGTTCTTGGAACTAAGATTTAAGCCGTTAATAGTGCAAAAAAGATATATATTAACGTTTTTAATATTTTTAGATTTCAGATACTTTATTTTATTCTCTTTGATATATTTAAAATTTTCGGGCGGCACGGAAGATTTTTCGTAATTAGAAATAAATTTTTTATTTTTGTCGTCAATTTTATAAATCCATTGCAAACCGATGTTTTCATCCATAAGGTTAAGCAGGAGGTCGTTTACGTAAGCAGTATCGTTTGCTATTTTATTTTCGGCAAGATAGAAATCGAAACCTTTTACGTAAAAGCCTATAGTGAAAGACCCGTCTGCCCCTGCGGCGATGCCGTCGTTTACGGACAAAAGGTTAACGTAATTATTTAACGAATCCGACGGTTCTATTTTTTTTAAAACGGAATTTAGCAGCATAAATATAAATTTATTATTATTTTTCCTTTTCTGAGTCTAAAACGTAAAGCTCTTTTTTTGCGAATATAAAAGACAAAAGCGAACTTGTATAAAAATCCGGTTTATTTTTCTTATATTTTTTTAAAAATATTAATACTGCGGTATCTGTCAATATTGCTATAATAATTATTTTTTTAAGTATCATTATGGATGCCGCAGTTAAAAAAATAAAAAATGCCCAATCGTAAATTTCAAGTCCGAATCTCGTTATTTTTCCGTGTATTTCGCTGTATATTTTAAATTCGGTATATCCTTCAGTATTTATTGTTTTGTTTTGCTTTTTTTGAACCATTTTTATTTAACCGTATCAAAATTGCTGACGGAAAAGGTGTCAGATTTTATTTTACAATTTGTGACGGGGACAGAATTGAATTCTGTCCCCGTAGTTAATTAGGGCTGTCCTATAGTTGTTGCGCCGTTGCCTGCCCCGATGTTCATTCCGGCGGCAGCGCCTCCTGCATTTTGGACGATTCCGAGTATGGCTCCGGTTATCGTAGGAGCAAGCATGACCCCCGTTCCTGCAGCCGCAGTTATAAACGCTTTTCTTGCGGCATCCGGTTTGTGCTGTTTTATATCGTAAAATCCTTTAACGAGTCCTATAGTAAGCGTAGCGGGAGCAAGTCTGTAGCATATCCATGTGGTAGCCTCGTTTAAAATGCCGGAAGCGCCTATGCCGAGCGAACCCTGATTTAAATTTATCATAGCGGAAGCGTATGAAGCGACGGAAAGAATACTTCCGAACGCAAAAACGGATATAAAGACTCTGCCGTAAGATTTATTTGCAGTATTTTCTTTAATTTCAGACTGAATTTTTGCGGCTATATTTATTGAAGAGTTAAAATAAAAATTTTTAAACGATTTAATAGTTTGGAATATTTTAAACCTGTTAAAAAATTCAAACAGATTAAAATTATTAAAATAAACTGCGTTTTTTAATTTTTTTTCGGACATTTCTGCGCCCTCCTGAAACTTAAAGATTAAATTAATTTAATACCAATACTAAAAAAAATTGAGATAATATTATTTAATCATTTTAATGTTTCAGGATTATGACGAAAATGTTAAAAATATGTTAATTTTTTGTTACATTTACGTTACAGAATCCTGCAAATGCAGAAGGAAAGGGCTATAGCTGAACTAATCGTATTTTTCGAAATCCTTAATCGCTTTTCTCAGGTACTCGGGAATCCGTCTGGGTTTAAAATCTGCATTGTCCACGCAGACGAGGACGGTATTGCCTGAGGCAATTTCGGTATAGGTTATATCGAAGATTTGTTTAAGTTGCGAAGATTTATCGGATTTACCGTCTTGCGGCAAGTTCTCCGGCTTATTATTTTCTCTTACTATTTTATAAATAAAGTTAAAGCTTGAATTTTTTATATATTCTATTTTTGTATATATTTTTAAATCGTCGTCGTATTTCGCGGGATTAAAATATTTGCAGTTGGATTCGGCTACGACGAAGTAAAAACCTTCTTTTTCTATGTCGGTATATTTGTAGCCTATGTTTTTAAGATATTCAGTTCTTGCAACTTCGAAAAATACGAAATATTTGCCGTAGTAAACGACGGACATTGCATCGGTTTCTTCGTATCTGACCTTTAGTTCGGTGTAAAAATTAAATCCGTCCGTTTTATCCGTCAATTTTTAAATATTCCTTGATTTTTTCGTAAAGTATGTTTTTATCTATAGGCTTTGCTATGAAATCGTTAAACCCCAGAGACATCAGGTGTTCTTTATTGCCTGCCATTGCATGCGCCGTAACTGCAATAACGGGAATATCTTTGTATGCTTCGATGCATTTCAGCCTCTTAAAAACTTCTATTCCGTCTATTCCGGGAAGCCCTATATCGAGAAGGATTAAAGAAATATCGGGATTTTCGTCGGTTTTTTTAAGCGCCTCGTAACCGTCTTCGGCTGTAATTATATCCAAGTCGAAAGGTTCAAGCATTGCCGTAATTAAATCAAGATTAATAGCATTATCTTCTACAATAAGAATTTTATGGCGCATATTGATTAATTTAATTATTTTATAATTTATTTTTTTTATTTTTTAATTATTCAGCTACTTCAGCTACGGCATTTCCTCCCGAATTCTTAAGGCCGCACAGCCTGTTGTAAATTTTGGAAATCAGCTCTTCGGGGCTCTCTCCGTCTTTAGGAAATGAAGCGACTATAAAAGAAGCCGTTAATTTTTTCGATTTCAGCTCTTCCTCTTTGTAAAAAGGATAATCTCTGATGACCGAACAAAACCTGTTTGCAACGAATGCCGCCGCATCTTTTAAAGTATTATTAAGTATAACCGCAAACTCGTCATAGCCGAATCTTACTATTACGTCTGAGCCTCTAAGCATCTTCTTCAACATTTCCGATATTTTTTTTAGCGCTATATCCGAATGAAAATTCCCTACTAAATCGCAGTACTCTTTAAAGTTGTCTATATCTAAAAATACGACGCTGAAAACTATACTGTATCTTTTAGCCCTGTTAATTTCCTGAGCCAATCTTATATTAAAATAATTATGGTCCAAAAGTCCGGTAATTTCGTCGAATAAACCGGCTTTCTGCGGATAGATAAGCTCCAATTCCCTTATGGAACGGCTCAATTCTTCGGCGGAAAAAGATTTTTTGCCTATTATTCTTTCTATATTGCCGGAAAGTTTGAGCCTTTCTTCCACCGTCAAATCCTTGGACGTTATAATAAATATCGGTATTTGCGCCGATATAGGATGCTTTTTTATATTTTCGGCTACTTCGAATCCGTCTATGTCGGGCATTACCAAGTCAAGCAATATCAAATCCGGCTTAAGCTCTATAGCCATTTTGAGCCCTTCTTCGCCGTTATATGCGTGCACTAAATTGAAGCCCTCTCCGACAAGAAGTTTTTCTATCATTTTATGAACTATAGGGTCGTCGTCTATAAGAAGAATATTAACCTGCCTTTTTTTTCTTTTAGACGTAAGCGTAAACTGCGAAAGCGTATGAATAAGAGTGTCTTTTTCAATAGGTTTTATAAGATAATCCGTAGCGCCGAGAGCAAATCCCAAATCTTTATTATCTATTATGCTGGTTATAATTACGGGTATGTTTTTAACGTCTTTATCGGTTTTTAATTCGTTTAAAACATCCCATCCGTCCTTTTTAGGCAGCATAATGTCTAAAAGAATCGCAAAAGGTTTTAAACTTTTCGCCTTTTCGACGGCTTCAATTCCGTCGTACGCATGGGCAACGGAATATCCGGAATTTACTAAATTTATAGTTAAAATTTCAGAGGTCGGGCGGTCGTCTTCCGCGACAAGCACTAAAGGTTTATTTCTTTTAGCATTATTATTTCTGAAAAAAGTTTTGGCATCAACCGTAATCAAAGTTTTTTCGGTTTCTTCGACGCTCATTGCGGATGCTTTTTCGGCTTCTAAGGGATTCGGCAGGACGAAAGTGAAATCGGTTAAACCGTTTTTAACGGATTCAAAGTTTATATGTCCTCCGTGCAGTTCTATAATTTTTTTCGTCAAAGCAAGTCCGAGTCCCGTTCCTTCGTATTGCCTTGAATAATTGTTGTCGGCTTGGGTAAATTCTTCGAATATTTTATTTTTAAAATTGTCGTCTATGCCTATTCCGCTGTTTATAACGTCGATTTGTATGTATTCAAACAATTTATCGTGAGGGGTTACCGGTTTAACGTTTAAAGCGGGCGAAACATTTTTACATAATACTTTAACTTCGGTATTTTCGAAAGAAAATTTTATGGCATTGCTTAAAAGATTATATATTATCTGTTTAAATTTAATTCTGTCGGAATACAGCTTATAATCTTCGGAACATTCATAATCGACGGTTATAGCAAGGTTCTTTTTTCCGGCAAGGGATTTTAAAACGATTATAGCCTCGTCTATAGCTTCCTTAATAGAGAAAACGGAGTATTCAAGAGTAAACATGCCGGCTTCTATTTTAGATATGTCGAGAATATTGTTTATAAGCTGAAGCAGATGTTTTCCCGAGACTAATATATTATTTGTATATTTTTTATGTTTTTCGCTCAGGTCGGAAGAATCTTTCAGCAGGTCTGAATAGCCTATAATAGCGTTAAGCGGAGTCCTGAGTTCATGGGACATATTTGCGATAAATTTAGATTTTAATTCGTTTGCCCTTCTTAGCTCCTTGTTGCTTTCTTCCAACTGTTTCGTTCTTTCGATAACTTTATTTTCAAGATTTTCGTTCAGCTCTTTCAGCCTTTTTTCCTGTAATTTTATATCCGTAATATCTTTAGAAATGCCTATAGTACCGATTATATCGCCATTTTTGTCTATAATGCGGGATATAGTAAGCGATATGTCCACCGGACTTCCGTCCTTTTTTCTGAGCAGAGTTTCATAATTTGCAACGAATTTATCTTTTTTAAGCTTTTCTAAAATATCGTCTCTCTCGTCTGGATTTATATAAAATTCGGAGGCGCGTTTTCCTATGACTTCTTTCTGCGGATAGCCGAGCATATTTTCGCCGCCTTTATTAAATTCGGTAATTATGCCGCGGCGGTCGGTGACCATAATCATATCGAAAGAATCGTCTAAGATATTTTGAAAATACGCCTTCTGCTCTCTCAACTGCTTAATAATGCTTTCTTTGTCGATATGATTTTTGTACCTGTCGTAAAGCAGATCGTAAATAAATTTGGAACTGACGGAATTTATAATCTCTATTCCGTGGTCGTGAAGCACGGCGAGTTCGGCAAGTTCTAATTCCGGTTCTCCCGTAAGATTAAAAATTATATTAAAATTTATATTAGCGTCGTTAACTTCTTTAATTGTTTTAAAGCATTTTATTCCGGATTCTTTTGCGTAAACGGCGCCTTCTTTGTCTAAATTTCTGGCAGTTAATGCGGCTATCTCGACGTTTTTATCGTCTCGAAGCATTTCAATCATAGTTTTAGCGGCATTTCCGCCGCCGTATATCAGGATTTTTGCCATGACACCGTTCATAAAATTATTCAGTTTCTTCAAGCTAAACTTATTTCTCCTTAACCGTTAAGTAATAAATATCTATTTATATGTTATATGCAATTTATATGCAATATTAATAAATTAAATTTAAATTATAAAAGCGGACCGTTAAGCAGATTGTTTATTTTGTCTCTTAAGAGTTCGTTTCTTATAGGTTTATCGACGTAATCCGTAGCCCCCTCTTCAAAACTTCTTTTTACGGTTTCTTTGTCGTTCAGAGCGCTTATCATTAAAATCGGAACTTTGTCGTAAACTTTTCTGATGGTCCTGAGAACGTCGAGCCCGTTTATCCTCGGAAGCATTATATCGATAATAATAAGGTCGAAAACGTTTCCTTCGGTAATTTTATCCAATGCGTCCCTGCCGTTTTCTGCTATAGTTATATCGGCGTCAAAAGACGATTGTATAATAATTCTTACAAGTTCGGAATGCATCCTGTTGTCTTCTACCAAAAGAATTTTTTTTCTTGGAATAATTCTGCTCGCTAAATTTACCATGGCATTATCCTTAATAAATAAAAGCCGTTTGATTAATTTTTATATAATATAATATATTATGCTATATAGTTAATTTAATATTATTACTTATTCGTTCTTTTTTCAAGTTCTTCCTGTTTAGTTTTACATGCGATGCACAAAGTGGCTTCAGGCCTGTATTCCAATCTTTTTTCGGAAATTTCTCCGCCGCATTCGTCGCATATGCCGTAAGTCCCGTTTTCTATTCGCGACAGCGCTTCCTGTATTTTCGGAATAAGTTTCCTTTCTCTGTCGCGTATCCTGAGTTCAAAATTTCTGTCAGATTCTAAGGTAGCCCTGTCGTTGGGGTCCGGAAAATTATCGTCTTCTTTCGTCATAGCGTCGACCGTTTTCATAGCATCGCCGAACAGAGACTCTAATTTTTTATTTAAAATATTTTTAAAATATAAAAGCTTTTCTTCCGTCACGTAAATTATGTCCTCGCCTTTTTATAATTTGTCGTTTATTTATAAAAATTATAACATAATTTTAAGGAAAAGGTATAATATTAATTTTTTAGTAAATATTTTCTTTGTAAAAAGTCAATATTTTTTTATTAGCGTATAATTATTCGTTCTCTGCGCAGGAACAAACCCGGCGTCTTTAATAAGCCTGACCATTAATTTTTCATCTACGGTTCTGTTTTCCGTACCCGCAGCTTTTACTACGTTTTCTTCGAGCATGGTAGAACCCATATCGTTAGCTCCGAAACTTAACGCAACCTGCCCCATTTTCGCCCCCTGCGTTACCCATGAAGCCTGAATATTATCGAAATTGTCTAAAATTATTCTTGAGACTGCAAGCACTTTAAGGTAATAATGGCCGTAAACGCCCCTTGGATTTAGAGCGGTATTTTTGCTTTGAAAACTCCAAGGAATAAAAGCCTTAAAACCGCCGGTCTTATCCTGAAGATATCTAAGTTTAAAAAGATGCTCCACTATATCTTCGTCGGTTTCTATAGTTCCGAACATCATGGTAGCGGAAGAATTTAAACCTGCGTTGTGGACTTCTTCCATGACTTTAAGCCACTGTCCGCTGTCTATTTTATTAGGGCTTATTTTTTTTCTTACCCTGTCCGTTAATATTTCCGCTCCGCCGCCTGGGACTGAATCTAAGCCTGCTTTTTTCAAAATATTTATTGTTTCTTTAATCGTCATATCGTTGGATTGGGCGATAAAAGTAATTTCCGGAGGAGAAAACGCATGGATATGTATATCGAAATTTTCTTTAATATCGTTTAACAGATTAATATAGTAGTCTATAGTTATATCGGGATTTAATCCTCCCTGAAGAAGAATCTGAGTGCCTGAAAGTTCCTTTGTTTCCCTGATTTTATCGAATATTTGTTCTTTCGTCAGAACGTAAGCGTCTTTATCCGGGACCCCGTATTTTTTATAAAAAGCGCAAAATTTGCATTCAGACGTGCAGACGTTCGTGTAGTTTATATTTCTATCGATAATAAACGTAACGGTATCGTCGGGATGCTTTTCTTTCCTTATGCCGTCGGCTATTTTTCCAAGTTCTATAATATTATTATTTTTAAACAGCGCCAAAGCGTCTTTTTTGTTTATTCTATTTTTATTCATATTTTTATATTTTCCGTTTATTTTATTTAAGTCAGCAGGCCGCCCATTTCATTAACGCTTTCTTCGAAAGAATAGTTTTCGTCGGGGGTCTGTTTTATAAAGTTTTCTATCTTGGATATATGGTCTATCGCAAAATCTATGGCTTCACTGGACCCTTTAGAATAAGCGCCGATGTTTATAAGGTCTTCGTTTACCCTGTATTCCGAAACTACTTTTAAAACCTCCCGAGCGGCCGACAGATGTTCTTTTGAAACTATGTCGGGCATAACTCGGGACAGGCTGTTTAAAACGTCTATCGCCGGAAATATTCCTTTTTCAGCCGTTTTTCTCGAAAGAACGATATGTCCGTCGAGTATAGACCTTACCGTATCGGAAATAGGTTCGTTCATATCGTCGCCTTCTACTAAAACCGTGTAAATTCCGGTGATGCTTCCTTTATCGGAGTTAGCCGCTCTTTCAAGAAGTTTCGGTAAAATGCTGAAAACGGACGGCGTATAGCCCCTTACCGTAGGAGGTTCTCCCGCCGATAGCCCTATTTCCCTCGACGCCATAGCAAACCGAGTGATGGAATCCATAAGAAAAAGTACGTCAAGCCCTTTGTCCCTAAAATATTCCGCAAGGGCGGTCGCCGCAAAAGCCCCCCGCATTCTGACCAGCGGGGATTTATCAGACGTAGCTACTATTACGACGGATTTTTTTAAACCTTCTTCTCCTAAACTTTTTTCTATAAATTCTTTAACTTCACGTCCTCTTTCGCCTATAAGGGCAATAATATTTACGTCGGACTTTGAATATTTGGTAAACATACCGAGAAGGGTGCTTTTGCCTACTCCGGAACCGGCAAATATACCTATCCTCTGTCCTTTGCCTATAGTCAAAAAAGAATTTACCGCCCTTACTCCTACATCCATAACTTCGTTAATTCTTTTTCTTGATAAGGGAGAGGGGGGTTCGTTGACTATCTTAGCATAACCGCCGCATTGAATTTTCCCTTTATCGTCCAACGGATTACCGAACGAATCTACGACTCTTCCCAGCAGTTCTTCGCCTGCCGGAAATTTTTCCTCTTCTTCTAAAAGAATAACCTCGCTTTCTAAACTTATACCCCCTATGTCTCCGTAAGGCATAAGAACAGCCCTGTCGTCTTTAAAACCTATAACTTCCGCAGTAATACCTTCCGACGATGCGTCGTTTTTACCTTTAATGCGGCAAATTTTTCCTATGGAAAGATCAGGATGTTTAGTTTCAAGGACAAGCCCTACCGCTTTAACTATTTTTCCCTTTATAAGCATAGGATTTGAGTCTTGCAGCAGATCGGCGTATTCTTTTAAATTTATAAGTCTTCCCATGCATTCATTCCTTATTTTTTCTTTGACGCCTTTTCTGCTCTGTCCTTTCCAATTTGTGACGGTACCAGAATTGAATTCTGGCACCGTATTATTAAGAGTATTCTTTGTAATAAGACAGAACGGTTTTTACGTAATTTTCCGTTTCTTCGAAAGGCGGTATTCCGTTATATTTTTCGACGCTGCCAATACCTGCGTTATACGCTGCAAGGGCAAGCTCGGTATTGCCTCCGTAACGGTCTAAAAGCTGTTTGAGATAAAGCGTTCCGCCTAAAACGTTGCCTTCCTGATCGTAAGGATCCACACCCAATTCTTCGGCGGTTTCAGGCATTAGCTGCATAAGTCCGACGGCGCCTTTATTGGAAACGGCATATGGATTAAAATCCGATTCCGTTTTCATTACGGCTTTTATTAAACCGTACGGAACACCGTAAATTTCGGAAGCTTTTTTTGCAAGACCGTCTGCGGTAACATAGTCTTCTGTAAACCCTGCGGTATCCGAACCGGAATCGTTCGCGGAATAACCGTTTGATTCTAAAGCGTTAAGTTTAAGCCCTTCGGCGCCTGCGCCTCCGTATTTTGAAGCCAACCCGTAAGCCTGGAATAAATTGCCGGTAGCGGACATCGAGGCTACAGAAGAACTTAATTCTTTTATCCCGTCCCTTGCTATCAAAGACGGATGCTCTTTAAAATAATCGACTATCATTTTTGCTATTCCTATACCCTTGCCGTAGCTGCTGTTGTTTGCTACCGACTCATAAAAAAGCGAATTGAAAATTTTATAACCGGGGCCTTTATCTATAAAAGAACCTTTTTCTACTTCTTTAGACATAGAATCGAAAATCATATTTAAAAAAAGGCTTTCGAATTTAACTGCTACAGTTTTTATTTCGTTTAGCTCTTCAGGAGTGATTTTATTTTGGCCGTTATTTTTCACTAATGTTTCCGGTGAAATTTTAGGTTCTGAAGAAACGGGAATATTGAGATTATTATTTAATTTTTCCATCGTCGTTTAAAATATGCGGCATTAACGCAAATTAAATTTAATAAAAATTTTAATTTTAATATTATATCATAACGGAAACGTTAATAAAAGTTTAACCGTTGTCCCAAAATTGCCGATATATTACGGGGACAGAATTAAATTCTGTCCCCGTCGCAAATTGGACATTTAAAAAAAATATTTTTTGTATTATAATATAGAATATTTTTTTTATTTCAGATTTATTTTAATACAAATTAATCTTTTTATAAATATAAAAACGATGGATATAGCTTCTATTATCGGCTTTATAATGGGTCTCGGCGGAATAATATTCGGAAATTTCCTCCAAGGCTCTAACCTGATGCAACTGCTTGACCCTATCGGGTTTGTAATAGTTATAGTAGGAACTACGGGGGCCACTGTAGCGGGAAACAGGATGGAAAATCTTAAAAAAGCGATGATATCGGCAAAAGGGGTTATTTTATCGAAAAAAGTCGATTATGAAACCACTATATCGGACCTGTTGAACTATGCAACTAAAGCCAGAAAAAACGGCGTTCTTGCATTGGAATCGGAAATCGAAGCGTCGTCGGACCCTTTCATAAAAAAAGCTCTCCAGTTGGTCGTCGACGGCATAGACCCGCAGGTTGTCATGGATATTATGGAAACGGAGTTATCCAACATTGAAGAATTCGGCGACGAAAGCGTTAAAATATTCGAACAGGCGGGCGGCTATTCTCCGACGCTCGGTATCATAGGAGCAGTTTTAGGCCTTATACATGTTATGCAGCATCTTAACGAGCCTAACAGGCTCGGCGCCGGTATAGCCGTAGCGTTCACGGCTACTCTTTACGGGCTTGCTTTTGCGAACACCATACTATTTCCTATATCCAGCAAACTAAAAATGAACCTTAAAGTCGAAGTTTTAAGATACGAACTTATCCTTATGGGTATAAGAAGCATTCAGAACGGCGAAAATCCAAGGCTTATAGAAGAAAAGCTTAAGTCTTTTTTAAATGCCGAGCAGAAAAAAGCATACGATTTGAAAAACGGAGAAAAATAACAATGGCAAGAAAAAAGAAAAAATGTCCGGAACATTCCAATTCGGAAAGATGGATGATAAGCTACGGAGATTTTCTTACTACTCTCCTTTCTTTTTTTATAGTAATGTTTGCAATATCGAAAGTAAATAACGTAAGGCTTAAAGAACTTGCGGTCTCGATACAGCAGGCATTCGGAGCCAATAAGTTTATAACCGTTTCACGTTCAAGGCCGAATATAGCTTCTACCCCAAAAGTGGTAGTGCCTAAGGTTTCGCCTTCCCAATTTAAGGTATCTAAGTCGAATAAAAAGCTGATTAAAGAAGAGCGGCAGGAATCGGCGGTATTTACGGGCATAGAATCAAATATAAAATCTTTTGCCGCCGGAAACGCAGCGTATAAATCTTCGCTTAGAGTTTATAAATCTACGAGGGGACTTGTTATATCTCTTAAAGGTTCAAGCTTTTTTAATTCCGGCAGCGCAAGGATAATAACAAAATATCATCCGTTATTAAAATATATAGCTTCAGAACTTTTGAAAATAAACAACAATATTTCAATTGAAGGATACACTGATTCAACACCTATTAGAACATTAAAATATCCAAACAACTGGATGCTTTCAACCGCAAGGGCGGTAAACGTCCTGAGTTTTTTTATAAAAAGCGTTAATTTTCCTCCATCTCGGCTGTCTGCTTCCGGATACGGCAAATATAAACCTATTGCCAGTAATGCAACCGCCGCCGGACGCGCTCTCAACAGACGCGTCAATATAGTCGTTCTGTCCAACTTTTTAAACAACGAACTTCCAAGTTCATGATAGATGCTCCATATTCTGTTTAGCTATCTGACGTCTTTGCTGTTCAAAGGTAAACTTAATTATTTCGTCTCTGTCCGATTCGTTTATTGCGGTAAATTTGCATGCAAAAGAAATCTTAGATTTATTTGAACCTTCCTCGGGCGGATATTCCGAAACGTTAACGACCTGAGCCAGAACTTTTACTACGAATTGAGGAACGGAAGGAAAAAGCATAGTAATCTTTAATATATCGCCGCGTTTTAATTTCAAATCCTCTTTATTTTGAGCCGCATCGTTTTTATCTATTTCTTCGGTCCACATAATTCCGGAACCGCTTATAGATACGCGCTTTTCTTTAACGTCCGAAAAAATAGACG
>JAJZJX010000047.1 GCA_021850985.1 bacterium
AAGATATTAACACATAAAAAACATAATATTAAATTTGTTTATTATAAAATGAATTTAATAAAATTTAAATTAGGAAATGAACACAAAAGATATTGGATATCAGAATTTCAATATTTAAAAATCTCTTTTCCTTCCCTTCCTGAGCAGCAAAAAATAGTCTCATTTATATCTGCAATAGATAAAAAAATAGAATTAACCGATAAAAAATTAGAATTTTTAGAAAAATATAAAAAAGGGTTAATGCAAAAACTTTTAACTGGTAAAATCAGATTTCCTGGGTTTAAAGATGAATGGAAAGAAGAAAAATTGGGGAATTTTATAAAAATTCAAGGAGGATATGCTTTTAAAAATAAATTATTTAAAGAAAAGGGGATACCTATAATTAGAATTTCTAATTTATCAATAGACGGTAAATATACAAATATAAATAATTTAGTTTACTATGACAAAACTGAAAACGATAATAATTTTATTATAAAAGGAAATGATTTATTAATTGCTATGTCTGGTGCTACTGCAGGTAAAGTATCCGTGTATAATAAAAAAAATATCGCATATTTGAATCAACGCGTTGGTTTATTTAAATTAATTCAATTTGATAAATTAGATTATAATTATATGACCCAATATGCATTCTCCAATTTTTTTAATAATCAATTAAAATCTTTATTGGCAACAAGCGCTCAACCTAATATAAGTTCTAAAGATATTGAAAAACTTAAAATTAAATTATCTGCTCTCCCAGAGCAGCAAAAAATCGCTTCATTTCTATCCGCAATCGATAAAAAAATAGAATTAGTTAAATTAAGACTGGAAAATCTTAAAAGATATAAAAAAGGCTTATTGCAAAAAATGTTTGTATGATTTATTAACTAATAACTAAGTAATCAAGTAATTTTTATTAATTAAATTAAAAAAACTTAAAATATTTTATTATAGATAAACTATGATACAGAGCGAAATGACGTTAGAACTGGTATTTGTTGCGCAACTGGAAACTTTAGGCTATGAATTGCTGAATATTCATGAGGAAGAAGACTTTATTGCAAATTTCAAAAAACAAATAGAAAAGTTTAATGCCAAAGAATTAAATAATACCGTTTTAAGCGACAAGGAATTTCAAAAAATATTAAATCATTTAAATAAAGGGAACAGATTTCAAAAGGCGTCTAATTTAAGAGACAGATTTTTGCTCATAAGAGACGACGAAACCAGAATTTACATTATATTTTTAAATACGGTGAAATGGTGTCAAAACTTCTATCAGGTTGCCCGCCAGATTAGAATAAAGGGCGCATATGGCAACAGATACGACGTTACGCTTTTAATAAACGGGCTTCCCCTTGTTCAGATAGAACTAAAGAAAAGAGGCATGGAATTAAAAGAAGCCTTTAATCAGATAAACCGCTACAGGATTCATTCATATCCTAATACCTTATTTGAGCATATCCAGATTTTTATAATATCTAACGGCGTAAATACTAAATATTTTGCCAATAATCCCGACCAGAATTTTGAAAAAACTTTTTTTTGGACGGACGAACATAATAATAAAATTTCAAATTTATCCGAATTTACCGATATTTTTTTAGAACCCTGCCACTTGTCTAAAATTATATCCAAATACATAGTTTTAAGCAAAAATAAAATGATGCCTATGGTTTTAAGGCCGTATCAGTATTATGCGGTCGAAAAAATCATAGAAAGGGCTGAAAATTCTTTTGAAAACGGTTATATTTGGCATACCACCGGAAGCGGAAAAACCCTTACGTCTTTTAAAGCCGCACAGGTATTAAAAGATATGCCAGATATTAAAAAAGTTTTATTCATCGTGGACAGAAAAGACTTAGACGCTCAAACCGTAGAAGAATTTAATAAATTTGCACCTGGCAGCGTGGATTCTACCGAAAATACTAAAACACTCGTTAATCAGCTTAAGGATAAAGACGTTAAATTAATAGTGACGACGATTCAAAAATTAGATTTAGCCGTGACAAAAGAATACCATAATCAGCATTTTGAATATCTTAAAAACGAAAAGGTAGTAATAATATTCGACGAATGCCACAGAAGCCAGTTCGGTAAAATACACGCGGATATAAAAAGATTTTTCGACAAAGCTCAGCTTTTCGGTTTTACCGGAACGCCGATACTCGAAAAAAATTGCGTCGGCGGAGTTACGACGACCGCAGTTTTCAATAAATGTTTGCATACATATCTCATAACCGACGCTATAAGCGACGGCAACGCTTTAGGATTTGCCGTGGAGTATATTGGCAATTATACAAAAAAAGAAGGCGGTATATTTAACGAAAATATAGAAGTCGATATAAATAAAAAAGAAATACTTGAAAGCGAAAAAAGAATAGAAAAAGTAGTAGATTATATATTATCCATTCATCAAAAGAAAACCAAAGGCATATTTAACGCTATTTTAACCGTTTCGAGCATAGAAGCTTTAAAAAAATATTATAATTTCTTTAAAATAAAAAATCATAATTTAAAAATAGCCGCTATCTTTACCTTTCAAGCTAACGAGGAAAAAGAAGACGTTCTCGACTTAGATGTGTTAGCGGAAGGCAACGAAAATAAATTATCCCGTGATTATCTGGAAGATTGCATTAAAGACTATAACGAAATTTTTCAAACTAATTTTTCTACCGATATTTTTTACAAATACTATGAAGACGTTCAGAAAAAAGTCAAAGGCAGACAAATAGATTTATTAATCGTAGTAAATATGCTTTTAACAGGTTTTGACGCGCAAACGCTTAACACGTTATATGTCGATAAAAATTTGCGTTTTCACGGTCTCGTACAGGCATATTCAAGAACCAACAGAATATTCAACGAGAAAAAACCATACGGAAATATTGTTTGTTTTAGGGATTTGAAAGCAAATACCGACGAAGCGCTTGAATTGTTCGGCGACAAAAATGCAAAAGATATAGTATTTAAAGAACCTTACGAAAAACAAAGAAGTAAATTTAACGATGCCGTGTCCGCATTAAAAAAATTAGTTCCGACTATCGATGACATAGACGACCTTAAAAGCGAATCAGATAAAATTAAATTTGTTAAATTATTCAGAGAAGTTATGAGGTTGAAGTCGTATTTGGAATCTTACGTCGAGTTTAATTTTGACGATATAGACTTAAAAGAACAGGAATATTTTGATTATCAGAGTAAATATTTAGACATTTACGAAAAAAGAAAAGACCCCGACGCTAAAACCGGCGGGGAGATAAACGATATAGATTTTTTACTTGAACTGGTAAGACAGGATATTATAAATTACGATTACATCGTAAATCTTTTGTCTAATTTAAAGAAAAAAGAAAAAAGCAGTCCGGAAGAATACGCCAAAGACAAAGAAGATTTTCTGGTCAAGCTGACAAGGGATATGAATTATAAACCGAAAGAACCCTTTATTAAAAGGTTTATCGAATCGTATATGCCTTATATTAAGGAAAAAGACGTTAAAAAAGAATTTGATAACTTCTGGGAACGCGAGAAACATGGTTTTATCGATAAAATTGCCGATGAAGAAAATTTGGATACTGAAAAATTCAGGAAATTAATTAACGAATCTATATATACAGAGAAATTGCCGCTGGGGGATTCTATAATAGAAACTTTGAAAGAAGAACCTACCATTAAAAAAAGAATAGAGATAATAAAAAGAGTAAAAGAAAAGATAATAGAATTCGGGGCGGTATTCGAAAGATGGTAACGCCAAATTTTTTGTCTATATTTTAATTAAGAGAGGAATAATATATGCCTGGGCTTAAAATTAATAGCATTAAAGCATGCGGCTTTCTTTCTTTTGAAAATATAGAAATTAACAATTTAAGTGAAAGCGTTAATTTTATAGTAGGATCTAACGGTTCAGGCAAGACCAATTTTATAAGGTTAATAGATTTTATTAAAAAGGCAATTTTAATTCCTTGGAATTTTCCATATTATACGGATATAAAAACATATCTTAAGAAAGATTTTCACCGGTTAAAACTTGAAATTGACACTGAATTTATTTTGAGCGATGAAGAAATTGAAAATGTTTATACAATAATAGCCATATTATTTTTTGATAAGATAATTTCAACTGGTCTTAACAATTATAACTTGTCTTTAGGAAATGCCATAACGTTTTTTAAATCTCTTTGGAATGAAAAATTTAAAAAAGGAAAATTGATAATAGAATATGATGATGTCAGCAAGAATAGTAAGATGTTTTTTAAACTTGTTAACGGAGAAACTATTGTACTGGACTTAGTTAATAATTTGTTAATCACCGGCTACAACGAAGAACATTATGACGAACATAGAAATGATTTTTCATCCAAAACTGAAGTTGAAAAAATATTTCTTATGGGAGAGATTTTTAATAATAATATTAATACATGGTCGAGACAAGATACAAAATATCTTTTGCTCTCAGAAAATTTGAACCAATATGGAAAGTATAATAATGTAAAAGAAGAAAGTGGTATGATATCTAAAGCTATAAATTTCATAGATAATTTTTTAATAAAAGACGCTCAGATAGGTCTTCCAGCCGGAACAAATAGAGTTTCCATTTCCACAATATTTTCATGGATTTTTGAAAATTCTATAATTACCTTGGACAACTTCAGGTGTCCTTCTAAAAACGATTTGTCAATAAAAGAAATAATAGAAACGAGTAATTTTCAAGGCAACAATATTTATCCTTATTTATTGCAATTAAAAATTAACAAAATTGATGATTATAATGAAATCAAGAAAGTATTTAAAGAATTATCAAATAACAAAGATTTTGATATAAAAATTAAGGACATAAATGATTTTCAGAATAAAACGCAGGTCTTCCCTATATCCAGTATTAAAACTGAAGCCCAAGTCCAACAGAATATAAGTAGCGTTGATGTAACTGTGATAGACCATAGGTCGAAATTAGAGCTATATTTTAAG
Source organism: bacterium (assembly GCA_021850985.1). Classification (GTDB taxonomy): domain Bacteria; phylum SZUA-79; class SZUA-79; order Acidulodesulfobacterales; family Acidulodesulfobacteraceae; genus Acidulodesulfobacterium_A. Next base: position 4,954 of record JAJZJX010000047.1, read on the forward strand.
GATAGCGGTAATTCCGAAGAATATCCTTTCGAATTGAGCCCTGCCGGTTATTATGAAACACTACTGCTCTCGACCGCAATAGCTGGTAATAAAAATAAAATAGTTATTCTTGACGAGCCTGCACAAAATTTACACCCTACATTACAGCATAAACTTTCGCTTGAAATAAACAATCATAGCAAAAATGATAATAATCAATTCTTCATAATTACCCATTCGCCGGATTTAGTTAAAATAGATAAAGAACCTATAAAAAATTTATTTATTTTTAGACAAAAAAATAAAGCTACTTTTATTGATAAATTTGAACCTGATAATTCCGATAAAATGAAATTTTTTAAATATGAAGAATTAAAACGACTATTTTTTGTTAAAGGAGTTATGTTAGTTGAGGGATTTTCAGAAGAAATACTTATGAACAGGCTAATAAGAAACCCTACTTTTTTTGAAAATGCTATAAAAAAAGCTTTAAATAATGAAGATTCTGAAAACACAGTCAATTTAGGAGATATCGAAGTTGTCAATATCGAAGGCGTAAATAGCTTAATGAATTTTATTTGTCTGGCTTTTAGGCTTAACTTGCCTTATGTTGCTATGATAGACGATGATATTTTTGACCCTAAATCTAAAATTTTTAAAGATAATAAAGGAAACAACGCGAAAAATATTATAGAACGCTTAGGATTAGATTATGAAGATAATTTAAAAAATGGATTTAAAGAAGCTATTGAAAAATTAAAAGATGATTACCACGTTTGTTTTGCTAAGCCTAATTTTGAGGGACATGTTGACGAAGACTTTAAGGATTATTCTGGTTTTGAAGAAAATTACTTAAATTGGTGTAAAGAAAAGTTTGGTTCTATGGATAGTGAATGCAACGAACATAAAAAAACCAATTATCCATTATATTTAACGGAAAAAGAAGATATATTCTCTGCAATAATTAAAGGCAATAAATTAAAGATATATAGCGATGACTTAAAAGATATTATAGAACAAATAAATGGAAAGATTGTAAATTATTAATAAAAATAAATAAATTAGAATTAACAAAGGATAACAAGAATGTGTCCGAATAAAGCCGAATCGCAAACAGTCGAATTTAAAGAAAGCTGGCGGGATGAAAACCTAAAGTCATTGTGCGCATTCGCCAATACCGAAGGCGGGCGGCTTATAGTCGGCATAGATAACGACGGTAATGTCGTAGGCATTAAAAATTCTAAAAAGCTCCTCGAAGATTTACCCAATAAAATAAACGATATTTTGGGAATAGTTCCGGATATTAAGCTGTCGAGAAAACAGAATAAAGAAATTATAACCATAAAAACGGATTATTCATATGCGCCGGTATCATATCATGGAAAATTTTATATAAGAAGCGGCAGTACTAATCAGGAATTAAAAGGAAAAGAACTTACTAAATTTATGCTTTCTAAATCCGGAAAAGATTGGGAAGAATATGTAGAATCAAACAGTTCCGGCGACGATATTAACGCTGAAACCGTTGAAATGTTTAAAAGAATTGCGGCTAAAAGGTTATCCTTAATAAAGCAGGAAAAGGATAATCATGTGCTTCTCGAAAAATTAAATTTAATAGAGGACGGCAAATTAAAGCGGGCGGGGATTTTACTGTTCGGCAAAAATCCAAAAAAATATTTTACCGGAGCATATATAAAAGTCGGGAAATTTTTATCGGATACGGATGTTATCAGCTCTGATGATATTTTGGGCAATCTTTTTGAGCAGGTAGAAAAGACCTTAGAATTATTAAAATCTAAGTATCTCGTTTCTGTGATAGGCTATAAAGGCCTATACAGAAACGAAACTCTTGAATATCCCGAAGAAGCATTGAGGGAAGCGGTAACCAATGCCGTCGTGCATAGAGATTATGTCGGGGCGCATACACAGATAAAGGTATATCCGGATAGATTAGTTTTATGGAATGAAGGCGGACTTCCTTCGGGAATGAAAATCGACGATTTAAAAAAATCTCATGCCTCAAAACCGCGGAATGAATTAATCGCCGACGTGTTTTTTAAAGCCGGTTTAATAGAAACGTGGGGAAGAGGAACGGTTAAAATAATCGAGGAATGTAAAAAAGCCGGACTGCCAGAACCGGAATTTAAAGAAGAATTCGGCGGCTTTTCGGTATATTTTTATAAGAAAACCGATTTTTATTCCGAAGATAATTTAAAAAAATTAGGATTAAATCAGAGGCAGATAAAATTAGCCTTTTATATAAAAGAAAATAAAAGCGCAAATTTATCTTCCCTCGAAGGCATAATGCCGGATGTTTCAAGAAAAACCCTTTACAGAGATTTGCGGGAACTTGTGGACAAGAATGTCCTGAAAGCGACCGGCGCTAAGAAGCTTAGAATATATGAACCAGTAAAATAATTCGTTATCGGACATTTATCGGACATTTATCGGACATTTATCGGACATTTATCGGACATTTCTTGAAAGTTAATAGCTGAAATCTTTACGTCAGCGCTTAAACATAGGGCTTGAAGAAATTGACAGAATTGATTTATGCGGCTATACTATAACTGCTTAGCTTGCTTTTGCAGGCATTGAAACAATAAATAAGAAGATACAATTTCGGATACATAAGATTTTTAATAATTAAAATTAATAAATAAAATAAATAAGTTAAACTATGTAGTTATAGGACTCTGACTCTCATTACGGAGGTTCGGACGAAGTTCAACATGCAAACGCACGCCGTTTGCGTTTATCCTTCTCCCCCAGCCATTTAAAAACAGCAGTAAATAAGCCTTTCCAGACTACTA
>JAJZJX010000048.1 GCA_021850985.1 bacterium
AATTTACCTTTCTTTAATAAGATTAAAGAAAAGATTTAAACGTTTTAAGTATCGTTTATGTATAGATAGTAATTTTAGGCCAATATAAATCTATTTGGCATGCTATTAATGCGTCTAATTTAGGCTATTAGAGCGGTCTATTTTACATATTTTAATATAAAATAAGATCAATAAAGGTAAATATTATTTATAAGAGGTTTTTTAAAACGGCTAATTTGCCATTTTTTAAAAAATAAAAAATTTACACAAAAAACTTGACAGTATCATTAATTGCTGATTTTAGTGTTCGATTAAAACGGAATACGCACCTGTAATGTTATTACAAGAATGAAATTTTATAAAATCCTTAGAATATACCAGAAAAAATATAAAAACAATAGAGGAATTTAGAAAATGGCTAAAAGAAAAAATAATGCAATAATTGCTTTGCAGAATGATAAAACGGCTTATGGGATAATAGATAGTTATATAAACGAGTTAAAAAAGCATAATATTGATTTAGTTTCGGTTTATTTATTCGGTTCTTATGCTAAAGGAACGGCCAGCGACTGGAGCGATATAGATTTAGCCGTCGTAGTTAATAAATTTGTCGGAGACGGTAAAAATATCGGCGATGCGATTGATTTTATGTCTTTTCTTATGAAAATAGCAAATTCAAATTATATTGAACCCCATCCTATTCTTAAAGACGATTTTAATGAAACCTATCCGTTTGCTTTAGAGATATTAAAAACCGGTAAGAAAATCTACTAAAATAAAAATGTTACAATTTTAATATGTCCGATTTGCTAACTTCAAAAACAGAATTTCTTCCGGCTTTAAAATCCGTTGCCTCGTCCTACCCTTCTTTTAACGATGACTTTATCGACGACGATTTTAAGTTTCTTTTTAGTAATCCTGTCCCGAGAGTATTAGCCGACTTGTTAATGGAGATATTGAACGAACACGGTTTCTTAGATTGCAATTTATTTAAAAATAAACGCGAACAAATCGGTAAATATAGAGATGATTATATAAATAACAGATTGTCTGCTAATGATAAAATTTCCTTATCGGATTTTTATTATGTCCTGCCGACAAAAGAAGGGTTTGTAATCGAGATAGATAATGAGGCGAGCGGAGACCATTTACGCGGAATTCATCATCCGCGTTGGAAGGTTTACACCCTGCAAAGAATAAGGCGGTATTTTCCCGGATTTTCAAAAGTAGCCAAAGAATTTCGCCTAAGATATAAAGATGCTTTGTCTGCTTATTTAATAAATAATTCAAGGGATAAGCTGAAATATCTTAAAGGCAGAAATGTAATTGGAAAAGTTATAAAAAAGAACAATAACAAATATTTGGTTCAGATAATCGGTTATTATTTTATCGATAACGCAAAATGTTACTACGATAAAGCAAAGAGATATTTTGATAAAGAATATTCGGTTATAGCATATTTGCCGTTTTCTAACGCGGATAGAAATTTCGAATACGATTGCGGCGCCGAATGCGAATTTAATCTTGAAAAAGTAATAATCGAAGAAAATGATATAAGACCGGTATTATCGCGAGTTAATAAAAACTTTATAAAATGCGTTTTGGAAAGAGAACTTCAAACTTACGTGAAAGTACTGTCAACGGGCGTAAGCGAAAAGCGCAGCTATGGTCAAATCAGGTATATTGTCGTCCGCTCAAAAATAAAACCCGATTTGGACACGCAAAAATACATAAAGCACATATTGGGAATGGACGAAGAAGACGTAATCGACTATAAGCTTTTCCCTGTCCAACAAGAAAAGTATTCGGTTTGGGATACATAGAAAAATAAAATAATTCTTAAATTTTTAAATCTTAAATCGGCAATAGTTGCACAAGCGTGAAACTATTGCTCTTAATATGTTTTTACGCATTTTCTTACCGTCAGGTAAGAGAATGCGTATCGTATGAAAATTGTAAAAAAAAATTTGACGAAAATACTAAATCAAGATATAATTAAATCATAAAATCTAATAGCGATTATGCTATTTTAAAATCCCGAAAAAAGACGGCATTTAGTCCGGGCAACATTATAAAAGTAAGATAATGTTGAAAAAAGAAATGCAAAATAAAAAAAATTAAGTTTATATTGCAATAATTTAGTTATAAAATTAAGATTAATTTCTTACTTTATTAATGCTTATTTTATAATTCTTATTGCTGTTATAGTGTTATCCGGCAATAACCGGACGCCGTAAGGATTCTACAGAGAATATGAATCTTTCAGGCGAAAAAATTAAATAATTCTCATATCGCATTAAACACGGGAAAGTTTTATCCTCAAATCTCGTAACTAATTAAAAAAATCACATAAAACCATTATAATTTTGCTATACGCTTGCTGTTATTATCAAAAAGTTTGCGCATATGCATAAATTAATCCTATTCGGCAATTATTATTCTTATTTTTTTGTAAAATAAGAATATTTTTTGCTGCCTATAGCTTGACATTACCGCCTATTTTTATTTCTTTCAATATATTTCCTATTAGGGCGGGCTTTATGTCAAGTTAAAACCAATCCGTCAAATATAAACAAATTAACTATTAATAAGACCGCCAAAAGAAAAATTGGCCGTCAAAGGAGGTCAAACATTAAATTAAAGACACGTATTAAGACTTAACCACGCAGTTGGTTAAGTTCTTCTTCTAATTCTCATCTAATTATCATTTCCTATTCATTTAGATTCAAAAATCCAAAAATTAAAAAATCAAACAGGTTTGAAAATCCTGTAAGGTGATTGTTTTGTTTTTTATAGCCAAAAGCATGGAAAACAAATTTATTTTTCAGCGGGATAGAAAAATATAAACAATCAGGAGCCGCATCGGATTCCACCAGAGGTGAATGCCTTTGGCTGTGGTATCTGCGGCATTAAAAAATTCAAGTTATTATCCTGCGCTTGATTTGCGCAAACCGCATCAGATTACCACGATGTTTTAATAACACGGCTCGGTTATTTGCGGTTAAAAATCACAATTTGCATTCGTAAAATGCTAAAGCTTCACTGTTAAGCCTCAACAAAAGGCATGTAGTCTTAAAAGTCTTAAAAGTTTTAAAAGTTTTTTTAATTTAACGGGAGGATTGAATCTAAATGCAGATAAATAAAGTAAAAATCACGGAAAAAGAGATAGAAAAAAATTGCCTCTTAACGGTTGCCCAGGCGGCGAAATATTTAAACGTATCGCGTAAAACGCTCTACGCTTTTATTTACGGAAGGAAATTGCCGTTTATAAAACTGCCGACGGCGCTCTCCAATGCCGCCAAGAAACAATACGACCAATACCGGCTCAGCGTATTAGATTTAGATAATTTTATTCAAAATAATAGGGTAATTTCAGCCGACGAAGGCATGAAAAAAATCAAATTGCCTTATTAAATCGAGAGGAGGGAATATGCGGGGTTCATTGGGCTGGCAGGCGGGCGAAGTTTTCAAGGAATTAAAAGCGTTCGGGCAAAGTAAATTTGAATTTAAACAAGAATTTTATAAAAAATCGGAAGATAAATCTATGCAAAATTACGGCAAGGAAGCGGGAATATATTCCTATAAAACCTATGACAAATATTCCGCTATCGCCACAGACCTATTACATTTTGCCAAAGATAATTTTGGCGTAAAAGATATTTTAAAATTAGATAACCATGCAGTAAACGCCTATCTCCAAAGCAAATTAGATAAAGGCTTATCAAGAAAAACTCTATCCGGTTACGCGGGCGCCGTTGCAAAATTAGAAACCGCAATCAATAAATATTGCGTCTCCCACAATCTAAACCAAACATATAAGTTTGATACCGTGCAATTTAGGGAACAAGTTAAAGAACTTTCTTATCATCATATCAACAGGGCATACCAAGACCCTGAAGGAATTATTAACGCTTTACCTGGCAAATATCAATTAGCAGCTAAACTGCAGTTTGAAGGCGGAATGCGGGTAGGAGAGGTCGGAAAGTTAAAAGCGGAAAACTTAATAGAGGGTAACACGATATCTGTCCGCGGCAAAGGAGGCAAGGAGTTAATTTATACGGTGCCGGTAGAAACTTATAAGACTTTATCCCAAACACTTTCTAACGGCGGATATTTTTTTACCCGTTCGGAAGGCAACAGATACCGCGAAGCCCTTAACAAAGCTTCTAAAGAGACGGGACAGATTTATCAAGGAAGTCATGGTTTTAGATATAACGCGGCTCAAGACAATATATTGGAAAAATTAGAATCAGGCGCAAGTCTTGAAGAAGCAAAAAAGGACACATCTGAGATGCTGGGACATAATAGGCTGAGTATAACTGATCACTATACAAAATTTTAATTTATTAAATTTAATAAAAAAATCATATTTTTAAAAAAGTGGAAACAAGTTTACGGTTTCAAAAAATATTAAAAAATTTTAAGGAGGGCTAAATGAAAGCGTATGAACTTATTAAAAAATCAAAAAGGCATGGTCGTAAAAAAACGCTGGTGCTTACAACTTATCTTTTTGAAGTGGAACATTTAAAAAAAGAAAACCCTGCTACGTCTTTCAGAGAAATTGCTGAAAAAATTAATTATAACAAGCGGAAAAAATATCGAGTATCCGCTGGATATCTGTCAAAAATTTATAATCAGTTTAAAAAAAATTACACCGGAAATTAAAAAAATCTATATGGAAGTTAAAATGCCGACAATAATGTATAAAAATAGCAACAATACCGTATCAGGCTAATCTCAAGAATTTTTTAAGAACAGTTTGCCTGATAAGCCCTATTACGCCGATATTCTCGCAAAAGGTCTAAGAATTGCGCGAAAAGAAACCGCGTTAAAACATAAATACATCCAATTCAACGATGCGGCATTCTATCGGTTTTTGGTGTTCGATATCGATAAGCCCCGCGCCGCTTTAGCTTGGGAAAATGCTAACCTAACGGCTCCGAATACGGTTGTCATAAATCCGAAAAATACCCATGCGCATTTGTTTTATTATCTAAAAGACCCCATATGCAAAACAGACAATGCCCGCCTAAAACCGGTAAGCTACTTAAAGGCAATCTATCAGGCATACGCGCTCAAACTTCAGGCGGATACGGCGTATGTCGGTCTTATTGCAAAAAATCCGTTAAATCCGGCTTGGCAAACATGGTATATACATAATAATTTATATTCTTTGTTCGAACTCGCCGATTACGTAAAACTTCAGAAAATAATTACGAAAAAGGCGTTGAGCGAAGATTTTATCGGCAGGAACGACGGTCTGTTTAATACAATCAGAATATGGGCGTATAAAGCGAGATATAATTATAAAAATTATAGTGACTTCGCGGCTGCTGTATATACTTATACAAATTCTTTAAATCAATTGTTTACTATGCCTTTAAAAATCAACGAAATTAAAAGCATAACTAAAAGCATTGCAAACTTTGTCTGGAAACATTTTACTGAAGAAAGCCGGCATAATTTGATACAGAAAACACATACGAGCGAATTACAGGCAAAACGAGGCATTAAGTCCGGCATAGCAAGATATGTAAAAAACGAGAATAAAAGGGCTGCGGCAAGACTGTTAAGGGCGCAAGGCAAAAGTTATAGAGAAATAGCGGAAGAGTTAAACATTTCATCGCATATGACAATTATAAATTGGCTAAAAAATTAAAATAAAAAAGTGGCCATTGAACCTATATCAGATAATAGCCGACATCTTTATTCTTTACAGGAATTTTTATAGTAAATATAAGGGGTAAAAAAGGGCGGAATATGCGGGCGCCTCGGCAGCATAAAAATTTTTGCAAAAATTGCCGGCGTTTTAATAAAGAAAAAATTGGCCGTTTTAAATTAAGTTTAAATTCAGGCGTAATTTGCAGCGGAGGAAGGACAAGGCACTTCTCTGCCAAGCTCTCTTGCGGTTTCTATCCATTCGGCTATAACGGTTTGCGCATTTCTTGCGGCTTCTTCGTAAGTTTTGCCGTCAGCCATGCAGCCGGGCAGTTCCGGAACTTCTGCTATGTAAAAGTTTTCTTCTTTATCGTAATGGATTATCATATCGTAATTATACATATTAACGCTTCCTTATGTATTTATAATACACATATTAAAATATAGCATAAAAAAATAACAAATTCAATTTTATATCATTTTATATTTTTTTAAAATACTAATAATTTGTTTAACCTGATAAGATTTAGCCTTGTTATTCTCATTAGGCTGAATATTTAAAATCTCGACAATGTTTTCTTTAGTAAATATAAAATGATCTCCTTTAATTCTTTCGGCAAAGCCTAAATTTTTCAAGAATTTTATTAAATCATTAAAGTCTATATTTTTTCTTGAATCAGGATTAAGCAGTTTTGTTATAAATTTTTGGTTTATAGTCATATATTCATATATAGTTATGAATTTATTTAATTTTTATTATCCGCTGTATTATTTCCCCATATATCATCGACGGCTTTCTTTAAAGTTTCCGGCACTAAATGGCTATAGCGTTTAGTCATCTGTGTCGTCCTGTGTCCCAGAAGCTCGCCGGTAATATAAAGAGACGTTCCGCCCATTACCATTTTACTTGCGAAGACGTGCCGCAAATCGTGTATGTGCATATCTTTAAGTCCGGCGTTTTTGCAAGCCGTATAAAATGACCTTTTAAAATCGCTTAATTTTTTGCCGGCGATATTAAAAACGTAATCACAACCGTCTTTTTTTCTATTCCCTGCAGCAGTTCTTTTAATTGACTGTGTATCGGTATATATCTATCGTATTTTGTTTTAGTTCCTTTAATAGCTATCACGTTATTTTGTAGATCAACATTATCCCAGTTAAGATTTAATGCCTCGCCTTTACGACAGCCGGTATAAATTAAAAAGGCAATTAAGTCTTTAGTTAGCTTATTTGTAGCGCCGTTGATAAGTTTTAGAATATCGTTATTAGATAGAGTCTTAAGACGGGATAGTATATTTAATTTTTTAATTCCGGTGCAGGGGTTTTTGCCGATAATATCCCTTTCAATACAAAAGTTGAAAAAGTGATGTAATGTGCCTAATTAGTTGTTTACCGATTTAAAAGATATTTCAGATTCTCTTTTGCGTATGTTTTTAGGCATAGACAATATTTCTAATTTTCTTTTAAGCTGATAATTTTTAATATCAATAGCATTTATTTGAGATATTTCTTTATCTTCAAATATCGGCATAAAATTTTTAGAGCTGCTTATATCTCTGTTTTTTGTAGATTCAGAACAAGTTAAGTTATTTAAATATTCATTAAAGACGTTTTTAAAAATATTTTTATTTTTATTGTTTAATATAGGCAAGCCGTGTTTTTGTCTTGATATATCGGTTTCAATGCTATTTGCTATTTGTTGTGCTGTCTTTTTATCAGTAGTTTTAGTGCTTCCGCGATATCTTTTGCCGTTGAACGAGATATTGTAATACCAAACATTACCGCCTTGTTTTTTATAAATACTTGCCATAATTTTTTACCTTATTTTGAGGTGACAAATAGGTGACCAAACTATGTTAAAAATTATATAAAATTAACTAAAATTTAGCAATTATAATTTTTTAAGGTTTACTCTGAAGTGCTTATTTACTGCGGTTTTGAATGGTTGCGGGGGCAGGATTCGAACCTGCGACCTTTGGGTTATGAGC
>JAJZJX010000049.1 GCA_021850985.1 bacterium
GGCCTGTTATAAATTTCCGAAGTTATCATGCTTTGATAAATGTTTTGACGGGTAGTCTGTTTCGATTTAAGCGAATTGAGGAGAAACAGGTATTCAGGTTTGCTGACCCTTTTTCTCATAACGGAATTGAACATTTCTATTATAAAGTCTTCATCGGAAAGATTTATATTTTCGACAATTTTTTTTGCTTCCGACTGTAAAATATTATCGGGGATGAATAAATATTTACGGTCTTTAGTTCTTATGGAGCGTTGCGAAAGGAAATACTTGTCTTTAGAAGAAGCGCCGTTTTTGCTTCTGTCGTAAACTCCGGCTGAAAATTGCGTTATTTCGTTATACATATTTTGCGTGCAGAATTCCGAATAGCAGTATTCTCTTTCGTCCGCATCTAATAAAGAGCGGCCGTCCGTTTCAATTAAACGTGAACTCTCGGAGGCGTTTTTATCGTCGGAAATTGATTTTAAACCGGATAAAGACATTAATGTCGGAAATAAATCGACTATAGAAGCAAATTTATTATTAACCCCTTTTTCTAGTTGAGGCGCATGCAGGATAAGCGGTATTTTTATGACTTCGTCGAAAAGTTCGCCCATATGGCCGAAAACAGGCATATCGTAGAAAACTATTCTGCCTTCTCCGTGGTCGGCAAAAATAGAATAGATATTTTCATCGTTAAAATACCCCATATTTTTTAAAAAACCGTATATAATCCTAAACCGTCCTTTGTCGAATTTATTGACGCCGTAAATATATGGGGGAAGCATTATCTGCACCCCGTAATTTACTTTTCCGGAAAAATTATTCCAGAGAGTGAAAGGATTATTATTTTGAACGGGTATTTTATATAAAGAGGACATTTTGTTTATGAATGCAAAATAGTCGTTGTTATAATGGTTTTCGTTATAATTTTGCGAAAAAATATAAGGTTCGTGAATATCGAAAAGATGTATAAAGCAGAATACCTTTTCGTTTTCTAAAGCAGAAATTTGTTTAAAAAGCAGATTGATATCGTTTGCGTATATAAAATCAAATCCTTTTGTCAGTCCCAGAGGCTGAAAAAGTTCTATAACGTCGGAATAAAATATAGTTTTATAACCGTTATTTTTATAAATTTCTGCGAGAGCAGCGCAATCGTTCCCGATTTTTTTATAAAAAAAAGGCCTTAAACCGTGCTTGGGCTGTAATAATCCGGTAAATAAAGAAGCATGCGCCGCAGTAGTATAGCTTGACGTGGAAAAACAATCGGTAAAAACAGTGGAGTTTTCGGCTATTTCGTCTAACGTTGGGGTATCTACTAAATTTTCGACGTAAAATTGTTTAAGATGAGGCCTGTTCTTAATATAGCTTACGCAGTCGTATCTGAGGTTGTCAACCGATATAAGTAAAACCTTATTGTTCATCTTAATCGAATTTTTTTCTATAATTAATCGCTTCCGACAAAGTGTCTTTATCTACGTATTCCAAATCGGAGCCTATGGGTATCCCTCTTGCCAAAGCAGATATGCGGACGTTGTAAGGCGATAAAATTTTCTGTATATATATTGAAGTAGCTTCTCCGTTGGAGTTTGGATTAAGCGCAAGTATAATTTCTTCGAAACCGCCGTTTTCTACCCTGCTTGCAAGTTCTTTAAGTTTCAAATCGGACGGCGTTACCCCTTCCAGCGGATTTATTAAACCGTGCAATACATGATAATAACCGTTATAATTTCCGCTTTTTTCAAATACGTATATTATTTCGGGATTTTCTACTATGCAAAGCTGTTTTCCGTTTCTCGACGGATTGCCGCATATATGACAGATATCTTCGGAGCTTAGATTAAAACATTTTTCGCATAATTTTATATTTTGTTTCGCATTTTTTATTGCATCCGCAAGACCGTAAGCTACGGATTCATTTTGGGACAATAAGTAGAACGCAAGCCTTCTTGCCGATCTTTCGCCTATGCCGGGGAGTTTTTTAAATGCAAATACTATATCTTTGACGTAATCGGAATGGGTTAAAGACATAAAACTGCCCGTTAAAAAAGACCGGGCAGGTTAAGCCCGCCGGTTAGTTTAGACATTTCACCGGTTACCATATCCTTCGACTTATTAAGGGCTTCGTTTATGGAAGCTATTATAAGGTCCTGAAGCATTTCGACATCGTCCGGATTTACGACCGTTTTATCTATATTTATTTCGAGAAGTTCCTGTTTTCCGTTGACTTTTGCGGTAACCATCCCGCCGCCGGCGCTGGCTTCCACCGTTTTAGAACCTAATTCTTCCTGCATTTTAAGCATATCTGATTGAAGTTTTTGCGCCTGCTTTAACATTCCGGCGATATTTTTCGACATTGTATAAGCCTCCAGTATATTGATTTTTTTAATATTTATATATATTTTATTTAATTTTTTATTTTTTTGCAAATAACTTTCTATTCGATACGTCATATTTTATCTATTCTTTTAATGCTGTCGCCGAATACTTCTTTTATGCTTTCTATTATTTTATCGCCCGTTACCGTTTTTTCGGCAAAGTTTTTTTTAAAATCTTTTTGATGCGGTTCTTCATTAATCGGTTCTTCCGCCTGAAAATTTTTTGGTTTTGTTATTTTTTCTTTTTCATTCAACTTTTCGTCCATTTTTGAAAAATGTTCGAATAGTTTTTCATGTTCCAAAAGCTGTCCTGAATCTTTTTTCGGCTCGGTTTGTTCAAACTTTTCTGCCGGTTTAGCCTGAGCGTATCTTTCTTCGTTTTGCCGGTTATATATAATTGTATTTTGTTTACCGGCAGGTTTCGTTTCAATGGGTATATTGTGAGGTTTTAGGGATTCCGCCGTTCCGGAACTATGTTTAGTTTGATTTTTTAATTCGTCTATTTTTAAAATAAGTTCGGTCACGTTTTTTTTATCCGGAACGTTAAACAGCCTGAAAATAGTCAATTCCATCATTAATAAAGGCGAAGAAATTCTTTGGAATTTAACGTCGGCGTTAATCATTACGTCGAGCATATCTAAAAGTTCTTCAAGCGATTTTTGTTCCGCAAGCGGTCCTATAGCTTTAATTTCTTCGTCGGTTAAGTCGTATATAAGGTCTTTATAGCGCAATTTTACGATTATTATGTTCCTTATATAATGCGCCGCCTGTTTCATGAATTGCCTTAAGTCCGCCCCTGAATCGTAAATTTCTTTTACCGCTTTCAGAGCCCCTTCATAATCTTTATCGAATATAGAAGATACGAGTTTTGAAGTTATGGATTTAGACGTAAGCCCCAGCACGCCGGAGACGTCTTCTTTAATATCGTTTCCGAAATAAGATATAACGGTGTCGAAAATTGAAAGCGAATCTCTCAGCGAACCGTCGGCAAGCGACGCAATTATCATAAGATTTTCGTCAGCCGCGTTTATGTTTTCGGCTTTGGCAATGTCTTTCAATTTTTCGAATATTATTTTAGTCGGTATCCGTTTAAAGTTGAATCTCTGGCATCGCGATAAAATGGTTTCGGGAACTTTATGTATTTCGGTAGTGGCGAATATAAATTTTGCATGTGCGGGAGGTTCTTCCAGAGTTTTTAACAGAGCGTTGAACGCGCTGTTGGATAGCATATGGACTTCGTCTATTATATAGATTTTAAATCTTAAACTTTGCGGCGAATATATTATGTTTTCTTTTAATTCTCTTACCGAATCGACCCCGGTATTCGATGCGCCGTCTATTTCTATAACGTCCACCGAATTTCCGTTCTGAATTTGGACACAGGCCGAACAAACGCCGCAAGGATTAGCCGTCGGACCGTTTTCGCAGTTAATGGATTTTGCGAGTATTCTGGCAATGGATGTTTTTCCGACGCCTCTTGTTCCGGTAAATATATATGCGTGAGAAAGCCTGTCGTTTATTACCGCATTTTTCAGGGTTTGGACGATTGCATCCTGCCCTATTATCTCGTCAAAAATCCTTGGTCTGTATTTTCGTGCAAGCACCTGGTACATTTTATCTATTATATCATATTTTTGTGAAGAGGACAGAATAAATTCCGGCCATGTATCTACTTACTGCCGACCGCGTTTATGGGCAAACCGCCCCGTCAGGCTGACGCCTGCCACCCCTCCTTTTTCAAAGGAGGGGAGTTTGCAAGATTTGCATTTTACCAAAAGTTGATTTTTTAATAAAAAATTGCTAAACTTGAAAAACTATGCAAGAAAAAAACGATTTTATAGATTTTAAAGATTTTCCGAAAAACTACGACTATAAGGTTGTAGAGGAAAAAATATCTAAATATTGGGAAGACAACGATATTTATAAATTTTCTCCGGAAGATAAAGGAAAACGGGTTTATTCCGTCGATACTCCGCCCCCTTATGTTTCGTCGGCCCATCTCCACGTAGGTCACGTAATGAGTTATTCGCAGGCGGAATTTATTATAAGATACAAAAGGATGAAGGGTTTTAACGTTTTCTATCCTATGGGTTTCGACGACAACGGTCTTCCCACAGAACGATACGTTGAAAAAAAATATAAAATCAACAAATCTAAGATTACGAGAGAAGAATTTATAGATTTATGCCTTAAAGAAACAAAAATAGGAATAGATATATACAAATCGCTATGGAGATCGGTAGGAATAAGCGCCGACTATAGTTTGTCGTATTCTACGATAGACGAAAGATGCAGAAAGACCGCCCAGAAATCGTTTCTCGACCTTTACGGCAAAGGCCTTATAGAACGCCGCAACGAACCTATATTATGGTGTCCTCAGTGCAGAACTTCCCTTGCTCAGGCGGATGTATTACTGGAAGAATTTGCAGGCGTACTGTACGATATAGAATTTAAATCCGACGAAGGCAAAAGCCTTATTATATCTACGACGCGCCCTGAACTGCTCGGAGGATGCGTCGCCGTTTACGCCAATCCCGCCGACGAAAGATATCGTTTTCTGGAAGGAAAGAGCGTCAAAACCCCGCTTTACGATAAAAACGTTCCGGTTAAATACGACGAGTCCGTAGATATGTCTTACGGTTCCGGTCTTATGATGGTCTGCACTTGGGGCGATTCGGAAGACGTTAAAAAATGGAAAGAACATAATTTGGACACTGCTATTATAATAGACAGAGCCGGAAGATTAAACGAATTATCGGGCGGCTATAAAGGATTAAACGTAAAGGACGCCAAAAAAAGCATAGTTGAAAATTTAAGGAAAATGTCCCTCGTGAAATCGGAAAAACCGCTGAACCATAACGTGGGAGTTCACGACAGGTGTTCGACGCCGGTCGAATTTATTTTAGCAGAACAGTGGTTTGTAAAAATTTTAGAAAATAAAGAAAAATTTATAGACGCCGGCAACAGGATGTCCTGGCATCCGCAGTTTATGAAAACCAGATACGACGAATGGATTAATAATCTTAAATGGGACTGGAATATTTCGAGGCAGAGATTTTACGGAGTTCCTTTTCCCGTGTGGTACTGTTCCGAATGCGGAGAAGCAGTAGTTGCTCACGAAGCCGAACTTCCGGTAGATCCCGCAGTAAGTATGCCGATAAACGCTAAATGCGCAAAATGCGGCGGCAGCAAATTTATACCCGAAAATGACGTTATGGACACATGGATGACGTCGTCGCTCACGCCTCTTATCAATTCATTATGGTCATACGAAGACGCCGAAAGCAAAAAAATTTATAATACTATTTATCCTATGGGGCTGCGTCCGCAGGCGCAGGAAATTATACGCACATGGCTTTTTTATACGGTCGTAAAATCCGTTTACCATACCGGAGATATACCTTTTAAAGACGTAATGATAAGCGGATGGGGTTTGGACAGAAACGGCAAGAAGATGTCTAAAAGTTTGGGAAATTTTGTAAGCCCCGAAGAAATAACCGTCAAGTATTCGGCAGATGCTCTAAGATACTGGGCATCTAAGGCAAATTTAGGGCAGGACCTTCGTTTCAGCGAAGAAGACGTTGCAAACGGCAGAAGATTGACTATTAAAATATGGAACGCCGTAAGATTTTTAATAACGAACGCGGAATCCGATTTTAATCCTTACGAAAAAAATATAAAAGAGCTTAAACTTAGCCGCATAGACGAATGGATATTGACGGAATTCGAAAACACGCTGAAATCTTGCGGCAATTACATGGAGTCTTACGAATATTCTCTGTGCATGAGAACTCTGCAGGACTTTTTCTATAATTCATACTGCGATAACTATCTTGAAATTATAAAAAACGTTTTTTGGGACGAAAGCGAAGAGAACTCAGAAAGAAAAAAAACCGTACTGAATATTATGTATTTTATTTCTTTAAATGCGGTTAAAATGTTTGCGCCTTTCATGCCGTTTATAACCGAAGAACTATATCTGTCGTTCTATAAAAGATATGAAAAAGATAAAAGCATACATATATCTTTTTGGCCGGAGTTTAGGAACGATTTAGTTTTTAACGATTCTTTGAAATACTCGGCTATATTGCTGAATATTCTTGACGCTTCCAGGAAACTGCGCACTAATTTAAATCTTCACCAGAATCATAAAGTCCATAAAATCTTAATTCAGGCATTAAATCAGGACTATATAGAAATAATAAACGATATTTCCGGCGATATAAGGTCTGCAGTCAGGGCCGAGCGTTTAATATTTTCCGATAAAGCAGATTTTAAGACATCCGACGATAATATTTTAATAGCGTTAGAAAAATGAAATTGACTTTTTATAATTTTAATTTAATAATATAGCATAGATTTTATAATTTTTTTATATAAGATAAACAGGAGAATTTCAAATGGCAAATCCAAAGAAAAGACATTCAAAATGCAGAAGGGATAAAAGAAGGACGCATGACAGCCTTACGCCCGTTAATTATTCAAAATGCCCTAATTGCGGCGAACCTATCCTTCCCCACAGGATGTGTCCCAGCTGCAAAACTTATAAAGGCAGAAAAATAGTAGCGGAAAAAGCGCAGGAAAAATCTTAAATAAGCTGACGCCTATGCGCAAACTTGGAGACTGTTAATGATTAGAATAGCTTTAGACGGTTTCGGTTCGGACAAGGCTCCGGAACCTGAAGTTATTGGAGCTATAGCCGCAGTTGAGTCGAATAAGGATATAGAAATAACTATAACCGGCGATGAAACCGTCTTAAAGGATGCTCTTAAAAAAAACAATTATGACGGTTCCAGAATTAAAATAGTTCATGCGCCTGAGCGCATAACAATGGAAGATTCGCCTTCTGCTATAGTAAGAAATAAAAAAAATTCTTCAATGCGCGTCGCTTACGAATTAGTAAAAAAGAATGAAGCCGATGCAATTATCAGCGCAGGGAACAGCGGAGCATCTCTCGCTATTGCCATGTTTGTTTTTAAAAGAATTAACGGAATAGACAGGCCTGCGATCGCCACGATTATGCCGGCAGTCGGAGGATATACCGTTTTAATAGACGCAGGGGCCAACGTTGACGTCAAACCTTATCATCTTGCGGAATTTGCCATAATGGGTGCGGAATATGCCTCGTTTATGAAGGGAATCGATAATCCAAAGGTAGGATTATTAAGCAACGGCGAAGAAGC
>JAJZJX010000018.1 GCA_021850985.1 bacterium
GTATCGCTCCTAAAATAGCAATTACCGCAAGTATCAAGAATGTTCCTTTAACTTTAAAGGCGACCATTAAGAACGGAAATAACAGGGTACCAAGGAATGCGCCGAATTTTCCGCTTCCCGCCGAAATGCCGTCGCCCAATCCTCTTATAGGCGTAGGAAACACTTCCGCCGGATATACGAAAGTCGTAACGTTTGGTCCAAATTCCGTGAATATATAACTCATTCCGAACACTATCATAAATACGGCAGGAATCAGTTCATAACCTCCGAAACTCGTAAACGAAATTATAAGATAAGCAACCGCCATACCTATAAATCCTACGGTCTGTATAAATTTCCTTCCCAGCTTGTCCATACTGAATGCCGCTATCCAGTAAAACGGCGCTGCAAAAACTATAAAAACTATAGTAGATAGGGCGAGTCCCTGAATAAAACTGCCGTGAGGCATAATAGACTTCATAACGAGCGGCCAGCTTATAGAGTTTCCGTAGAAAGCCCAGTCTAATAAGAACCATGAACCCGCCGTTCCGAGAAGCCTTAAATTATTGGGATAAGTAAACATATCCGTCCATCTTGTTTTTAATTTGACGCCGTTTCCGTTTTCGGAGTTTTTTGGTTCTGCGGCCGTTATTTTAGAACCGGTTATATCGTTAATAGCGGCAACCGTTCCCGAAACGTCCCCTTTTGCGCTGAGGCTAAAATAAGGCGTCTCTTTAATTTTTCTTCTTAAATATATTACGCTTGCGGCAGGTATGGCGCCTAATCCCAGAAGTATTCTCCAAGCCATATCGTGCGGCACGCCGAGCATTATAATAAGAATAGCTACCATAGGGCCGACTATTAAGCCGATTCCTTGAAGCGAAAAAACCATGGAAACTAATTTTCCTCTGTCTTTTCTGTTTGAATATTCGCTCATTATTATCGCGCTTATAGGATAATCTCCTCCGATTCCTATACCCAAAACTATCCTCCATATTATAAGCTGGGTAATATCCTGCGAAAAAGCCGAGCCTATCGCGCCTATCGTTAAAATCAAAACTTCCAAACCGTAAATTGCTTTTCTGCCGAAAATATCCGATACTCTTCCGAAAATATATGCTCCAAGCGCCGCCGCAATTAGTGACGAACTTCCCAGTATCGCAACTTCCGCCGTCGTAAGGTGCCATATAGGAGTAAGAAGCGCAATAACGACCCCGATTATAAAAAGGTCGTAAGCATCCGTAAAAAAACCCATGCCGGCTGTAAACATCGTCCTGAAGTGATGCCTCACAAGGTCGATGTCGTCAACCTTATCAAGCAGGCTGTTTCTTAAATCTTTCGCAGATTCCATTGATAATTCCTCCTCTTGAATTTAATTGAATAATTTTTCTAATTTTATATTATGTAAAATTTTATCAAAACAATGTTACAATTTTATGACGTTTATGTTAAATTTTTGTAACATTCCGCTTTAAAACCGTTAATGGAATTTTACGTTACGCATTAATAATTTAAAAATAGTTTTAATATTAGTATTGTTATAAAATTTATCTATTGTTTTGAATATTTAATTATTTGATAAATTTAAATAAGCTTCCGGAACCACTTTTCTTTTAAAGTTAATTCCGGAAGTTTGTCGAGGGAGATTAGATATTAAACTAAGCTTACAGTATTATAAAAATATTAACATAATAATTAACTTTAATGTGTTAAGATTGCGTTAAATTTACGTTACGATTTTGTAATAATTTAAATTATTTAAATAATAAACGCATCGTCGAAACCATCAGCATATCTGTCCCTATCGGTTAAAGGATCCAGCCCCCACAAGTTTTCTACATATTTAAGAACGGAAGCGTGTTCGTGCCTTACGTTTGAAACGTAGCCTTTTTTAACGAACGGCGAAATAATAATGCATCCGACCCTCATTCCAAGACCGTAGTAATCAACTACAGGCGGAACGACATGATCGTAAAAACCTCCGCATTCGTCCCAGTTTAAAAAAATAGCAGATTTTGAAAACAAAGGGCTTTTTCTTAAAGCTTCAATTCTTTTTACCGTATATAGCATACCTATTTTTACGTTTGCAGGAGGATGTTCGGAATGGGCAAAATCGGGGACGAGCCAGCTGAACTGCGGCAGAGTTTCTTTTTTTACGTCTTCAAAATATTCTTCCGCGGGTCTTATTTTATTCCATAAATTTTTATCTCTTTTAAAACTGTCGAACCATATAACCGGCACCCAGTGGTGAACGTATTTATGGGGGTTAGGCCAGCCCTGCACGTATATTTTCCAAGAGACTTTAGCTTTTTCTAACCTGTTAAAAATTGTAGGAAACTCGTACGGTTTTCTTGGCGGAGCATCGGTTATGTGACCGTTCGACTGACCGGCAATCTGATAAAGCCTGTTCGGCTGGGTAGGCCCCATAATAGAATGAAAATAGTTCTGACATAGTGTATATTTAGTTGCATAGTAATAATAGGGCGCAAGTGCTTTTTTCGTGTCGTAATAACCCATAATTACTTTGTAGTCGTTTACCGGCTGGTTGATGCCGTTTAAGAAATATCCGTCCATCTTGCCGTTATTATATATAGTATGGAGCGCTTTCCACGAATGATTGGGATCGACATGGTTCGGCGTTACGTAACTATAACCTAAATCGTAGGGCTTAACACTGCCTCCCATCCCGTCTGTTATTCCAAGTTCTCTTATTCTTTTAGGCTGTCCGTTAACGGTTTCGTCCATCATTCCGAAATAGTGGTCGAAACTCCTGTTTTCCTGCATTATTAAGACGACATGCTCAGGCTTCCTGTATTTGTTTAACGTGCCGTTTGAATCATTATCCTCGGCAGCGTCCGCTTTCTTAAGATTAATGCCGTTTATAAATAATCCCGACAAAAGGCTAAGTCCTGTCATTTTTACAAAATCTCTTCTGTTCATTTATTAACCTCCTTAAATTGTTATTTTTACATTTAGTTTGTTATATGGCATCTGGTATCTTTTTATATATTAATAAAAGTTTGTGCGAAAAATTTTATCCTTTTTCGCACAAACATCCTTATATCCGATAGGGGGATTGGAGATAAAGAAATTTTATATAAATAACATTTTAAATTAAATAACGTTAACTACTTGACAGGATTTACAGCTATAGAAACCCTTAAAAAACCGTCCTTTTTTATAATGTCTATCGTTTTCACAACCTTTCTTAAATAAATTTTTTTATCCCCGTTTATAATAATTAAATCTTTTTTATTTGTTACTCTTTGTTTTAGTAATGCAGGAAGATTTTTTAAAGACGTTCTTTCTTTGTTAAGATAAACGCCGCCGTTTTTCTTTAATGTAATAGTATAATTATGCAATTTAACCGCAGAACCCTGAGAAGACTTAGGAAGATTTACGTTAAGCCCTTTCTGATGAACCATTGAAAGAGTCACGAATATAAAAAAAATTAAAAGAAAAAACATAGTATCTATCATAGGTATCAACTCTATTCTTGCTTTTTTAGTTTCCTGTTCTTTTATTAGCTTCATATTTTTGCTTATCGCATTCCTCCCTAACTTAATGCGGATTCATTCGCCGCTATTTTAATATTTTTATTTTCAAACTGAATTCTTTTTTGATTTGAACCAAAACTGTTATTATCTTTTAAATCGTTTTTGCTTATAAAATTTTCAAATTGCAATACGACGTATTCCATCTGTTTTTTTATCGAAATAATTTTGCTTTGAAAATAATTAAAAAATCCTAAGCAGAGTATAGCGATAACTAAACCTGCCGCCGTATTTAAGAGTGCTAAGGCAACCCCTCCGGTAATTGCCGTTGGGTGTGATACACCGGTTTTACTTATTACGTTAAATGAAATCATAATTCCAAGTATAGTTCCCAAAAGTCCCAAAAGAGGCGCCATCGTTATAAGCGTATCTAATACCCACATATATCTTTCCATTTCCTTTGTATGCCTCATAGCTTCTTCAGTTAAAACTTCGTCTCTTTCGTCTCTCGTTAAGCACAAATTATCAAACCCTGCTAATAGAAGCGACGAATAAATCCCCGGATGTTCTTTGCAATACTCTTTGGCTTTTTTAAGTCCATTATCAGACTTTAAAATACTTTTTATTTCTTCGCTGAAAGAAGAGCCTGTTTTAAGTACGCCGTGTAAAAAATAAAATCTTTCAACGATAACGGTAATTGCAATTAAAAGCAGCAGCAGCATTACATACATTAGCGGGCCGCCGTCGAAAAGTACCCCGATTGAATGAATTATATTCATTTTTAAAGCCTCCTTTTATCTTTATTATTTTAATTTTTTATATTAATTTTTATAATAAGAGTTTAGCGGTTTTTTAACTTAAAATGTATTTTTATTAAAAAAGTAAGCGAATTTCTTTTTATTCCATTTGGAAAAGCCGGAAAAGGCGCCGATATTTTTATGGTTTTAATGGCAGATCTGTTCAGTGTTCCGTATTGCGACGATTTTTCTATTCTTTCAAAAACTAAATCTCCGTTCCTTAATATCTTAAACAATACATCTACATATCCTTTCATCCCTTCTTTTCGCGCATATCTTGAATAAACTAAATTATTTACTATCTTCGATTTTATCTTTGCAAAATATTTATCTAGGACACTTGCCGGTATTTTAGTCTCTACATGGTAAACTTGCGGCTGCTGTATAATCGGATGAACAACCGCCATAGGCGAGGTTACCGGAATTTTATTTACATTTATAGGCTTTACCTTCCTAACTATTCTTTGAATTTTTCTAATTACAGGTTTTTTATACACTACTTTTTTTATTTTTTTTACGGGTACAACCTTTTTTTTGTGATGAACTACCGCTTTCTTTTTTTTAGGCACGCTTATTACAGAAATAAGCATAGGTTTGACGCGCTTTACAGGTTTCATATAGTTTTTAACCATAATTGAAATTTCCGCAATTAACAGTAAGAAAATTACTTCAAGAATGATTGCTATAAAAAAAGAATATTTTAATCTTGTATTTTTATCTGGAAATTCTTTAACAATATTTTCCATAATTTTTATTTTTAGATATCTTTAAAATAATTATTTAAAAAGGTTTCCTGTGTTTTTTTTAATATTTCTAATTTCTTGATTTTTTTTGTAAATAATTGCTTTTTTATCTACATTAATAGCTTCTTTTATCATTTTATTTTCTGGATTTAATTTTTTGGCAGTCTCAAGGTCTTTTAAAGAACTGTACAATTCTTTTAATCCATATTCAGCTCTACCTTTTAAAAAAAATGCGTAATAATTTTTTGGATTCTTTTTTATTATTTTATTTGCATAATATATTGCTCTTTTTAAATGTGCGGGAGTGCTGTTTTCATAACTCAAAACAAGATTTAAAGTCAAAAAATCAACTAATTTTTTATTAGACGCATAACTTAGCCCCTTTTTGTATTGCTTTATTGCATAGTTAATTTTTCTTGCTTTTAAAAGATTATTGCCGGTTAATAAATAATTAAGTGCGACGCCGTTTTTTAAGGACAATAAAAATTTATTTGGATTCTTAAAGCTTTTTGATTTTAATACAGAAATAATAGACTTTTTATAATAAACCGTGCTAAGGTTATATTGCTTTTTAAGCTGAAATATATTTGCCTCGAGCTCGTAAGTATATGGATTTTTATTTTCTTTCAAAGCTTCTTCAGAATATTCTAACGCCAAATTATATTTCTTATTTTTTAATAAATTAACAGCTTTATCATAATTTTTTTCCCATTTTATTGTCTGTGACGATGCATTAGCTCCTGATGCAGAAAACAAAACAATATATGCAAATGTTATTAAACATAGAAAACTATAAAAATATAATCGAAAATGTTTCTTCATAAATTTTATTCTCCGTGTAGTATTAAATTTAATTATTTTTATTTTTTTAAATTCTCCAGAAAATAAAATCTATTTTCTGGAGATATGATTACTTACCTTGAGAGGAGGAAGTAAACAATTATTATTATTATACAAAATGAATATTACAGGAATATTACATTTATATTAAATTATGTTAAAATTTGTTACATAACTATTACATAAATGTTTTTTGTTTAAATTTATTTTCCAAGACCTATAAATGCTCTATGGGAGCTTTTTTATTTGCAGCCAAGGTAATAATATATGCAACTACTTTACGATAAGACTTTACCCCTTTTACTGCTATCCATTCCTGTTTAAACTGCTGATAACCGTTAACTTTTAAAAGACTGGTTGGAGTATATTGGTCTTTGCGGCTAACTTTAAGAACCGGACTAGAACTATTTGTGTTATTTGCGCCTAAATTTATAGCAGTATATTTCTTAGGAAGATTAGCGCCTAATTTTAGTCTCAGTTTTTGAATTTGAGTACAAAAACCCGGGTTTAGTCTCTTTTTTACCTTCAGTTTTAAATATTTATAAGGTTTGCTATTAACTGGTTTGTTAGTAAAACCGTTAATTATAACCTTAGCATTGGCATCCCATTGGCTCATAGGAGGAATATTAAATATAGCTTCTATAGTTTTAACTATCGAAACCTGTGAGTATCTCTGCTTTACTAATGCGCCTTTTTTAACATATGGTCCCATCATAAGCGCAAATGTTCTGTGCGCCGAAATATGGTCGGCTCCAGACTGCGCATCGTCTTCAGTTAAAAAAACTAATGAATTTTTCCATATTTTAGAATGTGATAAAAATGATAATATCATTCCTGTAGCTTCATCATTATTGGCGACATAATATTGAGGCGTATAATAGCATGGCTTTAATCCGGCAGTATGGTCGTCAGGCAGCCAAATATATGTAAAATCAGGAAATTTATTTTCTTTCAGCTTTTTTTTGCCCAGTTTATAAAAATTTTTGCTCTTGTAGTTTCTAATATATCTCTGTTCCATCCTGGATATTCCGCAACTACGTGCGCCTCCATATTCCTGTTTACACCGTTAATACGAGTATGCGCTACAAATTCGCCAAAATCCGCAAAACTGACATGATGAGCTAACATATCGTTGAACAGATAAAGTTTATAAGGATATGAAATCCAAATGTTTGTTAAATGAACATTTAATTTTTTCATAAGCTTATTTCCAATATAAGCCGGATTTAAAAAAGTATCATCTTTGTTAGGTTTTGCAGGTATTAATAATGTTCTGCCCTGAGGATACATAAGTCCCCTGCCTGAATAGTTCTCAGGCCATACTCTTTGTACATAGTCGGAATCGGATGCTCCTGTCGTCCATTCGTGACCTTGCGCAGTTACCTCTCCATCTGCGTAAAAATTAACAAATAGTGCGTAATTGTTTTGCAAGCTTATATAAATTAGGCAGTTCCTTTTGATTATACAAATCAAGATGCGGATCTGCCCATTTACCGGCTCGCTTATAATCGCCGAAATCTTCATCAAATGTTTTATTTTCACGAAGTATAAATATTATATGTTTTATATGTTTTCTTAAAAATTTAACCATAGATGCTTCTTTTTTCTTTCTTTTGCTTCTCTGTTTAAATGTAAACCCGTCGTCCTGCAAGCAAATATGCGTAAGATAATCTTCATTTTTTAAAAAATAATTTATTTTAACTTTCTTCAGCGCACCGTGCATAAATGAACCTATCCATTGATATTTTAAGTTAGGTCCTGCGCCTAAACCTTTAGCATTTGTAATAAAAATGCTGTTATTAGTTGAAGTTAAAGACGTTGGATACCATGCCGTTGGAATTAGCCCTATTGGTTTATAATTGGATAAATTAAATACCTCTATGTCATTGTTGCCTGCATTAGCTACAAAAAAATATTTGCCGCTAATAGTTATTCCATCGGGATAACTACCATAAGGAGCGTGTTTATAAGGACTCACATGTATAATCTTTAGTATTTTAAGATTTTTTGTATCTACAACAAATATTCTGTCGTTGTTCGAAGCGGCAACTAAAGATATATAACTGCCTGCAATCGAGGCAATAGCAGTAGGATGCATTCCCGATGACGGATTTGGATTATTGTCAAACGATACTTTGCCGAGATATTTAAGATTAGCATTAAATATTTTTACTTCATCACCTCCCCAATCGCTTACAATTAGCCTTTTTCCTTTATCTGCAAGATTTACGGCAAAAGGGTAAGGACCTGCATTTGCGTATTTTATTGCTCCAGTTTTTAGGTTTATTTCGGCAACTGAATTAGAAAGAAGACCTGTTGCATAAATATATCTTTGGTTTTTAGATAACGCTACATAATCAGGATAAAAAAGATAAGGCTTGATATTTTCATGCCCCTGATATTCGTAAGGATACTGGCTTTTTGGAAATTTCTGCCATTTAAGCCGGTCGCTTCTTACTGCTTTAAGCCTGCCGTTTATATATTTAATTGCTAAAATATTTCCGGAAACCCCTCCCGCAACATAAATAGTCCCGTTTTTACTTATGGTAAGACCCTGAAAAAAACTTTGATTTCTAATAATAGTAGTCGGTATCGTAGAGTTAGGAACGCGTGCTATACTGTCTGCATATATTAATGAAGTAGCGTAACCTTTATTTTTTTCAATATTTGACTTTTCTGCATACTGTACTATCGGCCCTAAATATGGCAAATCATATTCTCCTTCAAATGCTTCAAGCTCTGCCAGCGGTTTTAAACTTTTTCTGCTGTATATCTCTATTTTTTGTACTTTTTTTGAAGGATTAGTTAAAACGATTACATAATTTTTTTAAACTTTAACGTTCGTCGGAAAATTTTCCGTAGCACTTAACAATCCGACTGGGCTTATCAAGCGTCCGGTCGGAAGTTTATGGGTATATTTATTAATATTTTCCTTAGTAATCTTAACAGGAATATTTTTTAAAAATTTGTAAGGCAAGTCATGAGTTGAAATTAGCCTATCAGCCGAAGAACTCATAGGGCAACAAAGCAAAATAACAGCGGAAACGAAAATACCCATAACTGTAGTTATGATAAAAAGCTTAGATTGCTTAATATTTCGCTTTAAATCTAGTTTCATAAATATGCTCCTAATTTTAATTTGTTAATTTTTTATTTAAAAAAAATATGTGCGGAAAATCTTTTAAAACTTTCCACACATATATGCTTTAACTTCGATAGAGAGAGGAGAAAGATAAAGCCAAAGATTTAATTATTTTGCAATATTCGCTTTTATTTTATGTATATTACTAAATTATTACAGTTATATTAATTTTTATTACATTTAAAAAAGTTTCCGCAAAAGCCGTTATATGCTATATCAGCGGCTTCTGCGGATAAATATTAAACCGTTTAACCCATTAAAAACATCAAATAATTTAGATCTTAAGTTTAAAATTTAATTGATGTCGTTACATAATAAAATCTGGGCATGCCGGGCATATATTCGGCATAAACCGCGTTTGAATTTGGGTATGTACTGACAAATCCAGCGATCGCGCCGCTAAGATACTTTCTGTTTAAAATATTGTCAATAGACAGGCTGAGTTTCATACCTTTAAGTCCAGCTTTTTTTAATATGCCCATTTTTTTAAAGTTGAAATAGCGACTAAGATTTAAATTAAACAGCCAGTAGCCGCCAAGGTGAAACGCGCTTGTAGGATTTCCGTTTATGTCTTCTACGAACTGCTCACCAGTGTATGTCCCCCACATCCTTGCGTCTATATTGTAATAGTTTTCATCCACGCCGATATTTGCAAGATGCCTAGGTATAAAAGGAACATTTTCACCAGATATAACGTTTCCTGCCGGACCTGAATAGGTAGAAGTAAATTTTCCGGTATTTAACGAATAGTTTGCAAAAATATTCAGATGACGATTAAAATCATATTGTCCTTCTAACTGCAAACCCTCATATTGAGACCTGCCGCCATTCGTTTCGTAGGTAATTTCCGTTGTGGTGTTTAAATAAGTACCAAATGTATTAGAAAAGTCTTCTTTATATACATTTGCCGAAAGTTCAAGATTGTCTAATCTGTACCTCGTTCCAAGCTCGTAATCGGTTACGTATTCAGGCTTTATTCCGCTTAGTGATGTAGTAAAGTTAGTTCCGTTATAAGAAGTCAGCACGGATTCGTAAGCAGTATAATTTGGAGCCTTCATCGTTCTTCCATAAGTTGCGTAAAAATTCCAGTTTGGAAGAAAATTATAACTCAAGCCTATTGTAGGTTCTATTTCGGTAAATGTGTCTGACACCGTTCCGCCGTAAGGATAATTGCTCGGCCATGTTTCATTTGTCGCAACGGTCATGTCCACTACTTGATATTTAACGCCCGGCTCGATAAATAATCTATCGGGGATGATGTCAAGTTTGTCCTGGGCATAAATCGCATCCATACTCTCTGTGCCATGTTCATTATCGTTAATATTGTAAAATGGTGTGACAGGCCCATAGCTTTCCCCGTAATACGACTCTATTTTGTGATATCGTCCGAAAAGGAATTGTCCGCCTAGCGTAAACACATTTCTCGGAAATCTTACAGTAATCGATGGAATATCGCCAAACTGGTTTACATTAACTGCTTTATAATGATTATCCGTCCCGTAGGCAAATCCTGGCGTAAATCCGTTTGCAATCGCCGTAGCGCTATTTTGACCGTCAAGAAACTGCGGGTCTGGATTATAAGTAGCAGTGGGAACAGGCGTTAACGACCAGTTTCCGCTGCCGAAACCCAAAGAATAAGGCTGTACGCCGTTAATATATATGCTTGAAGGTATATCGCATGATGCCGTGCTAATTCCTGCGCTCGCGGCGCTTGTATGGCATGCTGGGTTTATATAAAGATTTTTTGCCATATTTTCATTAAAATAAAAACTCTTATTGTTAAAAGTAAGATCTCTGTTCATATAATCCTTCCATCCCAATATTACATAATATTCCTGATTGTAAGCCTGCGCATTTTCGACGGAAGTAGGCCATCCCCAATTGTATCCGAACTGATTAAGAAGCGGAACGGGAACGAGATGCGGGTCGTTTGCGTAATCGTCGTTTCTCATAAATATGAACGAAATATGAGATCTGTTGTTATTATACGGCTTAATTAGAGACATATAGTATGAATGCAGTCTGTTTGGATAAGCCGAACCGTCATACCAGTTGTTTGCATCGTCTCTTGATACTTTCAAATACATTCTGATTCCTTCCCAGAGCTTGCCGGTATTCAAAGCAAAACCGTAAGTTCTTGTAGCAAAAGAACCGTAGCCTCCGAATATTTTGGCGTAAAATTTGCTCGTAGGCATCAATGGTTCATAGTTTATAGTGCCTCCAAGAGAGTCAAAGGAATCAATGCTTGGATTATTCACGCCGTAATAAATCCCGACCCCGGAAATATCGCCTAGCGTAAACGGAACATTGTTCCTGACATCCATATAATTCGAGGAATCACCGTCAAACATATTGTTAATAGGTACGCCATCGAAAGTCTGCGCAACCTCACCTGTACCAAAGCCTCTTAACTCGACACGCGCACGAATATTATTTGGACCGCTGGTACTTGCGTGAATAGAAGGCGACTGATTTAATATCGTCTCAAAGGAGTTCATAGGCGATTTCGTTGCTTCGATAGCCTTCTTTTTAATCTTCGATACGGTAAACGGCGTTCTTTTTACTTTCTTGCCTTTTTTCACAGTTTTTAATACAATTACTTTGGCATTTGCTTTGTACGGGTCATAAAATGCGGCAAATACCGACAGGACAATAAACAGAATTAATTTAATTTCACCCCGTTTAACCCTATCTTTACTTAACTTACCGTCATGAATCTTCATTTCGTTTCTCCTTTTTTTGTTAAATTTTTCCTATTTTTTTTAATATACTTAGTATTCTATCAAACGAATGTTACAACTTTATGAAATTTACGTGAAATAATGTTAAATTTTGTTGCAGAAATGTTAGAGAAATGTTTTACATAAATTTAAAAAAAATATGCTGAAAGTCTATATACGACTTCCAGCATATTTTGCTTTAAGAGAGAGGAATAAAGCCGAAGACTTAATCGTTTATTATTTTTTAAAGTTAAGTATTCTCTACAGCGCAAACTATTAAAACTTAAAATTAGCGGTTAAATAAAAAGTTCTAGGCGCTCCAGGATCAGCCAATACTGTGCCGGCGCTTTCTCCTGTGCTTCCGCCGAAATATGCACCGCTTGTTATATATTCAAAATCATTGTACTGATGGTTAAACAGATTTAAAACGGATAAATCTATGCCTAAAGTTTTAATATCCTGCTTTTTAAAAGCATGGGTCGTAAATTTAATCCCAGCATTCGCTATGTTATAACTTGGCATAGTTTGACTTGTCGGAGCGCCTGTCAAATTATTAAACATATATTCTTTGCCATTATAAATATCCCACAACTTAGGAGTTAATGAAAAATCATAATTTCTAAATGGTATCTTATATGAAAGACCTAAGTTGAACGTCAAATCAGGAACATTTGATACTGGAAGATTATCAAAATTTTCTTGATTCACACCCGAAACATAACTTGTATAGTTTGTATGTAAGATTTCAAGATTTGAATAAAGATGAAGATTTTTAACCGGATTATCTAATAATGAAATATCTACACCGTTATAATTTGCTGATGCGTAAGCAAAATAAGTCGTATATACTGTGTTTACCAGTATTGTTAAAGGGATAGCCTCATGTCCTAAATGGTAAGTAAAATAATTTGCGTTAAATACAAAATGATGTAAAAAATTGATATTGGATTTATTCAACAAAATTTTAAATCCTGCTTCATAATCAGTATCACGAATTCCCGAAATGCTTCCTGGATTTGCTTCGGCAACAGGGCTTGATAGTCCAACCGGATTTTGAATTGTTTGGGAATAATTTCCATATAACCTTAGATGAGACAAAAGTTTATAGCTTACCCCTAAGGACGGTTCGGTTCCAAAAATCTGTCTTGAAAAACTGTATGCGTTTGATCCAGCAGTCGGGTCATTATAACTCGTAAATATATTGTGATAACCGACCCAGTCTAAGCCGGGTATAACAGTTATTTTGCCAAGATGAATTCCATCCTGAATAAAGGTCGAAAATCCAGTTTCGGAATATCTATTATATTGTGTGCCGAACCATATAGGATTCCATGTTGCATATATATAATAGCCCCCAAATTTTATATCGTTATTCGGCAAATTTAATTTAAAAGTTAGTCTGTTTCCATAGTTATTGGAATAAGGGCTCCAGTCTTCTGAGGACGGCGCTCCGGAAATATAATTATTTATCCTGTAATGCAAGCGGTATCCATGTCTGAACCACGGCATATCAGAAAATGTCAAGTTTGGAGATAACTGCAAATTCAGTTTAGAATATGCCAATAAAACTTGCGTCTTAACTAATTTGAACCACATATTTTCAGGCAATGAAGAATAATAGCCGGATGTTTGCTCGCTGTATAAGGGGGCACCACTAGCATTTAACCCCTGTGTAGTAACTCCTTGAACGGGGGAAACAGGAATGAAATTTGGACGGTAAGCCGAACTTCTTGCGACATATGCACCGAAGCTTAAAGAACCATTATTTAATGTTTTTATTGCCTTAGCAAAGAAAGCATA
Source organism: bacterium (assembly GCA_021850985.1). Classification (GTDB taxonomy): domain Bacteria; phylum SZUA-79; class SZUA-79; order Acidulodesulfobacterales; family Acidulodesulfobacteraceae; genus Acidulodesulfobacterium_A. Next base: position 13,516 of record JAJZJX010000018.1, read on the forward strand.
TGAATGGGAAGGAGCATTAAAACTACCTGTCCTGAAAGTATTTTCCCTGACATATCCGCCTGAAAAAATAAAATCCCAACCATTCGTCAAACCAGAACTTAAAGTAAAATTGGTATAATAAGTATTATAACTGCCGGTTCCAATATTTATTTCTGCAGAAGGTTTTACCGTCGGCTGAACAGGTACAAAGTTTAAAGTGCCGCCTATACTACCATACCACCGATTATAAGGATTTCCAGGACCGTAAATTACATTTATGCCCTGAACCATTGAAAGTATAGGAATCATGTTAGGCTGCCACGCATTTCTAACATAATCTGTCATAGGAACTCCATCAAATAAAACCATTACTTCATGGCGGGCAATAGAACCGCTGGCAGAACCCCAGCCTTGAGAAAGCCCTCTTACATAAACTTGACTCCTGTCCGATGGATTATTGCCGCCATACGATCTTACAGAAACTCCGGGAGCCATTTGCAAAGCTTGGGCTGCATTGCCGATACCGGCATTTTCAATCTCATTCTTATCAATAACAACCTCCGATTGGGTTGATTTGAATATTTCCTTATTCGAGATAACCTTAATCTCTTTTTTTTCATACGAAAGAAGTCTTTTAACGCTTGAAGAAGTTACAACTCCTAAGCTTATTACACTGTTTTTTGAACCCGCCGCGTACGAATAATCGACTAACGTAAAAAATGTAAAAATAAACTGCATACATACAACTAATGCGCCGATAGTATAAAAACTTCGTTTCCCCTTTTGCATATTACTTAACATAAATCCTCCTATAAAGTTTAATTTCATTTTAATTATTATTGATTATTGCAAAATTTTTGTTTTTATTATTTTATCAAACGAATGTTACAACCTTATGAAATTTACGTGAAATAATGTTAAATTTTGTTGCAGAAATGTTATGTTTATGTTATTTTAAAAACAATCTTTTGATATTTATATTAGATATTTAGATATTATGCATTAACATTTAATTAAAATTTATTAGTTATATATAAAGATTATTTGGCGGTTTTTTTGCAGTTTTATACAAAATAGTTTATACTGCAATTGTAAAATTAATGGATGTTAAAAATGCTGCGATTATTTGTTTACATCGAAACTACGGGGTATTATCAATAAAAATACGGATAAGGGGCAAAAGGCGTCCATTGCCAATTCTGCCATACCCAGCAAGGCTGCATATGACGTCCTCTTTTAAACGCACTTAACTGTTTTTTGCGAATTCCTGTTCTAAGCATATAATTTAACACGCCTGATGTAATGCCTTCTTTATGCAGTTTTATTATCTGCCTCGCAGTTAAGTAAAATATTTCATGAGAAGCTCTTAGCCTATTAATAATGCTAAGATTTGAAACATGCCTTTTGCATAAGTTAGCTATCTCTGTTATAGTCAGAGGCGGAGGCACAGGTTTGACGTAATAAGAGCAACCACTTAAAATAATACTTAAAGCAAAGGCTGAAAAGATAATCAATATTAAATATTTATACAAATTGAATTTCATTTTTCTTAATATTAAAAGAGTTTGTCTTTACTTGCTCTATATATGTCGCAACATTCGCAATTTCGCAGTATATAATATTCATAAAAACTTTTCAAAAACTTCTTCCGGCGTTATAACCGAAGTAAATAAATTAATATTTCCATATTTAATGACATCTGTCCTAAGAATAACAATTGCATTGGCTTCGGCAGATTTAGCCACTTCTATAAATTTTAAAAAATTACCGTCTCCTAAATTAATTCCGTGCGTCAGTATTTTTTTTGCCGTAACAAATTTACCGTGTTCTTTTAAAAAAGCAAACAGATAATCGATATTCTTTTTTTCAATTTTTTTGCTATGAATTTCGGTAAAATATTCTAAATAAATTCTATCGTCCATAGCAATATTGTATCTTTCGTCTATTAAATAATCTACAAGTCTAGCCGAACAGCTTTCTGCGCAAAAAACCCCCTCTATAAATACTTCAGTACTCAATACGAATATAAATTTATCTGTTTCTTTTTGGGGTTTTTTATAAAATCGCGTTAAATTATTCATTTGAGCCATCGCTTATATTAGTTTCCATAACAGCCGATTCCCTTAAATCCCTTACAGCTTTTTTTATTTTTATAGATTGCCACGAATTCAGCGTTTCGTTTAAATTTTTTGGATCAATCGGTATCATTAAAGCAACAGGCATACCATTCTGCGTAACTATAATTTCTTGTTCTTCTTTGAGATCCTCAATTACTTTATTCGTATAAAGCCTTAAATCGCGAGAAGGCACAAATTTCATAATTTAACCTCCACGTTTTAAAATCTATTTATTCAACAGAAAATGCAATGATTAATTATATTTACAATTTTGATGGTTATTTGATTTTTCCACATATTTACTGATCTATTGCCTTGAAAAAATACATAATATTTAAAATATAAACTTTAATTTATCATTTTTTAAAAACTATAAAAAATTAAACTCAACTCTAATATCCTCTCCGCAAATATCACATTTTTTGGCAAATCTATCGTAAACTCTTCCAAAATCCGCATTATGATTTATAATAATGTCAAAACTAGTTTCTTCGCAACTACATTTAACTTTAATTGCACAAATTTTTTGAGAAAATAATTTTTGCAAATTTATTTCATATGTATTAATATAACTGTTCTCGGTAATACCATATTGATATGCTGTATTTTTCATTTTATGTTTCTTCTCTTTTTTATAGTTTATAGTTTTATCTAGTCTTATTATATGCAGCAATGTTCCGGCGGTATGACAGACAACTGTATAAAACCTGCGAATACTATTATTGCTAATTTATTTTATTATAAATTATCAATGTTACAATTTTATGACTTTTATGTTAAATTTTTGTAACATAATATATTGTTTAGTTATAAAATCTTGAATTTACCATAAAATATTTCGATAAAATTTAGACTTAGGTAAAAACTTGAGAAAAAATCATTATATAATTGTATTATCTAATATATTTTTTTAATGTCAGCGTTTTTTAAAAATATTTTTTTATTTATTACTATTCTGTGCGATAGAAACGGTCGTCCAAAAGAAAAAAGAAAAAACAAAAAAAGAGATAATTGATATTTTTCAATTTTATATTTCAAAAATAAACTGTCGATACCGCAATCTTATCTCGTCGTTCAGGAAAAAGGCATAGATAAAATTCAGCAAGATATAAGAATCATAAGTTACGATAAATTTTTGAGCGGGTTGATTTAAAATTCAGAAAATGAAATCCGGCTGTTCTTATTCTAAGAAAAAACGGATAAATGGAATAATTTTATTCTTTTAAATTTGTAAACCAATTTTATTATGATAAAATATAAATATAGCTTGTATTTTTGCTTAATGATAATATATATCTTTATTAATAGATTAATAGTTGCAGATTTAAATAGCAAAAGGAATAATTAAAAGTTAAATAAACTATGAATGAAATTTTAAAACAAGGTGATAAAACAGTCAAAAATTGGAAAAATTACAGACCTTTCCACGAGAAAAGCCTTTATCTGCCGGAATCTTGCGTTGAAGATGCAATCTATACGGCAAAAGCCATAAGCAAAGGCCTGTCGGATAAATTCAAAGCCGAAAAAGTTGTCTTATTCGGTTCTCTTGCTAAAAATAGAATAACAAAAAATTCCGACATAGACATAGCTGTATGGAATATACCTAATGATTTATTTTACAAAGCCGCAGCTTTTGCTACGGGATACAGCAACAAATGGAACGTTGACTTAGTTGACTTTAACGATTGTAAAGATTCTTTAAAAAAAGCTATCTTAACCGAAGGTATTATTTTATCAGGTAATGAATAAAGGCAATATTTTATCAGCAAAAATACTTGAAGAATTAAACGAAATTCATAACTCCGCAAAAAGAGCCGAAGCTGCTTGGAAAAAAGCATACGATAGTAACGACGATTTATATTTTGACAGCGTTGCATTAAATTTGCATAGTTTTTATTCAGGTATTGAAAAGATTTTTAAATTAATTGCAAAAGAAGCGGATGAAAATATACCCGACGGACAAAATTGGCACGAAGAATTGCTTGCCCAAATGAGTTTAGATATAACAGGTATCCGTCCGCCTGTTATATCCGGCAAACTTAAAAATAACCTGCAGGATTATCGAAGTTTTCGTCACCTTATAAGGAACATATATACTTATAATATAAATCCAGAAAAAATTAAACCGCTGATGGAATTATTGCCTTCTTTGCTAAAAGATATAGATAAGGAATTGAAATTATTTAGTAAATTCCTCTTGACATTTTAATAATGCGCCGTAAGAGCGTCCGACGTAAAAACCCTGAGCAAAATCGATTCATAGTTCTTTTATTGCATTCATAATTTCTTCCGATTCAATTTTCAATTTATTATATATGAAGAACACGACAAATATTTATACGGCGCAGGCAAGAGTAAGAAATGAACGGCATATTTATAGATACGAGCGCTTTGTATGCTTTTATAGACAGGAACGACCAAGACCATAAAGAAGCGGATAAATTGTATAAAAGCAATAAAAAACCTCTTATAACTTCAAATTTTATATTTGACGAAACCGTTACGCTGCTGATGAGCAGATTAGGATTCGATATAGCCGTAAAATTCGGAGAAAGCCTTAAAATAAGCAGTTTGTTAAATATAATACAAATAACCGAAGACACTGTAAAAGAAAGATGCAGATTTTTTATTTATTGTAAATTATTGATTATTATCCTTGCGTCTAAAACGTCGAATAATCTTTCTCTGATGCATAATCCTGCGATGCTGGTTAATTATTCTTCTGCGCTGAAATCTGTTTATCATTCTTTGTCGAAATATCCTCCTCATTTTTTCTCTATAAAAAGGATGCTTGGCATAAAACCGCGGAGCATAGGCGCGCCACGCTCTATAATGCCTGAGATACATATGGTGCCTTGCCCACCAGCCAGGATGATATTCACGGTACCACGGCGCGACATGAAGCCTCCACCATAAAAAATAAGGCTTATACATAACTACGGGGGGCGGAGGGCCGTAAACTAAAGGAGCAGGTAGAATCATTGCGGGAGCTACCGGAAACCACGGTCCAGAATATACGCTTGCATAAATCCATCCTCCGTTATACCACCTGTAATAAAGTCCGTTATAGCTGTAAATATAACTATGGAAAGAAGGAGCATAATAAGCGTTAAGCCCCTGTCCGAAAGAAAAAGCAAAGTTAGGCGTTGAGATGCCGATAAACACGCCAGCTTGAGCCGGCTTTGCGTTTTTAAAAAAGTATGCGCCTGACATAATTGCAAAAAATACAGCCAATGATATATAAAAAATAAAACGTTTCATAATATACCTCGTTTTTTTAAATTATAATATAAATATAATATTTTAACTCTATTATTTTATATTATATTTCTTAAAATATAAAAATTCAATATCAAATAAAGCTTAAATAAAAGCTTAAATTTGCTGATAAAAAATTTTAAATTTAAAGCCAAATAAAACTTACGATTTCTCCTCTGTTATCCATATAAAACAAAAGTTAAATAAGCTGTTATGGATTGAAATATTTTGGTTACCGGGCAAGAATCTTACTAATGTAAACATTTTATCAAACAAATGTTACGTTTTGATGAAGTTTTCGTTAAATTTTTGAAATATTAAAAAACTTACTGCAAATTCGTTCCTGGCAGTTAAATTTTGAATCCTTCCGTTTGGCGAAAGCATATCGTTCATCTTTAAGATACCAGGATTTTAGGTCGTCGCTAATGTTGCATTCGATTATGTTCATGAGCTTTTTTTTAGGTTCTGCGTCTTTTATTTCAAAAAACAGTTCTATTCTTTTATCGAGGTTTCTCGTCATTAAATCGGCCGTCGATATGAAAACTTTTTCTTTTCCGCCGCTGTAAAAATAGTATATTCTTGCATGTTCCAAAAATCTTCCAATTATGCTTTTAACCTCGATATTCTCACTTAAACCTTTTACACCGGGCTTTATCGAACATATACCTCTTACTATCAGTTTAACTAAAACGCCCGACGAACTTGCAGAATAAATTTTATCTGTAACTTTAGCATCGAAAACCGAATTCACCTTAATTATTATTTCGGCGCGTCTTCCTGCTTTTGCCTCGCTTATTTCAAAATCTATAAGTTCCGACAGCGACTCCCTAAGATTGACCGGAGCCAATTTTATCCTGTCCCATTTAAATACGTCCGAATAACCCGTCATAAAATTAAACATGTTCGATATTTCGGAGCACGCCTTTTCTTCCGATGTAATATAATCTATGTCGGTATAAATATTTGCTGTATATTCGTTGTAGTTTCCGGTGGAAATATGGGAGTATCTTACGATTATCCCGTCTTCTTTTCTTGTAACGAGACATATTTTCGCATGAATTTTTTTGTCGGAAAAGCCGTACGTCACTATACAGCCTGCTGCTTCAAGTTTTTTTGCCCATTTAACGTTTTTTTCTTCGTCAAACCTTGCTTTAAGCTCTACTATTACGCATACGTGTTTTCCCTTTAACGCCGCATTTGCCAAGGATTCCACAATTTTAGAGTTTTTATCAGTCCTGTATAGCGTCATCTTTATCGCTAATACATTTTTATCTTTTCCAGCTTCTTCAATCCACCTTGAAATAATTTTAAAATCGCTGCAAGGTCTTAAAAGCAGAATATCTTTCTTTTTTGCTATATCAAAAATGCTCTTATTTTTTAAACAATCCGGCGTCAACGCTTTAAAGGGCTTGTAATACAAACTTTTGTTTTCTTCGTTAATATTAAAAAGATAAGAAAGATTAAGCGGACGGTTCGTAATGTAAAGGTCTTTATCTCCGCAGTCTCCGTTTATACTTAGGTAATGCTTTATTTTGCCTGCGAAAACATCGGTAATTTCTCTGTCTATTTCTATCCTTACTATATTGCTCCATTTTCTATCTGAAATGTTTTCTTCTATTGCCGACAGAAGATCTTCTACATCTTCATGCTTTATGGGCAGATCAGCGTTTCTTGTTACCCTGAATAAAAAATAACCTTTCACTTCGTATCCTGGAAATATTTTATGCATATACCTTTCTATAATATTTTCGGGTGTAAAATAGTATGATTTTTTGGATTTTTTTATTTTATAAACTTTTTTAATATTTTCGGGAAGAATAATCAGTGCGTCAAATACTTTGTTTTCGTTTTCTAATTCTATGAAAAAACAAAGTTTTAAATTAAAGATAAACGGTATTTTTTCTATCTCGGAAATGATAAGGGGCGTAATTAAAGGAAATATTTCGTTATAAAATATTTCGTCCAGCAGTTCAATGTCCAAATGCTCCGCAGGAAATATCTCGATATTAAACTTGGAAAGATTTAAGGCTGACGTTCTAAATATTTCGACGCTTTTTTTTACCTGTCGATGAACCCTCAATGAAACTTCCTCTAAAACTTCAAGCGGCGTAAAACCGGATATATCTTGTTCGTTATAACCGGCAGATACTAAATCCTTTAATCCCGCAACCCTTATCATAAAAAATTCATCTAAATTTGCCGAATGTATAGCTAAAAATTTTAACCTTTCGCATATAGGAACGGTTTCATCGACCGACTGCATAAGCACCCTTTCGTTAAAATCGAGCCAGCTTAATTCCCTGTTGTTATAGCGGTATTTGCCGATGCTATTCATAATCGAGCTTTACGTAAAGTTCTACGGGAATGCCGAAAGTTTCTAAAAAATCTTTAGATTTTAGTTTAAAATACTTTATCTCAAGAAAAGGAGTTGCCGATGAAACGGCGGTAATTTTGACGAATTTATCGAGAGCTTCTATCGCTATATCTTTTATTAACTGCATATGGCTGGCGTCTAAAGCGTCGGCTATTTTCAAAATTGATACTATTTTTTTTATAGTCAGTTCTCTTTCAGGACTCAAATTGTAATATACTGTTTCAGAAGCACGGCGCTCTCCGCTTCCGTGAAAAAGAGAACATAATCCGATATTTTCCAGTATTTCCCTGTCCAAACCAGGTATGTTCAAAGAATTAATAATTTTATTGGAATATTCTTGATGATCGTTTATATTAGTATAATAACCTATATCATGAAGAATAGCAGCGCCGGTAAGAACTATTTTCTCATCCGTTTTAATTATTAATATATTCTTCAACGAACGTCTCATTTTTTCGCAAAACAGCAAAACCTGCTTTGCATGTTTTTCATCTAAGTTATACCTTTTTCCGTAGTAAAAAAAATATTCCTTTAATTTTTTATTAAATTTTTTTTCTTTTGTTTTCGCAAGATAAAACCGCGTAAGCTGGTCGGAAAAGTTCTGATCGGAAAAGTAAAGTTTTTTTGCTCCGGTCGATTTCATAATAGAGATATACAGATATAAAACCGGCTTTAAAATTTTAGATTCATAATCTTTAATAGATAATTCAAGGGATATTTCCGCAGCTGATAAAGTTTTTACCCGCGAATAAAGATTTACTAAATCTAAAATATCGAAAAAATTATTTTTAGTTTTAAATATTTCAAGAAGCAGACCGGTGGAAGTGTCGGAACCTATAACGGAATTAATTTTATCGTATTCGAAGCAGTTCTTTTTAAGAAGTAAAACAAGCTTGTTTATATACTGCTCGTAAGCCCTGTATTTAATCTTTTCCTCTATATCGCTGAATAATTGCGCGATTCTTAATGCTCCGTAAGGAAGGGTTGAAGAAAACAGGCTTATTTTATTTTTTCTTATATTTATACCGACGTTTCCGCTAGACAGATTAATAAGAACTGCTCCTTTGCTTTCCAGCTTTTTAAAACCTTTTAGCGTTTCGCTCACACCTAAGTATTTTATGTAAAGCTCTTCTTCCGTATCTATTATTTGAAGCTCTATGCCTGTTTTTACCCTTATGTGATTTATAAAAAAATGCTTATTGTCCGCATCCCTGACTGCGCTGGTGCATACTGCTTTATAATTGCCGTTTATATCGTATTCTTTAAATTTAAGTTTAATTTTTTCAAAAATTCCCGCCGCTTTATAAACGGTATCCAATGTAATATATTTTTTAAGAAAAGTATCCTCTCCGATACTTAAAGGGAATACTATATACTCAAGGATTCTTATTGTGCGCTCTGTATAGGATTTTTTTGAAATTTCAGAAATTTGACATCTTATACTGCCGGCTCCTATATCTACAACGCCAAAAATATTAGTCTTCATTGAGCATTAAGAAAAACATACTTGCCGGTTAATTTTTCCATTAAGTCTTTTTTTATCTCTAAAGATTCGGCTTCTAAAAGTATGTCTCCGCTATAAACCGGATTAATCGTAATTATTTTATCCGTAACGGAAGGCTTTATATCTTCAATATTTCCTTTGTGCTCTCTGTCTAGAGCATCTGCAACCCTGAGTATAGACGAAAGTTTAATCACGGCATCTATATCTCCTTCTTTTATGTCTTTATATAAATCATGATGCTTTTTAGGAGTGCTTTTTCTGTGATATCTCGCTATATTGGCGATTATCGCCTTTTCATAGTCGCTGAAGCCGGAAAAATCAATATTTTTTATTAAATAAAGCGAATGTTTGTGATGCTTAGACATAGAAACGAAATTTCCTATATCGTGCAGCATTGCAGCGGCGATTAAATACCTGAGATATTCTTTAGATAACTTATACGATTCTTCAAACGCAAAAAAAAGTTTTTCAGAAAGATAGGCGACTTGTTTGGCATGTTTTTCGTCGAAATTAAATTTTTTTCCGATTTCGGCAAACATTTCAAACGGAAAATCCGTTTCGTATTTTCTTTCCTGTTTTTTTACCGCGGTCATAAAAACTCCTTTTTTATTTAATTCATCTATTAAAAGACCGTTTCTTAGTCCTCCCGAAAGCGTGTAAAATCCTTGAATGCTAAAATATATCGATATTTCGTGAAGTATTACGGCGGCAGGAATAATAATATCCGCCCTGCTCTCATCTAAGGCTTGTGTTTTTTTTATTTCGTCAAAAGAGCTGTTTTTATTTTTCTCGATAAATTCTTTAAGAAACGATGCCGGAACATAGTTGCTTCTGGAATCTGCCTTTTTACCATTAACGGCGCAATAAACGTAAGCAATATTATTTACCGTGCCGCCCATGCAGACAGCTTTTTCAAAAAATATATTCGGTAAACCCTTTAAAGTGTCTTTTATGAATTCGCTCATTGCGGTTATTTTTAAATTATATGGAGGCGTTTTCTTAGAAAAATCGTTTTTAAGCCTTAAACACCCGAGAGGCGTACTGTAAGATTTTAAAATTTCGCCGTTTTCTGCAAAGGTAATTTCGGTGCTGCCGCCTCCTATGTCTGCTATTAACGTATTTGATTCCGATAATTCAAAATTGCCTGCGGCGGCTAAAAAGGAGAGCCTTGCTTCTTCTTCGCCGCTTATTATATCTAAATCTATTCCGCAGTTCTTTTTAATTTCCGAGGCTATCTCTTCTTTATTTTTTGCATGCCTGAAAACTGCCGTTCCAACCGCTTTAAGAGTATCCGTCCTGTTTAAATCTATAATCTTTTTTATATAATTAAAAGCTTTGAAAAGATTTTTTTTAGATTCTCCGTCTATATATCCTGTTCTAAAACAGCCGTTGCCTATTTTTGCGGAAACTTTGTATTCGTCTATAAGGTTACAGTTACCGTCTTTCGCTTCTATTATCTGCAGTTTTATAGAATTGCTTCCAGCGTCGATAATCCCTAATCTAAACGATTTATCCATTACTTCTTAAATTTTTAAATTGCATTGAAAGACTTATAATCAGACTTAAAATGATTTAAGCGTTAAGCAATCTGATAAAAGATTTTATATCTTTATCTTCTTCAAAATTTTCAATAAGTTCTATAATTTTTTTCCTATCGGCATTTAACGCTTTCTTTATCGAGTTTCTTATAGGCTTGCTTTTATCTATTAATTTTTTATAAATATTTATCTGAACTATTTTATCTTGAGCGTCGCCTAAAATTTTTTGAATTTTTTCCAAGCGGCTTATCGTTTGAGCTATAATATCTTCTTTAATTAAATCGGACGAAAATTCAAGAATATATCTGAATTCTTTAAACATAAGCCTTAATATATGAAGCTCTTCGTTGTCTAACGAGGCAGTTTTTATTATAACCGCTAATTTTTTATAAGTCTTTTTAATGGTTAAAATTAAATGTTCGATAGGTTCGACGTCGTTAAGCTTGCCGTCAAATAAATCGCCGTTCTTAAGGGCATTTTCAAAATCGGCAAGAAAACCGCTAAATTCTTGTGATCCTATGACGGATAAAATTTTGCCCTGCTCTACTCTTATTTCTTTTTCTATTTTAAGCCTTATTTCTTCTTTTAACAGCGTCGGAATTTCATCTTTAACGTATAAATCCATAGATTCTATTAGAACGTCTAAGTCTCTTTTCCTCTGGGTTTCTTTCATTATTTTAGTTAATTTCTTTTTAAAATATATGCCTTTGCGGCTGAGCTGCTGCCTGAATATTTTTAAAAGCGTTTTAATGCGCCTTATTGCAACCCTGAAATTATGAAGGTTCTCATAGCTTTTTCCGTCTATAACGGCTGCCGTTTCTTTTTTAACGTTATCTATCAAAGAATTTAATATTTTTTCGGCAATCTCTTTAGACGTCATATCTTTGTTCAAACCGTAAAATGATTTAATAGCCAAAACCGTTCCTCCTTCTTATAGTAAAACCATTAATAATAATGCCGTATAATAATTTGTATCTCTAATTAATCTTAATACAATTAATTATATATTTTAATTGTTACGGTTTTATTACATTTATGTTAAATTTTTGTAACAAAATATATTAAAAAACAAAATCATTTTACGTTAAAATTAAGCGTACTCTGACTCTCGGACTTAAAAACTAGTTAAAACATATATTAAAACATATATTGCAGGCAAGACAAGCTGGAAGGTATTTTCTGCATTGAACGCAATTAAGGTAGCTTTTATTCTCAGATATCAATATAAGAAATTTCAGATATATTTTTAAAAAAGTATTTTTAGAATACTAAAGCATATAAAATATAAAGAAAAAAAATTGAAACTACTATAAATATTTATAAATTATAACCGGATTATTTTAAAATATTTTCCCAGGATTTATTATGCTAAGCGGATCAAAAACTTTCTTAATGTTTTTCAACAGATTCATATAATAATCGTCGTATTTCAGCTTCATAAACTCTTTTTTTTCAAGTCCGATACCGTGTTCGCCCGACAAACTGCCGCCAAGTTCGACGGTTTTTTTTAATACGTCGTATTTTGCTTTTCCGCCTTTTTCCACCATTTCGGCGTTGCTTTTATCAAGCATAATATTTACGTGAATGTTGCCGTCGCCGAAATGCCCGAAGTTTATAATTGGAATTCCGTATTTTTTTGATGTTTCTTCTAAAAAATCAAGCATATCCGGAATTTTATTTATAGGAACCGCAATATCGTTATTTATTTTAAGATCGCCGTATTTTCTTAAAGAAGGCGATATGGCTTTTCTGGCATCCATAATAACTTTTTTATCTTCGCTTTTTTCCGACGCAAAAAGGAAAACCGGAGAAAACTCTTCAAGTTTCTTTTTATATTCTCCAATAGACTTCTCTACTTCTTCCTTGGAACCGTCGGCTTCTATAATAAAAAGAAACTTGCCCGTTATTTTTATTACATCGCTTTTAAAAATGCTTTTAACGGATTCTATGGAAAATTTGTCCATAAATTCAAGCATAGACGGTCTGTTTCTCAGTTTCAAAAGAGAAATAGCCGCGTTAAATCCTTTGTTTATATCGTCGTAAGATACTAAAATCAAAGATTTTTCTTCAGGCTTAGATAAAATTTTAAGGGTAATTTTGGAAAAAAGACCGAGAGTGCCTTCAGACCCGGCAAAAAGCTGGGTAAGATTATACCCTGAAACGTTTTTGACTGTTTTTGTACCCGTATGTATAATTTCACCTTCTCCGGTTATAACTTCAAGCGCGGCTACGTAATCTTTGGTAACTCCGTATTTTACGGCGGAAGGTCCGCCCGAACATTCGGCTACGTTGCCGCCTATCGTCGAAAACTCGTAACTTGCCGGGTCTGGCGGATAAAAATACCCCTTTTCGGAAAGGTAAGACTTCAGGTCGGCATTTATAATGCCAGGTTCGACGGTAACGAACATATTTTCTTCGTCTAATTCCAGGATTCTATTCATTTTCGTAAAAGAAACAACGACTCCGCCTTTTAAAGGCAGGCTCCCTCCCGAAAATCCGCTTCCGGCACCTCTTCCGACGATAGGAGTATTATTGTATTTCAGGCATAATTTTACTATTTTGGATATTTCTTCTGCATTAAGCGGAAATACTACGACTTCCGGCATGAAATTCTTAGATGTTGCATCGTAGGAATAGCACAGAAGTTCCTCGGTTTCCGACAGCACCCTGTCCTTCCCAAGCAGCGATTCAAATTCATTTATAAGTTTTTTGTCCATATAGTTTGCAAATAATCTATCACTGCCGATACTGAGATAGTTTCACTGCTTCCAATTTATGTCAGTATCAGAATTGAATTCTGTTACCTTGTTTATTTCATTGTTTTTATCGCCTCTACGACTTTCCCGAAAGCAATAGCCCTGTGCGATATTTCGTTTTTTTTCTCGCCTGCAATCTGCGCCGCCGTTTTATTAAACTGAGGGACGATAAATACTGGATCATAGCCGAAACCTTTTGTTCCGCTTATTTCTTCAGCAATTAAACCGTTCAATTCACCATTAAAATACTCGAAACTATTTTTCTTAATATCGTAAAGACATGCATGACAGACGAACTTAGCGCGCCTATTTTTTATGCACTCTTCCTGATACCTCATCGCATCAAGCAGTTTTTCGATATTTTCCACATCGGAAGCATTTTCTCCTGCGTATCTTGCAGTAAAAAGACCGGGCGCCCCGTCCAAACATTCTACCTCGAGTCCCGAATCCTCACTTACTATGAAATCAAGATTTAATTCCGTCTTTAACTTCGGATTTTCTTCCAAAAATTTTATATAGCCTTCAGCTTTAAGTTTTGCATTTTCTTCGTAAGTTTCGCGGTCTTCGACTATTTCAACTTTATAACTTTTATCCAAATAAATCAAATTTAAAGCTAAAGTTGTAATCTTTTCCATTATAGCTTCAATTTCTTGAAACTTATGAGAATTGCCGGTAGCTATAAGAATATTTAGCATAATTTTTAAAATTAATTTAATTAATTTAGTGTTAATAAATTATCTTAAACGGCACATTGCTTTCCATAGGTACAACTATTTTGCCGCGTTTATTAATCTGAAATCTCAAAAGCTAAACCATCATGAAATTTATTAGCAAATCTATATTTATATGGAAATTTTTGTATATTTGATTTTCATCTAAAATATCTCAGTATCCTCATATAGATAAATTACATTATAGCATAAACATAAGATAAATTCCCAAATTATAAATACGATAGCAAGTTATTTACTTAGATATTTTGCTTAACTTAACCTAACAAAAAAATAAGCAAACCGTCCAGAAAAGCGTTCCTCAAACTCTGCCAAACGGCAAAACAGTCATTATTTACAAACGGATATAAATTTATGTCATTTACTAAATATTTATTTCAAATTAACATTTATGGGATATAATCATTTTATGAATAATTTTAGCCGGTTTTAAATATTATCAGTTTTAATTATTCATTTAATTTAATTTTTAATTTAAAGGAGAGATTCAAAATGAAAAAGTCTAAGTTTCTTTTTCTGTTTATTTTTCTGTTAGCATTTATTTTTACAGGAACGTATTTTGCGGGCAAAGCTTCAGCATTTCAGGGTATGCAGAAACATAACTTTATGGGGCACAAATTTATGCGACGCGGTAAAATGAATATGTGGATGAAAATTGGAATGTTTAATGTTCTTATGCTTAAAAAGAAATTGCATTTAAATAAAAAACAGGTTCATCAAATTATGCTGTTTAAACGTCAGGAATTTAAAGCTTTCAAATCTAATATGGAAAACTTTCGGAATCCGCTGCTTTCGGCAATGAAATCCGGCATGTTTAACAAAAGCGTTTTCGTAGCGAATATTACAAATAAAATTAAAAACATGGCTGAAATAAAAGCAAACTTTTTTCAAAAATTCTTTAACGTTCTAACGCCGAAACAAAGAAACAAATTTGTGCAAATGATGAAGAAAAGAATTGCCAATAAAATTAAACGTCTTGAATTTATGAAAAAAATGCTGAATAAAAAAATTAATGCTATGAAAGAAAATCTGTCCGAATAATATTGCTATCTTTTTAGCATCTATGGATATCGATTAGTATTATAATAGGTATTAATGCCGGTTAATTTTTAGTTCTGCTTAAAGCGGCTGCGTAATTATTTTTAATTCAGCCGCTTTCGGTCATTGCTATCATATCTTTATGCGATATTTATTATATTATATTTTCTCCTATGATTAATGAAAATAAGATGTTTTAATAATTTTTTAAATTTTATGACAAAAGTTATAATGATTGAAGACGACAAAGAAATTGCCGAACTCCTAAAAGAATATCTTTATAAATTTAATATAGAGCTGATAAATTTCGAAACGGCAGAAACCGGGCTTAAGGCTTTAAAGGATAGTGCCGGCGGTTTTGACCTTTTAATTTTAGACCTGACATTGCCGGACGCCGACGGATTGGAAGTATGCAAATCGGTTTCGCAGTTTTACAGTCTTCCGATAATTATTTCTTCGGCAAGGGGCGATTATTCCGACATAGTGACGGGGCTTGAAATAGGCGCGGACGATTACGTCGCAAAGCCTTATAATCCAAGAGAACTTGTCGCGCGGATAAGGTCGGTAACCAGAAGAAAAACTCGCAATAATTACACCTTTAATAGCGAGGATAATAACAACAGCGGTTTTGAAGTAGAAGAAAACAAGATGCTTATTAAAAAAAACGGGAAGGCAGTCGATTTAACATCTGCGGAATACGAACTTTTTTTGCTTTTATATAAAAACAAAGGGAACGTTATCACAAGGGACTATATTTTGGAAAACATTAAAACTATGAGTTATGAAAGCATAGACAGGACGGTCGACGTTTTAATAGGAAGAATAAGAAAAAAAATAGGAGACGATCCGAGAAATCCTAAATACATAAAGTCTATAAGGGGTTACGGATATAAATTCTACGAAGATGAAAATTAACCGGCACTCAGTGTTGTTTAAAATAAATTTAGTTTTTATTCTGTCTTTTGCAATATTGCTGTTTTTCTATTTATTTGCGCATAAAATAATAAACCGCGTCGAAACTTTCAAATTTATTAGAAAAGCAGTATTTCTCGTTAAAAAAAATAAATTGAAAGATGCTGAAATGTTCGGCGTTAATTTAATAAAAAAACAACAAAATATCGATAACATTTTAAAAAACGGCAGAATTATACTAAAAAGAAACCCTCCCCGCCTTGATTATACGCTAAATTTATTAAGTTTCAACGGAAACGACTATTTATACTTCAGGTCGAAAACCGGAAAAACTAATCTTTTATTAGAAAGGATTTCGGGCATAAACGAAAGGCAAAACATTTTATTAGCCGCTTGGATAGGTTTAAACGTTATACTTATTCTTTTGTATATCAGCATATTCCGCTCTATAAGACCTCTTAAAAAATTAAGGGACAATATCGAAGAATTTAAAAACGGAAATATAAACGTCAATTTAAGCGGATATGCTTCAAGAAAGGACGAGATAGGATTTTTGGCTAAAGAATTTAAAGAAGCAATAGACAGTCTTAAAAAAACAATGAGTACGCGAGTTTGGTTTATAAGGAATATAGCTCACGAATTAAAAACTCCTATTACAAAAGGCAGAATTGCTCTTGAATTATTAAAAGACGAAGACGAAAATAAAAAAAGAATTTTTTTGGACATATTTAGCAGGCTTGAAATGCTTATAAACGAGCTGTTCGCCGCAGAAAAAATAGCGGCCGGAAACGAGATTTTAAATATGACCGCCTGCAGTTTAACCGGCGTAATAAACAGGGCAAACGAACTGCTTTTCGTAAAAAACGGCGGTGCTGTAAACGTTATTTCCGATAATCCGGATTATACCGTTAAAGCGGATTGCGAACTGCTAAGCATAGGCATAAAAAATTTAATTGATAACGCCGTTAAATTTAAAGCCGACGGGAAATCAGCCGTCACGGTAAGCATCGAAAAAGGCGTTTTGAGCGTAATAAACGAAGGAGTAAAGCCGTCTATTTCGGAAGACGCCATGTTTGAGCCCTTTTCAAAAGAAATTAACGCAAAAAACAAAGACGGTTTCGGACTCGGTTTGTATATAACAAAACAAATAATAAAAAAACACGGATTAAAAATTATATACGAATATACAGGCGGCAAAAATATTTTTAAAATCGATTTAAATAAAATTATTTGCTGATAATTATTTATTATTTGTTTTCCATTTCCCGCTCCAGACTTTTTAAAATATACTTTTCGACTTCTGCCGTAAAATAATTTTCCATATCATTCTTAGAGACTTTATATTTAGGATTTAAGTAATCTTCTATTTTATCGCCTTGCAATAAACTTAAATCCTGCACCTGATTTATAAACAATCTTTCACTAAAAAGGCTGCCAAAAAAATCTTTGGCAAACTCAATTATATTTCCAAAACCTATCTCTTGCGATAAGGCATATAAATCATAAGCATCCCTTATTTTTAACCTGCGGCCGAAAGTATACGCTTTCATTCCTGCCAAAAGTTCTAAATCCGCAATTTTAATATTGCCCTTGAACGCTTTGCTGTTTGTTTTTAACAAATCCAAACTCCACGAAAAAAAGTGGTTTTTACTCCGTCTATATCCAAATCCATTTGGATAGTTCTATCTTCAACCGGCAGTACTACAATATTATGTTTATTGTTTCGTAATTTTTCAATTATGTTATTAAGAGTTTTTTGTTTTAACTGATTATAAGTGCAAAAAAGATCAATATCCTCGGATAAACGATGGTGAATGTAGTATGAAATGGCAGAACCGCCTACAAAAACAAAATCGCTTAATTTTTCTTCCTCAGATAAAAGATTTAAAACCTTTTCGGTTTATTTAAGCCACATTTAAATTCGATTTATTAATAATATTTATTTGACGCCCTTTTATTTCTTTAATTGCTTTAAATATCATATCCATTAATCTAACGCTTTTCATATCCGGTTTCATATCCGGCCTAAACTTATAGTATTTCTTATCTTCGCCGGACAACATAGGCCTTATTTCATTAAAATAAGTTTCATGCAGTTCCTGAAAGGAAAAAATCTTAAAAAGCATAAATAAATCGCCTAAATCGCCTTTTTCTATTACGGAAATCATTATTAAAAACAATGATAATTCAGATTTATCAAAATCATAAGACCAAAAAATGACCTTATTAAACGGTAAATCTTTAATCTTATAGTATTTTTCGGTTTTCATTTTCATAAAATCTATTCGGATATTTTAATAATTTTTTTAAATTCATGATTATTTAATTAATTATACAATGATTTTATTAACTTATCAATTATCTAAATCAGCCCAAAATTTAAATCATTTACGCAATATTTATTTTAAATTAACATTTATTGGATATAATTATTTCATGAATAATTTTGCCGGAATTATTCATTTAATTTTATTTAATTTAATTTAACTTTTAATTTAAAGGAGAGATTCAAAATGAAAAAGTCTAAGTTTTTTTTCCTGTTTATGTTTTTGTTAGCATTTATTTTTACGGGAACGTATTTTGCGGGCAATGCTTCCGCATTTCAGGGTATGCAAAAACATAACTTTATGGGGCATAAATTTATGCGCCGCGGTAAAATGAATATGAGCATGGGAATGAGAATGTTCAATGTTTTTGCTCTTAAAAAGAAATTGCATTTGAGTAACAATCAGGTTCATCAAATTATGCTGTTTAAACGTCAGGAATTTAAAGCTTTCAGGTCTAATATGGGGAACTTTAGAAATCCGCTGCTTTCGGCAATGAAATCGGGAACGTTTAATAAAAGCGTTTTCGTATCGAATATCACGGATAAAGTTAAAAACATAGCAGAAATTAAAGCAAACTTTTTTCAAAAATTCTTTAAAGTTTTAACGCCGAAACAAAGAAAAGAATTTGTACAAATTATGAAGAAAAGAATCGGTAATAAAATTAAACGCCTTGAGTTTATGAAAAAAATGTTGAACAAAAAAATTAAAGCAATGAAAGAAAACCTGTCCGAATAATACAGCCTTTATTATATTGATTTGTATTAATCGATTATTAATCTCGCTTATTAATTTAAATTTTGCCTTAGAATTAAATAGATATATGCGTCACAGAAGCCTCGTCCGTAAGGGCGAGGTAGTTCACTCCCTTAGAATTAAATAGATATATGCGTCACAGCATCCGCCACGGAACCGCAATAACTTTAGAGTGAAGCCATTTAACGCCGTTTCCGGAATGAACGACGACGCCCCTGATTGTATTAGGAAAATTTTCTATAAATGGAATGCCGATGAAATGAAAAATTTGTAAGGCAATTTTAGGATAGAATTCTATAGAATTCGGTTTTGATTAATTCATAAAATTATTGTAAAATATATTTTTGGAATTATTAAATAAAATAATCCTTTAAATATTTAAACATATAAAAAGGCTGTATGATAAAAATTAATATACCCGGGCGGGAAAATGCAGAAATAACAATAAAAAATGTGATTTTCGATATGAACGGAACGCTTTCGGAGGACGGAATAATTAAAGACGACGTAAAAATTCTTCTAAATGAATTATCGAAATATGTGGATATTTACGTCGTAACATCGGATACGTTTGGAACTGCTGAAGAAATGGTTAAAAATATACATGCGAAACTATTTATAATCAACGGAGAAAACTCCGCCGTTAAAAAAAGGGAAATACTTCAAAAATTAGGATACCAGGAAACCATAGCCGTGGGTAATGGTTTTAACGATACCGAAATACTCAAAAATGCCATTATAGGGATCGGCATCATGGGCGCTGAAGGACTCGCTGCAAAAGCCGCATTGAATTGCGACATCATAGTGGGGAAAATAGAGGAGGCATTAAATTTGCTCTTGAATACGAAAAGATTAACCGCAACATTGAGAAATTAGCCTTTATATTTCGTTTTAACGGCTATAAATCAAGTACTGCACTTGCCATTATATATAATTTACTTTATCTTTATAGAGTTATGTATATAGAGGCGGCGCTTATAAAAGCAAAGCAGACACATTTTCCTTCTTTCATTTTTTATATCTAAATTTTGAATATTTTGAAACTTCTTTCCAGATGCAGCGATGAGTTATAATCGCCGCAATTATCAACACTCCAATTATTATTAGGGTTATTACAATAAGTATGGTATTCATAGCTACCTATTTATAAGATTACAGGCTTCGATTATTTATTTGAGTTATTACAATAAGTATTGCATTCATAGCTCTTGAATTTGCAAAGAATCTTTGATTTTTGTTAAAATTTCAATCTTTTCTCTCAATCGCCTTTCAATATCTTCCGTTTTAAAAGCGGCTTTTTGCTTTGAAGCGATACCCGCTTCCAGAGCTTTAAGAACATCGGCTTGTATAGCGCCGATCATTTTGGTCATATCGATACGATAATTATGCACAAGTTTTTCCATACGCATAGAAAAATCGTAATCAGCTTTGGCACAATGCCTCCCTACAAGCATACGAGCTTTCTGTCTTGCATCTTTAATTATAAATTTGTGTCCCAGTTTTTTAGGTAAAATCTTTATTACTAAATCTATAATCATACTTAAAGCACCAGAGTCGTCTATTGTGTCAAATCTGAACTCAATTTCAGAAGGTATAACCAAAAGTATTTGAATATGCTGGCAAAAGATTCCAAAAAGTTCTGCCGATGAATGCATAATTTGTTCGATAATTTTATTCATACGATTCAAAAACCTTTTAAATATTTCTTCAAGATGTTTTTTTAAAATATTTTCCTCTTCTGCACGCCATTCACGAAACATTCTTTTTATTTCAATATCTAAAAATTCGTTAATTAATTCGGCAAACTTTGCGTTATTTTCATTTTTATATTTAACTGCAAACTCTTCAACTTTTTCAAGCAGATATTTTGTTTTTTTTACCATTAATTTATTAATATCTTCTTTTAATATTTTTTCTTGAAGTTCTTTAACTTCTTCCGCAAGCAGCCTTTCGCCGTCTTTTTTTTCCTGAGAACTATCTTCAATAAACTTTTTAAAAGTTATTATCTTATTTTCTAATTCATCAAGCGGAAGTTTGGACGATTTTTCCTCTATTTCCAAAAAAAGCATTTCTTCATTTATAAGACGCTTCGTTTTTTCGGCAGCGGATTTAAGCAATACGCGGCTTTTTTCATCCACAAGAAATTTTTCGAGAGACCGTTCGAAATTCATCAAGCCGCTTTTTTCTAATGTTTGATAATTGTTTGACAGTTTTCCCTCTAACGCTTCTTTCCCCGAAAGAGGAAAAATTTCAACATTACCGTAATCGGTTTCTTTTTCAATTATATTCCTGGTGAAAGTCAACGATTCATCCCTGTCGGTTATGCCAATAGTGTCAATTTTACTTTGAACGAAGAAAGTCCTTATATCTAAGTTTTTTAAATCCCGCAAAAAATCAAGTTCCGCCTGCGTAATGGGAGGATCGACCGCAACAAGAAATATGCACGCATCCGCCCTGGATAGGTATTCGTAGGTAGTTTTAGTATTATGTTCGAAAACGGAACCGATACCTGGCGTATCTACGATTTGAACTCCATTTTTTAAATACTGCGAAGGATAGGTAATTTCAACTCTATTAACTCCTTTTTCGTTTTTTGGATTATACTTTTCGGTTATATATAAAGGCAGATCATCCCGCGCAATTTCTTTTTTCGCTTCGTTTTCAAAAAATGCAGTAATCCGCAATTTATCCCCGTATCTTAATACGGTAATAATAGAGGTAAGCGGTATAATTGCCGTAGGCAATAAATCTTCACCAAGCAATGCATTTATGAAGGTGGTTTTTCCTCTTTTAAACTGACCTACGACTACAAGCGAAAACACGTCGTCATTTAATTTTTTTGATATTAACTGCGCCGCAGTTTTAACGCGTTCGTTTGCTGCGATATTTTCCAATTTAGCTAAACTTTCTATAATATTTATTCTATTTTTTAAATATGCATCAAACATAATTTTTCATAATTCTTTAGATTCAGGGACAGATTTAAATCTGTCCCTCCTGTATTATATATTTTACAAGGGTATCATAATGATTATGAAAAAAGCCGCGATAAAGACGAAGAATATATAAAATATGTATAAATTTAAAGAACCGTTCTGCATAAGTTCCGTCGTAACATAGCTTATTTTTTCAAATATTTTAATCAAGGGCAGATATAAATAATATTCGATAAGCGGAAATATGTAAGAACCGTAGCCGCTTGAATTATGATAGTATGACGAATAAGGGAACGGGTTTTTCAGCTCGTAATCGTGTCCTGATGTTCCGGTTTTAGCATGAACTCTGCTCCCCTTTTTATATACTATGTTAAACATAATTCTTAATGCATTTGAAAAACCAAGAACGGATACCTGTGCGTTCGGATTTGCAGAGCTTTTAGTTTCTCCCCCTGTCCAAGCATAATTAATTAAACGTTTTCGAGGTTTTATTATCAGCCTGTATAAAACATAAAAAATTAATATAAATATTATTGACACGAAAAACAGATAAATCGGACTTGAAGCGGAAAACGAGCTGTAATAAGGTATAAATATATAATTTTTTAATATTTTACCGCCGATATTAATATGATAAATAGACTGAGATACTTTTGAAAGAACGGGAGTGTACAAAAACATAAATCCCGCTAAAGTTATGCTTAAAATTACCGGTATTAAAAGTGCTATATTCATCAAAATTGGTACTTCTTTTGCTTTTTTCGCCTCTTTTGACTTTGGCTGGCCCAAAAACGTCAGTCCATATAATTTTACGTAAGTCGAAACCGCAACTGCCATACTCAAAGCCATTATAGCTCCTACGGTAAAAATGAGTATCCTAGGAAGAACGGAACTTATGTGAAAACCTAAAAAAACAACCTCAA
>JAJZJX010000019.1 GCA_021850985.1 bacterium
TTATTCTTATAGTTTTCCGGTCTAAGGACATATAATTTAATTAAAACGAATTTAAAAATTTTAAAAGAAATCCTTTTTCTTTTAAAATTATATCGCAAACCTCCCTCACCGCACCGCACCCGCCGTTCTTAGAAGTTACAATGTCGGCGCAATCTTTAATGTATGCGGGCGCATTAGGAACCGTGGCGGAAATTGCGGCTAATTTTAAAAGTTCTAAATCGACTATATCGTCACCCATGTAAAATAAATTTTTAACGTCTATTTTAAACTCTTTTAATATCGGTTTAAGCGCTTTATACTTATCCTTGCATCCCTCTATATAAAAATCAACTTCAAGCTCCTTTGCCCTAAAGGAAGCTGCATGGCTTTTTCTTGCGGAAATCATGCCGACTTTTAATCCGGATTTTTTAGCCATTTTCATACCGGCGCCGTCATGAGCAAAAAAAGTTTTTGTTTCAACTCCGTTTTCGGATAAATATATTTTTCCGTCCGTTAAGACTCCGTCAACATCGAAAACTAAAATTTCTATATCGGAAAAGTTTAATTTTTTTGTCATATTCATATTATTCCTGCTTTTATTATATCGTGAATATGAATAACTCCCGCCGGAGTCTTATCGTCATCCGATTCTACTACGAAAAGCGAAGTAATTTTCGATTCCTCCATTTTTTGTAGAGCGTTAACGGCAAGCGCATTTTTAAGTATAGTTTTAGGATTTTTAGTCATTATGCTTTTGACGGGTTCGTTTATTATATCGGTAGGAGAAAGCAACGCCCTCCTCAAATCTCCGTCAACTATTATGCCGCATAGAAAGTTATTCTCGTCTATAACTCCGGTAAGTCCTAATCTTTTAGAATTCATTTCTAAAATAGCGTCCTTTAATAAAACCGTATCCCTGACCAAAGGTATTTCTTCTCCCTTATGCATTAACTCGGCCACCTTTATAAATTTTTTGCCTATAGAACCTCCAGGATGAAGTTTTGCAAAATCCTCTTCCAAAAAGTTGCGTTCCTTTAAAAGTGCAACCGCAAGAGCGTCGCCGATTGCAAGCTGAGCCGTCGTGCTGGCGGTAGGGGCTATATTATAAGGACATGCTTCTTGGGCTACGGATACGTCGAAAAAATAATCGGACAATTCAAATAAGCGCGAACGTTTATTGCCTGAAAATCCGATAATTTTAGCGCCTATAAGCTTTATTGCCGGCAGTATCGAAACTATTTCTTTGGTATTTCCGCTGTTAGACAGAACTATTACAGCATCATTTTTAGAAATAACGCCGAGATCGCCGTGAGAAGCTTCGGCCGGATGCATAAAAAAAGAAGGGGTACCTGTGCTTGCAAGGGTAGAAGATATCTTTCTGGCGATAATACCTGATTTTCCAATTCCGGTTAAAATAACTTTGCCTTTAATCTCTATAAGGCAATGCACCATTTTTTCAAAATTATCGTCAAGCCTGTTTATAAGGGCAGACACCGAATCGGCTTCTATTTTTAAAACGCTTTCCGCTGTTTTTAATATATTATGCTGCGTCATTTTTATTTTAATATTTTACTATATTTAGATATTTCCAGAATATTTTTTAAATTATCCTTGAATGAGTTCAAATAGACGGAATTTGCAGAATCGCTTAAAGCTCTCGGTGGATCGGAGTGGACTTCAAAAAATAAACCGTCAACCCCTACCGCGGCTGCCGCCCTTGCAAGCGGCATAACGTATTCCCTGTTTCCCGAAGAAACGGCGCCGCCTCCCGGAAGTTGAACGCTGTGCGTAGCATCGAAAACTACGAGGGCTCCGGTTTCTTTCATTACCGGTATAGACCTGAAATCGACGACAAGATTGTTATAGCCGAAACTTACCCCTCTTTCGGTCAAAATCACCTTATAATTTTCTACCGACGCAATTTTTTCTACTATAAATTTCGTATCCCATGGCGCCATAAACTGACCTTTCTTAACGTTAATTACTTTTCCTGTTTTTGCCGCTTCCAAAATAATATCGGTTTGACGGCACAAAAAAGCCGGTATCTGTATAACGTCGAGAACGCCGCCGGCAATTTCGGCTTCTTTTGCGCTATGAACATCGCTTAATATAGGAACGTCGTATTTTGCTTTAATATCGCTTAATATTTTTAAACCTTTATCTATACCGGGACCCCTAAAAGAATTAACCGAAGTTCTGTTTGCTTTATCGTAAGAAGCTTTAAAAATGAGATTAAAATTTAGTTCTTTGGAATATTCCTTCAGCGTCGAAACTATATCGTCCATAACGGCGGCGTCCTCTATTGCGCAGGGACCGGCAATTACAAAAGGATAGCCGTTATTAAATTTAAATTTCAATTCCGACGTTAAATCTTCTTTTGTAAAAATATTTATTTTATTCATATCGTTAAATTTTAATTAATGTGAAAATGCGGAAAAATTTGAATAATATTTTAAACAGGGATGTTTTTGCTTTTCCTTTTATGTTTTATCGCTTTATCGGCGGCTTTCGCCGTATGCTTGGATTTAATCTTTACTTTAACCTTAGGCTGAATCGATAATAAATTATTCGAATATTTAACCGCAGCCGCAATAAATTCCCTGAACAACGGATGAGGATAAAGCGGAGAAGATTTAAATTCAGGATGAAACTGGCACCCTATATACCATGGATGGTCTTTAATCTCGCAAATTTCTATAAGTTTATCATCGGGAGACGTACCCGAAAAAACAAAACCGGAAGTTTTAAATTTTTCCCTGTATTTATTGTTAAATTCAAATCTGTGCCTGTGTCTTTCGCTTATAATAATGTTTCCGTCATGATTCAACTTTACGCAGTTTTTATTGTTAGCCGGATATTTTTTATTGTTTTTATAATAAATTTGATAAGCAAGCGTATTTTTAGATATTACGCATGGATATGCGCCTAATCTCATAGTTCCGCCCATATTGCCGATATCTTTCTGATCGTCCATTATGCTGATTACCGGATCCGGCGTAATTTCGTCGAATTCGTAAGAATTCGCATCTTTCAACCCCAGCACGTTTCTTGCATATTCTACAGTCATAAGCTGCATTCCGAGGCATATTCCAAAATAAGGAATATTGTTGATCCTGGCATAATTAATTGCCCTCAGCATGCCGCTAATGCCGCGGGAACCAAAACCGCCCGGAACTAAGATACCGGAACATCCTTCCAATTCTTTAAGATTATCCTTCCAGTCGTCTCCTTCTAAATCTTCGGAATTAATATATTTTATATTTACGCTTACGTTATTGGCAAGACCCCCGTGAATGAGGCTCTCGTTTAAGCTTTTATAAGATTCTTTAAGATTTACGTATTTTCCTACGACGGCTATAGTAACTAAATTTTTAAGCGTTTTTAAAGTATTGGATATATTCGTCCATGCGTTTAAATCCGGAGACTTAGCCCATATATTTAAGTATTCTATTATTTTGGAATCGAGTTTTTCTTCGTGAAGGGAAAGAGGAACGTCGTAAATGCTTTCTTCGTCTTTAGCTGTAATAACCGCATCTGCTTCGACGTTGCAGAAAAGAGCTATTTTTTCCCTTATATCCTGCGGCAAAACCCTGTCCGCCCTGCATATTATAATCGAAGGTTCTATGCCTATAGCCCTCAATTCTTTAACGGAATGCTGGGTCGGTTTGGTTTTAAGCTCGTCTGCGGTTTTTATAAACGGAACTAAGGTTAAATGAATATAAAGAACGTCGTCTTTGCCTTTGTCTAATTTAAACTGTCTTATAGCCTCAAGAAAGGGAAGGCTTTCTATGTCGCCTACGGTTCCTCCTATTTCTATAATCGCAACGTCTTTGCCTTCCGACGCTTCGATTATTCTTTTTTTTATTTCGTCCGTTATATGCGGAATTACTTGAACGGTTTTGCCGAGATAAGCTCCTTTTCTTTCGTTGCTGATAACGGCATCGTATGCCTGTCCGCTAGTTAAGTTGTTCTTTTTCGTAAGGGAAAGCGACGTAAACCTTTCGTAATGGCCGAGATCTAGGTCGGTTTCGGCTCCGTCGTCGGTAACAAAAACCTCTCCGTGCTGAAAAGGATTCATAGTTCCGGGATCGACGTTTATATATGGGTCAAGCTTCTGCATAGTGATATTAAGCCCCCTTGCTTCCAAAAGGGCTCCTATCGATGAAGCAGCTATACCCTTGCCGAGACTTGAAACTACGCCTCCCGTTATAAAGATATACTTTGTCTTATTCATATTTATTTAACCCCAAAACGTCTCTCATATCGTAAAATCCTTTATTTTTATCGCTAAGCCATACGGCCGCTTTAATTGCGCCCCGCGCAAAATTATTTCTGGATACTGCCTTATGCGTAATTTCGATTATTTCTTCGTTTCCGGCAAATATTACCTTGTGTTCTCCTATTATATCTCCGGCTCTTACCGAAAATATGCCTATTTCGTCTTTTTTTCTTTCTCCTACGTCTCCGCACCTGCCGTAAACGGCTTTTTCCGCAAGCTCTATATGCCTCTGTTTAGCTACCGATTCCGCAAGCATTTTAGCAGTTCCGCTTGGAGCGTCCTTTTTCTTTTTATGGTGCATTTCTATTATTTCGCAGTCGTAATTTATCCCAAGATATTTGGATGCGTCATATACGATATTCATTAAAACGTTAATTCCTAAGCTCATATTGCCGGACAGCACTATCGGAATACGCTTTCCATAATCTTCTACCGTTTTTAAATCGTTTTCCGAAAATCCGGTAGAACCGATAACGATAGGAACATTATAAAGCGCCGCCTCTTCCGCATGTATCAAAGATGCGCTTTTAGACGTGAAATCTATAACGACTTTTTTCTTAATTGCGGCGGTTAAATGAAGAGCTTCTTTTAAAGTTAAAAATTTTCCGGCCGAAACTTTTTTAGTTTCTAATTCGGCTAAATCTTTAAACGGCGAAATGGCCGTTTCGTCTGAGGCGTAATTTGAATCTACGCCGCCTATAAATAATAAATCCGAATAATCCGAAAGAACGGAGATTATCGTGTTCCCCATTCTTCCTTTACTTCCGCAAATTATTATACCCGTTTTTTCCATTATTGCAATATCCCGTATTCTTTTAAGGCTGTTTTTATCTTATCTATGCTGCCGCCGGATGCTTCCGATAAAGGCAGTCTAATTTCATTTTCTATAAATCCCATTATGTTTAAAGCTTTTTTTACCGGTATAGGATTAGTTTCTATAAACATTGCATGAATAAGCGGAAGCAGTTTAAAATTAAGCTTTCTTGCAGATTTCAGGTCTCCTTTTAACGCATAATCCGCCATAAGAGACATATCTTTAGGCGCAACGTTTGAAACCGTCGAGATAACGCCGCGGCCTCCTACGGCAATTATCGGAAGAGTAAGCGCATCGTCTCCGGATAAAACGCAAAATTTTTCGGGCGCTTTTCTTAAAATAGCCGTTACCTGTTCCAAAGAACCGTTTGCTTCTTTAATACCGGTTATATTATCTATTTCGGCAAGCCTCAACACCGTTTCGGGAAGAATATTGACCGCCGTTCTGGTAGGAACGTTATAAAGAATTACAGGTTTGGAACAATTTGCGGCTACCGTTTTAAAGTGAAGGAAAAGCCCCTCCTGCGTAGGTTTATTATAATAAGGAGTAATTTGCAAATGTCCGTCTATTTTAAACTTTTCTGCAGCCTTTGCAAGATGAACGGCTTCCACCGTATTATTAGAACCGGTTCCGGCTATAACTTTAATTTTGCCTTCCGCCGCTTCAGCCGCAATCCTAATAACATCTATATGTTCCTCAAACGAAAGCGTCGCCGATTCGCCCGTGCTTCCGCAGGCTACTATTCCCGCAGCTCCGTTTTCTATCTGAAATTCTATCAGCTTTCTAAGCGCTTTTTCGTCTATTTTGCCGCCTTTAAAAGGCGTTACTATTGCCGTAAACACTCCTTTAAACATATTTAACTCCTTTCCGGTATAATTTCTTTATCTATTAAATCCGCGTATGTTTCGCGGTTTCTAATTATATAAAATTTATCTTTATCGACAAGTACTTCTGCCGCCCTGGGTCTTGAATTATAGTTGGAAGACATCGAAAAACCGTAAGCGCCTGCACTGAATACCGCGATTAAATCCCCCTCCGAAACCGAATTTAAAACTCTGTCTTTTCCGAAAAAATCGGCGGATTCGCATATAGGTCCTACTATATCGGCTTTAATTTTATGCCCTTCTTTCTTTATAACCGGAACAATTTCATGATATGCCTCATATAAAGCAGGCCTGATTAAATCGTTCATGCCGCCGTCGGTTATTATAAAGTTTTTGCTTCCGGTATCTTTGACGTATGTAACTTTAGCGACGAATATTCCGCTGTTTCCGGCTATTAATCTGCCCGGTTCGAAAATAACCTTCCCGCCGTAATTTTTTAGGATATTTTTAATAGAATTCATATAAGTGGACGGATGCGGAGGCATTTCATTTTCGTAAGTTATGCCGAGTCCGCCTCCAAGATCCAGATATTTAATGTCAAAACCTTTTGCGGTAATCCTGTCGAGAAGTTCTTTTATAATTTCTACGGCATCTTTAAACGGCGATATTTCGGTTAACTGAGAACCTATATGGCAGTCTAAGCCTATTACGTCTATATTTTTCAATTCCCTTGCCGTTTCGTAGGCTGAAATAGCATGTTTTATGCTTATGCCGAATTTATTTTTCTTAAGACCCGTAGATATATAAGGATGTGTTTTTGGATCGACGTTAGGGTTTATCCTGAAAGATATTCTTGCTTTAGTATTTAACCTGCCTGCGACTTTATCGATAAGAAAAACTTCGGGCAGCGATTCTGCGTTAAACATAAGAATATCGGATTTTATCGCATATTCTATTTCGGCTTCGGTCTTTCCTACTCCGGAATATACCACTTTTCCCGTATCTACTCCGGCTTTAATTGCCCTGAAAAGTTCTCCGCCGGAAACTATATCGGCGCCCCAGCCCATTTTAAATAAAAAATTAAGTATAGCGATGTTTGAATTAGCCTTAACGCTGTAGCATACTAAAGAATTTAAAACCTTTGAACTTTCGTCAAAAACGTTAAAATGCCTCTTTAAAGTAGCCAGAGAATATAGATAAAACGGCGTTCCGGCGCTTGCGGCAATTTCCTTAACGGGCACGTCTTCGCAATAAAGTTCGTTTTCTTTAAAAATAAAGTCGTTCATAAATTATAATTTCCTGTCTATTATATAATCTGCAATATCTATTAAACTGTTTTTATATTTTGAGTCCGGAAATATATCAAGATTCTTTTTTGCTTTTTTTATCGCATCTTTCGCCTTCGATATAGTATAGTCGATAGAACCGTAACTTTTAACCAGCGACAAAACCGTTTTAAGATCCTTGGAGGCAAGCCTCTTTTTGTAAATTATATTCGTAATAACTTCTTTTTCGTCCTGATTTGCCCTTTCTATGGTATGTATCAAAGGTAACGTAAGTTTCCCTTCTTTTAAATCGTTGCCTATAAATTTACCGAATTCTTTATCCGAAATATAGTCTAATGCATCGTCCATAAGCTGAAAAGCAATTCCTATATTCAAACCGTAATCGTAAAGTTTTTTTGCGCATTCTTCTTTCCCGGCAATTATGGCGCCGACTTCGGAAGCGCATGCAAAAAGAACGGCGGTTTTTTTAATAATTATATCTAAATAATCTTTTTCGCAGGTTTTTATATCCGCAGTTTTAACTAATTCTTTTACTTCCCCCTCCGCCATAAGCGTAGTAGCGTCGGAATAAGACTTTATAACTTTTATATTATTAATGTCGGACAAGACCTTAAAAGATTTAGCAAATAAATAATCTCCTACAAGAACGGCAGCTTCGTTTCCAAAAATAGTATTTGCGGACGCCTTACCTCTCCTTAACGGAGCGTTATCCACGACGTCGTCGTGAAGCAAGGTGGCAGTATGAATAAATTCTATTACCGCCGCAAGCGAAATATGGTCGTCTCCGTCGTAACCGCATAATTTTGAAGCTACGATAAGAAGTATAGGACGTATTCTTTTTCCGCCGCTTGAAATAACGTATTCGGCAACCTTATGTATTAAGGGAGTTTCCGTTATAAGGTGCTTTTCAAACTGCTCTTCTACTTTTTTTAATTCGTTTTCTATATAGCCGAAAGAAATATTTTGCAAAATTGGTTCTCTTTTTATTTTTTAAATTATTTTTATTAACTGTCTGACGTTTATTTTATTTCAGTTAGACTAAATATTCAATAATTTTTTTTAATTTTGTTAACGGATGAAGATTTATGGCGGAAACTCCCTTAACGTCTTTTACGTCTTTAACGTTGGATTGAGGAAGCAAAACATCGGAAAAACCCATATTCAGCGCCTCTTTTATCCTTGCAGAAGGATTGCCGACGCCCCTGACTTCGCCGGTTAATCCTACCTCTCCAAAAGCTATGAAATTTGGGGGAAGCGGTTTTTCCAAGTAGCTCGAAGTTATCGAAAGTGCCACCGGCAAATCGACGGCAGGTTCCTGGACGTTTATGCCTCCGAATATTTTAACGTAAATTTCTTTTGAGGAAAGTTTTATGCCTTCTTTTTTTTCCAGTACCGCGGAAATAATAGAAACCCTGCCGGAATCAATGCCGAGACAAACTCTTTTAGGAACGGGCATATAAGACGGAACTACAAGCGCCTGCACTTCTACCAGCATCGCCCTCGTTCCTTCTAAACACGGCACTACAACCGAACCCGGCGAATCCGGCTGTCTTTCGGAAGTGAAATAAGCCGACGGATTTTTAACCCCTTTTAATCCGTTTTCCGACATTTCGTATATTCCTACTTCGTCCGTAGAACCGAACCTGTTTTTATAACATCTTAAAATCCTGTAGGAATCTCTTTTACTTGAATCAAAATACAGAACCGTATCGACTATATGTTCCAACGTTTTTGGCCCGGCAAAACCGCCTTCTTTCGTAACATGGCATACAAGAAACACTCCGCAATTTTTTTTCAGGCATAGCGAAGTAATCTCATGGGCTATTTCCCTCAATCCGTTGACGCTGCCGTAAGCCGAATCGGACTGGGGAATAGTTATGCGCTGAATCGAATCTATTATTACAAAACCGTAATTTCCGTTTTCTATAGAATATAAAATTTCGTTAATATCGTTAAGCGCTTGAAAAAAAAGGGATTTAGAATCTATTTTTAATCTTTTTGCTCTTAAAATAATCTGGTTTAACGATTCTTCGGTGGAAATATATAAAGTATTAAGTCCTGTCAGGGAAATTTTTTCGGCAACTTGAAGCATAAGAGTAGATTTTCCTATTCCAGGTTCTCCCCCTATAAGTATGCTCTGTCCCGCTACGAGTCCTGAACCGACCGATAAATCGAATTCTTTTATTCCGGTTGCTATTCTTGCTATATTGTTGAAATTTTGCCAGTCTAAAACCGTAGCCGGCGAAACAGGCGGGGGGGTTTTTTTAAACTTTAATATCTTAGGAGTATTTTCCGCAGTTATAACTTCTTCCATAGTATTAAAACTGTGGCATTCAGGGCATCTTCCTACCCATTTTAAAGAAACGGCGCCGCAGTTTTTGCATTTATACATTATTTATAAGCTGTTATTAATATTTTCCTTAGCGCGTATTATGTTTAAGATATTTTTTTTCGTTAAAAATTGATCGCTTATTAATTTTAACTCTTTATGAGATATAAAACAAGATAGCAGATACGGGGACTGAATTCAATTCTGTCCCCGTCACAACTTGGACTATTAAACATTTAAACGTAATATTCTTCGAATGACGGCCAAAGAAACTTAATATTTTCGCTTATGCCGGAATCGTCGTTCATTAAAGGATATAAACGATACCTTTTTTTAGAAGCCGTTAAAAAAGGCTTTTTAAAAATAGATTCTATTTCTTCTTTATAATCGTTTAAAAAATTTTTAGATGCCTCAACGCTGTCCGCAGCGTAATCGCCTGCCAAACTTCCCGATATTATCGCATTCAAAATGCCGGCGCCGGTAACGGGGTGGGTCAAACCTGCGGCATCTCCGCAAAAAGCTATATTGTCCTCGGTTAAATCGTTCAGTCCCGATACGGGAACTAATCCGGATGTTTTTTCTATAACTTCGCTTCCTATAAGTCCTTCGCTTCTTAATTCACCGGCAAACTTTTTTAAGGAAGAGAAAAGATTAACATCGGAAACGGGTTTCTCTATGCCTATGCCTACATTTGCATGATCGCCTTTCGGAAAAACCCAGCCGTAGCCGTAAGGTATATAATGCCTGAAATAACAAAATACGGAATCTAATTCCTTTAAAAGTTCTGTTTTTATCTGCAAGGCATAAATATAGGATTCGCCTTGTGAATGAGTAGATTTAAAAATATTGTTAGGGCCTGCCGCTATTATTAAGTAATCATAATAAATTTCATAGACTATTTTTTCTAAAACGTCTAAAACTTCTATGCAGTTTTTTTTCCTGTCTATTTTATAAACCCTTGAACCCGCAAACAATTTTGAACCTGATTGCACGGCTTTTTCCGACAGATTTAAATCGAAAATATCCCTGTTTAAAATATAGCCGCTGCCGCTGAATTTATAAGTTTTACTTCCGGCGTTAATGCATATATATTTTATTTTTTGGTTTACGGCGGAAGGCATTGAGCTCAAATCGACGTAGGAACTTATGCTGGAAGAAACAAACTCGGCGCACTGCACAGGCAACCCTACCGTTCTTCGTTTGTCTATGAGAATATTAGGTATTCCTTTTTTGGATAAAGCTATTGCCGCTGAAGAACCGGCAGGACCTGCCCCTATAATTGCAACTTTGGTTTTCATTTAATCAGCTGCCGAATATGCGGTATATCAATACCCTGTTGTTGTTAGTGTCGGCTATCGCAATATATTTTCCGTTTAAAGACATAGATATATTAGATTCATGATTAAAATTATTTTTACCGGTGCCTGGAGTTCCAAAATTGTAGGCTTTTACGACGTTATAACCGTCGGCTAATTTAAATACCGTTAAAATACTTCTGCCGTAATTAGCAACGTAAAGGTAGCCGTTTCTATAAACTATACCGACCGGATGATAAAGCATATGCCCCGACTGTCCTTTTATTCCTATAGCGCCGATATAATCGAACTGCCTGTTGAAAACAAGTATTTTTGAAAGACCATAATCCGAAACGTAAATATATTTTTTAGAAAAAGCAATGCTCACAGGTTTTTTTAGCTTAAATGAAATAGCTAAGTTTTTAACTGCGCTTTTATTTGAACGATTCGAAAAATTGAAATGTTTTTTATTTTTTTTGCCTTTTTTGGTTTTTTTTCCGGCGCTTCCGCTTCCGCCTTTATGGCTTCCGTTTATTTTTGCCGAAAGAGCGCTTCCTATATTGCTTTTAATTAAAGAATTTCCTATTTTTTCATAAAAATTGCCGTTTTTTGAATAAACCTCAATATCGTCGGCTCCGGAATTTGCAACGTATATTTTGCCGCCTGAAAATGCTACGCAGGTAGGCTGAATAAGCATTCTGTTTTGATTTTTAGATATGCCGAATTCGGATACGAAATCTCCGTTGGGCTTAAAAACCTGTATTCTTGAATTGCCGGAATCAACGACGTAAATTCTTTCCGGATTTCCGTAAGCAGCCGCAAAGAGCGGAACCATAAATTCTCCGGTAGTTTTACCTTCTATTCCCCACTGCCTTATGTAACGCCCTCTGATGTTAAACTTCACAACCCTTGAATTGCCCGAATCGACGACGTAAATATTATTTCTCCTGCCGAATGCAACGCCGGCAGGACCTTTAAGGTGATATCCCGCACCGATAACCCTTACCAGCTTTAGCGAAAACGGAGCCTTTTTAAAATAAAGGCCGAACCTTTTCTGTAAAAGCAGAAATGCAAGAATTACGATAATAATTATGCTTAATAAAAAAAACGCCTTATTAAGTTTATCTTTCTTAATTTGCATGGTCATTGCATCTTACCTCGAATAAATTTTATTTTTTATAATAACATATTAATTAATTTTAATAAATATGATTTTATAATTAGAAAAATTCGATTTTATATTAAAATTACCCACGCTTTTTATGCAGAAAACATAATAACCGTTTGTTAAAACTTTACTATTTACATTATAAAAAAATTTACTATTTTGCAAGCTAAATCTTTTTTTAAAATTTAAATTTTGAAAAGCAAAAGGTTTTGATGAATTACACTGAGACTTAACGGCGTTTTTTTCGTTTTTGTAATAACTGCGGTAAATTAAGAAACCTTTAATTTTACCTAAATCGTAAGCATAGCGATAAACTATGCGGACGCTATTTTTATTTTTTTCGGCTTTCAATATAACGGGAGAATGCGGCGGAGCTATTTTTGGAGGCTGCGGATAGCCGGTTTTAGCGCATCCCGACAATAATAAAAAAGATATTGCGGTCAATAACGCATAAAATATTGAAAACGCAAAATTTCTTTTTTTATTTAAGAGAAGATAAAAATTGTTTATCGTTTCTAATCTCTTTTTCATAATCTTTTAAAGTCTTTTTTATCTGCTTAAATGCAGTTCCCCCGATCGTTTTTTTAGAATTTACGGAAGTTTCCGGATTAAAAATGTTAAATATATCTTTGTCTGCAATATCTATAATATTTTTATATTCTTTCAGAGATAACTCCGAAAGTTTTTTGCCTTTAATTTCCGCATAATTTACTATTCTGCCGACCGCTTCGTGCGATTTTCTGAAAGGCAAGCCCTTTTTAACGAAATACGTCGCCATATCGGTGGCATAAACAGTATCGTTTTTAAGTCCTCTCGACATAACGTCTTTATTAAATTCCACGGTTTTTATTATTTCTTTAAATATCGAAAGCGAATCGTAAACCGTAGAAGCGCTTTCCATTACCGGTTTCTTGTCTTCCTGCATATCCCTGTTGTAAGCAAGAGGCAAAGATTTCATCATAATAAAAAGCGAAATAAGATTTGATATTATCCCGCCTGTTTTGCCCCTTATAAGTTCTAAAACATCAGGGTTTTTTTTCTGGGGCATAATGCTTGAACCGGTCGTAAATTCGTCTTTCAATTTTATAAAACCGAATTCAAAACTGTTCCATATAATAAGTTCTTCGCAAAATCTTGAAAGGTGCAACGCTATCATTGAAAGAGCAAAATTAAATTCTATTGCAAAATCTCTGTCTGAAACTCCGTCCATACTGTTTCTGGAAACTTTTCCGAATCCTAAAATTTCCGCTTCTAAAGACCTGTCTATATCAAAATCTACCCCTGCAAGCGCTCCGCTCCCTAAAGTCAAAACATCGGTAGTTTCGTAAGCCGAAGTTAATTTTTTAAAATCTCTCGTAAACATTTCATAATAAGCGGAAAGGTGATGCGCAAGCGATACCGGCTGAGCATGCTGAAAGTGGGTATAGCCGGGCATGACCGTTTCTACATTTAATACGGCAGCCGAAACAAGTTCGGCTCTTAAAGATAATAAAACCCCTGCTATTTTCTTAATTTCATTTTTTACGTAAAGCCTGAAATCAACCGACACCTGATCGTTTCTAGATCTTCCCGTATGCAGTTTCGGTCCCGAAGAAGGCAGCAGCTCGATAAGCCTTTTTTCAATATTCATATGAATATCTTCATATTTTTTATTCAGGATTAACTCGCCGCTTTTAATTTCTTCTTTAATTCTTAAAAGAGCTTTTTCAATATCTTTTTTTTCTTTTTCGTTAACTATACCGGCTTTTTCTATGGCGCAAAGGTGAGCGATACTGCCGTCTATGTCAAAATCGGCAAGCTTTTTGTCAATATCCAAAGATGCCGTAAAATTAGCGGTGATTTCGGATATATCGTCTTTAAAGCGACCTCTTACGAAGTTATTATGCTTAAGGGCGGCGGTTTTGTTTTCGGTTCTCTTTTTCATTTCTTTTTCCGTTTCGTGAGTTTGTATCTTAAAGATTTTAAATGAATAAAGCCTGTTGCGTCGTTTTGGGAATAAGAGCCTTTATCGTCCTCGAAAGTAACGATATTTTGAGAATAAAGACTGTTTTTTGATTTTCTGTATAAAACTTTAATATTTCCTTTATACAGTTCTAAACCTATTGTTCCGTTAACGGAGGTTTGGGTAGAATCGATAAGCGCTTGAACGGCTTTTAATTCCGGACTGAACCAGCTGCCTTCGTATATAAGCTTCGAATATTGCGGGACAAGGCTGTTTTTGAGTTCTATTTCCTCTCCCGTCAAAGTAATCGACTCCATAACCTTATGCGCAAAACTTAAAACCGTTCCTGCCGGAGTTTCATAAACGCCCCGAGATTTCATTCCGGTAATTCTAGTTTCTACTATATCCGCCCTGCCTATAGCGTTTCTGCCGGCTATTAAATTGAGCGTATCGACGATATTAAGAGGATTCATTTTTTTATTATTTAATGATACCGGATTTCCGTTTTTATATTCTATTTCTATTTTTTCAGGCTTATTAGAAGCTTTTTCCGGCGATACCGTTATTTCAAACATCGACTCTTCTGGAGCATTTTCTAAGTCTTCTAAAATTCCCCCTTCGTAGCTTATATGAAATAAATTTTTATCGCTGGAGTAAGGCTTTGCTTTGGTTACCGGAACTGAAATACCGTTATCTTTCGCATATTTAATAAGTTCCGCTCTTGAAACTATATCCCACTCTCTCCATGGCGCTATAACCTTTATTTCAGGATTTACGGCGGCATATGCAAGCTCAAACCTCACCTGATCGTTGCCTTTGCCCGTAGCGCCGTGAGCAACATACTTCGCTCCTAGTTCCGTGGCTATTTCTATCTGTCTTTTTGCTATCAAAGGTCTCGCGATGGACGTACCGAGCAAATAAGCGCCTTCATAAAGAGCGTTTCCTCTTAGCATAGGAAATATATAACTTTCGGCAAATTCTTCTTTCATGTCTTCGACTATAGCTTTCGAAGCTCCTGTTTTTAACGCTTTTTCCTTAACCGCCGCAAGGTCTTCTTTCTGTCCTACGTCGCAGCAATAAGCAATAACCTCGGCTTTATAAGTATTTATCAGCCATTTTAAAATTACGGAAGTATCGAGGCCTCCGGAATAAGCAAGTACTATTTTGTCTCTACCGTTACTTTTTTTGCCGCTTTTAATCATATCTTTAACGATGCTTTTGCTTTTCTTTTTTAACTGAGCCATAATAAAATACTGTCCTCCTAAAAAATTTTTTCCATAATAGCTTTTTGAACATGCAATCTGTTTTCCGCTTCCTCGAAAACGACGGACGAAAATCTTTCGAACACTTCTTCAGTAACTTCTTCGTTTCTATGCACCGGAAGACAGTGAAGAAAAATAACGTCTTCTTTAGCGTTTCGGACAACGTTATCGTCTATAATAAAGGGCTTTAATTTATCTATTTTTTCTTTTTCTTCGTCCTGCCCCATACTTATAAAAACATCGGTAGTAATAATGTCGGCATTTTTTGCCGCATATATTTTATCGTTTATTACGCTGAATTTTCCGCCTTTTTTTTCTGATTCTTTTTTAACTTCCGAATTTATTTCAAATCCTTCCGGCATCGCTAAAACAAGTTCAAAGCCGAGCATAGCCTGAAGACCGACCCAAGAGTTTGCCATATTGTTTGCATCGCCGAAATAAACTATTTTCAAGTTTTTTATAATATTTTCGGCATCGGCTTGAGAGCTGCTTTCAATTTTTAAATCTCTTTTTTTTATTTCGTAAACCGTGAATATATCGGTTAATATCTGCGCCGGATGATATAAGTCCGTAAGCCCGTTTATTACCGGTTTTTCAAAATATTTTGCAAAAGTTTCTATTCTTTCCTGCTCGAACGTCCTTATTACTACTGCGTCTAAATATCTGCTTAATACCCTTGCGGTATCTTTAACAGGTTCTCCGCGACCCAACTGGAGATCTTTAGACGACATAAAAATCGGGTGGCCGCCAAGTTCTACAATGCCTACCTCAAAAGATACCCTCGTCCTCGTAGAAGACTTCTCAAATATCATGCCGATTTTTTTGCCTTCGAGGCAGGAATTTTTTCCGCCTCTTTCGGCCTTTAAAACGGCAGACCTTAAAAGTATATCGTATATTTCGTCCTTCGAAAAATCATAAACAGATAAAAAATTTTTTGAATTCATAATTTATATAACCACCCCGCCCTGACGGGCACCACCTCCTTTTTAAGGAGGGGAGTTAAAAAATTAACGCAGATTATAAATTAAATCATTTGCCTTATTTATTATAATGGCCGTTAAGAACCTTAACGACGGATTCTACCAATAAATCGACATGGTTTTTTTTAATAATTAACGGCGGAGTAAATCTTAATACCGTATCCTGAACCGTAGTGGTCAAAAAACCTTCGTCTATTAATTTCACGGCTATATCTTTAGATTTAATGGAATAAAACTCTATCGCGCTTATTAAACCTATAGACCTTACGTCTTTAATTAAACCGGAAAATTTAGATTTTAAAGCATTAAGCTCTTTCTTTACGTATTCGCCGGTATTTAAAACTTCGTCTAAAAACCCCGCTTTAGTTATTTCGTCGAAAAAAGCGTTAGCGGCAGCGGTAACTAAAGGTCCGCCTCCGAAAGTGGTAGCATGGTTTCCGGGTTCAAAGGCTTTCGCCGTCTTTTCGTTTGCAAGCACCGCCCCGATAGGCAGTCCGCCTGCCAAAGGTTTTGCAAGCGTCATTATGTCGGGTTCTACTCCGTAATTCATATAAGCAAAAAGTTTTCCGGTTCTTCCAAGACCTACCTGCACCTCGTCAAAAATTAAAGATATATCGTTTTTAGCCGTCAAATCTCTTAATGCTTTTATATATTCTTTATCGGATATATTAACTCCGCCTTCGCCCTGCACGGGCTCTAATATTACGGCGCAATAATCTTTGCCGTTTTCACACTTTATAAGTTTTTCTATAGATTCTAAATCGTTAAATTTAACATGTTCGAAACCGTTTAAAAGAGGTTCGAAACCGCTATGGTATTTATCTTGTCCCGTTGCAGAAAGCGCGCCGAAAGTTCTGCCGTGAAAAGAATTTTGCATAGCTATTACTTTATAACCTCTTTTGGAAAATTTACCGGCATAAATTCTTGCTAATTTTATTGCTCCCTCTACGCTTTCCGCTCCGCTGTTGCAGAAAAAAACCTTGTCCGCAAACGAATTAACGCATAATTTTTCTGCAAGCTTAGCCTGCGGTTCGGTATAAAAATAGTTTGACGTGTGTATCAGTTTTTTTACCTGATTTATAACGGCGTCTTCAACCGCTTTATTGCCGTATCCTAAATTATTTACGGCAATTCCCGAAGCAAAATCTAAATATTTTTTTCCGTTTTCATCATACAAATAACAGCCTTCGCCTTTGACTAAAGTCAAATCGAATCTGCCGTATGTGTTCATTATATATTTTTTAGTCAGCTCCTTAGTATCCATTGTTCTTTTTAGCTTCTCCTCTCTTTACCTTTTCCCGTCACAAATTGAAATTAATTCGAAATCTGAGTTCCTATACCCTTTTTAGTAAATATTTCCAGCAAAATAGCATGCGGCGTAGAACCGTTTATCATATGTACTTTTTGAACTCCGTGCTTTACAGCATCAGCACATGAATTTGCCTTAGGTATCATTCCTCCGTAAATTACGCCGTCTTTAATTAATTTTTTAATTTCGCCGGTCGTAACGGAGGAAATCAGTTCTCCGTTAGAATCTAAAAGCCCGTCCTGATCCGATAAAAATATCAGTTTTTCGGCTTCTAATTCGCCTGCTACCGCCGATGCTACAAGGTCGGCGTTAATATTAAGCGTTCTGCCCTCTTTGTCCATGCTTACCGGAGCTATAACCGGAATAAACGACGGATCTAATGTTAATAAAATCTTTTTATCTACTTTTTTAACCTCCCCTACAAAACCCAGATCGACGCTGCCCGAATCTATTTTTTCGGCGGTAATAAGGTTTCCGTCTTTTCCAGATAAGCCGCAGGCGCGTCCGCCATGTTTATTTATTAAAGCGACGAGGTCTTTGTTTATTTTTCCGGACAATACCATCTCAACCACTTCCATGGTATTTTCGTCAGTAATGCGGTAGCCTTCAAAAAAATTAGCCTTTATATCAAGCTTCTTTAAAAGAAGGTCGATTTCTTTTCCTCCGCCGTGAATAATAATAATATTTATTCCGATAAGTTTTAGAAGTATAACATCCTTAATGAAACTTTCTTTTAAGCCCTTATCTACGGCTATCGAACCTCCGAATTTTATCACGAAAGTTTTGCCGGTAAACTCCTGTATATAGGGGAGCGCTTCAAGCAAAACCTTTGCTTTTTTAATATATTTTTCCATTTTATTCACATCGGAAAAGGTGTCAGATTAATTTTCCGCAACCAAATTTTATTTTAATTGATATTTACGTATGCGGAAAATTAATCTGACACCTTTTCCTCATACTATATCACGGGGATAGAATTCAATTCTATCCCCGTCACAAATTAGACACTAAAGAATATATCTTGAAAGATCTTCGTCTTTAATTATTTCTTTCAATCTTTCGTCTATGTAGTCTTTATTTATTAAAACTTTTTTTGCTTTCCCGTACGGAGCTTCAAAAGATACGTCTTCCATAATTTTTTCAAGTATAGTATGCAGTCTTCTTGCTCCGATGTTTTCCGTTTTAAGATTGACTTCCTCGGCAATTTCCGCAATTCTTTCTATGCCGTCTTCGGCAAAGTTTAAAGCGACGTTTTCGGTTTTAAGAAGTTCTATATACTGTTTAATCAAAGCTCCTTTAGGCTCGGTTAATATACGGACGAACTCTTTTTTAGACAAAGAATCCATCTCGACCCTGATAGGAAATCTGCCTTGAAGTTCGGGAATTAAATCGGAAGGCTTCGATACGTGAAAAGCGCCTGCGGCTATAAATAAAATATGGTCGGTTTTAACGACACCGTATTTAGTCATTACGTTTGAACCTTCTATAATAGGCAGTAAATCCCTCTGAACGCCTTCTCTCGAAACGTCCGGACCATATGATTTTTCCCTCGAAGCAATTTTGTCTATCTCGTCGATAAATATCAGTCCGGAATTTTCAACCCTTTGAATAGCATTCTTTACGACCTTGTCGTTATCGACAAGTCTTTCGCTTTCTTCGCGGACCAATATATCGAAAGCCTCCGAAACCCTAACTTTTTCTAATTTTTTCTGTTTCGGAAAAATATTAGAAAAAATATCCTTAAAGTCCTGCCCGATATCGTCCATTCCGGACTGGGAAAATATTTCTATAACCGGAATAGGCGCTTTATTAGAAGATTTAACCTCCATTTCTACAAATCTGTCGTTTAATTTTCCTTCTAAAAACATTTTTCTGAATTTTTCTCTTGTATTATAATAGCTGTCCTTATCAGATTCGTCTTTTATGCCGCCTTTTACCGCTCCGTTCTTTTTAGCCGTCTGCGGAGGACGCGGAATTAAAATATCCAGAAGAAGCTCTTCGGCGTTTTGCTTGGCTTTATCGATAACCTGTTCGGTTTCTTTAGTCTTTTCGTTTATAAAAGCGGTCTCCACGAGATCTCTTACCATAGATTCGACGTCCCTGCCCATATATCCTACTTCCGTGAATTTAGAAGCTTCGACTTTTATAAAAGGAGAATCGGAAAGTTTTGCTATGCGCCTTGCTATTTCGGTTTTTCCGACGCCCGTAGGTCCTATGAGCAAAATATTTTTAGGA
Organism: bacterium; assembly: GCA_021850985.1. Classification (GTDB taxonomy): domain Bacteria; phylum SZUA-79; class SZUA-79; order Acidulodesulfobacterales; family Acidulodesulfobacteraceae; genus Acidulodesulfobacterium_A. The sequence continues at coordinate 19,703 of JAJZJX010000019.1, forward strand.
ACTATATCGTCCCTTATTTCATCCGGAACGTTATTTCTTCTAAAACGCGTCCTTAAGGCTATAGCAACCGATTTTTTTGCTTTGTCCTGCCCTATAACGTATTTATCGAGTTCTTTAATTATTTCTTTAGGCGTCATAAAATCTATTTTTAATAATGTATTCGTCTCGCCTTTGCCGTTAATATCTTTAACTTTGATGTCTTTGCCTGATTGTATTTTTTTTGCCATATCTATGCTATAACTCCTCTATTATTATATTTTCGTTTGTGTATATACATATGCGCGCCGCCGTTTTCATAGAAAATTCGGCAATCTCTTTTGCGCTCAAATCTGTCTTTTCAAGCAAGCCTAAAGCGCAAGCCAGAGCGTAAGGCGCGCCCGACCCTATAGAAAGCGCGTCTTCGTCCGGTTCTATAACGTCTCCGGCTCCCGACAGAACAAATGAATCGGTTTTATCGACGACAATCATCATAGCTTCCAGCCGCCTTAATATTTTGTCCGTTCTCCAGTCTTTAGCAAGTTCTACGCTTGCTCTTTTCACGCTCCCGTTGTATTTGGAAAGTTTTTCTTCCATTTTTTCAAACAGCGTAAACGCATCGGCGGTAGCTCCGGCAAATCCGGCTATTACTTTATCGTTATAAAGCCGCCTGACTTTTCTTGCGTTATGCTTCATAACCGTATTGCCGAGCGTAACCTGTCCGTCGCCGGCAACGACGACTTTCCCCTTGCGTCTTACGCTTATTATAGTAGTCCCGAGAAGTTTTATCCCTTCGTTATTTCCGTTATCCATTAATTTATATCTCCCGTATTTAATTAATTAATAATCCTAACCGGTTTATTTTCCTGAAAGCGGGTGCGCCTTATTGTAAACGTCTATAAGTTTTTTAATGCTTAAATGTGTATATTTTTCGGTGGTCGATAGATTTGAATGTCCTAGCATATCCTGAATAGACCTTAAATCGGCTCCATTATCCAAAAGATTGGTAGCGAAAGAATGTCTTAAGCCGTGCGGAGAAATATTTTTAAACTGGCCGGTTATAAGCATAGACTCTTTAACTATTCTGTGAACCGTTCTTCTGTTCAAATGCATCCCTTTTTTGTTAATGATTATATATCCTTCTTTCGGCGTCAAACCTATCGCCGATAAATAATGCATCCAAGCCTTAATTTTTTTGGCGGTAATATCCGTAAGAGGAACTATCCTGTGCTTGGAGCCTTTTCCGAAAATTTTTACGTAACGGCTTTCTTTTTCAATCTCTATATCGGAAATCTTTACTGAAACGAGCTCGCTGACCCTTAATCCGCTGCCGTATAGAAATTCTAATATTAAATCGTTTCTTAACGCTTCAAAATATTTTGACGCTTCCCGCGCTTCCCGACTGGCCGAAATATGCGCATTTAAAGCATATCCTTTAATTGCTTCCAGCTTATCTTTTTTTAATTTCAGATCCAAATAATTATTTAATAAAAAATCGGCTTCCTTCGCCGTCAAAAAAAACGGCAGTTTTTTTTCAGTTTTCGGCAAATCCAATAAAAAAGCAGGATTTTGTTTGATTATATGTTTCTTTTCCAAGAAATTAAAATACGACTTTATCGATTCTATTTTTCTGGCAAGGCTGGTTTTTTTCAAGTTTCCGTAAATTTTGCTTAAATAGCCTTTTATCTCGAATTCAGTAACGTCTTCTATGGAATCGATCGACGTTTCTTCGCGCAAGTATTTGATAAAGCTTCTTACATCCGCCGAATAAGCCGCCAATGTGTTATAGGAACTATTTTTTTCAAGACCTATATTATCCTTAAAATCTTTTAAAAAATCTTCCATAAGCCTTTATTATTATAAAAATTTATTAAAAAATTATATTATATCACAATCGGAATATAAAATAATACAATTTTAAAGGAGATTAATAACGCCGAAAATCAAATTAATCTGTAAGTAAGAACGAAAGCGCCGAAAATTATGCAGTAAAAGGCAAAAGGATAAAGAGCGTTAATTTCGTATTTGTTAAAATATTTCATAAGTGCGTAAACGCTCAAATATGCCGCTATGCCGGCAACCAAGCCGCTTATTAAAGAAACTGCGGTAAAATGAAGCATATGCAGTTTGAGCATTTTCGGTACTTCAAGAAGTCCGGCAGCAAGAATTATAGGCGTCGCGAGAAGAAACGAAAATCTTGCGGCATATTCATGCCTAAAACCGAGATAAAGAGCTGCAACCATGGTTATGGCGGAACGGGATATGCCGGGGATTAGCGCAAAAGACTGAAATACTCCTATGATAAGAGCGGCGGTAACCGTCATATCGGAAATCTTTGCTATGCCCTGTTTCTTTCTGCGTTTCTCGCCAAGATATAAAATTACGCCGTTAACCATAAGAAATGCCGCTGCTACCGACGTTATGCCGAACAGTTTTTTTAACTTATGGACGAACAGAAGCCCTATGAGTCCGGCCGGTATCGTGGCAAGCGCAAGCAGGTATAATGTTTTGGAATCTTCGTTTATATTAAGGTTTTTGCTTTTTATGCCTGCAAAAAAACCTTTGAATAAATTAATCCAGTCTTTATAGAAATATATAAGAAGCGCTAACGCCGTTCCAAGATGAAGCACCACGAGGAAAGGCAAAAAGCCTTCCGACTGCCTGTTAATTTTCCATCCTAAAATAGAGGGGATTATAACCCCGTGAGCAAGGCTCGAAACAGGGAAAAGTTCCGTAACCCCTTGAAGAATAGCTAAAATTACGGCATGAAAAAAGGAAAGATGTATCATATTAACTCTGCCTCCGGCTGATTTTTACGATAAAAAAATAATTTTACATTTTATTTAATATAATTTGCCGTAAAATGTCAATAAAAATAAGGTAAATATGCAATACCGTTTCGTTTGACGGTGTCTCTGATTATGGTGTATAATGAAATTAATAAAATTGACAATAGCATATTATTTAATTAATTTTTAAACAGAGGGCTGCTAATGAAATTCGGAAGATTCAGGCATAAAACCGGAGAAATGAGAGAATATTTCGGAACGCTTTCTACGGATAAAGATAAATCATTTATTAACATTATAGAAGAATTTAACTTCGGCGAAGATTTAAAATATCAATATACCGGCAAACAGTATGAATTAGACGAACTTGAATTTCTGCCGCCCATTCATCCTACGAAAATTGTAGCGGTAGGATTAAATTATAAAGACCACGCCGCGGAAATGCAGGTAAATCTGCCCGACGAACCCCTGCTTTTTATGAAACCTACTTCAAGCATTATCCCGCATCTTGGAACTATAGTAAGACCGGAGGTTTCAAAAAAAGTGGACTACGAATCGGAACTGGCTGTAGTAATAGGCAAAACGGCAAAAAACATAAAAAAAGAAACGGCCGCCGATTATATTTTCGGCTACACCTGTTTGAACGACGTAACGGCAAGAGATTTACAGGCAAAAGACATTCAATATACAAGGTCTAAAAGTTTTGATACTTTTGCGCCTATAGGACCATATATAGAAACCGAAATAGAAAATCCTTCAAATCTTCAAATTAAAGGCTATTTAAATGGAGAATTAAAACAAACTTCAAATACTTCGAACCTAATTTTTAATCCGTTTGAATTAGTTGAATTTATCTCAAGCATTATGACGCTTTTCCCCGGAGATATAATTTCTACGGGAACTCCTTCAGGCGTCGGAAGTTTGAATAAAGGCGATATTTTTGAAATAGAAATAGAAAATATCGGCAAGTTAAAAAACTTCGTAGAATAAATATAATCTAAAGATAAATGAATAAAATATCGGAACACCGGCTTTATAAATGGCTCGTTCTTTCAATAGCCGTTACGGCATCTTTTATGGCCATATTGGACATAAACATAGTCATAGTCGCTCTTCCCAAGATGATGTCCCACTTCGGCGTTAACGTAATAACTATAGACTGGGTCATTATAGCCTATACCATAACATACTCCATAATTATTCTTCTTACCAGTTTTTCAAGCAAAAAATACGGCCTTAAAATTCCTTTTGCGGTTTCTATAGTTTTCTTTTTAATAGGTTCGGCATTCTGCGGATTTGCCCCATCGTACAGAATAATGATAATATTCAGGATAATTCAGGCGGTAGGAGGTGCCGGACTTATTCCGATATCGGTAAATCTTATAGCTAAATATTTTAAAAGCAACGAAAGAGGTACGGCTATGGGAATATGGACCATAGGCATAATGGTGGCGCCTGCTCTCGGCCCGATAATAGGCGGATATTTCGTGGATTACGTGGATTGGAGAATGATATTTTATTTTAACGTTCCCATAGGAATAATGCTTTTTTTAGGCACTTTAATTTTATTGGAAAACGATATACCGGAAAAACCTTTTGCTAAAAAGTTTGATTTTATCGGCTTTTTTCTGATAGCTATATGCCTTGGAACACTTTTATACGTACTTAACGAAGGACAGACGCTTGAGTGGGATTCGCCGATAATAAGGCTTAACGAACTTATAAGCGCGGCATCTTTTATACTTTTTATTATCGTCGAAATTTTTTCAAAAAAACACTTAATGGATTATTCGCTTTTTAAAAATAGAAATTTCGTTGCCGGAAATTTAGTAAACATGATAAGGGCGGGTGGAATATTCAGCACTATGTTTCTTCTGCCTATATTCATAGAAAATATACTTAATTATAACGCTATGCATGCGGGTTTTTTAATGGCTCCTTTTGCAATAGCGGTTGCGGTTGCCTCTCCTATAGCGGGAAAAATTTCCGATAAATACGGACCGAAATATTTAATGCTTGCCGGCATGCTGATTTTTGCGTCGGCAAATTTTTTGCTCGGCAGTATTTCTCTGCACACTTCGATTCCGTTTCTTATTAATAACCAGTTTTTGCGCGGCATAGGAGTGGGACTTATCAACGCCCCCGTTATGATGACCGTAATAAATTCTGCAAAATTTGAACAGATACCCGACGCTTCGGCATTGTATAATGTTTTATTTCAGATAGGAGCTTCTTTCGGTATAGCGTGGTCGGGGGAAGAGCTTGCCGTAAGGCAGATTTACCATTTAAATCAGTATGCCAGAGATATAAATTATAATTTTAGCAAATATCACGGCGTAATAAATTTTTTAAACGGAGATTTAATAAGCAGGGGGACGTCCGTCGTCAGGACGATAATTTATCCGTCTAATTCGGTTAAAGTTTTTGACTATATGATAAGCGAATTTTCTTTAATAGGAGCTTACGGAGACGTCTTTATCGCGCTCGGCTATCTTTGTGTAATCGGCGGAATTGCAGCTATCGGCGTAAAAAATATAAAAATTAAAAAACATTAAATATATTGATTTAATAAAACAATTGTAATAATATATAATGCAAAATAGATTATATAAAAAAAATATATAACCGGAGAAATACTATTATGATAGCATATTTCGTTATGGAGTGCGGCGTGGACAGCAGGATCCCCACATACAGCGGCGGACTCGGAATTCTTGCCGGGGATACGCTGCAAAGTTTTGCCGACCTTGAAGTTCCTGCGGTATGTATTACTTTGTTATGGAAGAACGGTTTTATAAGCCAGAAATTGTCTAACGACGGCGGTCAAATGGACTCTTTTCAGGAATGGGATATCGAAAAATATATGCAGCCTACAAACGTAAAAATAAAAATTCCTATAGGAGGCAAAGACGTAACGATAACCGCTTTTAAATACGTAGTAGAATCTACTAAAGGAAATAACGAAATTGATGCGTATTTTTTGACGCCGGACACCCCCGAAAACGACCCTGAAACAAGAAAATTATGCGACCGGCTGTACATAGAAGGCGGACTGACGAGGCTAAAACAGGAAATAATCCTCGGAATAGGCGGATACGAAATGTTAAAAGCATTAAATTATAAACCTTTTCTTTACCATATAAACGAAAGCCATTCCGCACTGTTAATAGCCGGACTTATGAAAGATATGGACGATTTAAACAGGGTAAAGGCAAGGGTCGTATTTACGACGCATACGCCGATTCCAGCCGCATTCGACAGATTTCCGATAAACGACGTAAAGGAAATGCTTTCGGATTACTGCGGAGAAAAAGTTTTTGACGATATTTACAGAGAAAACCTTGAAGAAAAAGACGAATTAAACCTGTCCTGGCTCGCTATTAAAAATGCTAAAAACGTAGTAGCGGTCTCAAGAAAGCATAAGTATGTTTCCGAGCAGATATTCGAAGGGTACAAATTAAAATACGTAACAAACGGAATACATCACGTCAAATGGGCTTCTCCTCACCATAAAATGCTATATACAAAATATATTAAAGGATGGGAAGAAGACCCGGATCTGCTAAGGGGTGCGGCTTGCATTCCCGACGGCGACTTTGCGCAGACACATATTTTATGCAAAGAAACGCTGATCGAAATGATAAATTCCGAAACCGATTCTTCATTTGTACCTGCAGATTTTACCATTGCTATGGCTAAAAGAATAACTCATTACAAAAGAAATAACCTTATACTTTCAAATTCGGACAAATTAATCGATATTGCCGAGAAAAAAGGCAATATTCAGCTTATTTTTGCAGGCAAAACACATCCTGCGGATACGGATGGACTTGCAATGATAAAATCCATTCACGATACGGCAAAATATATTGCATCAAAAACTAAAAAAATAAAAATAGCTTTCTTGGAAAATTATAATATTCATAAAGCTAATATAATACTTGCCGGAACGGATTTATGGCTTAACAACCCGACAAGACCGCTTGAAGCGTCAGGAACGAGCGGAATGAAGGCATCTCTTAACGGCGTCCCAAATTTCAGCGTATTAGACGGCTGGTGGCTCGAAGCTTGCATAGAGGGGATTAACGGCTGGAGCATCGGCCCGAAATCGGTATGGACGGATCTGAGTTATTCCGACGATATGGAGGATTTAAACGATATTTACGGAAAATTAGAATTTAATATATTAGATTTATATTATAAAAACTATTCTGACTATTTAAAAATAATGAAAATGGCTGTTTCTTCCATTGCGCCTCATTTTAATACGCACAGGATGGTTTCCGAATATGTTACCGATTTATATCTTACGGGGATAGTAATGTGCTATCTCGAAAAAGAAAAAGGCGGCGTCTGCGATATATAATCGGTTACTATAGGTTTATTATAACTTTTAGTGAATCCTGCGCTTGCGCCGTCAATTCAAAACCTTTTAAGATATCTTCAATAGAAAATCTGTTCGTTATCATATCTTTTACGTTAATTCTGCCGGAACTTATTAGTTCTAATGCAGTTTTATGGTCTGCTATTGACCCTGCATAAGAACTTAATAAAGTCACTTCGCTCCTCCAGAATATTTCGTTTATAGAAAGCGGAAGTTTCGCTCCGTCGTTTGCCGCTCCAAAAAATAAAACGGTTCCGCCGCGCCTCACTGATTTAAGCCCCTGCAATATTGCGCTGTCCGCTCCTGTAGATAAAATTACTATATCCGATAAAAATCCTTCATTTATATCTTTAACGGCTTCAGGATTGAAATCCTTAGCGTTAAAAATATAATCGGCTCCGAATTTTTTTGCGTATTCAAGGCGTTTTTCATTGATATCCACCGCTATAATTCTGCATGCGCCGGTTGCCCTTAAAAGACTTATATGAAGCAGCCCGGAAAGACCGCTGCCGAAAACTATCGCGGTATCGGCAGGTTTTACGCCGGCAAGCTTCTGCCCTCTGACAACACAGGCAAGAGGTTCGGTAAAAGTTCCTTCTTCGAAACTGACGGAGCCTGGCAGAAGATATATGCCGTTTTTAACGTTTATTTCGGGAATCCTTAAATACTCGGAAAATCCGCCCGGATCAAAGTTTGTAGCTCTTAAGGTTTCGCAGACCGTCTGATGTCCGCTAAGACAATATTTGCAAGCATTGCAGGGGACATGATGAGCGGCGCAAATTCTGTCGCCTTTTTTATACTTTGTAACGTTTTTTCCAGTTTCCGCTATGACGCCCGTTACCTCATGTCCTAGGACAAGCGGAACTTTGTCCTTTCTGTACCATTCTATCACGTCGCTGCCGCATATACCGCTGGCCTCAACTTTTAAAAGAACTTCGTCGTCGTTTATTTTTGGAATATCCTTTTCTATGAGTCTTATATCTTTATTGCTATAGTAAAGAGCGCATTTCATAATTTTTTAGCTTTCTACCTCCTATTCCTATTGCTTCTGCTAAAATAAATCTGACACTTTTAATTTGACACCTTTAATTTTAATTTGTATTTTTCTTTGCAACCGTTGCTTTCTGGATGTCTGAGGGCGATTTCTGGCCTTCTTCTATTGCAAGCACGACGTCTCTTTTCCTTAAAATGCCCTTATATACCCCATCATTATCGACCACTATAAGTTCGTCGGTATTTTTTCTAAAAAAATTATGCACTGCTATATCTAAGGTGTCGGTAAGCCTGATTTTAGGCAGGCTTGACGTATCCATTAAATCCCTTGCCGTCCTTGAATCGTCGGGCGACGTCATCATTAAATTTTTTACGGTGTCGTATTTAACTATGCCGACGATTTTACCCTCTTTATCTATAACCGGATGCATATAAAAATTGGAATAAAAAAATATTTTAATCATCTCGTACAGAGGCATATCCGGATCTAAAGGTTTAGCGGCGGCCGTTTCCCCGCTTTCCATAACGTCGCTTACCGAATATCTCTGCAAAGGCTTAATCAAATAATCTTTCATATGCGCCGGAGAATCCATTCTGTTTTTTTTCTGGCTTTTATATATGCTTCTTTTTCCGCTGACTATAAAAGTTATAGCCGAAACAAGCATTAACGGCGGAAGAAGGCCGTAGCTTCCCGTCATTTCCGAAACCATTAAAAGAGAAGAGATAGGGGTCTTTGCGGCGCCGGCAAAAAAACCTCCCATGCCTATCAGCACAAAAGGCGCAATATCGGACGATAGTATTAAATGCGGAAATAACATATGAAAAATCAATCCTGCGGCTCCTCCGAACGCTCCGCCTATTACCAAAGACGGAGCGTAAACGCCTGCCGAACCTCCCGAACTTATAGTAAAAGACGTAGCTACTATCTTAAAAAGCCCTAAAAGAATTAAGGTTATTACGGCAAGTTTTCCAAGCACTGCAAGCTGCAGCCAGCCGTAACCTACGCCCATGATTTCAGGAAAAAAATATGCGATAGCGCCTACTGCGGCGCCGCCTATCATAGGCTTAAAATGCGGCTTGATCTTTATTTTTTTAAACACGTCATGAATAAAATAAAAAAACCTTACGTAAAACTGTCCGGCAAATGCTAGGAAAATACCGAGAACTGCATAAAATAACAGAGTAATAGGTCTGGTATAAGTAAAAGAAGGCGTCCTGACAACAGGATTAAAACCTGCGTAAAAATAAGCATAAAGCGAATATCCTACTATAGCCGCGATAATAGAAAGCATCAGCGCTCCGCCCTCAAAATCCATTTCCGAATAAAGGACTTCTACGCCGAACATCGCACCCGCTAGCGGAGATTTAAAAATAGCTCCTATGCCTGCTCCTATGCCTGCAACCAGCATCGTCCGCCTGTCCGGCACCGGCAAACCTAAATATGTCGCCAATACGGAACCGAAACCGGCTCCTATCTGCGCTACCGGTCCTTCCCTGCCGCCGGAACCCCCTGAACCGAGCGTTACCGAAGAAGCGAGAGTTTTTATTATCGGAACTCTTCCTCTTATGTATCCTTCCTTATTATGAAAAGCGTCTATTGCGGCATCAGTTCCGTGTCCTTCCGCCTCAGGCGCAAAAGTATAGACCAAAATTCCGGATATTAAACCGCCTAGCATAATTATCAGCGGAATAACCCATCTTATAGGGTGATTATCTGCAGGTGCCCCTGTCTGACCCATAAGTTCCGGTCTTGGCGAATAATAATGCGCCATACTTACCTGAAACAAAAACCTGAAAAACCTTATAAGAGCGTTGAAGACTATCGCCCCTACGCCTGCAATAATTCCTATTAAGACTCCGAAAAAAATCCATCTTGAAAAATAAAATATAGAATTGTCCTGAAATCTTATTATCTTTCTTTTAAGATTGGTTCTTACCCTTATTAATAAATTTTTCAAGTAAGGCATGGTTTTCTCCGGTTATTTTCCATTTATTATATATATTATCTATACAATAAGGAAGGATTTTTTATCGCCTTATAAACAAAAATGCATCGCGTTTTCTTCAGGGAAGGATTTTCAACTGAGGCTGATGCGGCTGAATTAGCGAAGGCAGTTAAAATTAAGACGAATATCGATAAAAATATAATTTTTCTTATATTCATAAAATAAAAAAATGGCAGCCCCAACGGGATTCGAACCCGTGTTACTGCCGTGAGAGGGCAACGTCCTAACCGCTAGACTATGGGGCCTTATTGAAAATTAAAAGCATTTATTATTTTATTATACTAAATTTGCCTAAATTTAAAAAGTTCTAAAGCCTAAATTAATTTACTGTATTTATTAAAAATGCTTATTTTTTTATATAACCTCTAAGATAAATAAACATTAAAACTATATTTAAAGCCGTAAGTCCGGATAATCCTGAATGAATTCCTATGGCGACCCATATTACGGAAGCAAAAGCGTTTATAACGAAACCCGACTTCTTATGCGAACTTAACTGCCATACTCCTGCTAAAGTCAAAGCAAAAGCGCACCAGTCCGCTATGCTCCAAAATTCTATGCCGCTTAAACTTATATGCATTAATCATCCGTATATTTTTTTAAGAGATTTATCATCCTGAGCGGGACGGTATTTGCCGCCGGAATAATCTGCATATTTTTCGCTGCGGGCGTTTTTCCTGCCTATTTTGCCATTATGCACATTATTATAGCACGTTATGAAACAGCCGTCGTTCATAATATGGTCTTTTTCTAACGCCTGATTAGTTCCCGAACATCCGGAAAGCATCAGTCCTGCCGTTAGTCCAAGAACGCAGGTCAGTAAAGCTGCAGTAATAATTTTTTTAAATTTCATATTTTTTACCTTTTTTCATATTGCACATATTTTTTAAATTTTATTTATTTTTTGATTAAAACGGCTGCATTATTTTATGTTTATTTTCATTTATTATTTTTAAAATATAATTGCCGTAACCGCTTTTTATATATTTTTTAGACAGATTTATAAGTTCTTCCTCTGTAATATAATTCATTTTATAAGCTATTTCCTCTATGCATCCGACTTTAAGACCCTGTCTTTTTTCCATCATTTCGATGAATTTTGAAGCATCGAGCAGGCTTTCCGGCGTTCCGGTATCAAGCCATGCATAACCTCTGCCCAGCGTAACCGCATTGAGCTTGCCGCGTTTTAAATATTCGTTATTTACGTCGGTTATCTCAAGCTCTCCCCTCTCAGACGGTTTTAAAGAGCCTGCAATATTAACAACTTCGTTGTCGTAAAAATAAACGCCGGTAACGGCATAGTTAGATTTTGGAAGTTTCGGTTTTTCTTCTATAGACATAACTTTTCCGTCGGCGCCGGTTTCTATAACGCCGTATCTCTGAGGATCTTCAACGTAATAAGTAAAAATTACCCCTCCGCCTTTTTGCTTTATTATATTTTGAGCATAATTAAACTTTTCGGGAATGCCGTGTCCATAAAAAATATTGTCGCCGAGAATTAAACAAACGTCTTCGCCGCCTATAAATTCTTTGCCTAATATAAAAGCTTCCGCAAGTCCGCCTGGAGAAGCCTGTTCTTTATATGCTATATTAAGCCCTAAACCTTTGCCGTCGCCGAATATAGCCCTGAATTTTTCTAAATCCGCAGGGGTCGTTATTATAAGAATATCTCTTATTCCCGCCAGCATCAGACTCGACAGGGGATAATATATCATCGGCTTATCGTAAACCGGCAGAAGCTGTTTACAGACGCTTAGAGTTATCGGATAAAGTCTCGTTCCGCTCCCGCCGGCAAGAATAATGCCTTTCATAATTATTTTTTTACCGTATTTATTATATTTTTATATTTATCGTCTAACCGTTTAATCTTTTATATATTTATTAAATCTTATAAATAATATAATATAATAGTTTAAAAAACAAGGGGGGCTAAAAGCTATATTGCCGGATAAATTTAAAATAATCGACATTGATTCCTTATCTTACGGCGGGTGGGGCGTGGGAAGAACCGACTCCAAAGTCGTATTCGTGGGCTATGCCGTTCCCGGCGACACCTTAAAAATAGAGATATTCGACGAGCATAAAAATTACGGCTTCGCCAGAATAATTAAAATTATAAAACCGTCTAAGGAAAGAATAGAACCTGTATGCGAATATTTCGGCATTTGCGGCGGATGCGATTATCTCGATATATCTTATGATACCGAAATTTACTGGAAAACAGAAATTTTTAAAAAAGAATTTAAAAAAACTTTCGGCTCCGATTCTTTTGCACAGAACGTCTATATAAAATTTAATCCGGCAAAAGAAAATTTAAATTACAGGCAGAAAATAGGATTAAAAATACACCGAAAAGATATAGGATTTTATAAAAAATATTCCCACGACATAGTAAATATCAAGAACTGCCGCCTTGCAAAAAACGGCTTAAACGAATTATTAAATAAAGCCGGAAGCATATTGCTAAGCGAAAAATATTACCGGACGGTCACTAAAAACATTTCGCTGCTAACGATTAGCGAAGCGGGATTAAAGAATATAATCTTCGGCGTTAAAAATAGCTTAAACAACTTTAAATTACCGGAGCAATTCATTAGAGATATATTTACCGAGACAAAATGCGACAATATTTTTCTGGAATCAGCCGGTAAAAAAATCATTAAATATGCAGCCGGCGATACCGGTAAAAATAATAACAAAAAATTTTTAACTATAAAAGATAAAAAATTTTTATACGATTTACCGTCATTTATCCAGATAAATAAAGAACAGAACGAAAACATCATAAACGCAATATCAGATTATATAGAAACCGTCACGGAAGGCGGTATAAAAGGGGGAGCAAAAAAATTTTCGAACGCCCTTGATTTATACTGCGGTTTTGGAAATATTACGCTTTTTTTAACGTCATACGCAGATAAGATTACAGGGGTTGAATCAAGCGATTTTGCCGTAGAACTCGGAAAGAAAAATGCGGCGCTAAACAATATAAATAATATAAAATTCATTAAATCGGACGTGTCTAAATTTCTCGATAAAATTGAAAAAGATAAAAAATTCGATTTAATAATTTTAGACCCGCCGAGATCCGGCATTAAAGGCCTGACGGGGAAAATAACGGCTTTAAATCCGTCATATATAATATACGTATCATGCGATACAATGACGTTTCTGAGGGACTTAAGACAATTTGTAGAAACGGGCTACGAAATAGAAAAAATATATCTGTTTGATATGTTTCCAAAAACATATCACTTGGAACAGATTGCATTCTTAAGAAAAACCGCAAGCAGGTAAACATGCCGGCAGCAGACGGCTTTTATCTTCCGATTACTTGCCGGCCTTAACCGCCCTTACTACTTTTCCGGCTTTAAGACATTTTGCGCAGACTTTTATTCTTTTGTTGCCGCCGTTGGCAGTAACTGCCTTAACCATATGCAAATTAGGGAAAGATACTTTCTTTGTTTTATTATTGGCATGCGAAACGTTATTTCCGAACTGGATACCTTTACCGCAAATACTGCAAACTCTTGACATTTTAATATTCTCCTTATTCTTATAAAACCCCTTAAATATATCTTATATCTATTATATATATAAATTTATTTAAACTGAGTTTTTTATTTTATTACACATCCAACCGTTTTGTCAACCAAAAAAACCATTAATTACATTTTAAAGTGGCCAGATTTATTTATTTTCTTACTCTTATTTGAGTTTCCCTGTTTTATTAATATAAATATTTTCTACTATTTAATAATTAGTCTTAAATTTTTCTTGCATTTTATTCTTTTTATGATAAAATTAAAACAAATAAAGTTTTAAAAAATTTTAAATTTTAATTAATTAACTTTAATACTAACGGAGGTTAACTATGAAATGGAAATGTTCGGTATGCGGCTACATTCACGATGGAGATTCTGCTCCTGATTTTTGTCCGAGATGCGGAGCGCCAAAAGAAAAATTTGAAAAAATTGCCGCAGATATTGAGCAATTAATAGACCGCTCAAGAAAAACAAACCAGCTGCATATGGATCTTACTCATTTACTCACTAAGGTTCTTGAAGTCGCCGAAGCCGGCATTGAAGATAATCTTGACCCTGGATGCCTTAACGTATTCCAAAAAGCCAAGAAAGCCGCATGGGAAGTAAGACAGATGTCTAAAGCCGAAATAGTAGTCCACATAAACAAACAGAAATGGGGTTAATTATTTCAAAAAATATTTGATTTTTACAAAAATTTCACAAAAGAAAGTACGCAAAATATTTTGCGTACTTTCTTTTTTTGATTTTAATTTTTTATTTTATCTATTGCCGTTTATATATTTCAAACTCTCCTCTACATTAGAAACTGCCATTATATTGAAGTTTTTAACAAGAAAATCCGCTACGTTCTTAGATAAAAATGCAGGCAGTCTATAACCAAGCCTTATATTTTTAACTCCTAAATACAGAAGCGATAGAAGGACTATGACCGCTTTTTGCTCATACCATGCAATTTCGTAATAAATAGGCAGGTCATTTATGTCGTTTAAATTTAATTTTTCTTTTAATTTAAGCGCAGCGACCGCAAGAGAATATGAATCGTTACACTGACCTGCGTCTATAACTCTCGGCAGACCTTCTATGTCTCCTAAATTCAACCTGTTATACCTATATTTAGCGCAACCCGCAGTCAATATTACGGAATCATTCGACAAACCGCTTGCAAGCTCGGAATAATACACTCTTTCTTTATCGTTAGAATCGCATCCCGCCATAACGACGAATTTCTTTATTTTCCCTTCTCCTACCATTTTAATTATGGAGTCCGCGGAATTAACTAAAGTTGCTCTGGCAAAACCAGCGTCAATAATACCTTTTATATTTTCCGCCATCTCTTCCAAATTTAACGCCATATTAATAACTTCGGTAAAATCATGATTTGCTATGTGTTTAACTCCCGGCATCGCAACGGTATCCGTAGTAAAAATCCTGCTCTTATAGCTTTCCAAAGGTTTTTTAATGCAGTTAGTCGTCATTATTATAGGTCCTTTAAACTCCGCAAATTCTTTTTCCTGCTCCCACCACGCCCCGCCGTAGTTGCCTATGAAATGGCTGAATTTTTTAAAGAACGGATAAGCGTGCGCCGGCAGCATTTCGCCGTGAGTGTAAACGTTAATATTTTTATTTTCCGTCTGAGCCAGCAACTTTTCAAGCTCGAATAAATCATGTCCGCTGATTAAAATAGATTTTCCCTGCTTAGTTCCGTTTAATACTTTAGTCGGCTCAGGTTCTCCGTAATGTTCCGTATTTGCTTTATCAAGGGTCTCCATTACATTAACGCCGATTTTGCCGCATTCGGTTACTAAATTTAATAAAACGTCAAAATCTTTATCTTCATTAGTCATGTAGCTTAAAGTTTTAATGATAAATTTTTTAACTTCATGATTTGAATAATTTAATATATATGCATGATATGCATAGGCAGCCATACCTTTTAATCCGTAAAGCAAAAGTTCGTTTAACGAATCCGTATCGCTCAATTTATTCGGTAAAACTATTTCTTTAGTTTTATCTAAATATGTTTTAAGGCTTCTATTTTCAGGAACCCATAAATAAAACTCATTAACGACTTCATATTTGTTCTGCGCCGATTGTTTTAATATTTTAATGTATTTGTTTTTTATATCTATAGATTTATTGATCAAATCAAACATTCTTTGCTCGTCAAAATTAACGTTCGTAACAGTCGTAAATAATCCCTGCAAAATAAAAAAATAATCTTTTTCGTAGTCGATATCGTTTACCTCCATTTTATCGATCAGCATTGCAATTCCTTTTAGATTAAATATTAATAGATCCTGCAGGTCCGACACCTCCGAAGTTTTTCCGCAAACTCCGCTTTTAACGCAACCAGTTTGGTTTAAAGTTTCTTCACACTGAATACATAACATACATACTCTCCTTTTTAATTTGTTTTAATTTTAATTTGTTATTTAGAAAATCGATATATTTTAATTATAGGAAAATATGATTTAAAAATATGTGATTAAAGTCATTTAATTTTTTTATTTCAAAGCGGTTAAGCGACACAATTTAAACTGCGCAATTTATTTCTTGCAATTAATATTTTTTTTTGCTAATATAATTAAGTTTTATATGAAATTAATATTCTATTTTTTCAATTGCAGATAATTTAATTAAGGGGGGATTAATTAACATGGAAGACAATAACAAAAATTTTACTAAAGTAATGTGGGTGATAGTTACTGTTAGCGTTATCGTTATAATCGGCCTCGGCATTTTTGCGGCAAGCGGTTTAAACTATACTTTTCCTAACATTAGCAGCATTCTTCCGCTATAAAATTTTTTACCATTAAAGAGCCGCTAGCTCAGCAGGTAGAGCACCTGACTTTTAATCAGGTGGTCGTGGGTTCGACTCCCGCGCGGCTCACCACTTAAAACCGCAGTAAATAAGCCTTTCCAGACATCATTAAGAAAT
>JAJZJX010000050.1 GCA_021850985.1 bacterium
AAAAAGCTTTGATTATAACCCCTCTTTTAGTTATGAACGACGCGTGGATTTCCGATTGCAATACTTATTTCCCGCATTTAAATATTCAAAAGTTAAGCAAAAATCAAAACGATGCGGGAGAAGGCATCTGGATTATAAACTGGGATATGATAAAAATCCTCTTCGATTACGTTATAGAAGAAGACGAAAAGGGCAAAAAGATTAAAAGAATAACTAAAACTTTTAATTTCGATTTCGACTGCGTAATACTTGACGAATCCGCCAAGGCAAGAAACGTTAAAACTAAAAGGTTTGAGATATTAAAAAGATATTTGCCGATAGAATATACTTTTATTTTATCCGGACTTCCGGCGCCCAATACGCCTTTGGAGTACTGGAGCCAGTTTTACCTTATGGACGGCGGAAAAACTTTAGGCGTAAACTATTGGCAGTTTTTAAACAGACACGCCTATAAAACAAAATTCGACTGGTTTATAACTAAAGACGGAGCAAGGGCTATTAAAGAAAAAGTAGTTTCTAAATCGATAAGGTTTGAACTGGAAGACTGCGTAGATTTGCCGGAAAACATAACGCTATGGAGAGAGGTAGAATTAGATTCCGAGCATTTAAGGAACTACGACAAAATAGAAAACGAGACGTCGGTCTTAATAGGAGATGGCAATATTAATACGGAAGCGGCCGCTAAAACTTCCAAGCTTTGGCAGGCGGCAAGCGGCTACGTCTATGACGATATAGGTCGTTCCATTGTTTTAACTAAAAACAATAAAAAGATAGAAGCGTTAAAGGAAATCATCGAAGAAGAATTCGGCAGAGAGCGGGTTATCGTTTTTGCTTATTTTAAAAATCATATGGAAGAAATAATTAAAGTTCTCAAGAAATATTTTTCCATAGCGGCCGCTTACGGCGGACAGAATTCCGGTCAATCCATCAACGATTTTAAATCCGGTAAAGTTCAAATTCTTTTGGCTAATCCCGTTACAGCGGGAACTGGATTAAATTTAACTATTTCTAAAGGCATTATCTGGTTTTCTCCCGTTTGGGACTACGAAATATTCGACCAGGCAAGAAAAAGAGTGCAGAGGATAGGACTGAAGCATAAATCCCTTGAAGTTTTCATGCACGCGAAGGACACTATAGAATACTCGATGTATTGGGGACTTAGGCATAAAAAAGATATGAGTTCTATTATTCTAAAAAGCATTAAAGAAAAAAATAAAAGAAAAAAAATGGAAGGTATTTACTAAATGTCATATATTGACGCAGCGGAAAGATATTTAAAACTTAAAAAGCAGGGGAAAAACTATTTTGCATTGTGTCCATTTCACGACGAAAAGACCCCTTCTTTTTCGATAAATCCTGATAATGGCCTTTGGTATTGTTGGGGATGCGGACAAAAAGGCAATATTTACCATTTAATAGAAAAAATGGAATCCGTTAATTTTCCGGAAGCGGTGGAAATTGCAAGGGGTTACGGCATAGAACCGCCGGATAGTTTTAAAGAAAAACCGGCTCATAAAAACAATAAAGAAGATATTGTCCGTTTTGCGGACAAAAAAGAGAATATCGCTTTTAAAGCGGATAAAGAGGTATATATTATGGAAACCGAAAACGAAAAAGAACCGGATCATGAAAATCTTGAAGCGGAAAGCTATAATCCCGAAACAGACAATCTTGAAGATACCGCTCATCCCGCCCCCGTCCGCATTGCGGAAAAGCCGGCTAAACCGCCGGTAAAAAAACAGACGCCCCCGCAGAAAGATAAAGAGTTCGACAAAAAAACGGCCGTCTATATTTACGACGACGAAAACGGCAAAATATTATATGAAAAAGAACGCTGGGAGCGTTTTAAGGGCGAAGAAAGAATATCTAAGAAGTTTTTATTCTATCACTACGAAGGCGCCAAAAGGCTTACGGGTAAAGGAAACGTAAAGCTGATACTATACAACTTAAAAGACGTGCTATTGGCGGAAAACGTTTATATCTGCGAAGGAGAAAAAGATTGCGACAATCTAAAGGAAATTTGGCGGGATAAAAACGCCGCATTTACTACTAACGCTACCGGAGCGGAGAGCTGGGAAGAATCTTATAATTTATATTTAAAAGGTAAAAACATCGTAGTATTCGAAGACAACGACGAGGCGGGGAGAAAACGGACGGAAAAGCTGACCTCGGCGTTAAGCAAAATCGCCAAGAGTTTTAAAGTAGTAAAATTTGACGAATTGGAAGAACACGGAGACGTAAGCGACTATCTTAAAGAACACGATTTAGACGAACTTTTGGAAAAGATAGGGGAAGAGGAACGCACGGCGGACAAAACGGAATTAACGGTATTTAATGCCTTTGAAATGAAGAATTTTACCGATAAAACGGAGTATATGATTTCCGATTTTATGCCGCTAAAAAATGGTTCGGTAAATACGGTTTCCGGCGCAACGCTCGAATTTTTAATTTATTTAACCTTGCTTTTGTCGAAAAAATTCAATATGGTTTTTTTATCGGGCTATGAAACGGATTCTTTGTTTCCGCATTTTGCCAATATCGCAAAGAGGATGGCTAAAAACGATAAGGTTAGCATTAAAGATATTTCGGTAGGAAACATTACGTCTGATGTTGCCGAAGCCGATATAATAATTTCTACGGCTTTTATAGACAAAAAGGGCTTTACGGTAATTTGTCCGCAAAACGGACGGCAGCTGCCGGATTATTATTTTAAAAACGAAGACGTTTATAATAAGTTTTGGAATAAGATTTTTAGGATAGAAAATTTAAGAGGAACCGGAGAGATAAAAATAGCGGGATTAGAAAAAGAAAAAAAAGAAAACAAATCTTTATTGGGTTCTATTTTTAAAAATCGTAAATAGTATGCAGCAACTCAATTTGTTCGAGAAAACAGAAGAGGAAAAAGAAGAAAACCGCTTTGCGGACAAAATAGAATTGTCTGAAGAAGAAAGGCTCGAATTGGCAAGAGCGGTATATAGGGTTTTCAAAGAGGATATAGAAGAAATTAAGGATACTAAAACCGGAAAAATAATATACAGAAAAGAAGATGCCCCGCCCGAAAGGGCGGGTAGTTCATGAGGCTAATTTTATTGCTTCTTGAGCCGCCATTGAAGTCATAGCTTGAGCTTCAGCCCCTTGTAAGCATTTTGCTTCTAAAAACAATAAAGAAGAAGGATCGCCAAATTTTTTTACGGCTATACTGCATCTATTAGTCATGGTATTAGTAGAAACTTCTCCTCCAGATTCTTGGTTTAAAACTTTTCGTTCAATTTTGTATCCGATTATGTAAGCTTTTGCGCCCAATTCTATTAAATTGCTATGATTTTGTTTGCTTCTTTTTTGACTCATAGCGAAAGATGTATGTGTAAATAAAAAACAAATAGTAAAAACAAACAACCCCGTAATAATTTTCTTCATAAATAACCTCTACTTTAAATTTATTTAATTTTTTAAGCTTATTTTTTTAATTTCCGCTTTTTGCAATTCCGAAAACCTTTTAATCGTTATTTCGTCAGTAAAATGTTTCAAAAGCGACGGAAATTTTTTGATTAACGCAACGTCGAATTTTTGTTCCAGCCCCCACAAATTGACAATCCTTTCGTAAAAAGGATATTTCTCGCACAGCCTTGAATCTGTTTCCCTGATTGTCCTAATAATGCTTTTCATTTTTTTGCCCCCTTTTTGTCCGCAAAGCGTTTATTTAATTAAGCAAATTTAATAATTCCTGTCCGAATAAAGCGATTGTTTTCTTTGACAACCCTTTGATTTGCAAAAAATCGTCAAGAGTTTTTGGTTTAATTTTAACGATAGTTATAAGGTGCGAATTGTGCGCTATAAAATATGCAGGATATCCGTAATGATATGCCTTTTGTTCTCTCCAGTCTTTTAATTTCTCTAAAAGGCTTTCTTCCTCTTCGGTTAATTCTGTAGTCTTAGGGTCGAAAATAATTTTATTTTCGGATTTTTCCTGATTTTTTAATTCTTTTTCAAATTCTTCTATTTTTTCTCTGTCTTCCTCTGAAACTTTTCCTTTGTAAAAGACAAAAATAGACCATCTGTCTCCGTTGTCGAAAACTTCCGGTTTTAAGGCATGTACGGAATCAAAAAATCTGTTTATTTTTTCTTCATCTTCCTCTATATAGTTTTTTCTAACGCTTAGGATTTTTAAATACATCTATTGCTCTTTTTTATTTAAATGTTCTGCCATACCCAAACTACTCGTCCTATCACAAAGTGATCCCCGTCGACTATTTCTTCTTTCTTAATAAATATGTCGTTGAATTTAGGATTTTCAGATTTAAGCGTTATACCGTTCCTGCCTTTAATAACGTATTTGATAAGAGCGCCTTCATAGTCTAAATTAATGCAATAAATATATCCCGATACGAGTTCTTTATAATTTAAGTCAATTCCTACGTAAGAGCCGTCTTTTATATAAGGCTCCATGCTCGGACCGATTACTTTTACTACCGCTAATTTTTGCTTCATAAATTCTTTCGGGACTAAAAGCGTATCAATAGGCTCGATTTCGGTTAAATTTACAAATTTCCCGGCGCCGGCAAATGAATAAACGGGAATGGTTTGATATTTGGATTTGTCTATAAGTATTTCATCAGACGCTGACATTGCAGAGATATTTAAAAGTGTTGATTTGTTTTTATTTGTTTTTAGAACTTTTTTGTCTTCAGAAAAAAAATAAGAAATATCGACTCTAAGAATTTTTGAAATTTTCGCTAAATAATCAATTGCAATCTTACTATATCCGGATTCAAACCTTTGAACGGAAATTGGTTCCATGGATATTAGTTCAGCTAATTTTGTCTGGGTATATCCTAACTCTTCACGCCTCTTCTTTATTAATAACCCTATTTCTTTAAAAATTTCGTCGTTTTTAGTTTTAGGCATAGTTTTATTTCTATTATTCTTTTACATAAAATGAAGAAATTTTAACATATCATATTTAGTTATTTTATCAATAACGTTTATTGTTTTATTATAAATACAATAAATGTTATTTTTTTATTGACACATAACATTTATTGTTATATTATTTATATAAATAGTTTTAAAACATTAAAAAATAAAGGAGTTGATTATGCATCCGTTAAAGATATATTTATTTAAAAACCAAATTAAACAGATTGATTTTGCGGAAAAGATTGGTCTTTCCCCTGCTTATTTTTCAAAAATATTAAAGTATAAGAATTTCCCCTCAAGAAAAACAGCTTTAAAAATATTAGAACTTACAAATAATGAAATTACAATGAATGATATATATAAAGAACAAAGCGATTGTAAGATATTCAATAATAATGGATTTATTATACCCTGAACATATTAAAAATGATGAGGTTAAAAATGCAAGCCAAAAAAATAATTAATCCAGAAATTAATGCGGCGCTTTTTAAATACAGAGAGGCAATCAAAATATCCAAAAATAATCCGGATGACAAGATTTTAAAAATTCAAGTTAGTTTTTTGAAATATATTATTAAGTCTTTAATTTTAAAGGATTTTATTGAAAATGGAAACTAACATGCAACATTCTTCTCAAGTTTTAGATTCAAATAACCTGAATAATTTAAGCAAAGAAAATCAGGAAATAGAAGAGTTTCGCCAGATGTTTAAAGTTATTATTTCTGAAATTAACGAACTTAAAAATCAAAAAGCAGAGGAAGAAAAGAAAAGGCTAATATCATTCAAGGAAGTAATGGTCGTATTGGGCATTGGAAGATCTAAGTTATACGATATGGTAGCCAAGCAGGAAATTCCAAGCGTAAGAATTGACGGATCTATAAAATTCGATAAAAAGGATATAGAGAATTTTATACAAGAAAAGAAAAAAGAAAAGTTTTCTTTTCAAATAAACGTGGGGGAATTAAGAGGAAAAAAATATATTAAAAAAAATAAAAAATAGGGGGGCATTATGGAAACGGGGGGTATTTTAGAATTTATTAAATGGTTTAGAAAACACTATTCAAAAAAGGATTATGCTTTTGCAATGAGAGAATTTCAAGCGGAGTGCATAATTAAGGAAGAAAAAAGATATAAAGTAGTTGATATTTATCCGCAAAAAATCGAAGAGTTTTATTTCATAGTCTATAAAAAAATTCCTATTAAAGAAAGTTTCAAGAAAAATACATATATTAAAGATAATGTTTTTGAGGAACATCACGTTTATTTTTAGAAAAAAAAGGGGCAGATTATGGAAAACATACCTAATAAGATTTATTTACAGATTGGAGAATTAGCATGAATTATTACTTTCGTCCTATAAGCCTAAAACAAGCAAACGAATTCGTCTCGAATCATCATCGCCATAACAAGCCCGTTGCCGGTCATAAATTTTCGATAGGCTTGTTTGACAACGAAAGGCTAATCGGCGTTGCAATCTGTGGACGTCCGGTTGCGCGCATGGCGGATGACGGTTTGACTCTAGAAGTCTTGAGAGTTTGTACGGACGGGACGAGAAACGCAAATTCGATGTTGTATTCGAGAGTTAAGAAAATTGCGCAAGTAATGGGTTATCAAAAGGTTTTAACTTATACTCTCACAGAAGAATCAGGTGCTTCTTTAAGGGCGGTAGGAGCTCAAAAAGATGGAATAG
This sequence comes from bacterium, assembly GCA_021850985.1. Lineage (GTDB taxonomy): Bacteria > SZUA-79 > SZUA-79 > Acidulodesulfobacterales > Acidulodesulfobacteraceae > Acidulodesulfobacterium_A. The sequence goes on from JAJZJX010000050.1 coordinate 6,608, forward strand.
TTAAACCTCGCGAGTGGTCGAGGGAAAAGAGAAAAAGAGAGACGCAAAATATTTATAAAAAGGAAAAAATCAGATGGATACTATAGGAAATAGCAAAAAATACAAAACAAAAATAGTTTTGGCGGGTTTCAAAAAAATTGTCGTAGATGTTAAAGGAGAACCGCTCGCTTTAGGAAGCAATAATTTTGTAAAACTTTTTATATATCAGCTTCCGTTTTTTTCTGTCGGCGGTAAAACTTGCGTTTTAAACAATAGTTGGCGGGTTGCCGAAGAAACGACGGGAATGCTAATAGGAAGCGGTCAAACCAAGCAGGAAGCTATAAGTCACGCAAAGGCAGTGCTAAAAAGATATTCCAAAGAAAAAATATTAGAACAAATCAAAAAATATAAATAGGAGTTTTTATGAGCAGATATCGATTTTCAGAATTTATAAAAGAAGTTGAAACCGAAAAAGATATTTTCGGCAATACGTCCGGCGATTGGCAAAAATACGGCTGGCTCGGTTACGACAAGCCGCTTGAAACATATTTTATACAATTGGATAAAGACGAAGATTATCCGACTGTTTGGTACGGTATTAAGTGGTTAGAAATCAAATCGCCGTATGTTTTAACGGCGTTAATAGAAAAATTGTTTGATTGCGGCATTCAATTCAATCAAGAAATTATAGACGCTTTGATAGATGAAAGAAACGATAATTATCAAGAAATTGAAATAATAGAACGTCTTAAGGAATGGGATAACCGATACAGGGAACAAATGTTCACCTTTCAGGAAGAATATATCAAGGCGG
>JAJZJX010000051.1 GCA_021850985.1 bacterium
AAAGGTTATCAGCGGTGAAATAGCGGTATCGCCCGATATTAAAAATTATGCCGAAGAAAGATTTAAATCGGCTATGTGGTTAATGAAAAGCATTAATACGAGAAAAGAAACTATTTTAAATATTGCGCAGAAAATAGTCGATAAACAGTACGATTATTTCGATAAATGCGGCGGCAACCTGAAACCTTTGATTCTAAAAGATATATCCGAAGAGCTTAATATCCATGAATCTACCGTTTCAAGGGCTACCGCGAATAAATATTTAAGCACCCACCTGGGAGTATTCGAGCTTAAAAGTTTTTTTACCGGAGCTTCATACGGCGAATCTTCGTCCGACAATGTTATGACGAGAATTAAATCAATTATAGATTCGGAACATTTTACCGGTAAAGTTTATAAAGACGTGGAAATCGCCGATATTTTAAAGAAACAGGGTATAAATATAGCAAGAAGGACGATTGCAAAATATAGGGATATTATGAATATACCGCCTTCAAGTATAAGGCATAAAAATATTTTATTATAAACAATACATTAACAAAAAGGAGACCGAGAAAATGAACATTGCAGTTACGTTTAAGCATATCGATTCCAGCGATGCTATAAGGCAGTATGCCGAATCAAAATTCCAAAAATTAGAAAAATATTTAAGCAATATCATGGATGTGCATATTACTCTAAGCATCGAACGCGTCGACCATAAAGAATCCGGCGTAGCGCAGATTAAATTAACGGCAAAAAACCTTACCGTCAATGCGGAAGAAAAATCGGCAGATATTTACAGCGCGATAGATCTTTTGCTGGAAAAAGTCGAATCGCAGATTAAAAAGCATAAGGAGAAGATGAGAAGAAAAGAGCATGTAGAAGAAGGAGCCGGCTTATTTTCCGAAACAGACGACGATTCAGCTTTAGACATTGCAATAAAAGACGATTATGAAAGACAGCCGTTAACCGTTAAAGAAGCCTTGCATAAATTAGAAAAAAGAAACAAAGATTTCATAATTTTCAAAGATAAAGAATCATCCAGAGTATCTTTTATTTATCGCGGCGACGACGGTGAAATTTCAATGGTAACCCCTGAATTTTAATCAATAAAGCGATTTTTATATAAACATATAAGTTAAATATAACACTTGAAAAGGTGTCAGATTTTATTTTACGCATACGGAACGGTCAATTAATACAGAAAGTTGTTAGCGGAAAATTAATCTGACGCCTTTTCCTAAATATAATCGACGTGTCTATTTATCAATCAAAATCCGAAAATACGGAAAAACCAAACATAGTTATAATAAGCGGTATTTCCGGTTCTGGAAAGTCGTCGGCTTTAAAAATCCTTGAAGACAGAGGATTTTTTTGCGTAGATAATATGCCGATGATTTTGCTGCCTAAATTTTTTGAATTAGGGCTGGCCGCCCGCCTTAAAAATATACTTTTTGTTATAGATATAAGAGAAAAAAGTTTTTTAAAAGAGTTTGAGGACTATATTAAATTTTTAAAAAGGCGGGCATGTTTTTTTAAATTTATTTTTTTAGATGCAAGAGACGACGTAGTAATAAGGAGATATTCCGAAACAAGAAGGAAGCATCCTCTCTCGGAAAGCGATATAGCTACGGCGGTTAAAAAAGAGCGTAAACTCCTGAATAATGCAAAAGGAAATGCAGATGCGGTAATAGATACCTCCGATATTAAAATACACGATTTAGAGGGCATCTTATCTGCTCATCTGGACGGTCTTTTATCTTCATCTCAATTTGCGGTTAAAATAATCTCTTTCGGTTTTAAATACGGCATTCCGCTTTCCGTCGATACGCTTTTTGACGCGCGGTTTCTTCCCAACCCTTTTTTTATGCCGCAACTTAAAAATCTTACCGGTTTCGATTCGGAAATAGCCGAATATATGCTGTCGTTTAAAGAAACCGACGAGTTTATAATCCGTATATCGGATTTTTTAACTTTTACTCTTCCGCTTTATAAAAAAGAAAATAAATCTTATTTTACCGCAGCTATAGGATGTACCGGAGGCGTTCACAGGTCTGTATTTATAGTCGAAGAATTAAAAAAAAGGCTTGCCGCCGTTAACGAAGATTACGGAATTACTTTTTACCATAGGGACATTCAAAAGAGGTAAAACTAAAAAAAACAGTAAAATTTATTGATTTTATGATATATTTATTATATGATATGATATTATCATATAGTTATATAAAATATAGATGAAGTTTTTAGCACTCTTTTTTAAACATTAAATTTAAGGTGGTTTATTATGAAAAATAAAAAATCGAGTTTTATTTTTACTTCGGAATCCGTAACGGAAGGTCATCCCGATAAAATTTGCGATAAAATATCCGATTCTATTTTAGATGCTTTTATAGGGCAGGACAAACATTCCAAGGTTGCTTTAGAAACAATGGTAACCACAGGTCTTGTTGCTATTGCCGGCGAAGTTACGTCAAACGGAACGGTAAATTATCAGGATATAATAAGAAACGTTATAAAAGAAATAGGATATGACGATTCATCCATCGGATTCGATTATAAAAGCTGCGGAATAATAGCTGCGGTAGGAAAGCAGTCTTCCGACATCAGAATGGGCGTTGTACGTGAAAAAGACGAAGACCAGGGTGCCGGCGATCAGGGTTTGATGTTCGGATATGCAACTTCCGAGACGGAAGATTTTATGCCTGCGCCTATTTACTATGCGCATAAATTAACAAAAAGACTTGCAGAAGTCAGAAAAACAGGAGTTCTAGATTTCATAAGACCTGACGGCAAATCTCAGGTTTCAGTCAGATATGTTAACGGAGAGCCGGAAAAAATAACTTCAATAGTACTTTCTACTCAGCATACCGAATCTATATCGCAAGAAAAGCTTAAAGATGCCGTTATTGCAGAAGTTATAAATAAAACCATACCTGCCGAATTCATGGATAAAGATACCAAGTTTTTTATTAATCCTACCGGCCGTTTCGTTATAGGCGGACCGAACGGAGATACCGGCTTAACCGGAAGAAAGATAATAGTCGATACTTACGGCGGAATGGGAAGGCACGGAGGAGGCGCTTTTTCCGGCAAAGACCCTTCAAAAGTGGACAGAAGCGGTTCGTATATGGCAAGATATATTGCCAAAAATATAGTCGGAAGCGGAATAGCAAAAAAATGCGAAGTTCAAATAGCTTATGCTATAGGAGTTGCCGAGCCGGTTTCGGTTATGGCAAATACTTTCGGTACCGGAATATATCCCGATGAAGCGATTTCCGATGCAGTATCTAAAGTCTTCAGTTTAAAACCTTATAATATAGTTAAAACGTTAGATCTTTTAAGGCCTATTTATGCCAAAACATCTAACTACGGTCACTTCGGCAGATTCGACGAAGATTTCGTCTGGGAAAAACTTCTTAAAATAGAGGAAATCAAAGAAGTATCGGCTGAATTAAGCAAAGTCAAAGAGTATGTATAGAATTTATAATATAACAATGGAGGCTGAATGTCGGATATAAAAGATATTAAACTTGCAAAAGAAGGCAAAGAAAGAATTTTATGGGCAGAACGGGATATGCCCGTTTTAGGTTTGATAAAAGAACAGTTTGCGGACAATAAACCTTTTAAAGGTTTAAAAATGGGACTCTGTCTGCATGTAACGGCGGAAACCGCCAATCTTGCCAGAACGTTGAAAGAAGGCGGCGCCGAAATATATCTTTGCGCATCAAACCCTCTTTCGACCCAGGATGATGTCGCCGCTTCTCTTACAAAAGATTTCGGAATAGACGTTTATGCGATAAAAGGGGAAGATTCCGATACTTACTACAGCCATATAGAAAGCGTTCTCAGCAAAGAACCTAACGTAACTTTAGACGACGGTGCAGACTTAATATCTGTAATACATAAAAAACATAAAAAACTGATAAAAAACATAAAAGCCTCTATGGAAGAGACTACTACGGGCGTAATCAGGCTGCGTTCTATGCAGGAAGCCGGAGAGCTTAAAATACCGGTTATAGCCGTCAACGATGCAGATGCAAAGCATCTTTTCGATAACAGATACGGTACCGGACAGTCAACTATAGACGGTATAATAAGGGCTACGGATAAACTGCTTGCAGGTAAAAACTTTGTAGTTTTGGGTTACGGCTGGTGCGGCAAGGGGCTTGCGCTTAGAGCCAGAGGAATAGGTTCTAACGTAATAGTTACGGAAGTAGATCCGGTTAAAGCACTGGAAGCGGTAATGGACGGTTTCAGAGTGATGAAAGGAGTCGAGGCGGCAAAAATAGGCGATATTTTTTGTACCGTTACAGGCGATATAAACGTTATAGACGTCGAGCATTTTCAAAACATGAAAGACGGCGCTATAGTCTGCAACTCAGGTCATTTCGACGTAGAAATCAATATTAAAGGATTAAAGAAAGCAGCTAAATCGGTAAAAACCGTAAAAGATTTTGTCGAAGAATATACCCTGAAAGACGGCAAGAGAATATATTTGCTTGCGGAAGGAAGGCTGATAAATCTTGCAAGCGCCCATGGACATCCGGCAAGCGTTATGGATATGAGTTTTTCCGTGCAGGCTCTCTCCGCGGAATTTGCGGTTCTGGGAAAAACAATGCTTCCGGGCGTTTACGATGTTCCTAAAGAAATCGACGAAAGAATTGCCTCATTAAAACTTAAGTCTATGGATATAGAGATTGATAAACTGACGAAAGAACAGATAAAATATCTTAAATCATGGCAGGAAGGAACATAAGTTATTTATTTATATCGTACAGATATTTTATTCCTTTAAGCGTACAAAATTCATCGATTATATTTTCGGCATCGATATTTAAGTCGTTAAAAATCAACGAAGATTGTCCGCCGGTAAAGATAAGCCGTATATTTTTATCGCCGCAAACGCCGTAAAAATCACATATATCGCTTACGAATCCTTTTATTAAATATAGGATTCCGTTATAAATGCCGGATTGAATTGCAGATTCGGTATTTGTGCCGATTAAATTTTTAGGTTTATTTATTTTAATTAATGGAAGTTTCTCCGTAGATTCATACAGGCAGTTTGCAAGCGAATTTATGCCCGGATATATGATACCGCCTAGGAAATCCCCGCTTTTATTTAACGAATCTATGGTTACGGCGGTGCCGATATCTATTATTATCTGAAATTTTTTCTCCGGTGAATTTTTATTATAAAAATGAGACCAGCAAGCGTTTGCTATCCTGTCTGAACCCAGTTTAGCAAAGTTTTCAATGCAAAGAGTTATATTTAACTTTATTTCGGGCAAGATAAAAAAAGGTTTTAACTTTATTTTGTTAAAAAAATTCTCGTAAATAGGGTTTGCAGAAGGCACTACCGATGAAACGCATATCCCCGACAATTTTTTTACGGCGGTATTTTTCGACAAAAACTTTTTTAAATCCTGCTCCGTAGAAATTTTTTTCGTGTCTACTCTGAATGTTTCTACGGGATTATATTTTGCATCTTCGAATATTCCGAATGACGATGACGAGTTGCCTATATCACAAGATAATATCATAAAATAAAAATTATATATATATTTCGCCCGATACTACTTTTTCCAATTCGTTTTCTCCGGTTTTTAACAGAAGAGCTCCTTTAGAATCTATTCCGACAACCTGCCCGGATACTTTTTTATCTTTAACGTTTATTTCTACCGTCTTACCCATCATGCCGAAATATTTTTGATAGCTTGTTAAAATAGGAGACAATCCGGTAGATAAAAACATTTCATAATATTTATCGAACTTGTTAAGTATAGAAGCTATAAGAGCATTTCTATCTATTAGTGCGATCGATTTGTTATTTTTTTTTGATTCTATCAAAAGAGACGTAGCAATATCTTTAATATTGTCGTCCATATCACTTTCCGCAATATTTACATTCATTCCGATTCCAACTATTATATATTCTATAGTCATATTTTGAGTAGCCATTTCCGTTAAAATACCGCATACTTTTTTTGAATCTATAAGCAAATCGTTAGGCCATTTAATCTGAGGGTTTAATGAAGCGGTTTCTGCTATAGCGTCGGCTGCCGATACCGCTGCCAATATCGTCATGCCCTGAGCATTTTCGGGAGTTATTTTAGGTTTTAATATTATAGACATATATATATTGCAAGCACATGGAGACGTCCAGAATTTTCCGTTTCTGCCCCTGCCTTTTTCTTGAAAATCGGCTATTACGACGCTGCCGTTTTTTACGCCCTTAGAAGCAAGATCTCTTGCTAATGTATTGGTGGAATCAACCTTTTGTTCGTAGTATAAATTTTTGCCTATAAAAGAACCTTTTAATTTTTTTTTGATTTCAAAAATATCGATATAATTTATTTCTTCCATTAAAAACCCCTCGTTTAAAATAAAATAAATTTCTATATTATATAATATATTATTTTATAATATTTCTATTAAAAAATTAAGATAAATTTACAGGACGAAATTTAGCGAAAAATCGGCCGGCATAACGGAATTAGTAAGGGATCCCATAGAAATATAATCTACGCCCGTTTTAACGGCTATATCGCGCAATTTTTCGACGGTCATATTGCCGGAGGCTTCGGTGAGAGCGGTGTTATTTATAATTTTAACTGCTTTTTTCATCGTATCTATATTCATATTATCAAGCATTATTATGTCTGCCTCGGCTGCAACCGCTTCTCTTACCTCCGCAAGACAAGAGGTTTCTACCTCGATTTTAAAATTAAAACCTGAATAATATTTTTTTACCGCGCCTATTGCTTCCTTCACGCCGCCGGCAAGTTTAATATGGTTGTCCTTGATAAGTATTCCGGAAGACAAATCGAATCTGTGATTTTCTCCTCCGCCGATTTTAACGGCATATTTTTGCAGCAATCTTAAACCCGGTATAGTTTTTCTGGTATCTAAAATTTTAGTTTTTAAACCGCGCAATTCTCCGGAAGCAATGCTTGATGCAGTTGCAATTCCCGACATATGCTGAAGAAAATTAAGCGCCGTTCTTTCGCCGTAGAGAATATCGCCTGCCTTCGCTTTAAGATGTAAAACTTTCTGCATTGCATCGACTTTTTCTCCTTCGCTGCAATAAAAATCTATAATATAATCGTTTTTTGTAACAATTTCAAATACTTTTGAAAATATATTAAGCCCGCATACCGTACACGCTCTTTTTGCGGTAACCTCGCAGTTCATAACCGGATTATTTTTTTCCGACATGACGGCGTCGGTCGTTATATCCCCTCCTTTTATATCTTCGTTTAAGGCGCTATATATAAGGGGGTTTATTTGGAAGTCGAATATCTGCATTTATTCAAGACTGTTTAATTTTTTCTATTTCGTCTTTGACGATCTTTTCAATTATGTCCGGAAGCATATTTTTCACTGCTTCGGC
>JAJZJX010000052.1 GCA_021850985.1 bacterium
CCCTGAAAAAAATTAGCGAAAGGTAGTTCCATCGTATCGAAATGAGCATCGTAACTTGCACCTAAATACATCATAGGTATTCCGTCAAATAAAAAACTTATCGCATTATTGTCAAGATCCTGCCCGCCTCTCCATGGATAGGATCCTTTTACGCCGTTAATATTAATTGAATCTCTGCCCATTGCCCCGCCGGCGCTCCCGCTAACCGCATTAACTGTAATGCCGGGCGACATGGATAGTGCGTTTGCTGCGCCTCCGCCAATAGAGGCAACCGATTGTATTTGTTTTTTACTTATAAAATGTTCCGGTTGCGTAGATTTGAAAATATGTTTTTTCGTAAATTTTCCGCTTAATTTTTTTAATGACTTTCTTTCGTTTGACAACAGCTTTGAAATTGCAGATGAACTTACTTCGCCTAAGTAAACCGGAGTATTTGAACCTGCAGCATAAGAATATCGTATTCCAATAAAGAAAATTGCGATTAAAATAACCGTCATAAAAACAAGAACCGAAACGGCGGTTAATAAATAACTTCGTTTTTTGTTCAACATAAATCCTCCTAATTAAGATTCATTTTTAATAACTCGTTTATTTAATTAAATTTAATTAAATAAATATGTACTTAAATTGTAAGAATTTTCATATAAGCTGTTATCAATTATATCTAACTAATGTTACAATTTTATGATATTTATGTTAAATTTTGTTACATTTCTGTATTATTTATGTTAAATTTTGTTACATTTCTGTATTATTTATGTTATTTTTTAATGCTAACCACTCAAGAAGTGCTTTATTGTTTCAGCAACTGTTTCAGCAACTGTTTCAGCAACTGTTTCAGCAACTTGACATTAATTTTATATTATTGTATAATTATACATACTAATCGTTTAGTATGTAATTGAGTCATATAAAATTTCAATTAAAATCAATTTAATCTTTAAACAAGGGTCAAATAATAGAATTACTTGAAGCATTGCTTTCTTGTTCGTTTAAAAGGAATTTTGAAGGCAAATCCATATCAAAAGAAATAATATAAAAATTTTATCCTTTCATTGAAAAGGTTCGATTTATTAAAAAAATGAAAAAAAATGAGATTAAAAGAAAAGAGATAATTGATGCGACCTTAGAGCTTATGCTCACAAAAGGTTACGAAGGCACGTCCATTAAGGATATTACCGATAAGATAAACGCCACCAAGGGTTTAATTTACCACTATTTCGACTCTAAAAAAGATGTTGCCGCCGCAGTCATAGAAGAGGCAATAAAGCCCTTCTATAACGAATTATGGAAGCATACGTGGAACAAACTATATGGCGGGGAAAATCCCTTGGAAAATATTATTGCCGTCATAGATGAACTTTATGAAAAAAATAGCGGAGATTTGTCAAAAACTGGCTGTCCCCTTGGCAACCTGATACTTGAATTATCTACAAAAGATATATATCTTGCAAAATTGACTGACGAGGTTCTTGGTTTATGGCATACACACCTTGAAAAAACATTGCTTAAGGTTAAGGAAAAGGGGATTATCGGCAAAAATGCTGATGTAGCTAACATTAGCAATTTTATAATAGCCGGAGTGGAAGGCTGCGTTATGCTTTCCAAATCAAAACACAGCGAAGAAGTATTAAGGAAATGTTTCGATACCCTAAAAAATTATATCAGGTCGTTGCAATTACAACAAATATAATAAAAATATAATAAAACGAAAGGTAATTTTGAAAAACCTAAAGAATAATTAAAAGAATATATATCGTCATATCAACATTATTTTTTATGAAACTGTTTGGCATAGAATATCTGTCCGGTCTGGCATTTTTAAAAGAAAGTTTGATAGAATCGGAAATTAACCATGAATTGTTAACTAATGATAATGAAGTTATATTAAAACATACCGCGAACATTTTTATCGGCGCGCATTTTGAGCATATGTCAAGAAATAGAGGCATAAAAACTGCAATCTTCAGTTTTAAGAAAGTACCGGACGCGAATTAAATTTTAAAACAAAAGAGGGGAACATTATGAAAACAGTATTGGTTACGGGCGCAAACGGTCATCTTGGTTATAATCTTGTTAAATTGCTTAAAGAAAGGGGTTATTCGGTAAAAGCAGGGGTTCGCGAGCCTGATAACCTGTTAAAAACCACCCACTTAAAGTCGTTAAACGCAGAAATTGTTTATGTTGATATCTTAAAATTGGAAACATTGATTAGCGCAATGGACGGTGTGGAAGGTGTTTTCCATGTGGCAGCACCCTATAATATAACAAGCAAAAATCCCGCTAAAGAGGTTAAAGAACCCATTATTATGGGAACTGCAAATGTTCTTAAATCGGTGCGTGATAAAGGCGTAAAAAAGCTGATATATACTTCAAGTACCGTTGCAGTCGGCAATGACTCTGCTAAAGGGATGGAACTTACCGAAAAGGACTGGAACAAAGCCGCGATAGAACCTTACGCTCGGGCTAAAACTGAAGCTGAGAAAAATGCATGGGACTTAGCCGGCAAATATCAAATCAATATGGTGACAATTCTTCCTTCCGGCATGATAGGTCCTTACTTTTACAGGCATACCCCTACAACCCAATCCATAGAAGAGCTTATGCGGGGTAAAATTCCTTTTATACTGCCATTATTTTTTAGTTTTGTAGATGTCCGCGATGTTGCCCTTGCCCATGTTCTTGCCTATGAAAACGATAAGTCCTCAGGAAGGTATATCGCCTCAACCTTTTCCGCTTATCTTAAAGAATTGTTTTATTTAATCCATGAAATTGACCCCGAAATTGCCATTCCAGCCAAAATCCTTCCAAAACCGTTGCTTAAAACCGTGCCTATTATGGACTGGTTATCGAATAGGTTGATGAAGACTCCCCGTTTTGCTACCAGATTGTTTATAGAGGAATACGGGGGGAAAGAACCGGTTTTTTCGAGTGATAGAATTCAACGCGAACTTGACTGGAAACCGATGGATTTTAAAGAAAGCGTAAGAGACACTATTTTATGGGTAAGGAAACAATTTTTAAAGTAAAGAAAGGACTGCGGCATGCCGAGTTTTTCATAGAGATGGATATTTTTTGCTCGTAGCGGCCTCGCATTTAATACAGTTATTTTATAATAGACATTTTAAAAGTTATTGACAAATTTTTCACCGTATATAAGAATTTAATTATATTTAATTATATAAATTTTTTAACTAGTATGCAAAATTTGTAACTTTAAAACGGTATATAAAAATAAAAATTGATGTATCTTAAAATTAAATTATGATATATTTTGCAACACATTGTTTTTTATGTACCGAACCGTCTCTTTTATGCCTTCATTGTAAGAGATGGGCTTGTAATAGAAATATCCATTAAATTTAGACGAATCGAAATGATAATCAAATTCGTACTGGTACAGCATTTCGTACCGCTCCCGCGTCGGTTTATCCAAAATACCAGCCGTCCTTATCATCCATTTTTTTAAAACCGAGTAGCTGGAATTAACTTCTAATGCATCCGCAGCGATGCCGATAAAAGTTTTTAAATCAATTGGCGGACTAAACGTTGGCAAGTGCCATACTTGATTAAAGGTGTCATTTTTACCTGCAAGCAAGTACAGCCCTTTTGCGCAATCAACTGAGTATGTGAATGAATGCAATTTATCAATGTCAACTAACCATTGGGCACTTTTCCCATGCATCAATCTATCTATCTATAACTAAAACCTATAACTAAAACATAAAGAATACTTGTTCTTACGGAATACGGTCCGTATAATTCCGCAGCTCTTGCTATAATTGCCTGCAGGTTTCCTTTCTTCATCTCGTCTTCCAGTATGACTGCGATTTTTGCCCGCACCTCGCCTTTTTTGCTGCAAGGATTATACGACGTGGATTCAGTCATTTTGCCGTCAACCTTTCCGTACATATAGACGTTATCGAAGAAAATTAGTTTAGCATCAGCCTTTATGCAGGCGTCTATCGCATTTTGCATAATCTTCGGCCAGACCCATAGCCCATATCTTATTATCATAAGGCAACCCTGCACACAGATAAACTATATCCGACCCATTGAGGCTTTTAAGGGTTTCGTCGAAAGAAGTTATATCGGCTTTAAAAGAATCCGTCCCATTTATCGAATACTTGCTTCTGGAGACAAGTCTCACTTCCTGACCGTTTCTAAGCAGTTCGTAAGTTAAAGCGTTTCCGATGGAACCGCCCGCCCCAAGAATAGTATGTTTCAAGGTTTTAGTCTTCCTTAAAAATATAAATCAATTAACCCTCTTCCTCATCCGGAAGGTTTTCATAAACCTGTTCGATTGTTTTATTTTGTGTTAAAACTTTTATAACCGAAGGCAGGGGTTCGACAAATATTAAATCTAAATTTCTTTCGCCGGCGTATGTAATTGGAAAAGCCAACTTTTCCACGGGAGGACAAAAACCGGCATCTACCCCTTGTTTATTGCCTCTGGCATCAATGCGATACCAGCCGTATTTCTTTAAGTAAACGGCATTGAGACCGTGCAGAGAAAAGTGTGAGGAGGAATTTAATCAGGTAAGCTACGCCTTTCCCTTATAATAACCTCTATGATTTCCCCTCACGTACACCCGACATTCAATGCACCATTTACGTGAACTTTAAGCTGCGCAGGCGCGTTGCCGAGGGCAGTTAAAGCCGCGACGGTGCTATTTCTCTTGATTTTAAGTCCAGACCCGGACGCGAATATATGTCCCCGAAAGGAAATTATATTAGATAGCGAGCCATATCAGGCGCAATATCCTTCAAATTCTCTATGACGCGCGCTCCTGCTTCCCCGTCAATTTCATTAAGTTTTTTAATGCCACGATTATATCTGCTTTCTTGGTCCTTAGCCATTTTTGCCTCCTACGAATTTAAAACTTAATCGTAAAATTTAACTATATCTTCAAAGTCGTTCCTGAAGGTTTTTATATCGTTAATTTTGCTGTCCGTTTTGTAATAGCCTATAGAAATCCCGAGGATGAATTTCTTATTTGCGGGAAGGCCGAACGCCTGTCTTAAAATATCGGGATATGCCACAAGGTATGCCTGCGGACAGGCTCCGAGACCCGAGTCGTGAACTGCCAGCAATATATTTTGGATCAGCATGCCGCAGTCCAAAATAGACCATACGCCCAGACTTTCTTCAAGATATATAAATATTGCGGTTTGGGAATTAAAAAATTTATAGTTCGCCAAAGCAAATTCCCTTCTTTTTTCGGCATCTTCCCTTCCTATGCCGAGTTGTTCGAACCTGTGCTTTCCGGTTTCGAACATATTAGCTTCCTGTTTTTCCGGCCATGTATTCGGGACAGGATAATCCGAATTAATAGGGGTGCTGCTCAGATTCGCATTCGCCAAACGGCGGCTTATCGAAAAAGGGTAATCCGGATTTATTGGCGTATTATTTTTGGCAAGCTCATACAGGCTGTTTTTTATAAACTCGCTCGTCTTACCGGTGGAAACGGCTATTTCCCACGGCTGCGAGTTTGCCCACGAAGGCGCCCTTAAGGATGCGGATAATATCTGGACAATCAGTTCCTTCGGAACCGGCTTGTCCATAAAATCCCTTTTCGAAGTTCTTGAAAGCACGGCTTCTAATAATTCCATTTTAACCTCCTTTTTAATTATAATATTAAAATTGAATTAGACAAACACATATATATTTTGCCTTAATTTCGATTAGGAAAAATTTCTGAAATATTTTTATAATATAAAGACCGATTAATCGGTCTTTATATTGCTATTGTTTATTATATATTTTCAACTTTTCCCGTGTCAAGCATTTTTTATTTTATTATTAAATTCTCGTGTGTTATAATAAGTTTCAGGTGATTAATCCATGTCAAAAATTATAAAAAAGAAAACAAAAAGGGAGGATATACTTGCAAAAGCCGCCTCTCTCATACTCGAAAAAGGGTACGAAGACTTCAGTATGCATGACCTCGAAGAAAAATCGAACTGCGCAAGGGGGTGCATTTATTACCACTTCAAATCCAAAAAAGAAATTACCGAAAAGGTTATCGACGAGATTATAAAGATAAAGTTCGCAGATTCGTGGAAAGACGTGTATAAGGGGGATAATCCGGTCGAAAGCATTTGCGGAATGCTTGACGGGTTATTGTTAAAACAGGGCAATGCCCTCGCAAAAAAGGGATGCCCTCTGGGGAATATCGCAATGGAATTATCGCATAAGGATAAATTCTTCTCAAAAAAAATACAAAGTATAGTAGCTTTGCAAATATCCCACATCGAAAAGGCGTTGACGGCTGCAAAGAGTAAAGGCATCATTAGAAAAAATGTGGAAACAGACGCAACGGCTAAGTTTATCGTTTCTTTAATCGAAGGGTGCATCATGACCGCCAAGACATTTCAGGATAAAACAATTCTCGAAAACTGCTTTAAGTTAATTAAAGATTATCTGAGAAACCTTTATGCTTGCGAGAAATAGCGGAAATATTTTCGACCTGATTTTATTTATAATTATTTTAAATAACAGCCGCTCTTTCTTTAGTCTGCCTTATTATTATACATTCGGTGACGATAGTATTGAATACGGCCTCCCTATGAGCGTCTATTCGGATAGGTGTTAATCGTAAATTGTTATTTATACGGTTATATTTATCTTTCCGCTAACGTATTGGTGAATTAGAAAGGCGACTAAGGTTTGATACGATAACCCCGTGGACAAACCTTTACTTTTAAGTTTTAAAAGGTCGTTTTCGGCAAGCCTTATGTTTATATTTTTCTTCTTAAGAGCAAAAGACCGGGCTAATTTTTTATATCTTTCCTTTTCTTTTTCCATATTGGGCGTATCGACCCATTCGTCGTTTTCCAGCTCTTTTAATAATTGCATTTCTTTCTTGTCTAATTTAGTCGTTTTTTTCATCTATTTCTACCCCCTTTTTTATTTTCTGACTCCCCTGAACTCTTTAAATAAAGCTTAGTCATTTTTCTGCTCGGAATAATAGTTTTCAGCGTTATTTTTTCTTCGCTTTCCTCAAACGGCACCATGTAAACATAATTGTTGAATTCTACTATGTATATCTTTTGTCCCCGATATTTTAACTTATTGTGATGCTCTTTTATCGCCAATAGTTTACCGGTTTGCAGGGCAATTATGATATCCTCGAAGCAAATATCCCTTTCACGTTTTAAAGCTTCATTTTTTGCCTCGTCCCATTCAAAATTCATATATACATTGTATTACTATTTATATTTATTGTCAAATAAATATATTAGAATTATAATGTTTCCATAAATTTAGACAACCCACATAGGTAGATTTCGGATGAGCAAGTTTACTGCAATCATCCGAAAATTATTGTAAAATAA
>JAJZJX010000053.1 GCA_021850985.1 bacterium
CGTGAAATGATAACCGGTTTTTACTAAAAGTCGAAAACTAATCTATAATTAATCCATAAAAAATAATAAAAAAAATATAAAAACTATTTAGTGGTTAATTATGAAGTTTCTAACGGTGAGTTAAGGAAATATTATAATTTTTTATAAATTATTTTACTCACGGAGAATTTATGGGATATTTTAAAACTAAATTATATGAATTATTTAAAGAGGATTCGCGTCTTTGGGACAGAGATAAAAAAGAACTTAACGAAACTCTTTTAAAAGATTTATTAGAAGATTATATAGAATTATAAATAATTTGGCAGTTTAAGCCATGATATTATTAGCGGGCTATTAATAAGGCGTTTAAATTGTAAGTTAAGTAGTTTAGTATTGTCGTTTACAGATATTTTTATATTAATAAAACAGGTAGAGGCAGATTAATGTTATCCCATACCGCATTAGATTTAGACGGCGTTATATTCGACTACGAGAAAACTTTCAGGAAAAAAGCCGCAGAACTTGGTCTAAATATCTCAATCAAGCATCCAGAAATATATAATATGGCGGAGAGATACGAGATATCTCAAGAAACGGTATCTCTAATCAATTCCAAGATAAACTTTTCCGATATGGATATTTTTGACGAAGTCATAAACTTAAAGCGTTACATCAATAATGTAAAATGCTTTATAACGTCAAGCCCTTTAGAAATGTTGCATTTAAGAAAAGCTAACATATCTAAAATATTCGGCAAAGATATCCCCGTATATTACGCAGACACAAAAGAAAAGCATAGAATTATTTCGGAACTTGGAATAAAATATTTCATAGACGATTACAACGCAGTTATTCATCATATAGAGGCAAATTGTCCAGACTGCAAGGCTTATTGGCTCAATCGCGGATATAAAGATGAAACGTTGCCTGAGCCGGTTAATAAGATAAATAATTTGACGGAGTTTTTACTATTTCAAAGAAAAAGTTAAATAAATCTGTTAAAATAATAAAAAATAAATAATTAACACATTGCCAGTTCTTTTTTCAATTGTACATGGCTGGAAATATTCCTCTATTTTTTCAAGCGGCAGATTTTCGGGAACTAAATTCGAACTGCTTATTTATCTTGTTTCTATAGGTGGCGACGTTCTATTGTGACTCGGCTGGCTCGGCATATTAATATTGGCATATGTATGGAAAAAAATGTATGAAAATCCAGAATTATACAATTATAAATAAAATATTAAAAATATTTATATTTGCGGTTATCGTCTTTTCCGCAAATACGGTTTCGGCTTGGACGCTTGGCGGTAATTACAATAAATCCGATTCTAACTTTAACAAATTAGCCATGCGGGTTTATAACTCAAACAGTCCTTATATTTACACATACGGAGCCTATACTTATAACGCCATACCGATAACTACGACTATGTCCGGTTGCAAGCTTGTAAGCATAATAAGACGAACGCAGGGCTTTCCTAAACCGGCATACTGGGCTATTGAAAATTATAAGATATGTAACGGCAATATTGCCGAAGTCAGAAATACCAATCCGGCCGGTTGGGATAACTTGCCAAACGGCATAAAACTTGTTATAAATAATGTTATCCAAGAGGCAAGGCAATACGGCAAGGCAAGCGCCGATTATTACGGATACAGGGTAATAGGAAAGGCGCAGGCGTATAACAGTAATACGGTTTATGTGTATGTGCTGAATGGAATAAAGTTAGAAGCGGTGATGAGGTTTTAATTAAAAATACGATAATCTGTCAATAATCCTAAAAGTTAATAAAAAATAATGTAAATTTGTAAATAGGAGTTTTTAATGTCCGAAGAGCAAAAAAGATTATTGGAACAGCAGCTATGGGCAATAGCCGATTTACTTAGAGGCAAAATGAACGCCGACGAGTATAAAAACTACGTGTTAGGTTTTATATTCTTAAAATACCTTTCTGAAAAGCAGGAAATATACGCCGATAATTTATTAAAACAAGAAAATTTAAAATATGCCGACCTTTATTACATTTGAATACATACATATATACGCATATATATATTATAATAATTATTAATTTTATTTTATACAATTAAAAGTTTTATATGAAAGTCATATAATATTTATAAGTCGGTGGTTATTTTATGAAAAACGCAACTATCACATTGAGAATATCAAAAGATTTAAAAGAAGAAATGGATCTTATTTTGGAAAATGAAAAAAGTTCTCAAAGCGAATTTATCAGAGAAGCTATTGATAAATATATATCTTTAAAAAAATTTCACTATTTGAGAAAAAAAGTTTTACCTTATGCCGAATCGAAAGGTTTTTTGATGGACGAAGATATATTTAAAAACCTATAATGAAAGTAGTCTTTGACAGCAATGTTATAATTACAGCATTTTCTACAAGGGGGCTATGCTCGGAACTATTTGAAAATTGCATTTTAAATAAACAAATTATTATAAGTGAATTTATATTATGCGAAGTAGAAGAAAAATTGATTAAAAAAATTAAACTTCCTAAAAAAATAGTTTATGAAATTATTGAATATCTTAGAAATACATTTAGTTTAGTTGAACCGGGATTTATAGATAGCAATATTTGTAGAGATAAAAACTATTTGAAAATTATCGGCACCGCAATGGCAGAAAACCCTCAAAAAATATCTTCAAAATAATTACAGTAAACATTATAATACCAGGAGTAAAATTATGTATTTAAAAGTTCTAAGCATCAGAAAAAATTATATAGAAGAAGATGAGGAAAAAGTAAACAGATTTTTTAATTCGGTTTATGCATTAAAGCCGGAAGTTTTTGATAACGGCGACAGGTGGTCAATTTTCGTATTTTATAACGTAAGAATTTCCGAAGAAGACAAGAAAAAAATAGAAGAACTTGAGCGGGAATTTAAATACAGCGAAAAAGCGGAAAATAAAATTATTTTCGACTCTAACACTACAAAACTAACCGAAGAAGAAGAAAACCTTTTTGAAAAGCTAAAAGACTGGAGAGAACAAAAGGCGTATCAATTTGGATACCCTTCGTATTTCATCGCACACAATTCGCATCTTATAACTATAATTAAGATAAGACCAAAAATGCTTGAAGACTTTTTACTAATTAAAGGATTATCAAAGAAAACCATAGCTTTGTTTGGACAGGAAATAATAAATATAATTAATCAGAGTTAATTACGCATTGCGGACAAATAACAATCAATTAACGGGGGCAAAAAAATGAACAAAATTATCAAAGCAATCAGGGCGTAGGAGGTATCAGATTTATTTATTCTCCTGCTCCCTCCTGCGTTTGACGCATTCGGGAGTTTTTGTTTTTCTTTTTTTTGCTCTTATAATTTTTCTCAGTCCAAAACTTAAATTATTTATCTAAATTATTTATCGATTATTGTATATTAGAAGTTACTTCGCGCCTTTCGTCTCTTAAACCGTTGGAACTTGAAGACTATAGACTTAAGCTTATAAACATATTGCATTTAAGACCTAATTTACTAAAAACAGCTAAAGAATTGGAGGAGAAAATGCCTATTACTATAAAATTAGAAGACGATCCTTTCTATCAGGAGGGAATTGAAAAAGGAATTGAAAAAGGAATTGAGAAGGGAAGAGCGGCTGACAAAAGACAGATCATAATTAACTTACGTAACAACTTTAAAGCTACCCCTGAACAGATTGCTTTTAACGTTGACGACACAGTAGAAAAAGTTATTGCCATTCTTAAAAAGGAAGGGCTGTATTAAAGAAAGGGTATCATAAATAAAAAACAAATATAGAAACCGTAGCTCTCGTAATATGCACGGGGGCAACGTATGAGGTAAAAGAGATAACTGTAATAGAACCTAAAGTTTAAAAATACTTATCTTAAATCAGGTTTTATATTATGAACTCTGTCAAAGAAGCCGCATTTATATTATTTCAAGATTTTGAAACGCTTGATGTTTTCGGTCCGGCAGAAATATTAGGACGGTTAAAAGATAACTTTAATGTTGAATTTTATTCCGTTAGCGGCGGAATAGTTTCGAACATGCATAACGTTTCGGTATTGACGAAGCCTATTATAGATGCAAAAGCCGAAGATAAAGATACGGTTCTTATTATACCCGGTGGAATAGGCACCAGAAAATTAGTAAACGACGTTAATTTTTTAGATAAACTTAAACACATTGCGGAATCTTCCGAATATATTCTTACGATTTGTACGGGGTCCGCTCTTCTCGCAAAAACAGGGCTTATGGACGGCAAAAAAGCTACTTCTAATAAAATCGCTTTCGAGTGGGTTAAAAGCCAGTCTTGTTCCGTTGATTGGATTAAAAAGGCAAGATGGGTAAAAGACGGGAATATTTATTCAAGCTCGGGTATAAGCGCCGGAATGGATATGACGCTCGGATTTGTTTCCGACTATTTGGGATATGAAACGGCAAAGCGGCTTAGCATTGAAATAGAATACAACTGGCAGGAAAATCCGGAAATGGATAATTTTGCGTTATAGACTTTAAACAAAGATGAGAGCGATATGATAAATAAAGTTTTTGCGGAAGACTTTATAACCGCATAATTTTTAGATTGTTTTTTTAAATATTTATTGAGATAATAAATTGGTAAAAAATGGATGGATTATTAAATGAGGCTCTTTGTCTAAACTGAGGCTAAACCTATATAGCGGCTCTTAAGGAATTAAAATAATTCTATAATTAATTTATACTATATAAAAAATAAAAAAACATTTAAAATAGGTTTGATAACCGTATTATAATTTTTTTTACAAAAATAGGAGGAACAATATGAAGAAAATGTTTGTATTAATAAGTATATTTATTAGCTTAGCTTTTACCGGCAACGCATTTGCAGGCAGGCTGTTTTTGCCAGGATTATGGCAATATACCCAAACAATAACGACGACCGTTTCGGGACTTGCGTACTCTGCGCCGCCTATGACTTCTACTTATTCAACATGCATCGGCAATAAATTTAAACCGCTGTTGCAGAAGAATCCAGATATCCCGGCTGACTGCCCAAAACCCGTCGTAACTATTAACGGTAAAACGGTAATTACGCGTTTTGAATGTTCTATCAAAACCGGCTCAGAGATAAAAGAACTTATATTTGAGTATTTTCCTAACGATAAAACAATGCATATGCATGGACATATCAATACTGTCAATACATATCAAGGCAGAACAATGAATGCAAATTCAAACATTGAACTTACCGGAAAAAGAATCGGCGCTTGCAGCGTAAAATAAATGAAAACCTTATTAAAAAAATTCATCCTTTTCAAATAAGTTATCGAATATATGATAAGCAGGTATTGTTAAAATGATTATCAGCGACTATAAAACGCTCGAAGAAATACTTAACGTTTCTAAAATAGGAGTGCTTGGACTTTTTAACGGAATGTCGCCGTATACCGTTCCGGTTAACTTTGTATATCATGAAAAACATATCTATTTTCATTCCGCTGAATCCGGAACAAAGATAGATATTCTAAAACGTAACCCAACCGTCAGCTTTTTGGTTTTTATAGGCAGAGGCATTCTTCCCAATAAAATTCCGTGCAAAATAGGGCAGTCTTTTAAAAGCGTTATGATAACGGGAGAAGCCGCTATTGTTGGCGATATAAAGGAAAAAAAAGATGCGATGGAATTCTTAATTAAAAAACATGTTCCCGAAGGCGGATATATTGAGTTAACCGAAGAAATGGTCGAAAATCATAAATCTAAACTAAACAGAAAAACTGCCGTTATTAAAATAAAAATAAATGAAATTATCGGAAAAGAAAGACCGTAGTCTAATTGCCGGCTGGGCGAATATGAAAGCGTATATACAATATGCAGCCAAACGATAATATCGGCTTGTATTTGTCATTGCAAGAAATAATCAAAATATTGTGTACTGAGTTTTTTGGTTACCGAGTTTTTCCGTTATCGCGTATAATTATTTATTTAAATTCTTCTGCTATTTTTAAGAAATTGGATAAGGCTTTTGTCATAAGAGTGTCCCTTCTTTTTATAAATACCGTCGTCATTTTACCTATGTTGTCCGAAAGCGGTATTATTTTTAAGTTTTTATATCCCTTTTCTTTTACGACTGAGCGCGGCAGCATTGTTACGCCCATTCCGGCGGAAACGCAGGCAAGTATGGCTTCTATAGAGCCGAATTCAAATATCTTATAAGAAAATATGCCAGAGCTTTCGTAAAATTTTTCAAGACTTTTTCTGTAAGCGCATCCCTTTTTAAAAACCACTATATTTTTATCCGTTAAATCATCGACTTGTTCATTTGAAAGTATTACAAGTTCTTCTTCGAATACGGGATGTTCTTCGATATCGGGATGTTCTATCGGCCCTCCGACGAAAGCTCCTTCTAGTTCATAGCTTAAGACTTTTAAAAGCAATTCTTCCGTTGAACCGCTTACAAGTTTTAAAGAGGATCCTGGAAAGTTTCTATTATAGGTTATAAGGATAGGCGGCAATCTCACGGCGGCTACGGTTTCCATAAAACCGACGGCAATGCCGGCATTGTCGCCTGATGTTTCTTTTACCGTTTTTTCTGCCTCTTTTTCGATATTAACTATCTTTTCTGCAAATGAGAGCAATATTTTACCGGCAGGGGTCAAAACGATTCTTCTTCCGGTTCTGTAAAAAAGAGGTACGCCAAGCTCTTCTTCGAGCTGCTTTATTCTTGCCGAAACGTTCGACTGGACATAGTTTAGCTTAGCCGCAGCCTTTGTAATACTTTCTTCTTTCGCAACCGCATAAAATATTTTTAAAATATTCAAATCCATATAAAATTATTGTTCATTAAAAATGCAATGTTTAAAAAGTTTAATTATATTTTAGCTATCATCATTAAAAATGATTAATGGTATCAATAATAATCGTTTGTAATAACAAAGTCAATAGTATATTCTATATTAAGATTAAGTTTATATTTAAAATTAATATTTTAAGAATAGGAGGAATTATTATGAAACGCGCTTTAGTCGTTATAGATGTCCAAAATGAATATTTTACCGGTAAACTGCCGGTATCGCACCCTTCAGGCAGTTTTAACAATATCCTTAGAATTATGGATGCCGCAACGGAAAATAAAATAGCGACGGCGGTTATCCAAAACTCGGCAATATCTCCTGAATCGCCTGTTTTCAGAAAGGGAAGCTATGAATGGGAACTTCACCCTGAAATTGCAAAACGGCGCAGGGATATTTTAATAGAAAAAAATTTCCCCGATAGCTTTAAAGACA
>JAJZJX010000054.1 GCA_021850985.1 bacterium
GAACCTGCGACCTTTGGGTTATGAGCCCAACGAGCTACCGGACTGCTCCACCCCGCGATATTTTATTTGCAGAATAATTATTATATAATTTATTTAACCGGATTGCAAGTTTATTTATCGGCAGTTTAGAGATATGTTTGTTTATAGTTTTATTTTCTATATTTTTTCGGAAAAGTCAACTATATTATTTAATTCCTTAACCCCTTGTCAAATCTGCATTTCAGGACTTATTGTCATTTACACAATAAGTCCTTTTTTGTTTTTATTCTTTTTATTTTGCCGTCAACGCCGAATTAAAATTCCCTAAAATACCGAACGAAAAATCCGCTTTTCATAGGTTATAATTTTAGTTTTATTTTATTATCATACATAGGCCTTATTCAAAGATTCGTCGTAATACCTTCTGTTAGTTAAAAGAGAATATATAATTCTTAACAGTTTATTGCAAAGCGCAATCATAGCCTTTCTATGCGGCATGCCTTCTTTTTTCTTCTTGTCGTAATACTCTTTGAAATGCGGATTATGTATTATAAGAGACTGCCCCATTAGATACAAATACCTTCTGAGTGTTCTTGAACCTTTTTTGCTTATCTTGCCGCTTGAGTTTATGCTCGTTCCAGATTGCCTAATGGAGGGATCTGTTCCGGCAAAAGCAATGAGCTTGTTTCTCGTCGAAAATCTTTTTACGTCTTTAACTTCCGCTATAAAGTGAGCTGCGGTAATATCCGATATGCCTTTTATCGAAGATATGATATTAAGATCGTCTTTGTTTGTTTTTTTTATTTCGTCTATAAAAGAATCCGTAATTTCCTTCAGATTTGCCTCAAGAAACTCTATGGTTCTAATATCAAGCCTTATAATCCTTTCGAAGTTTTCGGAAGCCTTGCCGATTGAATCTTTTGCAAGTTCTTTTATCTCACTGGCGCTTAAATCAATGCTTTTACCTCTTTTAGAGGCTATTGCTTCTTTTATTTCTTTAATATTTGCATTTTTTATTGCATTAGCGCTGGGAAATAGTTTTAACAGATTCATTATGCTTGACGAGTAAACGTTAGACTCCGTAAGAATTTCCGGAAATACCACGTTAATATGTTGTTTAAATTTTGTCTTAGCCGCAGATATCTGCCTTGAGATATCTTCCCTTATTCGCGCTATTACCCTTATTTCGTCTATGTTATCCGGACTGAAATAAGGTATTAATTCATGATTTTTTGCAATAAAAAAAGCAATGAGCTTTGCATCTACTTCGTCCGTTTTCGTTTTTCTCAGAGTAGTTCCCTGAGAGAATCTTTTAATGAGCTGCGGATTAACAAGGCATACCTCTTTTTTAAAAGAAACTAGAAAGGCAAGAAGGTTTGCATGATAGTTTCCCGTTGATTCCATAGCTGCTATAGAGTCTTTAAGTCCCAAAACTACGTCTTTAAATCCTTCAAATCCTTCATGGTTCATCTCAAAACTTCCAGACTTAACTTCGTTATACTTTTCATCCATAACGAAATAGTTAAACGAATCTTTTGATACATCTACTCCGACATACTTCATTTTTCCTCCTTTCTTAGGCTATCATCCCTATGATTTCAGCCTCCCGTTTGACGGTAGCTTTAAAGCTAAATCAACCGATAGGAAATTTAGGGATAGAACACACTTTATTAGGAGCTTTAAGCTCAGGGGACAGATGGTTCTTGCCTAAAATTGATTATTATTTTTTCAAATAGCATTTGTAAGGGCTGGGGGGCTTCGCCCCCCTGACCCCCCAAAGCCATATAAAATATATGTTTATATATAAATAATAACATAAAATAACGTAGGAGGGGACAGATTAATTTTTTGCAGATATTTTTTTATTATTCGAACTATTCCGCATGCAAAAAAATAAAATCTGACACCTTTTCCTCTCATACTTTGCTTAACCTGATAAAGAAATTAATAAATATTTTCTATTGCATGATTAAGGTTGATGAGTTTAGCGTATATAATATGATATATTATATATTATGTATAATGGAAGCCATATAATAATAACTGCGATAATTTTGCTTTCTATAGCGTCGGCGGGAGGAATTTTAACGAGATATTTTAAAATTCCTTATGCGTCTATGCTTGTTATTATAGGGCTTTTTGTCGGGATATTTCATATTTTTCCAAGTTTAAAGATTACGCCATATCTTATATATTATGTTTTTTTGCCGGTAGTTATTTTTGAAGGCGCCGTCGGAATTAAACTGCGTCCCCTGATGTCTAACGCACTTCCTATAGGCGCATTATCTATTTTCGGAACTATAATTTCCGCTATATTTACAGGCACGATTTTTCATTTTGTTTTAGATTTTCCGTTAAAGCAGTCTTTAATTTTCGGCGCTATAATAACCCCTACCGATCCTATAACAATACTCTCTATGCTGAAAAACGGCGCAATGAAATATAAGAACGAAAAAGAAAATAAAAACGAAATTGGAAGTAAAAATCTTGATAAAGAAGAACATGCGGCAGACAACTTTGGAAATATAAAAAATGCAGAAAATAACGAAGACATAGAGACTCTTCTTGCGGGCGAAAGTCTTTTTAACGACGGGATAAGCCTTGTTCTATACGAGGTTTTTTTAAACTTAAATCTCCATAAAGCCGCTCATATTTTTTCGGACGGCATCCGCCTGAGTTTGAGTTCGCTACATGGTTCGTTATATAATTTATATAATATGTTTTATTATATTTTTGGAATAATAGGGTCTTCAACGGTTCAATTTTTATACGAATCTATAGGCGGGTCGATATTAGGTATAATTCTAGGGTATTTAGTATCGCTTGTTTTATCGCTTGCTACGGATTTTTTAACCGAAATTATGATTTCCCTTCTGCTTGCTTATGCGTCTTTAATAGCCGCATATTATCTGCATATGTCTTTTATAATGGCGGTAATTTTCAGCGGTATAACGCTGGCTAATTACGGTTTTAAAAATAAAGTGACGGGCAGGACGCTTGAGGTTTTTCCGATAGTCGTGGAATATATAACTTTTATAATCAATTCTATTTTATTTTTAATAATAGGAATTGAGATTAATCTTTTTAAAATTTTCGATATATGGCTTATATCTTTGTTTATAATAGCATTGGTGCTTTTTTCGCGTTTTCTGGGGGTTTATATAATTTCGCCGATAGTCAATTTAATAAAAA
The DNA here is from genome assembly GCA_021850985.1 of bacterium. Lineage (GTDB taxonomy): Bacteria > SZUA-79 > SZUA-79 > Acidulodesulfobacterales > Acidulodesulfobacteraceae > Acidulodesulfobacterium_A. The sequence continues at coordinate 3,172 of JAJZJX010000054.1, forward strand.
ACAGATTTAAAATATTTTCAAACGGATTGACTTTAAATAAGCAGTATAAACGTTTTTTGGTTTTCGGCGGGTTAAAAGGCGCACTGCCTATTGCGATGGCTTTATCACTGCCGTTAAATATGCATTTAAGGAATGAAATTATCACATACGTTTTTATAGCGGTTTTATTTTCATTAACTATTCAGGCTATATCTTTTGACATTTTTATGAAAAAAGGCTATAAAAATATTATATAATGTGTATTTTATGTATTTTAAAATTTATAATTTAAGGAGGCTGAATCTATAAATGAATTATTTTAAGACTTTTCTTTTAATGCTAATTTTAACCGGAATATTAATAGTTGCGGGCGGTGCAATCGGCGGAGAGCAGGGAATGGTGATAGCTTTAATATTTGCCGCCGTAATGAATCTCGGAACATACTGGTTCAGCGACAAAGTAGTTTTATCTATGTATCATGCAACGCCGGTTACGGAAGCCGAATACCCGGAACTTTATTCTATAGTAAGAAATCTTGCTGCAAGGGGCAACATTCCAATGCCTAAAGTTTATATAGTTGACGAAGAAACGCCAAACGCTTTTGCGACGGGCAGAAATCCAAACCATGCCGCCGTATGCGTCACGACAGGTATTATGAGGATTTTAAATGCGAACGAACTTTCCGGCGTTATAGGACATGAGCTTACGCACGTAAAAAACAGGGATATTCTTATAAGCTCTATAGCTGCTACCGTTGCCGGCGCAATAAGCATGCTTGCATGGATGGCGGAATGGGGTGCTATGTTCGGCGGTTTCGGCGGAAGAAGCGACGACAGGGAAGGAAATATCGTAGGCATAATCGCCATGGCTATAATAGCTCCGCTTATCGCAACCATGATACAGCTTGCTATATCGAGACAGCGGGAATATGCTGCGGATAAAGGCGGCGCTATGCTTAGCGGAAATCCTATGTATCTTGCAAGCGCTTTAAATAAACTGGAAGCCGGAAACGAAGAAGAGCCTATGCAGGCTAATCAGATGACTCATGCTACAGCCCATATGTTTATAGTCAATCCTTTACGTGGAGGCGCTTTTAAAAGCTTGTTCAGTACGCACCCTTCTACGGAAGACAGGATAGAAAGACTTAAAGAGATGGCAAGAGGCGGTATTTAATAGTAAAGTTTGTTAATGATATAATAATAATTTATGATAAATTATAAATTGAAAAAATATAAAAATTAAATTAAAATAAATTAAAATCAAATAAAATCAAGTAAAATTAAAATTAAAAAAATATTGGGAGAAAACAATAATGACGCTGCACGAGAAAATAAAAGCTGATTATCTAAACGCAAGAAAAAGCAATGATAGTTCCAAAAAAAATATTTTAACGATGGTTTTAAGCGATGCTTTAAAACTAACTAAGGAAAAAAATCACAGCGATACCGTTAGCGACGACGATATGACGAAAATTATAAAATCTTGGATAAAAAAAACCGACCAATCAATAGAAATTTTAACGGCTAATAAAAAAGATATTTCAGAACTATCCGCGGAAAAAGAGATACTTTTATCCTATCTTCCAAAGGCGTGGTCTTTTGAAGAGACTAAGACTTATATAGAAAAAATTTCTAAAGAAAAAAACACCAAAGAAATCGGCCAGATAATGAAAGAATTAAAAACTAATTATAACGGCTTATTCGATAACAAAATTGCTTCGGAAATTATAAAGGGTTTATGAAACAGCAGTTACAAAATTTCTATCGGAAATTTTGGAAAACGTAAAATCGGTAAAATTTAAAAAAATGAAGAAAGGAGGATGTAAAATGATTAAAAAATTTAATATTTCCAAGCTTCAGTTGTTGTTTTTTATAATCTTAGGCTTAGCTTATTTTATTTTTTCAGGCATACCGGTAAAAAAAGTTTATGCTTCAGGCATGCTTGGACTTGAAGTTAAAGGAGGGGCATATTTTCAAAACCTTTCGGGACATTTGGCCGTAGGAAACGGAGGAACTGTTATAACGCCCTCTATTTTAGGGTTGCAAACGACAAAAACGGAACCTATGTTAAAAGTAGCTCTGTACGTGCTATACGATAACAGAATTTCTTTTACATATGTCCCATACTTATATAGCGGTTCTGCAAATATATCGCAAACCGTTTATTTTAACGGTCAGACCTATAATATAAATACTCCGGTAACGTCGAAGCTCCACCTATACAGTTATAAAATGTTTTACGATCATAATTTTGAGATAAACAGATATGCTTCAGTAGGACTTGGTATAGGCGTGGACGTCATTACGGCTAAAACAGAATTGGACTCGCCTTATGCTTCAAATACTAAAAACGTCAGTCTGCCTATTCCAATAATCGGCGGAAGAATAAAAGTTTCACCGTTAAACGATTTTTCTTTTATAGGTAAATTTCAAGGATTTACAGTAGGTTCTGATGGTTACTATTATCATATAAATGCCGGAGTAAATTATAAAGCCGTCGGACCAGTGTCTATATTTGCGGATTACGTTTACGATAAAGTGCATGTAGATACTAACGACGTTGACGGCAGCTTAGAGTTTGACGGCCCTGAAGCAGGCGTCAGGCTAAGATTTTAAACTTTAACCGATAATAAAATTATTATATTGCAAAATTTCTGGTTCTGCAGTTTGCAATAGGTTTATTTCTTATTAAAAGCGTATAAAATATTTTCGATAAACGCAGGCGTATATTTATAAGATTCAAGATAAATTTGCGCCTGCGATTTTTTATCGCCTATAACACAGTTTATATTTTTAACATTCGCATTTATGTTTTTATTAAATTCATTTAATTCGTTTAAGCCGCTAAAGTTATTATCATCGGTATTCGTAATCTGATAATCTGGTACGAACATAGTTTCATCGGTAATGTCGTCCCCCATGTTTACCCTTAAGATATTAAATTCTTTCTTAGCTTTAATTTCTTTTTCCATTATTATTTTTTTTGAAAATTCTTTTAAAATATAATCGCATGCCCGCCCCTTATTCCATTCAATTTTAGGTCTTATTTCAATAATTTTTTTACCCCTTGTAATATGCAGATATTTTTTAAAATCTGAATTTTCAGAAAATAAATTTTTAACGTATTTTTTTAAAATTTTAGTTTCATCTGAATTTAGCAGCCTGTAATGCATGCTTATAGAAAATTTTTTATCTTCTATTATCAAATTTTGCAACTCAGTTTTACGAAATTTATCTATATAACCAAGTGCCTGCTTAATAAATAATATATATTTTTCGGTATTTTCAACTAAAAAATCGATTTTAAAATTTTCGTAATAACTTTTTATTTCAAAACCGTGGTTTCCAGAATAAATTATATTGTGAAAAATGCCGAGCCTGCTTTCGATGTCGCTTAATGCGCGTCCTGTAATTACACACACATTTACTCCTTCGATATCGCTTAAATTTTTTAAAAATTTTTTAAGCGTTAACGGAGCATAAACGTCTAAAGGACTTTTGCGTATTCTCACTAAAGTTCCGTCAAAGTCTAAGCAGAAAAATATAAAGTCCGGATGATAAACTTTATTATCCGGAGAAATTAATATATTCGTTTTTATTTCGTTAAATTCCGTAATTCCGTTTAAATGCATAATTTATTATTATATCATTTCATAAAAAATAATGAAATATTGCAAAAACAATAAAAATATTGTAAAATATTATAAAAATATAATTAATTAATTATATTTTTTATTAAATCTTTAATAAATTTATAAATTTT